>JBARRT010000036.1:0-11622 GCA_049644365.1 Candidatus Acidiferrum sp. | reverse complement strand
ATGTGTTACCTATGTCTCAGGCCGCTCACCATGCATCTCGATAGACCGCCGTTTCGCAACCACCTTCAGAGAAAGCTGTTTGCAACGTGACCGTTTCTGGTCAAGAATTCCAAAGTCATGAGCGGATTTGCGGGCCTGCGAGTTTTGGCGCTGGAAAGCCGCCGAGCTCCGGAGCTTTCTAAATTGATTTCTAGCTACGGCGGTCTTCCTATCGTCGCACCGGCGATGCGGGAAGTGCCTCTGGAATCCAATACTGAAGCGCTTGCGTTTGCCACGAGGCTCTTCGCGGGCGAATTCGATATAGTCATCTTTTTGACCGGCGTGGGCGCCCGCACTCTTCTCGGAGTTGTAGAGACCACCTACAAGCGCGTTGATTACGTCGCGGCGCTCCAACGAATAAAAGTGGTGGCCCGCGGGCCGAAGCCCATCGCGGCCCTTCGCGAGATCGGCATTGCTCCTGCTCTCATTGTTCCCGAACCAAATACGTGGCGCGAACTTCTCGGGGCGCTCGACGACGCAGCCCAATCAGCGGTGGGAATCCGTGTGAACAGCGCCCGAGTCGCGGTCCAGGAATACGGAGTTTCCAATCCCGAGTTACTGGATGGGCTGGAAAAACGCGGTGCGCGGGTCACGCGAGTGCCGGTCTACCAATGGGCGCTGCCCAATGATCTGGCGCCTCTTCGGGCGGCGATCCAGTCTCTCGCGGAAGGGAAGATAGACGTCGTCCTCTTCACTACCAGCGTTCAGGCGGTGCATCTTTTTCAGGTCGCCGCAGAAATGAATCTGGATAAGGAAATGCGCGCAGGCTTGGAGCGCGCGATGGTTGCATCCATCGGCCCAACAACCTCAGAAGAGCTGTCGCGCCAAAGGATCCCCGTGGACCTTGAGCCCTCGCATCCAAAAATGGGTTTTCTTGTGAAGGAAGCGGCGGAGCGAGCGGCAGAGTTTATTCGCCGGAAGCCGGAAGAAAGCGCCTCCGCCTGAAGCGGGCCGCTTCAGCGAGCGGCGTTTTTTCCCGCAGCATTGGCCATCGCCGGCCTGGCTCCCGAAATCAGCTCGCAGTCCACGTTCGCTTGAACCAGGGCCTCGAGCTCTTCAGCTACGCGCTCAGGCGATAGCGCGTCTTCGCTCTTCAAACGCACCACTTGCCGTCCATCGTGAGCGGCGGAGATCAGGAGAGACAGGACTTTTTCCCGCGAAACAGCTTCGCTCTCGATCAGTCTGTCGACGTTGCGCACTTGAGCGGAGGCGGATACGAGTTCGAGCACTTCGGGTGAAACCGCTTCATCATGCAGCACGACCTCGGCAGCGCGAAGCAGGTTCACTGCTTCCGCGGGCAGCAGATCGGGGTCACCGGGACCTGCGCCCATCAAGTAAACCTTGCCTCTCATGATTGGTATATGCATTTGCGCAACCTCACTTCCGGCAAGTCGAGGGGATTATCCGAGCCTAAGGAGCCGGGGATAGCTCCGCTCGCCGTAGTTCTCAGAAGCAGCCTAGCACCGTCTCGGGGAGTGTTGCGTGCGGAAGATTGCATTTTCTGAATCGAAATTATTGATACTGGGGGCTGTCTGGCTGCCGGTGGCCCGCTGAATTGCCGAATTCAGTCAGGCGAACTTGTTGGCTCGTGCCCCCGGCGAAACGCTTCAAAGGCCTCTTTACTCGCCAGTTTATGGAGCAGGCGTTTGCGTTCCTCAGGATCCAGTTCTTGGGACTGTAGCTTGTCTCTCGCCTCGCCCAAGTATTCAAGCCACGCTTCGTATTCCGAACCAAACTGTTCCTCAAGTTCGATTCTCAAGCGTTGCGCCAGCGCCGGGCTTTGTCCAGACGTAGATACGGCAATTTGCAGCGCTCCGCGTTGCACCACCGCCGGATAGTAAAAATCGCAGAGCTCCGGAACGTCCACGATATTGCACAGGACTCCCCGCCGCGTGGCTTCCTGGAAGATCTGTTTGTGAAGTTCCGTCGAGGATGTCGCGGCCACAACAATAAACATGCCGTTGAGGTCGTCTGGTTGAAAACCACGCTGCCGCCATTCAACGAGATTTTCTTGCGCCCACGAACGCACTCCCGGAGTCGCATCGGGAGCCACCACGAGCACCTGCGCGTCTGCCTCGATGAGGCTTGCTATCTTTGACTCGGCAACGGTTCCCGCGCCGACCGCCAGGCACGGCCGGCCCCCCAGCTTCAGGAACATCGGGAAAAGTGTCGCAGGATTCATTGTTCTAGGACAGCCGGTCCGGAGTAAGAAGCGCCGTCATCTCCAAAACTCGCCGGTAATATTCCCGTTGCGTGAGCTGCGAAGCGGCTTCCTCGTCGACGATAAACGTAACTTCAGGATGCAATTGCAGGGCAGAAGCGGAAACCGCGGATGCGATCGGCCCCTCAATGGATTTTGCCACCGCGACCGCTTTCGCTGCGCCCGTCGCCAGCAGAATGATTCTCCGCGCTTCAAGAATCGTTCCGATGCCCATGGTGATCGCGCAACGCGGACGCTCCTCGCCCGGCGCAAAAGACTTCGCGTTGTCGTCCATCGTTTCCCGGCTCAGCACTTTCAGCCGTGTGCGAGAGGCCAGGCTGGAAGTCGGCTCGTTGAAACCAATGTGCCCATTGCGGCCGATCCCAAGAATCTGGAGATCGATGCCCCCGGCCTTGCGGATGTCCTCTTCATAGGAAGCGCAATATTGATCGTAATCGCCCTGGATGGTTCCGTCCGGAATATGAATATTCCGCGTATTCACATTGACGCGCGAAAAGAAATGCTCTCGCATGAAATAATGAAAGCTCTGCGAATGCGCCGCCGGAAGTCCCAGGTACTCATCCAGGTTGAAAGTCACGACGTGAGAAAAATCAAGAGATCCTTCCTTGTGAAGTTGCACGAGATGTTTATAGACGCCCACCATCGTGCCACCCGTGGCCAGTCCGAGCACCAATCCCGGTTTCTTTCGCACCGCGCCGGCGACGAGTTGCGCTGCTTGCCGGCTGATTTCTTCACTGTCGCGCTTCAGAAGTACCAGCATGCTGCGCCCTCTCTATATCTGGCTGTCTTGCTAGCTGAAACGGGGGTACGGCGGAGACCGCGAATCATCGATTCTACCGGAACCGGCGGATGACGAGATTGTGCCGGTCCGAGCGGTAAAACCCCAATACGTACATGATCGCTTTTCCCTTCGTCGAATAAATCAGCTGGCGAATACGCAGCAGCGGATCGCGGCGCGGCACGCCCAGGAGCTCGGCAATTCGGGGATCTGCGGCCGTGGCGTCTACCTCTTCATCCGCATAGCCAAGCACTACTTTATAATTGCGCTCAAGAATCCCAAACAATGATTCGCGTCCGACGGGGGCATCCAGGAGTCCGGGAAATTCAGTGGCGCTGAGGTGGCATGTTTCCAGTGCGAACGGCTCGCCCGCAGCGTGCCGCAATCGTTCCAGCTTGATCACGCCACTCGTCGGAGGGAGGGAGAGCCGCGCAGCAACCTCAGGTTCGTCGTCCACGATCTTCGCGAACAGAATCTTTGATGCGGCGGTCAGGCTGCGGCTGGCCATTTGCTCCGTGTAGCTCATGAGCTTGTTGAAATGGATTTTTGGAGCCGCCACGAACGTTCCGATGCCGCGGCGTCGCTCCACGACACCGTCGTGTTCGAGCGAGGCGAGCGCGTGGCGGGCGGTCATCAGGCTGACTTGATGAATCTTCGCCAGGTCGCGTTCGGATGCGACGGCGTCGCCAGGTTGCAACTGGCCGGAATCAATACGCTTGCGGATTACGCTCTGGATCCGCTGATAGGCTGGCACGCCGTTACGGTTTTTGGTCTGCGCGCTCTCCGGGGAATCGGAGCGCATCTTCTTCGTGGACATTCGTGCGGCGTCAGATTTCATAACAAGAACGATATTCCATTCTATTCTTTCTTCAAGATTGGAGAATGCCTGGTGTTCCCGTCGTCACCACGGGTGTTATAGAGCTGCAGGATAGCAGTGCTATAGGGTGCTTTCAACAGCGCTGTTGAAAAGTCCCATTTTACGGTTGACAGAGATTTTACTGTGCTATATAGCTAGGGCAAATCGGGCCATATAGCTCAGAACGGCGGTGGTGCACGTCTCGCAACTTCCCGGGGGGGCGGGTTGCTTGGAGGAAGGGTCGAGCTTCTCCCGGGCGGAACTTGTTACCTGAAGGAGAAATTCTGCGATGAGGGATCTAAGCAAACTACCCGGCGCGGAGCTCAAGAATCAGCGGCCGCGGGCGGCGTGCTCCTTGAGCTATCAAAACATAGCCGGCGGACTCGCTTCCGAGATGGTGGATTTCCTCCGATCCACGGGAGCCCGTGAGTCCTCCCCGCCGTTTCGACTGGTCATCCTCGGCAATCACGGCAGTGTCGTGTTCGAATGTGAGGTAGGCGAGAATTGGGAAGTGCGCAACCTGGGACCCACCGCGCGGCTCCAGCATTCGCATTTTCCTGCGACGGCTTTACTCACCGACGGTTCGTTGTTGACCCGCACTTTTCTCATCGAGCGGCCACCGTTGGCGTATAGCAGCATCTAACTGGCCCCAACGCACTCTCCCTACGAGTTCAAAAATGCCGCGAGCTCCCCCGTAAATCGAGCTGCGTCTTCGATATTGGAAAGATGCGCGGCATTGAGCTCCAGATATTTACCGCCACGAATGTGCGCTGCAAGGAATTGGCCGTCTGCCGGCGGCGTGGCTGGATCATGAGCCCCTGTAATTACCAAAGTTTGAGCGCCGATTCTTTCCAGCTGCCCGCGGCAATCGTAATCACGAACAGCCGCGCAGCACGCGGCATAACCGTCCGGGTTGGTTTCTTCCAACATCCTCTGGATTTGCGAGACCGTCGCATGCGCCTTCGCGCGGAAGGCCGGCGTGAACCACCGTTCTATCACTCCTACTGCAATCGACTTCATGCCACTCTTTTGTACGGCTTCGATCCGCGACCTCCAACCTTCTTCAGTTCCAATTTTTGCTCCCGTATTGCAGAGCACGAGTTTGTGCAGCCGGCTCGGCGCGTGGATTCCTAGCCACATGCCAATCATTCCGCCCATCGACAGCCCGCAGAAATGCACGGGGCCGAGGTGTAGCTCATCCAGCAGCCCTAGGAAATCGTTTCCCAGCTGCTCGATCGTATACGGTCCCGGCAGAACCGCGGATTGTCCGTGCCCGCGAGTGTCGTACCGCAGAATCCGGAATGTTTTCCGCAATTCCTGTGCTTGCGGATCCCACATGGAATAATTCGTGCCGAGCGAATTGGAAAACGCCAGCACGGGCGCGCCATCTGCGCCCTCGATGGCGTAATGAATTCTTGCACCGCCGGTTTCAACGAAGGACACCAGCCGCACCCCATGCAGGAGAATTCAAGCAAACGTCGGACGCTATCACTCCGAGATTTTTTACACGCGCTCCAAAATCAGCGCTATCCCTTGCCCCACACCGATGCACATGGTGCAGAGCGCATACTTGCCATTGGTCCTCTGCAATTGATAGAGCGCCGTCGTCACCAAACGTGCGCCGCTCGCGCCTAGGGGGTGCCCCAGCGCAATCGCACCACCATTTGGATTGACGTGCGCCGCGTCCTCCGGAATTCCCAGTTCTCGCAGCACCGCCAGCGCTTGCGAAGCGAAAGCTTCGTTCAATTCGATCACATCCATCTGCGCCAGCGACAAGCCGGACTTGGCCATGACTTTGCGCGTGGCTGGTACCGGGCCCATTCCCATGATCCGCGGCGCCACGCCCGCTGCCGCAGCTGCCACAACTCGCGCCTTCGGCGTCAGCCCATGGCGTTTCGCGGCACTCTCGGAAGCCAGCACCAGCGCACACGCCCCATCGTTGATCCCTGAGGCATTTCCCGCGGTGATCGTCCCGTCGGGCTTCACAACCGGTTTCAATTTCGAAAGCGCTTCCATCGTGGTATCCGGTCGCGGATGCTCATCTTCGGAGAAAAGCAGCGTGTCCCCTTTTTTTTGCGGAATCGCCACCGGAACGATTTCCTGCTTCAGCCTCCCAGCGCGAATGGCTTCCGCTACACGCTGCTGGCTCCGCAGCGCGAAGGCATCCTGGTCCTTGCGCGTAACATGAAACTCTTCGGCTACGATTTCGCCCGTCTCCGGCATGGTATCCACGCCATACTTCGCTTTCATCAGCGGATTGATGAACCGCCAGCCCATCGTCGTGTCTTCCAACTTCATGGCGCGCGAATACGCGCCATCGGCCTTGCCCATTACGAAAGGAGCGCGCGACATGCTCTCGACGCCCCCGGCTATCACCAACTCCACTTCACCGCTCCGGATTGCTCGCGCTGCGGTCGCCACCGCATCCATGCTCGAGCCGCAAAGCCGGTTCACGGTCGTACCGGAAACCTCCTTCGGCAAACCGGCCAGCAGCAGCGCCATGCGCGCGACGTTTCGATTGTCTTCTCCTGATTGGTTCGCGCACCCGTAAACCACATCATCGACGGCGCCCCAATCCACATTCGCGTTTCTCTTCATCAAGGCGCTGATGGGAATCGCCGCCAGATCATCGGCGCGAATGGCCGCAAGCGTTCCGCCGTACCGTCCGATCGGCGTTCGAATGGCGTCGCAGATGTATGCAGTTTCCATAGGTATCCTTCGAATTCTTTGTACTTCTATTATCTTATACGGAAGGCTCGTCGCCTGCTAAATCGCTGGCCGGAAAACCCGCCAAGAGACGTGGTATTACTCATAGCGAAGAGCTTCAACGGGGTTGAGGCGAGCCGCGCGCGCGGCCGGATAGAGCCCCGCGATCAGGCTTACCACCATTGCAAATCCGATTGCGCCGAGCGCCAGCCACCACGGAACATAGGAAATTTTCACGCCTGGCAAGTCCTGCCGGTGCAGGTAAATTGTTGTTCCCCAAGTTAGCGCTCTTCCGATCAGCCAGCCCAGCGCCACTCCGAAGATTCCGCCGAAGAGTCCCATCGCGCCGGCTTCAGCGAAGAAAAGGCTGCGAACGTCGCTATCCGTTGCGCCCAGCGCTTTTAGGATGCCGATCTCGCGGCGCCGCTCGAGGATGGCCATCACCAGCGTGTTGATGATGCCGAGCGATGCGACCGTGAGCGCGAGGCTCCCGAATAATCCGAGAAACAAATCGAAGACCGTAAACACCAGCCGCAGGCTCTTGGTCGCGTCCAACAGGGAAAAAGTCGAAAACCCCAACTGCTTGATGGCCGCCTCCACTTGCGAAACGTCTTTTGGCGAACGGACGCGAACGGTCAGCGCCATGTAAGACGGTTTTGCCGGGTCGCCGCTCAGAAAAGCCTGCAGGTCATCAGGCTGCGCTACGTGCAGGTGCTCCGCTGTCAGGAGAGGCAAAAATACCCGCGCGCCTCCGAATCCTCCGAAGCCCGCTGATGGGTCCGACTCGATGACACCCACAATCCGCAAGGTCTTCACCCGTGGGACAATCGAGATTCCACCCGGCATGGCCGCACCCATCATGCCTTCCAGAAATGAGCCGTTCCCGCCACCCTCTTTCGAAAGCGCGGCACGCTCCGCGTAGCGCAGAACCAGATCTTTCCCGACGAGCGTCGCCGGCTGATCCGTCAATTCCTTCGCGAACTCCGCTTGCAATATCGCCTCATCCGCCGTCGGGGAAGAAAAATAGGAACCTGTCATCCCTTCGAACGCCCCGCTGCCTTTGGAAGAGTCGGGCAGCCCGAGCACGGAAGTCGTCGGCGACTTGGCGCCGTAGCGCACTTCGGTGATGAAGCGAATCTGCGGATACACTTCTGTAACGTTCGCGAGCTTCGCCAATTGCTGCCGCGCATCTTCATCCAAGACGCGAGCTTCCTTCTTGGGAGTGGGATTTTCATTCCGCGGTCGTCGTGTTCCCCGAAAATCGCGCTGCGAGGTAACAAATACGGCGTCAAATAGCCCGGAGCGAGTGAGCCGCTGTGAAGCGAGCGTCTGCAAACCAACACCAAGGGAGAGCATCGCCACCAGGGAAGCCACACCAACGGCGACGCCCAGCGTCGTCAGGGAATTGCGGAGCACCGCCTCGCGCAGATTGCGCACGGCCAGCTCGGTCAGGTCGCGCGTTTTCACTTCGGCTCCCCCTCGCTGACGAGCCGGCCATCGGAAAGCACGGCGATGCGGTTTGCAAACTTCTCGGCCAGGGGCCTCTCGTGGGTCACCATGATGAT
This sequence comes from Candidatus Acidiferrum sp., assembly GCA_049644365.1. Taxonomy (GTDB): domain Bacteria; phylum Acidobacteriota; class Terriglobia; order Acidiferrales; family UBA7541; genus Acidiferrum. The sequence continues at coordinate 3,457 of JBARRT010000036.1, read as the reverse complement.
GGTCATCCCAAGCGAGTTTTGAAATTCCCGCATCAGCAGCAGGATTTGCTCACCGTTAACACTGTCCAAATTTCCTGTCGGCTCATCCGCGAACAAGATCGTTGGGCGATTCACGAGCGCGCGCGCCAGCGCACCGCGCTGTTGCTCGCCGCCCGAGAGTTCGCTAGGCCGATGCTGCTTCCGCGGACCCAGCCCTACTCGTTCGAGCGCCTCCCTCACGCGGGACTCGCGCTCATTACGATCCACTTCCGCAAGCCGCAACGGCAACTCGACATTTTCTTCGAGTGTCATGCGTGGCAGTAGATTGAACGATTGAAACACCATCCCAACTGTTTCTCGGCGATATCGTGCGAGTTCTTCCGCATCCAATTCAGACAGATTGCGATCCTGTACGCGAATTCCGCCAGACGTGGGGCGATCCAGGCCAGCCAGCAAACTCAATAGCGTCGACTTACCAGACCCGGAGCTTCCCAGCAACGCGAGGAACTCACCCCGTCGTACCGTGAGGGAGACTTCGTTGACGGCACGAATGAGGGTTTCGCCCAGCCGGTATTCTCGGCAGACTGCTTCGGCTTGTATCAAGGTGGGGGAAATTGGCATGGCCTGGGCCGCGCAATTGTATTACGGATGTCGGAATCGTAAGTTACGCGGCCTGTTTGTGAGATGAGAAGTGAATCTAGCTCAACGCGGGGATTTGCTCTGTTTTCGTCCGTGCATCAATGGCAAGGGCCCCAGAAAAAAAAAGGCCCTGCGGGTTCCTTCCGGATCCCGCAGGGCCTTGACGCAGGACTTGTTGCTATTTCTTCTTGATTTCCACTGGCTCCAGCAGCTTGAAATGCAGCGCTGTCTCCGCAGGAAGGGTAATGTCGCGATTGCCTGTCAATCCCGCGCCACCGGTGCCCGCTGCGGCGCCTATCAAACCTCCGATGACGGCGCCCTTCCCGCCGCCGGCCAGTCCGCCGATCAACGCTCCACCGCCTGCGCCACCGCCGACCATGGCTGCCGTGCGCTTGCCCTTGCCTTTGCTGGCCATCGTCGGCGCCGAAGTTTGAACCTCGTGGTCCTTTCCATCGACAGTCACGCTCGTTAGCGCCAAGGACAGCACGGCACCACCCTTGAACCGCCCGGCAGCTTTCGCTTCCTTCACGATTCCCTCTGCGCGCGCGCCTTTGGGGATGGCTACCTTGCCTTCGACTTCGACCGGCGCTTCTACAGTCGCCGAAAATCGTTCCCCCGATTGAGTGGTCTTCGAACTGATGGTTTGATCCAAAACGACCGTCAACACGGTATCCGCTGGACCCACCAATGGCTTTGGCTCGAGAGCTTTCTTGACGGCGGTTTTCGCCGACTCCGCTACAGATGGAGACGAGTTTGCATCCGGGCCGGATGCCTGGTCCGCCGATTTCCCGCAACTGGCCGCGAACAGTCCTGCACCAAGCAAACACACAGCAACTAAAGCGAAACGACGATTCATCGACATCCTCCGTGGGCTGGCATTCCCCTATTTAAGCACATCTCAGGGGCATGGCCGTGGTAATGTTCTTTCCGCCATCGCTTTCATTCATCGCCTTGACACGCCATCATCCTCCCGCCAAACTGTGCTCACCCCTTCTAAAAATCTACGCTGTTTGTGGAACTAAATGCGCATACTTGTCGCCGAAGATGACGCCCCGCTCGCGGATTTTCTTTGCCAAGAGCTGCAAAAGGAGCAGTTCGCCGTTCAGATTGTCGCCGATGGCCTCGAAGCGCAAGAGCTGGCTTTGAATCAACACTACGATCTTGTCATTCTCGACCTTGGTCTCCCTGGTGCCATGGGCCTGGAAGTCCTCCGCGGGATTCGCTCCCAAAAACCGGACCTTCCCGTGCTCATCGTAACAGCCGCCGCAAAAGTGGAAGAGCGCGTCCGTGGGCTGGAAGCAGGCGCCGACGACTATGTTGCGAAACCGTTCGTTTTCGCCGAGCTTTCCGCTCGCATTTCGCGCGGTCCTGCGGCGTGGCAGCCGCCCGTCGCGCGCCGTTCTGCAAATCGCGGATCTCGAGCTCGAACGCATCACCCACGCTGTCCAACGCGGTGGTCACGAAATCGCTCTGAGCCCCAAGGAATATGCTCTGCTTGAATTTCTCATGCGCAACGCGGGGCAGCCCGTTTCCCGCGCCTCGATTCTCGAGCAAGTCTGGAAGTTTGATTTGGGCGCCATGACCAACGTCGTCGATGTTTATATCAACTACCTTCGGCGCAAAGTCGATTTCGGCTACGATCGCGCCCTCATTCGAACCATCCGCGGGGTTGGTTATCAGATTGGCGAAAACTCCAAACTCGGCTAGTTCTCGAGCGCCCGTCCCGAAGTACATAGTTTTCGTAAGTTATTCATAATAAGGTATTTATTTGATAGCAGATCTGGCCAGTCCATCTAAAAGCGTTCTTGATGGCAACTTCTTTCCCACTGTGGTGTTCTACGTCAATAGGAGCTATAAGTGCATAGCTCCTGTTCGGCTGGAACACCTATCTTGTCAGCCGCGAGGCGGCCAGCGTCCAGACCGAGGACAGGGGATTCGTCATGAACGCAACAAAAAGGATCGGCAGGAATGGTTTCGACTGGACAGCGATCGCCCGAGACGCTGCCCTCCTGTTGTGCATGACGGGTCTTACTTGCCTGGTTGCGCCGAACGCGCGTGCGGACGAAGACAGGGATCCGCCGACACGCGTTGCCCGCATCAGCTACCTTGACGGCACAGTTTCCATGCAGCCCGGCGGAGAAGGCGAATGGGGCAACGCGGCCAAGAATCGCCCAGTAACCATCGGAGACAAACTTTGGGTTGACAAGGATTCGCGCGCTGAACTGCAGGCGGGCCAGGCTGGCATCCATGTGGGCAGCATGACCGCGCTCTCCTTTTTGAACCTGGATGCAAACATCATTCAGATGCGCCTCGCCGAGGGCAGCATTAATTTTCGCGTGAGAGAATTGCGCGAAGGAGACTTGTACGAAGTTGACGCGCCCAACCTGGCCTTTACTGTGAAGCAGGCTGGCGCATTTCGCGTGGACGTTGATGAGACTGGCCAGTCAGCCCGCGTCACTGTAATTCGCGGTGAAGGCGAAGTCGCCGCCGGCGGCAAAACTTACGAAGTTCATTCCGGTGAGCGCGCCGAATTCAACGGCACGGACGACAACATCGAATTCAACATTGATCGCGCTCCGAGTCCCGATGGCCTCGACCGCTGGGCACAGGATCGCGACCTCAAGGAAGACAACTCTCTTTCCGCGCGCTATGTTTCTCGCGACATGGTCGGCTATGACGACCTCGACGATTACGGCTCTTGGCGCGATGAGCCCGAGTATGGTCACGTTTGGTACCCACGCGAAGTTGCGGTGGGCTGGGCTCCTTACAGTTATGGCTACTGGAATTGGGTCGGCCCGTGGGGCTGGACCTGGGTGGACTATTCACCCTGGGGCTTTGC
>JBARRT010000035.1:0-1522 GCA_049644365.1 Candidatus Acidiferrum sp. | reverse complement strand
TGAAAAAAAGAACTCCGGAAACGATTACCAATATGACGAAGTTGCTGGCGGAATTGGACCACGTGAAGCAGGCGGGGTACGCCATGGATGACGAAGAGAACAGTTTGGGTGCGCGCTGCCTCGGTGCGCCGGTGCTCGACGCGGTGGGAAATGTGGCCGCGGCAATCGGAGCAAGCGGCACGCTGACGCAAATGGATGAATCCAGCATGCCGAAAATCATCGAAGCGCTGAAAGAAACCGCGCGGCGCGTTTCGCGCCAACTGCTGCGCAGCGGCGCCACGGGGGCCGCCTAGCCGGCGGCCCCTTCGCGTTCCAAGGATCGCCTTCAGCTGCTGATGATGAGATTATTTTTCACGGAAAAAACATTCGGGACCTGGTTGGCTCGAATGCCGGCCAGGTTCTTGTCTGCTTCGCTGTCGACCGCTCCTTCCAGGGTGACGTTGCCGTTTTTCACGATGATATGAATGGAAGGCACGGCCTGAATGGAATACCGCGAGAGGCCCGCTTCACCATAGATCGCGCGGTAGAGTGCGCGGCGAAGCTGATCATCCATCGGCGAGGGAGGCAGAACCTCGATGTTGTTCACTACCGTGGAAACTCCTTCAATGCCCTTCACGACGCCCTCGGCGTCCGACTTCAACGTCGGCCGCGTGACTTGGCCGTACAGAGTTACTTTGTCACCCTCCACTTTGTAAGCGAGATTGTCGAATACCGAGTACCACGGCAGCATCACCAGGCGGTGCCGAACTTCATTGGCTACACTTTTTGGTTCACGCTGTTTTTTCTCGTCCCTTGGCGCGGCGGCCGCGTAATTTGGCAGTCCAAAAACCGGGGCGCAAAGCAGTGCGCTAACGAATAGGGCCCGGAGTTCCTTTCTCATAATGTCCTCCTGGACAAACGTTCCATCGTGCTTCGACCAGTTAGATTCAAGATGCACGGCAAATGGGTGCACGCTCCCATGCCGTGGGTGGGTGTTAGCATAATTCTTATAAGGCCTGCAAGAAGTATAGAATTGCTACGAAGACGGAAACTTGTTGAGAGCAGCGGTGTCGGGCGGATACCGGCTGTGGCCAAAGGAGCAGGGAAGTGCTCGTCATCGCGCATCGCGGAGCATCGGGGCACGCGCCGGAGAACACCATGGCGGCGTTCAAGAAGGCTGTGGCCATGGGAGCGACGTTCATCGAGACGGATTTGCAAATGTCGCGGGACGCGCACCTCGTAGCCATCCATGATGCGACGGTAGACCGTACGACGAACGGGCAGGGAATCGTGCACGACATGACACTCTCCGAATTGCGGCGTCTGGACGCCGGTTCGTGGTTCGGAAGCGAATTCATGGGGGAGCGGATTCCCACGCTGGAAGAACTTCTGGCGTTTTCGAAAAAGAATGACGTGGTGTTTTATCTGGAGATCAAGCCGCAGGGATCGTGGGGCGGAGAACATGCGCTGATCGGCGCGCTGAGGGAATCGGGCGAAATACCGCGAGCCGTGGTGATTTCGTTCGATCCGTCGGTGGTCCTGA
>JBARRT010000034.1:0-1516 GCA_049644365.1 Candidatus Acidiferrum sp. | reverse complement strand
GCTCAAGACGATGGGCGTCAAGGTCGTCGAGAACGTCGATAAATCGGGTTTCATGACTGATGCCAAGCCGATTCAGGATCAACTCGCCAAGGAGCTTGGTCCGCACGCGGTGAAGATTCTCGAACTCGTTCGCAACGTAAAATGATCCAATCGTAGCTTGCCGTTCGGGCGGTGGCGCTAAATCGCCGCCGCCCGCGGCACGCCGCCGGCTCAGTGGGAGAAGTCTTGGCCAAACCACCGCTCGTGATCGCGCGCCACCGCCATCTCAAATGGCGGGCGCTGGATCCACTCGAGCATGTCCTGATGGTGCTTTGCGGAATTTCCATCGCAGGATTCACTTTTTCCGTGTTCCTCGACGTCGTGACGCGCACGGTCGGTGTTCCGATCCTATGGCTGCAACTCGCCACCACCGGGTTCTTCGCTTGGGGCGTCTTCATCGGAATGGCCGCTGCGACGCGCCGGATCGACCATCTCAATCTGGTCGAGATTACCAAGCGCATGAGCGGTCCCGGGCGCACCTTCATGGAAACATTCAATCGTATAATCATCCTGCTGGTCGCCTTGGCGATGCTGGTGTTCGGCATCCAGAACTTCATGAACGATCTCGGCAGCTTTCGAGCGCCCTCGCTGATTCCGCTCGCAACCTACACCGCAAGCGTGCCGATTGCGGGCGCGCTGATCGTGCTGTTCTGCATCGAGCAATTGGTCAATGGCTGGCGCAACGGTTTCGAGGGGCCTGAAGACACCGACGATTTTGTGGGGGTCGTGAAATGACGAACGGTGCGATCCTTCTACTGATGACGGCCTGTTTTTTGGGCTTTGGCTATATGGGCGTGCCAGTTGCCTTCGCATTGATGTCGGGCGTGCTTGCCGCCTGCGCCCTCACACCGATCAGCATGCAATCGATGATCGGGCAGATGTTCCATGGCATCGATTCCGAAATCCTGCTGGCGGTACCGTTCTTTTTGCTGGTCGGCGAATTAATGACCTCGGCCAACGTCACAAACCGGATGATCCGGCTGGCGCAGACCATGGTCGGCCACATGCGCGGCGGGCTGGCGCAAGTCGTCACGCTGTTCAGCATGTTTTTCGCCGGCATTTCCGGCTCCTCGACAGCGGATGTCGCGGTGCTGAGCCGCACTGTCGCCCCGGAAATGACGCGGGAAGGCTATGACCGCGCCTTTACGGCGGCGCTGATCGCCTGCGCCTCGACGATGGCCAACCTCATTCCGCCGAGCATCATGGCAGTGGTCTATGGTGCGACTGGGAACGTCTCGATCGGCGGATTATTTCTGGCAGGCATCGCGCCCGGCGTGGTCCTCGGCATCGGACTGATGATCTATTCGCACTTTTTCGGCCCAGTCGGCCTGAGGAAACCGCGCGCCTCGCTCTGCGAATTCGCTGACGCGATCCGCGCCTCCATACTGCCACTCATGATCCCGGTGATTATCATGGGCGGCATCCTGACCGGATGGTTCACGCCAACCGAGGCCGGCATGGTTGCCTCGGTCTATAT
>JBARRT010000033.1:0-2394 GCA_049644365.1 Candidatus Acidiferrum sp. | reverse complement strand
GTCCCGTGTTGATTTTTCTTCATTACTGGGGCCGGGGTCCAGCGGAAAAACTCGCCACGGCGTTCAAAGCCGCTCTCGATGAATTGGGGAAAGGCAGTGCCGCCCACGGAATGGAGCGCTAGTTCCTTTTTGCCAGAAATCATCGGAGGCCTACCATGCGAAATAAAGGTTGGCTGTGCCTCGTAATAATCGCACTGACGGCGGCATTGGGGCTTTCCGCCAAGCCGGGCGCGCCCACATTGAAGAAAGTAACTGCATTCGATCTGCCGGGACCGGGAGGAAAACGATTCGACTATCTCACGATCGATGCAGACGACCGCTATCTCATTTCCGCTCATCTCGCTGCGGGACAGACGTATGTGATCGACCTCCGTACAAACAAGGTGGTTGCAACGGTGACCGACACGCCGGGAGCTGAAGGCGTCGAGTACGTGCCCGAACTGAAGAAGTTCTATACCTCGAATGCCGGGGACAACACCATCGGCGTGGTAGACCTGCGGCAGATGAAGGTAATCAAGAAGATTCCAACCGACGCCAAGCCGGACGGCAGCACTTACGCCGCGCCGTTTCACAAGCTCTACGTTTCCGATGAACGAGGCAAAGCGGAAGCGATTGTCGATGTCACGAAAGACGAGATCGTAAAGACTCTGCACTTCGATAGCGAAACGGGCATGCCGCAGTACGATCCTGTTGCTCGCAAGGTTTATGTAAATCTTCAGGATAAGAATATTTTCGCGGTCATTGATCCGGCGACTGACGAAGTCGTGGGGCGATATCCGGTCGGGCGGTGCGAAGGAAACCATGGGATGGCCCTTGATCCAGAGCATCATCGCGCTTTCCTTTCGTGTGAAGGCAACGAACTTATGACGGTTTTCAATCTCGACACGCACCAGCCCATCGCATTCCTCCCATTGGCCCGTGGCCCTGACGTTATCAAATTCGATGCCGGTCTCAAGCGCATCTATGTGGCGTGTTCGAGCGGGGCCATCTCCGTATTCCAGATGGACGATCCGGATCATTACCGCAAGCTGGAGGACTTTCCGGTGCAGAAAAAGGTTCACAGCCTGGCCGTGGACCCCGACACCCATCGCGTTTACGCCCCGGAACAGGAAGAAGACAGCAAGCCCGTGGCGCGGATGGTTGTGTATGAAGCCGTAACCAGCCGGTAGGATTTGTGAATGCCTTAGAACAAAGTATGCCAGTGCATCACCTAGTGGACTCAGAGTCCCTGCTGTAGCGTTGCGATGGCGGCGATCAACCTGATACCGAGCGCGCTCAACAGTCTAACGAGGGATGGATGGCTGCTGTTCCTGACTCGATTCGTTCGGCTATTTGCTTACGGCTCGCTGTCCGTCATTTTGGTTTTCTACCTGGTGAGTTTGGGGCTCACGACGGCACAAACGGGCCTGCTTCTCACGCTGACGCTGACCGGCGATATCGTGGTCTCGCTGTACCTGACGACGCGAGCCGATCGGATCGGGCGGCGACGCATGCTGATTGCCGGCGCCATTCTCATGGCTACTGCCGGACTGGCCTTTGTCTTTACCAGAAACTTCTTGTTCCTGATCATTGCGGGCACGATCGGGGTGATCAGTCCGAGCGGGAATGAAGTGGGGCCCTTTCTGTCGATTGAGCAAGCTGCTCTTTCCCATGTCGTTTCTCCCAAGACGCGTACGGAGGTGTTCGCGTGGTACACGCTCGCTGGTTCCATAGCGACCGCCCTCGGGGCCCTCTTCGGCGGTACCATTTCGCAAACGCTGCAAAAAAGCCTGATGGCACCTGTTGAGAGCTACCGGGTGGTGGTCCTTTCCTATGCCGCGCTGGGAATCGTGCTGGCCCTCCTATTTACACGACTCTCTTCGTTTGCTGAAGTGAGCCCGGCTGCCGAGGGACCGGCTTCACCAGCGAAGGTGACGAGTTCGTTCGGCGTCACGCGGTCAGGTCATATCGTGTTGAAGCTCTCAAGCCTGTTCGCTCTGGATTCATTTGCCGGCGGGTTTGTGGTGCAGAGTTTTGCCGCGTATTGGTTTTATTTGCGATTCGGCGTCAGACCGGCAGCGCTAGGCGTTATTTTTTTCTGGGCGAATGTCTTTGCCGGAATATCGGCTCTCCTGGCTTCCCGGCTGGCATCGCGGATCGGGCTGATTCGGACGATGGTTTTCACGCATTTGCCTTCGAATATTCTTCTGATTCTTGTGCCGCTGATGCCAAACCTCGAGGTGGCGGTGCTGGTCCTGCTCGTGCGGTTCAGCATCAGCCAAATGGATGTTCCCGCGAGGCAGTCCTATACGATGGCGGTCGTGAGTGCGGAGGAACGATCCGCGGCCGGAGGAATTACGGGAGTAGCGCGCACGACCGGTGCGGCCATCAGTCCCTTGTTTGCAGGATTTCTTT
>JBARRT010000032.1:0-14233 GCA_049644365.1 Candidatus Acidiferrum sp. | reverse complement strand
CAACTGTGCCCTCCGTCACTCAATTAGGGAAGATTCTTTCACCGTCTTGGCCCCCAAAATCTCCTGTTGCCTCCAAAGCCATATACTATTCAAAGGGTAATTCTACCGCCGCCTGCCCGTCTTTGCGCGGGTCCGAAGCCCCGTAATTCACCCCAGCCGCAAAATCCCGCAGCACCGCCTGGCCCCCGCCTACCCCGCTGGTGAACGCGCCCTTCAAGTCGATCTTGTGTCCCTTGCCGGCAAGTTCTTCGCGCACCTTCTGCGAAAATCGGGTTTCCATCATCACGTCGCACCCGCTGAACGTCTGCTTGCTGAAGCGCGGGGCTTCCAGCGCCGCCTGAATGTTCATCTTGAAGTCCGCGAGATCCGCGATGAATTGCGCGTGCGCCTGCGACTGGTTCCACCCGCCCATGATTCCAAATGCCACCCGCGTGTCGCCCTTCTGCGCAAACGCCGGAATAATCGTGTGCAACGGCCGCTTCCTCCCTGCCAGCGTGTTCGGCGAAGACGGATCCATGCTGAACAGCCCGCCGCGGTCGTGCAGCGCAAACCCCGTTCCCGTCGCGACGATTCCGGAACCAAACGATTCGTAGTTGCTTTGAATCATCGAAACCATGTTCCCGTCGCGGTCCACCACGCTCAAGTACGTCGTATCCTTCCCTGCCGGTATTTCTCCCGCGCCCGCATCGCAGTTCGCACGATTCGAATCGATCCGCTTCGCCCTTTGCGCTGCCCACTCTTTCGAAATCAGCGTCGCTACCGGCAGCTTCTGCTTCCTCGGATCTCCGATGTACTTGATCAAATCCGCGTACGCCAGTTTCTTCGCCTCGATCATCGCGTGCAGCGCATTTGCCGAGCCGAAGCCCCAATCCTTCTGCCCCAGCGGAAACGTCTCCATAATGTTCAGCATTTCCAGCGCCGCCATCCCCTGCACGTTCGGAGGCAATTCGTAGACCGTCCAGTCGCGGTACGTCGTGGAAATCGGCTCGACAAATTCGCTCGAATATTCCGCCAGGTCCTCGCCATTCATCGGCCCGCTATGGCGCTTCATCGACTCCAGAATCTTCGCGGCAATTTCACCTTTGTAAAATGCATCTCGGCCATGCTGCGCAATCTGCTGCAGCGACCACGCCAAATCTGCATTGCGAAACACCTCGCCCACTCTCGGTGCGCGGTCCGCCGGAAGATACGTCTGCGCTGCCGCTTCGTCTCTGCGCAAATAATCCACTCCTGCGGCCCAATAGGCCGCCGTCCATTCCGGCACCGGAAACCCGTCCTGCGCCGTTCGAATCGCCGCCGCCAAATCCTCCGCCAGTTTTTTCCTTCCAAACTTGTCCGCCAGCTTTTGCCAACCGTCCACCGCGCCCGGCACGGTGATCGCATTCACGCCCTGTTGCGGCATGCTGCGAATTCCCTGCTTTTGCAAATATTCGATCGTCAATCCCTTCGGCGCCCATCCGCTGGCGTTCAAGCCATACAATTTGTTCGCCGTCGCGTCGTACACGATCACGAACAAATCCCCGCCGATGCCGTTCATCATCGGCTCCACGACGCCCATCATCGCGTTCGTCGCAATCGCCGCGTCCACGGCATTCCCGCCGCGCTCCAATATCCGCACTCCGGCCTGCGCCGCCAGCGGCGATTCCGCCGCCACGATCCCGCCCCGCGAAATCACCATCGACCGCCCTTGCGAACGGTCCTGCGCCCTCGCTCCCATCGTGGTCATCGTCATTGCCACAAGAGCATGCAGCAAGAGCGCTCGTCTCTGAAATCTCTCCATGCTCACAAGGATCTCCTAGCCCAAACTCATGATCTTCCTGCTACACCACAGGAATCCCTCCTGCGCCGGTCGCGGGCAGGATTTCGTGTGGTATCAGCTTTGTCTCTGGAGTAAGTGGCATTCGACGGCGAATTATAGTGCAGCTATACCGGGCCGCCTAGCAAAACACCATGAGTATATTGGCAGGCGCAGGGAGCTATGGCCCCTTCCATGCGGCTCACGACTCGGCTTGATCGTCGGATCTGCCGCGAACTCTGGGATCGTTTTGGCGTTCTTGGCCCTTGGCCGGCGGGTGCGCGGCGCAAACGTGAGATGCAAACTCCTGGTCGCGCTGGCGTTCGAAGTTCTGCATCATCTCGTCTAGAGAATTGCCACGCGGCGGACCCGAAGGCTTGAACGCCCAGGCGCATCGAGAGCAAGACCATAACTCGCTGTGCGCGGACTTGACCCAAGTCATCTTCCTCATGGTTTTCCCTTGGACGGAGTACTTTCCTGTTGCTTCAATAGTTCCTCCACGGCTTGGCGCCCTGGCGCCGGAACTGGCGCAGGCGTTTTCTCGAGCTCTTCTGCAAGCGCTGCAGCCTGCCGGAGAACTGTCTCGACTATCGCAATGGGAACCTGCTCGAAATACGTTTCCCTGTTTCGCATAGCAGCCTCTCCTGTGGCTGCGTGCAACGTAGCAGTCTTCCATTCATACGGGGAAAATCTTCTAAATGTCTTCTCATTAACGCAGCGTCTCTTAAGGAGAAGTCAGATGGTGTTAGCGCGGCTCACAGTCAGTTTCCCGTGTGTTAGCGCGACTGAATCAGTTTCCTGTGGATGGTGTTAGCGCGACTGCGTCAGCTTCCCGTGGATAGAGTCGGCTAGAGAGGTTATGTTTACTCTGTATTTTTTCTGTTGCACGCGGCGCGGCGTCTGTGATAGTAATACGTGGCGTTAGTTTTACGTTTGTGGAATGGGAGGCGCATCTTGAAAACGAACCGCGTGGCAGCTCATTTCAGGACCCTGGACTTGGGGGATGTTCCTCATTCGCGCAATGGCAAACACAAGCTGATTGTTTCCATGATTCTGCGCGACCTCGACCAGCTCAAGAACGGAGCGGCCCTTAGGGTGCCTTTGGCCGAACTGAAAGACACCAAGGAAAACGTCCGTTCCGCGTTGAACCGCGCTACTCGAAAATCCAAACGCAAAGTCGCGACCGCCACGGACGAGGGCTTCCTGTACGTCTGGAACGTAAGCGGAGACTGATCGGCGCTTGTTTTTTGCGTCGCTTACGGTTTTGTGTCCGGTATGCTCGTATCCGTGTCTGACTTCACAGATACTGCGCTCTGAGCTTCCTTCGCTACGTTATTTCCCTGCCGCGTGAGATAAAGAAAAAACGGGGTCACCTCGAACGCCATCTTCTCGTCTTTGGTCAGCCCGCCTGCCGGCTTGGACTTGAGCATCTGCAGTTGATTGTTCCACGGTTCGACCTTGATGCGGCCGCCCAGCGGCAGCGCGGCAATGACGTTGCCCGCCGGCTTTTCCGCAGACGGCTCCGCAGGCTCCGCAGAGCCGGTCGTCCAGCCTGCCGCGACCCTGGTGCCCAGGTGCGGGCTGACCAGATTGGGGATCTCCTTTGAACGGTTCTTCAGCGCTTCGAGAAAAAGTGCCGCGTTTCCGGGGTGATCTTTGTAGGGCGACTTCTTCAGTAATTCGATTCCCTGCTGTGTCGCCGCCTGTTCCTCTTCGGGTGTGCGCGTAAAACCAAAGTGGCGGAACGTCTCCTTTTCCTCAAATCGCAGGCGATTGAAAAACGCAAATTGTGTGCCCATGCGGTGTCCGAGCACGACGTGACCGAGTTCGTGCGCCAGAATCGCTGCAAGGCTGGCCTCGTCCGGAAGCACATCCACCAGGCCGCGGCTCAGGACGATGGTGTGGCCCATCGTGAACGACTCAAGCGTTGAGGTCATCAGAACGCGGCAGCGGACTGCCGGTTGGATATCGAGGTTATTGGTGACCTCGAGATTGTTGACCACCGTCTCCAACACCTTATCCACGTCCCCATACGGCGCCATCAAGCCCAGCTGCTCCATCTTCGTCGCGACGTTGTCTTCCGCCTGCCGGCCCCAGGCGCGCTTCGCTTGAATCGGCGAGTAGTCGTTGGCGATTTCCGTCTGGTCCTTCACAGGTGCCGGCGTCTCTACCAGGACTTTGCTCAGCTCTTGCTCTTCCCGAGCGTAGTCGGGAGCGTAGCTCCAAAGCCGCGTCTGCGCCTTGAATGTCGCGACTGCCTGGCTGTCCACTTCTTCGCTGTAGATGAAAGCAGGGAGCCATTCGTTCTTCCCCGCATTCGTGCGCCAACTATCAAAATTGAAGTAGAAGCTGGTCTGGGACCTGCCGCTATAGCCGCCGTTGAAGCGCACAATGTGGTAATCCTGATCTTCCACCCAGATGCGTCCGACGAAACGCCCTTTGTCGGGCTTCGATGATGGATCGACGTCGAATACCAAGCAGCGAATATCCCCAAGGAACTCGCGGCCCACATATTTAAAATTGTAATGCTGGCGGTCGAAACCATTGGTGTCCAGGTAGATCATTTGCAGGAAGCCGCGCGGGAGAAATTCCATCGAGAAGATGCTCCCCAAGCCGCCAAATAGGTTGTGTTTGGTTCGAGTGCCCTTGATCAGCGGCTCGAGCTCCACGCCCTTCGCAAGCTCGGCGCGGCCGAGAAAATATTTGTCTCCATTCGGCACGGCGCCCCCTGCCTTGGTAGGGCGGAGTATCTGGATGTAGGTTTCCACAATTGGTGAATACTGCCGAAGCGACTGCACTTCCACCTGTTCTTGCGCCACGATCTTGTCCACCACTTGCGCCAGGGTGGTCTGCTGCTGGCCAGCCGCAGGAAGTGGGATCGCACCCAGCACCAGTGTCAGCGCCACGGGCAGGATCTTCAGGGTACGCATAATGCCTCCCAAACTGTACGTCATAGATTTAGGCTGTACTTGGCAGGCTACCCTTCCATAGTCAGGCTTCCATCTGTACAGAGGGTCAGTTTAGGGTCAGGAGTACTAACCGATTGGCTACGCGGACGAAATGGCAGCCCAGCGTGAGAGGAAACTTGCTGGCTAACCAGCATCCTTCAACGGAACGCCGCTATAACACCCCCCACCCCCGTGTTTTTTGTAAGTGTGGAATCTAAAGGACTTAGCGATCCTGCAAGTTCTTTGGATGCAACACTTGCGAGGGAGTTCACAAGTGTTGCAGCTAAAGGACTTAGGGAAAGCAGAAAATGAAAATGCGAAAATGGAAAATGGAAGGAAAGACGCGTAAAGGTTGGAGAGTCAAAAGGTTGAAATGTTGAAAAGAAAGAGGTTGAAAGTTCAAAGTTGAAAGTTGAAATGGACCGGTCGGGTCGCCAAACGGCGGGGAGCGCAAGATCGCGTGTCACTCGGGGTAAAGAGGTAGCGGACAAAGGGAGGCGCTCCTTTCTCCGCCGCGCTGAAGGACAAGGAGAGTATAACGCGAAAGGTACCGGCTGTCAATGTTTATTTAGTGTGTAATTCGAATGATTCCGGAAAGTGTTGAAAGGATGTGGGTTGCCGATCCGTAGATGCAAAACGCGCACCCTGAAAAATCGCAGGGTGCGGCCCCTGGTTGTGGTCAAAATCGCTTTCTAATTATGGAAGCGTAGCAGGCGTGAGCACGTCCACCCTGGATGGGGTACGCATCACTGTTTCCGTCCCGTTAAATAGGTCGGTGGGATTCACAACAAATGTCGTCTCGAACACTCTCTGATTGAGGATGAAGCGGAACTCTAACTTTTCCTCGGGATGCGAGATTAGCGGCTTCCCCTCGACGATGCTGGGGAAAGACATGACTATCGCCGATACCCTGTTATCGTTTCCCTGCCCCATACGAGCAGTTACGGCATGAATTTGGCCATTCGCCGTTCGCAACCCCGCGCAGGCAAACATGTGATTCACTTTAAGAGCTACAGAAGTTTTTCGATCCTCAAAGGCATAATCCAGAAAACTGGTTCCCCCCGGCCCCGGACGCTTCAGGGCGACAACGATCGTAATCTCGTCTGCAGGGTTATACCAACGTTCGTCCATAATTGTGGGTTTGCTGCCTGGCTCCAAGACAACTCCGCTGCGATATTTAGCCCACTTCTCATCCAGGTTGATTAGCCGTTCCGCCGCAGCTTGCATCGGTCTCACGGACACCAGGCGCACCAGATATTCCGCTTCATCGGGCTTGACTTGCTCAGCGGGAAAACTCGGAGAAATCGAATCGATTCTCTGCACCATTTCTTCCGAAAATAATCCTGCAAACGCAGGATGCTCATAATTGCACTGCGTATCCTATGTGGCCGTCGTGATGGTGTGAGCCCACGGCGAATCGTTCAACACCTGCAGGGCTTCCGCCTCCGTCCATCCTTCAGAAGGCTTGCTCAAAAACGGCAGATTCGCTGTTATAGGAATTGAGCCTGCGACGAGGGTAAGGCTGCAAATAGCCCGCAAACCAACTTGAAATAATCCGGGGAGGAGGAGAGAAGAGAAGCGCATGCTGGCAACTCCTTACGCGCATCCGATTTGACCTGATTCTAAACGAAACGTTATAGGCAGGGCAATATGAACTCGAAGTGCCATACAAAACCAGCCGGAGCGGAACTTAGGCCGAGCTATCGACGTACTTTTCTGCATGGGATTGCATGATAGATTTGTCCGCAAGGAGAATGGCCTATGGAGAGTTGGGGGCAACATCTCAGGTTTGCCGCGCGGAAGCTAAGGCGTAATCCCGGGTTTACCGTGACCGTCATCATCACCCTGGCGCTCTCCATCGGCGCGAACACAGCGATCTTCTCCTTGGTGAATGCGCTCATGCTGAAGAGCCTGCCCTATTCGCATCCCGAACGGTTGGGCACGATTTATACACGGATCACTGGCTCCAGGGCCTCCGATGAACGGCACGGTCTGAATGGTGAGCAATGGGAGCTGTTACGCGACAACGTCCCCGCTTTGATCTCCGCTGTTTCAAGTCGAGGAACTTCAGGCGTCAATCTCAAATGGGGATCCCAGGTGCAGTATCTCCGAGCGGGACGCATCTCGGCGAACTACCTCGATGTGCTAGCCATTCAGCCAATGGTAGGGCGCAATTTCTCTCCGGACGAGGACCGCCGGCACGGCCCCAAGGCGACCATCCTGAGTTTCAGTTTGTGGCGAAACACCTTCAGCTCGAATCCCAATATTCTGGGGCAGGCCATTCTATTGAAAGGCGAGCCGTACACAGTCATCGGCGTGCTTCCTGAGGGCACAACTACTCCCTTGAACGCCGACCTATATGCGGCCCTCCAGCCCAGCCGCGATGGCGAGGGAGGAGGAACGAACTTTGAGTCCATCACGAGGCTACGCGATGGCGCTACCTGGCAGGAAGCCGATGGCGAAATCAACCGCGCATGGTCCGTCCGTGCCCACCGCTATGAATCAACGAACAACCCCGGGGTGCAAGTCACCTACCACTCCGTTCCGCTCCAGAAGGGCCAGACCGATACCTTGCGTCCGCAGGCGCTGGCGCTGATGCTCGCTGCCGGCTTCATACTACTCATCGCTTGCGCCAATCTGGCCGGGTTAACTCTGGTCCGCATGATGCGGCGCACCTCGGAAGTGGCCACTCGGCTGGCGCTGGGCGCCTCGCGCTGGCAGATCCAAAAGCAGTTCTGGATCGAGAACCTGCTATTGGCTCTTGTCGGCGGAGCCGCTAGCGTCGGTGTGGGCCTGCTCATCTTGCGCGGCCTCTTGCTGCTGTTGCCCGCGCACTTTCTCCCTGTTGCGCGCGTCCCCCTCGACGGCCGCGTGATGGCCTTCACGCTAGTCGTCTCGCTGTTGACCAGCATCCTGTTCGGCATGCTCCCGGCGCTTGCAACTCGGAATGTGGACCTACGCTCGTCGATGGGCAGCCGTGCCGTGGCCAAAGTCGGCAGCCTGCGCCAGACGCTGATCGTTGGCGAGGTCGCCCTTACTGTCGTGCTGCTGGCCGCTTCCGGCCTGCTCATCCGCACCTTGATCCATTTGGAGACGCTGCCGCCGGGTTTCAATTCTAACGGAGTGATGACCGCCAAGGCCTCGCTCGATGACGTCCGCTTCCACGATCCCGCGGCCTTCAGAAAGCTATTGGACGAGGGCACAGCCGCCATGCGGCAGATTCCCGGCGTGCAGAATGCTGCAGTCGGATTGAGCCTGCCTTACGAGCGCACGCTGAACACCGGGGTCACCCTCAGCGACGGCAAAGAGGCTGGGCAGCAGGATGGGACAGATCTGGTCTACGTAACGCCCGGATATTTCGGCACATTGCAGATGCCTGTGCTTGCGGGCCGCGTTTTTAACGATGACGACGGTCCAAATGCTCAGCACGTGGCCGTTGTGAACCAAGCCTTCGCCCGCAAGTTCTATGGCGGAGCAAATCCCGTGGGCCGCTATATCAGCAAAGATATGGTGATCGTGGGCGAAGTAGCAGATGTCTCCGTTTCCTCCGGTCTGTACGAGGGCGCTCCGCTCATGAGCGAGCAGGCGATGTACATCCCGGCCGCGCAAGTGAATGCGCAGTCTCTCTCGCTGGTGCATGTGTGGTTTCAACCGGACTGGGTTGTCCGCACAGCCGGCCCGGTGGAAGGGTTGACTGCGCAGATGCAACGCGCGCTGGCGAGCGCGGATCCCAATCTGCCCTTCTCGGGCTTCTACAGCATGCAGGACCTGCTCGCAAAAACCCTGGCAATGCAGCGTGTCGAAGTGGCGCTGCTGGGCGCCATGGCGGCACTGGCGCTGCTACTGAGCGCCGTCGGCATTTTCGCGCTGGTTGCTAACATGGTGGCGCAGAGGACGCGCGAGATCGGCATCCGCATGGCCCTGGGCTCGACCGTCGGACAGGCCATGGTGCAGGTCGGCCGCTCCGGGGCGGGCGCCTCGTGCGTGGGGCTTCTTGTGGGACTCGTCCTTTGCGCGGGAGCGTTGCGCGTAATGCGCAGCGTGCTCTATGGAGTAGGCGTCTACGATGCACCAACCCTGAGCACCGTGGTGCTCACCCTTTTATTGGTTACGCTTCTGGCCACAACCCTGCCAACCCTGAGAATTGCGAAGATCGACCCAGCCAATACATTACGTGAAGAATAGAACGGTCTTTAGTTCTCAGTTCTAAGTGTTTAGTTCGAGAAGCGAAAGCTAAGAGCGTTTATCAGGCATTTGCCGAATATACGAGAGATAGTCTGCGGTCTTTGACCGTGCCCATGAGGGCCCTAGGATGGCTCACTTCTTGCGCATCCAGACGCCCCAGGTGACCGGCCCAGCTTCCTGATCGGTCATCGGGAGGCCCGCCAACTTAAGGGCCAGCTTCATCTGACCGTGATGGTAGCCCTCATGCCAGATCATGTGCTGGAGCATGAGGATGGGATGGTCGTAGTGAAGTTTCATGTCCCGGCCTGCCTCCACCCCGTTTTTTACCGCGTCTCGCACAACCTTGGCGCTGTCATTCAGCATCTGCGCGATGCGATCTGGGTCGCGTTCGGCCGCCCACTCTTCCTCGGGGAGGCTTCTGGCGAACTCGGGGGCGTCCTCGAGGACCAACACAAGTCGTACAAAGTGGATGTGTGTGAACATCTCCGCGATGGATGGGCTGCCCTCCATCGCCCTGGCCTCCAGCCCGCCCTCCGGCAGGATGCGAAGCAGGTTGACCAGGATGGTGTTGTTCCGGTCCCAGGAATCCAGCAGAGCCTCAAGCAGGCGTTGGTCTGTTGCGTCCGACATATGCACACCGATTCAGTTTTTAACGACTGGGCCAAATCCTTCGCCAGGCCCCAAGTGAGATTCTATACCAGCCTGTGAACGGGTCTAATTCCCGATAGATTCGGATTACCGGACAAACGGATTTACTGGGACCAACCATCCCGCTTTTCTTGAACGCAGGTTCTCCAACCCGTTGGTCACTGCTAAATGAGAAAGCAGAAATTGGAAGAGCGAAAGTAGAAACCAAAAACTGAGAATTGGGAAAACGAAGACCAACCTTTTGCATGAAACAAGAGCGCTCCCTATCTGGGCATCTCAGAATTTGGATTGCGCAGCCAGACTGCTTGCCAAGCGGGTGGAGACTGTAATTCCTCACCAGGTGAACTCCGGAGCACACCCTAGGACCTTTGAGCCTTTTCTTTGCGGCAAGATCCAGAGGGCTGGACAAATTGGAGAAGGGGGGCAAGCTGGTAGAGTTGTAACTTCCCTAGTTTGATGGCGTTCCATGTCCGAAGGTTCCCGAGATTCATGCCGTCCGCGTCGAGAATATTTTATGCTCCTTACCAGCATGTGCATTGTGCGGCGCAGTGCTCCGTTCCCGTCTGCACCCTTTGGGTTAGAATCGTATGGCTATGAAGCGACGCAAGCGCAAACGAAGCTCGAAAGCTGCGAACCCGCCCACGCCCGAGATTCCCATTGATGCGGAAAAGGCTGCTGAGCCTTCGGCTGCGCTTGCCGAGGCAGACCACCAGACTCCTCCTCGCGAAGAGTTCATTGCCCCTGTCGAGGTGGAAAAGTCTGCTGAGCCTTCGGCGGTGGTTGCCGAGGCAGACTACGTGATTGATCTTGGCGACGAGTTCATTGCCACAGTTGAAGAAGAAAAGGCTGCTGGCGATTCCGTCGCGCTTGACGGCGCAGACCGCGGCACTCCTCTTCGCGACCAGTTCACTGCCGCTGTTGAAGAGGAAAAAGCTGCTGGCCCTTCCGCCGCAGCAGCCGGAGCTGACCGCAGGATTCATCCACGTTACGAGTTCGTTGCCGCCGTTGAGGTAGTAGCAGCTGAATCCGGCGCGCGGATTGAAACGCGCGTCCGGGACTTGAGCCAGCAAGGCTGCTATGTGGACACGAGCAACGCCCTTCCCTTAGGGACGGTCACGGACGTACGCATCACAAAGGGAGCACAATTGTTTGAAGCCCCGGCAAGAGTCGTCTACTCCCGAGCTGGCAAGGGCATGGGGCTGGTGTTTACCGCCATTGAGCCGGAGCAGCTTCAGACTCTTGAAACCTGGCTTGCCGAATCTCGCGAAACCTCCTGGCTGGCGGCCAACCGCCGAAGGAGTCAGCGAGTTTTGATGACAATCCCAGTGCGCGTCTCCGGGAAAACCGGCGCGGGATCGCCTTTTGAAGAAGCGACGCACACGCGAGCCATCAGTGCTCACGGGGCTTTGATTCTCATGTCGGCGCCGGTGTACAGAGGACAGCGGCTCACTCTGTCAAACATCCAGACAAAAGCTGCACTGGAGTGTGTAGTTGCCCATATAGACCGACGTAAGGACCCACAAGCTGGTGTGGAGTTCACACTACCCAATCCTATGTTCTGGCACGTGGCCTTTCCGCCAAAAGACTGGACGCCCCGTCATCCAGATGCGAAATCCCGCGTAAAAACGGACGAATCGAGTTGAAATCCCGCACTCGGCCCAGCCAGAGAGCCTAGGCTTGCCCGTGTACCGGCCGGCATCGGGGCCTTCTGTCTTGCTACTTCATAAGGCCCAGAACGGCAGCGACACCAAAGACCCAGAGGAAACCCGCCATTCCGTACATAAGTTTTCGATTCTTGACCCAGGGAAGACGTACTTCCAGGTCCTGGCGTTTTTGCGGGTCGGCCGGAAATCGACCAGTGACTATCAGAAATGGAATGAAACCCGCTCCAATGATTATTACGCCTTCGAGCCAATGCATTTCGCCCTCGATAAGAAGGTGCCGCGTGCCGCAGACAGTAGATTAGGACTCGTGAGTCCGTGTGGGGTTGTTTCTTTACTGCTCCGCCGTCGAAGAGGCAACTACCCGAAGATGGCGCGTACCGTTCTTCGGTCATGTCCAGGCAGGCACACATAGAACCGCCATACCTGCAAGCAATGAAAAATCGTGAAGCTAACGATGGGCCATTTTCTGGGCCATGTGCAGCAACAGCTTGCGGTCACTGTCGTCTGACTTACCCATCAGACGGCGAAGTTTGTTCAGATACCGCGCCTCCTTGCCGAAACTGCCCCAAGCGTCTGCGTCAGAAGACTTCCGCTTAGGGAGATTCGGCAACACTGGCGGTTCTTCGCCGTCGTAAAAAAGTTGGTAGAGTGGGACCTCTAAAGCGCGAGCCATTTTCTCGAGCGTTTCAATCGCGGGAACGGTATGACCGTTTTCCACACGAGAGACGTAGCACCGGAGCAGACCCGTGCGCTTTTCGATGTCCCCTTGGGATAGTTTCTTTTCTTCGCGGAGTGCGCGAAGACGGTCGCCAATAATCATGGCAGGATTATTCCATTGAGGCCGGTCCGATGCAACTACGAAACTAGAAATCAGAAACTAGAAATTGGGAATCGGAAAATGGAAAAGGGCAGCGAGGGCTCAGAGGATGTTCACGGCGCGGGCGGCGAGGAGGGCGACGATGGTGAGGGAGATCAAGGCCTGGAGCATCATGCCGATTTTTGCCCACCGGGAGAGGACGGCGGTATCGGTCGGGGAGAAAGCCGTACTGGTGTTGAAGGCCAGAAAGAGATAGTCCATGAACTGAGGCGACCACGAAGGATCGCCACCTTCCTGGGTCAACATCTGGGGGAAAAGAAACGAGCTTTTCACGCGGCCGGTAGCGCGGTCACGGCCCAGCGGACCGCCGGCATCGAGTTTCCAATACCAGAGGGCGAACACCAAAATGTTGGCGATCCAGAGAGCGCAAGCCGAGCGCAGCAGGGCCGCCGGCGGCTCGCGATGCTGCGGAATCCCCTGGATCAGAAAAACCAATGAAGCAATCATGGCGAGGGTGATCACGCCATTGGCGGCAAAGGAGAGAATCCGGGCTGCTTTGTGGCGGCCGCGCCGGTAAGACACCACCGTGGGGATCACCAAAACGAAGATGATTGCGGGCAGCAACCAACCCGGACCAACGGAAAGCGGTTCCGGCAAAGCCCAGTACACGCCGGCGGCAGCCAGCATCGCTACGAACGCGGGCCAGCGAGGTTCACGGGTGATTGGTTTGCTCATGGCGATGTGGCGAAATACGCGGGTGGAGTCTAATACAGTTTCGTTGCGCGTCAAAAGGATGGGTGCCTACCGGCTTTCCCGACTCGGCCGGGGTAAACGGCAACCGAGGGACGCAAGGCCTTGCTGCGCCCGCTTTGCAGGAGTAGGATTCTGGATAACGCTGAATCTCGCAGGAACCCTCCAGCCCGCCCCCGAGACCCACCGTAAGGAGGTTCTACTATGCCCACCATGAAGGAGTTCACCATCCGACTAGATGACCGGCCTGGAACGCTTGGACAACTTTGCCAGGCGCTCGCCGATCAAAAAGTCAACATTCTCGCGTTTCAATCGTTCCCGCTCGAGAATGGCAAGAGCTCCGTACGTTTCGTCCTGGACAATCCGGCAGCGGCCAAAACGGTTCTCGATGGCCGACGCGCGGAGTACACGGAAACTGAAGTCGCGCAGGTGAGACTTGCCAATCGTCCCGGCGAGCTGGCGCGTACCGCGTCGCGGCTCGGCCTAGCGGGAATCAACATCAACTATGGCTACTGCGGAGCCGGGCCCGACGCCAATGCAACGTTCCTGATCTTCGGGGTCGCGGACGCAGGTAAGGCAGCAAAGGTTGTTGATCAAGTGGCCGCCGCCGGCGCGACGGGTTGAACGACGGAACTGCAACTGCGCGATGCTCACAAGCCTTACGAGTTGAAGGAAAGGCCAGTAACGCTGGCCGCTGAAACTCGCAGGGAATTTCTGCAAGGCGGAGCGGGATCGTTTGATGCACGCCGTCGGGAAAGTGTGTGTGCTGTCCATAGGAGGATTCGATGTGGAGTAAGAAGAGCACAGATGCGATGAGTCCAAGAGATGGGATGAATCTACGAGATGTGATGAGTCCATTGGATGTGGCCGCGGAACGCGATACGGGGTGGCTGGGATCGAGCCTGCGTGTGAAAGGCGATATCTCCGGCACCGAGGATCTGCTGATCGACGGCTCGGCCGAAGGACTGATCCAGCTTGATGGGCGGAAGCTGACGGTTGGACCGACGGCGAAGGTAACGGCGGACATCAACGCCCGCGACGTGGTGGTGTACGGCTATGTGAAGGGGAACGTGCGCGCGAAGGGACGGATCGAGATCAAAAAGGACGGTTCGGTGGTCGGGAACTTGACAACAGCCCAGATCATGATCGAAGACGGGGCGGACTTCAAAGGTTCGATCGAGATCGACAGGAGCGCGGCGGAGGAGGCCGACAAGAACGCCCTCTCGCGGGCAGCGGGCGCGGGGGCGAAGAGCATTTAAGGGCGGACTGATCCTTCAATTCCTCTCAGGATAAAAAATCCGCCCCCCACACCGGAAAAACCCACGCCGGTGGTCTGGTGAGCTATTTCGATTCGTAGTTTTTGAATTCTGCCGAGGTCATCGGCTTGTGGCCGACGGCCTGGGCGATGCTCATTTTACCGTTTGGA
>JBARRT010000031.1:0-40291 GCA_049644365.1 Candidatus Acidiferrum sp. | reverse complement strand
GAATGGTTCATGGCGGAAAAGAGCCGCTAGAAGTGTATTTCGCTTCGTGGAAGTCACCAAACCAACCTAAAGAAGCCAAGGGTGAACCGATCGGCTATTTCTATTTTCTTGAGGGAGGATTTCGCTGGGACAGCCTCATCTCGTTTCCAAAATTCAAAATTAGCAATGCAAAAATCGTTCCGGCAAGACTCATCAAGAAAGTGGAACCTGTATACCCTGCAGATGCAGCTGCTCAACACATTTCCGGGACTGTGCGCGTGTACTACGTAATCGGCGGCGATGGGGCGGTCTACAACCCATGCAATTTCCGGAGAGGGACTATCCGAGGACTCCTCCCTTCGGAAAGCTGCAGAAGAAGCAGTGCTTCAATGGCGGTATCAACCAGCGACAATGGACGGCAAGCCAATTCAAACAAATGCCGTCACGGTTGACCTTAAGTTCTCTCCGAAGAGCTGAGGGTCGGATCGCGAATCGGCTCAATTCGGCAGCACTTAATAGCGTTTTCGTCTGCTCAGAGCCTACCTGGCTCCGTCTTGCGTGCTGATATTCGCGGGCTAAAGAGGGATTGAAACTACCATTTTACCTGGTAGCCCGAGTAGCCCAATTAAGGCCCCTCTGCAAAGCCTAAGTGATTGCAATACCACGTCTTAGGTTTTAATTTACATCGTTCGCAACGAGGAGGTTGGGGGTTCGAATCCCCTCTCGTCCACCATCTTTTAACGCTACCAGCAAGTCACGATGAAACTGGAACGTTAATTTCTCCGCGTCTTTTAAGGTTTTGTTCGCTTTGTGGCATGTTGTGGTGCAAGTTGCGTGACACTTAAATGACACGTTGACCATTCGGCTTGAACTGATGGATCGGCTCTGGAGGTAAATTTGGGCGGCCTGGTCACTCGGAGCTAGGGCAAACTTCACTTTGGCTTTGGCAAGCGTGATACTGTGGCTCAGTTGCTGCCTGACGCCTTTGCAGCGCGTCATGGTTTCCAGTCGATAGGCCGCCAGCGTAGTCGTCTACAAAAACTCGGCGTGAACTGGATACAGGTGCCGCGACATGGCCAAGATACTTCCCGCAATCTTTTTTGGACACGGCAATCCGATGAATGCCGTCCTCGACAATGGCTACACAAAAGCATGGAGCCGCATAGGACAGACGACACCCAAGCCGAAAGCGATTCTGTCCATCTCCGCCCACTGGTTTGTTTCAGAAACCGGGGTAACCATTGCCACTTCGCCGAGAACCATTCACGATTTCGGCGGGTTTCCGCGAGAATTGTTTCAGGTGCAATATCCTGCGCCTGGTGATCCCAAACTCGCCCGTCGAGTGCAAAAATTGCTCGCGCCGCTAGAGGTAAAGCTCGACAACTCTTGGGGGCTTGATCATGGGACATGGTCGGTGCTCCGGCACGTATATCCCGATGCTGACATTCCCGTCGTCCAACTAAGCATCGACGAAAATAAACCAGCATCATTCCATTTTGAGATTGGCAAGAAGCTCGCGCCATTGCGCGAAGAGGGGATACTCATCATCGGCAGCGGCAATTTAGTCCACAATCTCCATGCGTATGCTTGGGGTAGGCACATGCCCGACCCTTACGATTGGGCTGTTCGTTTCGAACGCGATGCAAAGGAGATGATGGTTGCCGGAGAGTACAAACCGCTTATTGAATACGAGAATCTGGGACCAGAAGCATTGCTTTCGATTCCCACACCAGATCATTACCTGCCCATGCTGTATGTGATCGCGACCAGGCAGCAAGGCGAAATCATCACTTTCCCCATCGAAGGTGTCGATGGCGGATCGATATCGATGCTAACCGTGCAGGTGGGTTAGTCCATTCGGTTCTGCTGGGACCGAGCAGGAGGAGTGGGCAATGAAGGTGGCACTATTAGGTGCGAAACGGCCAAAAACCTCACATAACTCCAATCTGTTTTAGCAATCCGACCAAGTCATAAAAGAGCTTTTCTTCGATGATCTCGCCGTTCTTCCAGTGTGCGACGGTACAGAACTCGATATGAAACTTCTTGTTGGTCGGCGCGATCAGCTTGCCGTCCGAACCCTTCATCGGTCCGCGCATCGTGCCTGTAAAATCCGCAACGGTGCACGTCCACTCGCCCTGAGCAATCTCCACTTTGTAGGGATGATTGATCAGATGATTATCGGGGAACGTCTTGAAAAATTCGACGGACTCCGCCTTGTGATTGTCGCGCCCTCTTGTCGGCTCGGCCTGGCCGGGCCAAAATACGGCGGTGTCCTTGGAATGCCGCTTTTCAAACGTACCCCAGTCCTGTGCGTTCCACGAGTCGTCGAGTGTCCGCATGAGCTCAAGATTGTTCTGTGTCACGGATCCTCCCAAATACGCGGTACGTTGCTTAAACGGGTGTTAGCCCATCAGCCGGGCCTCATTCTACACCTTGGCTCGTCCCTCCGTTCAAACCGCCAAAATGTTAGATAGAACGTCGGCCATCGAAACGAACAATGTGGAAATTCAAGTGTTTGTGATCGGCTGGACCGGGATGCGCGGCGTCATTGCGCTTGCGGCTGCGATTTCATTGCCGCAGGGCCTGGCGGATGGCTCCCCATTTCCTCACCGCAATCTAATCGTGTTTCTAACTTTCAGTGTCATTCTCGTGACGCTTGTAGTGCAAGGGCTTACGCTTACGCTTACGCTTACGCTTACGCTTACGCTTACGCTTACGCTTACGCTTACGCTTACGCTTACGCTTACGCTTACGCTTACGCTTATGCTTGCGCCTCTCGTTCGCGCGCTGGGTCTCGCGACCACATCGGGACCGGATTGCGAAGAGCAAGAAGCACGCCGAATGATGCTTGAGGCGGCCTTGGCGCAATTACAGAATCGCGATCGCACGAAAGATTTGCCGGGTTCTGCTGGTCTATATGATGATCTCGCAAAGCATTACGCTCAGCGACTGGCAAGCATCAGCAATCAACGCGACGAACCTAATAAGAGTAGTCGGGGGGTTCGGGGTAGTTACCTCGATCTTTCTCGTGAACTTCTCGGGACCGAGCGCCAGACCGCCATTCAACTGCGCGATGAAGGGCGCATAAGCGACGAAGTGTTGCATCGACTCGAACATGAGCTTGACTTAAGTGAGACTCGACTTAAACCAGCCACAAAGGGTCGAAGTGGAGGTGCGCATTAGAATTCGGGTCACAATATGATAAAAGGAGACTATTTTCATGAGCGAGAAGAAGCCGACAGATATTCTTGTAAGTCTCGCCACATTGCTTCCAGAACTGGAGGCTGTCTATAAAGACATACATGCACATCCAGAATTGTCGATGCAGGAGACCCGGACGGCTGGAATTGCTGCGAATCATCTGAAGGCTCTAGGCTTTGAGGTGACCGCGGAGGTGGGCAAGACTGGGGTTGTAGGTATCTTGCGTAACGGCGATGGACCCACTGTAATGCTGCGCGCAGACAGGGATGCTCTACCCATCAAAGAAGCGACTGGCCTTCCGTACGCGAGCACCGTCACGGGAACTGACTCTAGCGGCAAGACCGTACCCGTAGCTCACTCGTGCGGGCACGATATGCACGTTGCCTGCTTGATTGGCGCAACAAGTCTTTTTGCAAAAAGCCGCCACCCCTGGAAAGGGACACTGATGGCGGTCTTTCAGCCAGGCGAGGAGACCGCGCAAGGCGCTAAGGCGATGATCGATGACGGGATGTTCAAACGATTTCCAAAACCGGACGTTGTGCTAGGCCAGCACGTCATGAGCTTGCCGTCTGGGAACATCGATTGGCGCGCGGGTGTTGTCACTTCTTCGGCCGATAGCCTGCAGATTCGCATGTTCGGTCGCGGTGCGCACGGCTCGATGCCCGAGTCCAGTATCGACCCCGTGGTTATGGCCGCCTCGACCGTAATGCGGCTGCAAACGATTGTCTCGCGGGAGGTCGCGCCCACGGATTCCGCGGTGGTGACAATCGGGTCGCTGCAGGCCGGCACGAAAGAGAACATTATTCCGGACGAGGCATTGATCAAATTGAATGTGCGCACATTTGACGAGGGTGTGCGCAAGGGTGTGCTCGCGGCGATTGAACGCATTGCGAAGGCTGAGGCAGCGGCATCAGGAGCGCCAAGACCGCCAGAGATCACGCCACTCGATCAGTATTCGTCAGTAAGGAATGACGCCAACGCGACAAAGAAGCTCGTCGATGCATTTCTTGAGAACTTCCCTGCCGGTTCCATCGAACAGACAAAGCCCACTATGGCAAGCGAGGACTTCGGCTGCTTTGGAGCTGGGTGGAACGTTCCGGCAGTGTATTGGTTCTTCGGCGGGGATGATCCAGCGGTGTACGCCAAGGCAAAGAAAGAGGGAAAACTCAGCTCACTTCCAACCAACCATAACCCCGCCTTCGCACCAGTCATTCATCCGACTCTGGAAACCGGTGTGAAGGCCCTCGTTGTTGCGGCGCATGCGTGGTTGGCCTCGTGAACAGCGTGCTAATTCACGGGTATCAACTAGCGGGTCCTTTTCTGGATGCCGTGGATCTGCTTGGCACGTTCGTTTTCGCACTCAGCGGTGCGGCAGCGGGTGTCAAAAGCCGATTCGATCTGTTCGGTCTGATGGCACTCTCCTTCGCGGCCGGTAATGCCGGCGGGATCACACGAGATGTGCTGATTGGCGCGGTGCCACCAGCGGCCATCAGCGATTGGCGCTACCTGGGGGTCTCTCTTCTGGCAGGATTGGTGACGTTCTTCTGGTATCCCGACATCGATAAACGTCGCAGGCTGGTGTTGTTATTCGACGGCGCGGGGCTCGGTCTGTTTGCCGTCGCCGGCACACAAAAGGCGCTCATCGCGGGACTCAATCCGGTGATGGCGATTTTTATGGGAGTGCTAACCGGGATTGGTGGTGGCATATTGCGCGATGTACTTGTCAACCAAACGCCGACGGTGCTCCAGGCTGATATTTATGCGGTTGCTGCGCTAGCCGCTGGCGTTGTTGTGGTGATCGGATATGTCTTGCATTACCCAGCTTTTGCGATGATGACCGCGGGAGCACTCTTCTGCTTTTGGCTGCGAGTCATGGCGATATACCGAGGATGGCATTTGCCCGTCGCACGGTCGCAGAATCAGTCGGATTGAATCATCGCTTGCTATGCCCATCCGTGAGTTGACAACCAACTCTCGCCGGTGGCAGCCACGCCACTTGAGTCGTCTTCGATTCGTTCTCCATGCCGAGCGACGGACTCCCACAAGTTGGTTCTTGCAACCGCAAGCTCAGTCAGGAACCACGGCTTTTCCGACTACGATAAAACACACGGCGGATTCAGGTTTCCAATTGACGGTAAATTCATAACAAAATCGATCGCATTGCTCGGGTTCGACGGATCTCAGGCAAACATTGTTATGCGTTGGTGACGGGGGCGGCGCGGTGGCTGGACACCGGGGGAGGGTCCAACATCGTTTCCCCGAGTGCGAAAACGACTAATCCCGCGGGGAACGCGGGCGGAGACGGCGTCGTTGGAACTTCCCTTCATCGGTTTCTGCTCCGTTTCCGTCTCCGTTGGGTCACTTCCGGAACCTCCGTCCGGACATCCACCGGTTCTGATGGTTCGGGAGCGCTCACTTGTCGTCTCGAATGGCGCTCAATCCACACGCAGAATCCCAGACAGACTGCCGTTATGGCGAGTACCGCAACCGTAGCTGGTTCCATTGTTTTTTCCTCCTGCTTTTATTCACCAAAACCTGCCCTTGCTATTTACAAGCTCTTCTGTCGCTGACGCGAGGGGACCTTTCTCGACCATTCGCCCTTTCGCCTTGCTCCCTTCGTTCGTTATAGGGCTATCGCTCCATTCGGACAATTAGAAACTTCGTCTCTTTCAATTAGAGAATTCCGCAGTATGATGCGTTCGTGGAATGGTTAAATTATCACCATCTGTTTTACTTCTGGACCGTTGTCCGCCTGGGCAGCATAACGAAGGCGTGCGAAGAGCTGCGGTTGGCGCCTCCGACCGTGAGCGCGCAATTACGGAGTCTCGAGGACCAGCTTGGCGAGAAACTGCTGAAGCGTTTCGGACGAAACCTGGTGCCAACGGAAATCGGCCTTACGGTGTACCGCCAAGCGGAAGAGATTTTTTCCATCGGCCGGGAAATCATGGACACGGTGAAACAACGGCCGACGCATCGGCCGTTGCGCCTGGTGGTTGGCTTGGATGACGTTGTACCAAAGGAGATTGCATACCGGCTCATTGAGCCGGCACTACGATTGGAGATGCCGGTGCGGCTGGTGTGTCACGAAGCGAACTTGGAACGCTTGGTTGCGGAACTGGCATTGCACGAGATCGACGTGGTGTTATCCGATTCTCCGGTGACTCCGAGCCTGAATATGCGCGTTTATAGTCACTACCTGGGAGACTGCGGCGTGGTATGGATGGCGCCGCCACGCCTGGCGAAGCTTTACCGCAAGGGGTTTCCGAAATCGCTGAACGGCGCACCCGTTTTGCTTCCCACCGATGACACTGCCATACGCCGGAAATTGGACCAGTGGTTCGCTGGGTTGGAGATCGAACCGAAAGTGATTGCAGAATTTGAAGACTTCGCCCTTCTCCGCGTATTCGGGCAGGAAGGCGCCGGTATCCTTCCTGTTCCCACGACCCTTGAAAAGCAATTTCACAATCAGGACAAGGTCATTCGGCTGGGGATCGCGCGAAACGTACAAGGCCGTTTCTACGCAATCTCTGCAGAACGAAAGTTGCGCCACCCTGGAGTTGTTGCGATCTGTGAAAACGCCCGGCGTGAAGTCTTTGCATGAAGTCGATTGACCTCACCGTACTTCCGTGCCGTCTCAAGAGGGCTTTGCTCGGAAGGCGAAGCGTTCTCATCTACTTGAACGAGCCGCCCTCTTAACGGCGATCCTGTGAACGCGTGTCTTCGACTCCAATCGCAGTGCCCTTGCAAGCGAGGAATTTGCCGGCGTGCCCCGCCCTATCGACAGGTGGTTCCAGCAGTTCGGGCATTGCGTGCCGGTTTGTGTGAGCGCTAGAACCTCCGTTAGAAAATTCAGGGTGTGACCACAAAACGGACAGATCATGTTCGTGTACTCCTTTCTTGCAGCAAAGGTGCGGATGCGCACCTAGGTCGCAGAACCAGCCGCGGCCAGCACTTCGATCCCGATCTCTCTTTGGATGGCGTCCTGCGCTTTCAACCATTCCTTCAACTGGTCGTGCTTCCCGAGAACGGATTGCAGTATCGAGGCCATTTTTTCGTGTTCCTGTATGGTCCTTGTGAGAAGTTCGGTTGTCCCAACATCGCCGCGCAGGCTGGCATTACCTGCCAGAGAGCCCCGCAAGGAGCGAAGCAAGATCTCATGGTCGTCGTACAGATCTTCGGCCATCGCCAGCTCGCTCGGATGCACTTCCGGACGCTCTTCGAGGCGGGTGCATCGCAGGAACTCCGTCATCGTGCCGAAAGCGTTGCCACCCAGCGCGCGGACGCGTTCCCCAATCTCGTCGATCAACACATCCAGCTTGGCGTATTGGTTACCAAACAGTGCATGCAGATCGCGGAAATAGGGCCCGGTCACATTCCAGTGGTAATTCTTCGTCTTCGTCGAGAGAAGGTACTCATCCGACAGCAAGTTGTTGAGAACCCTGGTGACCTCCCTCCGATTGCTATCTTCTAATCCGATGTTGATCATGTGTATGTTCCTCCTTCATTGTGATGCGACTGAAAATGAATCTTCTTCCGCTGGGCCGGGGGTACTCGACGGCGGATCGCTGTTCCTGTGCCCTCTCCCTGATTTCCGTAGTCACGTCGGTCTTCCTCCTTTCCGGTGGTTCAAGCGGTCATACCGCCTGCAGCTGAAATTTTTCGACTTTTTCGTGCTTCACTTGCGAATCGCGCCGCATCGCCACGGAATCGCCCAGCTCGTCGCCAGCGGCCTCGGGCTGGTACAGCACCCGGATCACGTTGAGCCGGCGCCGTCCGCCCGGAGTCGGCCATTCGATCTCGTCGCCCTCGCGGTAGCCAAGCAGGGCAGTAGCTATGGGCGCGAGAATGGAAATCTTGCCTTTCGCTATGTCAGCGTCGGAGGGAAAGACGAGGGTGTAGGTGGACTCTCCGCCCGTGTCGAGGTCCCTGACCCGCACGTGGGAATGCATCGTGACGGTATCGGCAGGGATATCTCTTGACCGCACGATTTCCGCACGGTCGAGTTCCTGCGCCAGCATCTCCAGGTGTTCCCGGTCCCGCGTTGGTGACTTCAAGCGAGAAGCAAGCAACGCCATCAGCTTCTCCATGTCGCCTTGTGTCACCTGAATCATTTTCTCGTTCATTTCCGTCCCTCGAACTTCCACCAGGCATAACCCTGTGGTCCAGAGAGTGGGATCTCTGGACCCCTCTCGCCCGGCACTCGCCTTCGCACTTAGGATTGGCGCCGCCGGGAAAACCGCACCGTCTCGTGTTTCCGCTTGCGTTCGCGGTTCCGTCCAAGGGCCCGGGCGAACGAGCGACCGATTCCTTCCGTAGCTCGGCCGATGGCGGCGTAGAGATTCGCGTCCGCTGCCTGTTGAAGGAGCGTCATCCCGGAGGGCAGGAGTTCCGCTGAAATATGGCACGACTTGTCCGGTCCGCCACGGGGACCATTGACGTCCGTGATGCGGACTCTCACGCGGCCGACTCGCCCGCCGAAACGGCCCAGGGAAAAATGCAGCCGTCGCTCGATGTACGACTGCAAAGCCTCGGTCAGGTCTGTGCTCAAGATGCGAATGTCTGCGTCCATTTGGCTCCTCCGTTATCCCGCATCACCTTTGTACGGCCGTTGAACACTTAGAGCTAGTAGAAAATCTGGCACATAGAATTAGATATAACCTAACTATTGTACGAAGCACGAAAGCTGCTGATGTTCGTCGCCGGTTCCGCTTTGGAAAGGTGTTGGTTGAGCGAGCTCACGTGCGACCGCTTATGAAGCTTGACCCGGTCGTCCTTGAATCGTTCCAATCCCTGTCTTCAGTTCTTTGCGTTTGCAGGACAAATCCTGACGATCTCCACTGAACAGCAGGCGTGCCGGGCGACCGCGTCGGATACACCGCCCATCAGAAAACGGTTTAGACCCTTCCGTCCGTGTGAGCCAAGCACGATCAAGTCAGCATGCCACTCTTCGGCGACGTCGAGGATTTTTGACTTTGCGTCGCCCATCTCGAGAGCCGCAGTCACGTTTAGACCTCGGGCACGGAGCAATTCCGCGGCCTTCGCGACGAGCGTCTCGGCATGCTCTTTCTGAGACTGCAAAGCGTTTTCGAGGGCCGGCTCATATCCTCCCAGTTCGCGGGCGACCAAGAGTGGCGGCGATTCCACGACATGCAAAATCCGCACCTCGGTACCGTGCGGACGAGTTTGTTCGATCACCGTCTCGGCGGCGGCCTCCGAGAATTTGGAATCATCAATCGCCAGTAGAATTCTCATGATTCACCTCGTTCGGCAAGGCGGCATGCTTCCGACTCGCAGCGTTCAGGACGAAACCTCACAAGCTCGACGGGGCACGGAGCAGCATGTATCACCGCGATCGATCTCCTTTGAGCTCCCTCCAGTAGGTGCAGAGCACCTCGGAAGAAGATGATTCAACTCCCTCGATTGACGATTCAGATGTTCGGCAATCTCCTGGCGGGTTCGCGGCAGGCTCGCCGTTACCACAGATACGGGCAGGCCCAAAAAATCAGCAGTTTCGCCGACCGACCACTCCTCTACATCACAGAGAAAGAAAATAATCCGGCATATGGGATTGAGAATGTTGGTGGTTCCGGTTGCTAGCTGCCTGAGTTCGGCTTGTGTGTAGTGTTCGTCAGGATTGTCCGCACAGTACGGCAATTCGTTGCGCATCAGCTTGCTTTCGGTCTCCGTGCATTGATCGAAGGCGGCTTCGCGGGGATATCTGCTGCGTAGCTTGAGCACTGCTTCGATGGCACCCATACGACAGAGCCAGGCCGAGAAACGAAAATCGGTTCGAAACGCCTGCAGGTGGTCGCGCGCTTTCATGAAAGTGGCTCGCACCGCGTCTTCGGCGTCGCTTGGATTTCGCGTGATGTCTGCAGCAAGGCGATAAATTCTGTCCTGGTTGCGTGCAACCAGCTCGTCAAAGGCCAGGGTGTAGCCCGCCTGCGCCGCTAATACCCATTGGGCCTCGAGATTCCGCCCGTCCGCAGGCAACCGGCGCAGACTTGTTCGTTCTGAACTCGGCGCGGGATACCCCGGCAAGATGCCGCCCATTTCTTCCTCCTTGATCTAGTTGGACGATGCGTTGCGTTTACCTGCCCGAGCACTCTGTCGATTCTCTGCCAGGCCCGGCACTCGGGCAGGTGATGCGGCATGGTGTTGCAGGACGGGGCGGAATGAGCGTCCGATCGACGCGGCCCAAAGAAAGCCGTCGTAGACGGCATCGAAAATCAAAATGTAGAGCACGACTAACGTTGCCAAGATTACGTAGAGAATGGTGAAGAAGAGGAGTGCGGCAAGCTGCGAACGTACAAAATAGCTCTCGTATGATGCGAGCACGAGCAGAAGCCCCCAAATCCATTTCTGTCTACGGTGGTCTTTCAATTGGACGGCGCATATTCCGCACACACGCCGAGCAACCAGACAAAGCGCTGGGCAGAAGACCGACCGTTCCAAACTCATGTTCGCTCCCTCAATTCGTGAGGCGGTTCTTGGAGTAGGTTGAGGGATTGATTGCATGGCACCTCTATCCTCGAACGGTTTTCAATTCACAACAATGAGCTGTTCATACCCTCTGGAGAAACAACTGTAATGTGCGGTAGGTAGGGCAGGCACTAGGCTGCGCTGGAGTCGGGTTGGACTTGAAATACGACGTCCAAGCCAGCCGCAGCGCTAGGTAGTTAAGAGCCGCGAGCGTCGAAGTGTCAATAATGTCAGATCGTCGACGAAGATGTCGCAGCCATGAAAGCGACGGATCGCACCGACGAGAGCTTCCGCAAAGGCGTGGAGAGAAACATTCGGAGAGAGCAAGGTCATGGTTTGGTTGGCAAGTTCCATGAAGCCTTCGGCGCCCAGGAATCGTCCATCGAGGGAAAATACGTCTGTGGCCCCGTCGGAGAAAATCAGCAGTATGTCTCCCGGTTCGATCCGAATACTCTGTTGCGTGTAGAATTCGCCAGCAATAAAGCCGATGGGTAGCCCATCAAGCCCTTTTCCAAGCGGATACCAATGTCGTTCGCGTGCGCACCATAGGATCATGCGCGGGTGGGCGGCGTAGGCATAGTTGAGTTCGCCAGTGTCTCGATCAAATGTGGCAGTGATGACAGTCGTCAAGCGCAATGGCGAGCCTGAGGGTTGTCCGGCCAGGGTGACCTCATCATTGAGCGCAGCTAGCAACTCGGAACTGTCGCGCAGGCCGCGAAACCGGTGAATCAAACTGTGGATTTGGGCGGCGATAAGGCTGGCAGCGACTCCGTGACCAACAGAGTCAGCAAGCACGATGCGTGCCGCACGGTCGGCCCCGCAGGAGAAGAGAGCGTAGAAATCTCCTCCCACTTTGCTATCCGACGGAACTGCGATCAGGTCTCCCTCGAGACCCACTAACTCCACGTGGCGGTGTGCAAGTTCATTTCCCGCCCACAACTCCACACAGCCGAAGGGGTTTTCCGCTGTTACTTGGCAATCGAGTTCGGTTTCATTTTGCATGGTTTGTGACGCTTTCCCCAACGGGTTGGATGAAGATCCTTGCGCATGCGGATTTCAGTGCCACCCTTCCGGAATTGAACCTCGTCCATGAGCAAATTGATCAGGTAGATCCCTCGCCCGTGTTCGGAGAGAATGCTTTGGCCAGCGACTGGGCTCGGAATCTTCGATGGGTCGAATCCCTTCCCCTGGTCCTTCACGACAATGAGCATTCCGCGTTTTGCATCGCACGCGCAACAGACACGAACCTTCTTGTGTAGATCCTCGTGATTTCCATGAACGATGGCATTTGCCAGTGCTTCGCGGAGGGCCATCTCGACGGCAATTTCTTGTTCTGGCGGACAGCAACTAGTCTTCAGCGACTGCATCAGCTGATCCACCACCGGGGAGATGGCTTCAATTGTGCTGGCGACAACTACATCCACTCTCCAAGTGAGGTTTGAGTGCATGAATTCACACGGCGGTAGTTCGAACTCGTTCGGTTGTTTCATTTCTCTCCGTGTGGTTCTCCGACCGTCGGCAGGATACGCGAAGCAACAACGTCTTCCGTCTGCCCGGCGATCTTCGCGAACCTCACCGTCCAGCGGTGCGCACGCCCGCCGTCGTGATGATGTCGCCGAGTACCTTCCGCGCATTTTGCCAATCCTTCAAGAACGATGCCAGACCGACATCCGTCAGCGGGTGCTTGAAAAGCTGCTCGAACACCTTGAACGGCATGGTGCCAATGTGCACGCCCATTCGTGCCGCCGCGACAACATGCAGCGGGCCGCGCAGGCTAGCAGCCAATACTTGCGTGGGGAACTGATAGGCGCGGTAGATATCCATGATTTCACTGAGCACATGAAGTCCTTCCTGCGCCGTGTCGTCCAATCGCCCGAGGAACGGGCTGACGAAATAGGCTCCTGCTTTCGCCGCCAGAAGTGCTTGCGCAGCGGAAAAAACCAACGTTACATTGATCCGGATACCCTCGCCGTGCAGCACGTGTAGTGCGCGCACCCCGGCTGGCGTCATCGGTACCTTCACCACAATGTTCGAGTGCCAGCTCGCCAGTTCACGCCCTTCGCGCAGCATCCCTTCCGTGTCCGTGGATACCACTTCGGCGTTTACGATCCCATCCTTCACGATTTCGCAAGCCTTGAGAATCAGCTCGCGGAACGGCCGGCCTTCCCTGGCGGCCAGCGTAGGATTCGTGGTGATGCCGTCGAGGAGGCCAAAGTCTGATGCCTGTTGGATCTCGTCCAGATTGGCGGTGTCGAGAAATATCTTCATGGTTCGCTCCTTTGGTTGAGAGACTTGGAATCAGTCTCGGTGGTCATGTTTAACGGCGTGGTGACGACAATTGGCGGACGCAGGAAGGTGACTGTGAGATTGACGGCGAACAGAAACACCCCGGTGAGTTCCATCAACGCAGAAACCGGCAAGCCGCTCCAAGCCCAAGCCGCATAACCCTGGTAGGCTAGGATTTCCGACGTGACTCGAAGCGTGCAGCCGGTCATCAACAGTATCAGCATCGACAGCATGAGCCTCGGGCTCCACAACACACGCATCCCGCAAAAGGACGGTAGCACTCTCTGCCCCACACAGAAGACCATCGCTGCGATGAATCCAACCGTCAGAGCGTGGCGGGATGCTCCCCAGATTCCGGCGGCCTCTCCAGCCAGCGACGCCCATACGCTAAGGACCGCGGCGATCAGGAGCCAACCGTAGGCAATCCGGACGAATATCGGGAAACTTGCGTGGACATTTATGGTCTTCGCTGGTTTCGTCGCGGGCTCAAAGAAGCGGATCGCCGCAATCGCCGTCGCCGCTCCCCCGAGTAGAAGAATTCCGGCCGCGGTGAAACGCTCGAAGAACCCGGCCACGACACCCAACGTATTCAAGCCGAGCCCCGCCAGGAGTAGGTGATTCCGCAGAGGTCTGAGCCCCATGAATACTGGAAGCCAACGCGAACTGAAGCCCCAGACCATGGGAACCAGAAAGCCCCAGGTCGAAACAATCAAATAGCGCTGATCGAATTCGTGTGAAAAGGCCGGTGATGCCGCCTGGCGTGCCAGTTGAATCGATGCATCTAGATTGAGCATCAACGATGTCAGCAAGCCCATCGTCGCGGCGATTACTACGAAAATCCACGGCTCCCACGGCTTCGGCGCTCCGCTCGCCGGCCGGTGACTTGCGACGGCTCTAAAGAAAATGAGGAAGGCAAGGAGTTCGAGCGCCGCCGAGAGAGGCAACAGGACGCGCCAGTGCCAGGGGTAAATATTCGCAAACCAGCGGGAGGTCACACCAACGACCCACAGGGCCAAACACAGCCAGCCCTCCCGGAGTGCAAACGGCTTCAGCTTCCGCAGCTTCGGAATGGAGTAGAAGCCGATTCCCAGGATGAACGTACCAACCCACCCGAACAATTGCGCCTGGCCATGGGCCTGAATCCAGGCCGGAGAAACGGAGTTGACCGCTTCGCGGCTGCTAATCTTGATGAGATTCCACACGCCAAGAAAGGTTCCTGGCAGCAGCATAAAGATCAAGCCGATGACGATGTAGGACATCAATAAACGCGAGAGCGACTGCTCCCTCGCGATGGCTCGGTCCATGATCGATTTCGTTTTGTCGTCCAGCCACACCGGCCGTAAGCCGGGAACCGGGGCAAGATCGGACATCACACTCTCCTTATGCAGCCTGCATGGACCACGAAGCAACCGAGCCACTTTCACCGCATGTTCAGCGCCCGCCCGCTCGTCTGGAAACGATGCGGGAAACGTCGAGGGAGAAACTAGGTCCGGCGTCCGCCACAAAGACGTAAACACCGGTTCGCCACGCCTTTAGAGCAGTTCGCGGAGATGAGCTGCCGATTCATTGTCGCCCAAGCTCCACAGGCATTTTTCTTTCGGGCAATGAAAGCTTTACTCCGCCACTGTAGGTTGGGGCTTCTCTACGGCAACTACCACCACGTGCTTCAGGGGCGAACCGGCGAACTCATGACTCACTTCAACCACCTTGAACTTACCGTCTTTTAGTTCAATCTTCTCGCCCGTGCGTGGCGCGGTCGCTACCGAGACGCCCTGCAGCCTTACGATCGTACCGTTCGAACCCGTGACCTCCACGATTCTCAACTCGGCTTCAAGTACCTGAGTCGTTGCGACCTCCTCTATCTGTCCAGCTATGTGACTTACTTCTCTTTTAGATCGCATGCATTTATCCTCCCAGGTTGTGGCGACCACGGTGGGTGCCCAACCGAACGAATCCTATCGACCCCTGTGGGCCGCGATGATGCGCTAGAGCCAGCCCACTGGTTTGTAACTCGGGCTGCGACCGCGCTTAACCCGTTCCTGCGATGCTCCACCCTTTCCATCCGAACTTGTCATTGCTGTTGTCCCAGCTGGAAGGTGACCGTCACGATCATTTGGACAGCGATCGGCCGATCGTTCAGATACGTCGGTTCATACTTCCATTTCTTCAACGCATTGAGTGCGGCTTGATACAGGAGGGGTGGTCCAGAGACGACCTTCATCTCTATGACGTTCCCTTGTTCATCCAGAACTGCGTCGATCTGCACCTGACCCTGAATGTGCACTTGCCGCGCGAGTGGCGGATATTCGGGCTGCACTTTTACGATTATTTTCGGCGGTCGCACGTGCCCGCCAACGCGTATGGGACCTTTCAGTTTAACCGAAGGAGGCGGGGGAACGGGCCTCGCCGCGGTATTCAGCACTCCACCAATCACTCCGCCGAGCACTCCACCCATTTGCCCACCGGGCACACCGCCCGGCACTCCGCCGGCTACTCCACCAAAACTATCCGGTTCAAGAGGTGCTTCCTTGATCTCCGCGATGTGCTTCGGGATCACGGTCGGTGCCAAGAGTTTTCCCGCATTCACAAGCGTGTGGTGCACAACCTTCGACTTAATCACCGCGCCGGTTGCAGGCGGTGGAGGAGGTGGGGGTGGTGGCGGGGCGACCAGCGTTGTTGACGCAAATTGCTTGATGTTGATGGAGTCTGTGTAATACAGCCCGGCCACGATGGGTCCTGCGATGACCACCACGTGCAGCAACACCGCGATCGCCCCACTCAGCGTTCGCGAACCAGACTTGATGTGGTTTTCTTCCAGGAGAATAGCTTTTGAAAACCGAAATGCCGGTTTGATTTCGCGGTGAACTTCGGGCTTTGGAGCGCGCCTTCCAACAGGAATAATTTCCAAGACGGGCGCAGGAACGCTTTTCACTGGTGCGTCGACGTCACGCCCTTGCACTGCTGATGGTTTTCCCATGGTCCAGCTCCTTTTGCTCTCCTTACGCCAAGGTTGTGTAACTCGGAGCAGTTTGGTATTCCCGCTTGAAGTAGCGATTCAGGTGCTAGTCGGTTGGGCTGCCAAACTCTGATGGGTTCTTCATGACAATTGTTATTTTGAACCGCAGATAGCCGGTGACAATGGGTCGTTTATACCTTGAAGAGAGACCGCTGTAATCTCTTGGGAAAGTGAAGGATTTCGTCAGCTGCACTCCGACGACAGCAATCCGCTAGATTCCTACTGACGGAACCACTGCCCTATGCGATTGCAGAACTTGGACATGGAGGGTTGTGCGGTTGCGGCAGTCAATGGCGGCAGCCTCAGAGATTCGTTTGGGTGAGATCCTCTGCGGGAGGTCGCAATCCAAAAAGTCTAGAGAAGTTTGCGCTGCATGGCGTGCGTGACTGCTTCCAGACGGTTGTGTGTATGGAGTTTCTGATTGATGTGGTGCAAATGGTTGCGCAGGGTTTGCAAGGTTATTTTCAGCCTGCGCGCAATCTCCGCCGCGTTCTTGCCTGTCGAAAACAAGCGCAAAATCTCTATCTCCTGTTCGGACAGAGGAGTGATCGGCATTGGTTTCAAGGCCACTTCTTGTATGTTCGACAGTTGACGCGAAACATCAATCATTTTGTGCAGAAGGCCTTCGTTCTTCTTGCCTTCGGTGATGTCGTGTGCGAGATGCACTATGAGACGCCGATGATTCCGAGGGTTCTCAAAGACTAGGGTGGTTACACTGACCCACATCCGGCGTCCGGAACGGACCTTCACTTGCAAATCAAACGTGGGAATTTCAAGGTGCTTCTCAGCGCGATGCCTGATACTGCAGTTCTCGCCACACATCTCGTTGCCCAAAGGTCCAAGTCCTTGCAACAGACTCCCACAGGTCTGGTTGAGAGCTTCCGCTGGGCTGTAGCCGAACAATTTCTCTGCGCCCTTATTCCACGAGCAAATCTCACCCTGGTCGGTCACCGTGAAAGCGGCGTCTGACGTTCCCTCCAGCAGATTAAATAGCTCAAGCTCCAACATCATCAAGCTCCTGTGACGTCCTTCGCCCTGCTTCCACATCTTGACCACCCGTGGTATGGGCTTTAGCGGTACAGAGAACATCTCCGAGATGGGCTAACGAGGATTCTCTTGCTTGCGCGAGTTGAGTCATAGCGGCACATCCGATTGAATCGGTTGCGACGAAGCGATCACACCAGAAGCGGAAAGGTAAAACAATTGGACTATGGTATCGGCGATACTTTGGTAGCAAGCACGAGCGGCAGTCGCACGCGCACGGTCAACCTGCGGGACGCACAATGATCGGCCGATAATGGGTGTTAGCCGCACTGGAAAAGAGGTTCGGGCAGGTGGCAGGCTGGTTCTGACCTCGGCTCAGTCCGATACTAAAGTATTATGGACACTCTCCCACCACGAGGCGCATCCTCGTGTCATGGAGTGCCGCCAAGAAAAGGACCGTTTGGGCGGCCCTCAACACGTCATCGATGAGTTTCTCGGATTGTTTGGACTGCGTGTACCGATGGGCATATCGGCTTCCCTAGATGAACGCAGGTACGAATACACCGGCCTCACTCTTGGGCTATTGCCAACGCCCGAGTTCTTGAAGAGCGCGACCTCGCAGATGGAGGTGAGAACGTGATCGAATCTGCTAAATCACAAAGTAATTTTCCATTGGAAACGTCTATTCCCCAGGCTTCACTGGAGTCGATCCTCTGTACCGAGGAGTTGCAGCGTCGCAGGTCACGACCGCCAGATTACGAGAAAGAGAACCGCGCCCTCTTGGCATTAGTCAGCACACTGGCCGACTCGCCGGGCACCATCCTTCAAACATTAGCCGAAACGATTCTGGAGATTACCGAATCTGACTCTGCTGGCCTCAGTCTGCTAACGAGGGATGACGATGGAAAAAGATTCTACTGGCCGGCGATCGCTGGCATGTGGAACCCACATGTCGGGGGCGGCACGCCGCGCAATTTTGGTCCCTGCGGAGACGTGCTTGACCTCAATTGCACTCTGTTGTTTACGCACTTCGAGCGGCGCTACCCCTATCTAATACCGGTCATGCCTCCGGCCGAGGAGTGCCTGTTGGTTCCGTTTTACGTCGCAGGCAAAGCAGTCGGGACGATATGGGCGATCATGCACAGTGACCGTCACAAATTCGACGCGGAAGATAAGCGTGTCATGGGGTCACTGGGGCAATTCGCTTCCTCGGCGTATCAGGCAGTTGTGTCAATCGACGATCTCAAATTCCAGGTTGCCGAGCGCAAAAAAGCGGAAACGGAATTGCGTAAACTAACCGATGGGCTGGAGACGAAAGTTCTTTTTAGGACTGAAGAACTTGAGCAACGGAACAGCCAATTAGCGGAAGCAAGGGCGCGATTGGCGGAAGAGAAGCTGGCTCTGGAGCGCAGCGAGGCGTTTCTCGCAGAAGCTCAACACCTTAGCTCAACTGGTAGCTTTTGCTGGCGTCCATCGACAGGCGAAATCAGGTGGTCCGAGCAACTCTATCGCATTTTCGAGATTGAACAGGGTGTTCCCGTAACGCTCGAACTGGTCGGCAGTCGAATCCATCCGGAAGACATCTCGATTTTGAATGACATGATCGAGCGCACGCGAGCCGCGGTCAGCGATTTCGAATACGATTACCGGCTGCTGATGCCCGACCACTCCGTGAAACACGTGCACGCATTGGCCCACGGGAGCCGGGACGCCGATGGCCAGCTGGAGTACATTGGCGCGGTTCAGGATGTGACGCAGCGACGGGCTTCGGAAGAAGCTCTCGCCAGGGCTCGGTCGGAGCTCGCCCACGTTACCAGAGTCATGAGCCTGAGCACTCTAACAGCATCAATTGCGCACGAGGTTAGCCAGCCTTTGTCAGGTATGGTCACCAACGCCAGCACCTGCCTTCGGATGTTGAGCTCCGATCCTCCAAACGTCGAAGGTGCGCGCGAAACCGCTCGGCGTACGATCCGCGATGGCAACCGAGCGTCCGACGTGATCACGCGGTTGCGCGCGCTCCTCGGCAAAAAGGATGCCACCATCGAAGTCATTGACCTGAATGAGGCTGTGCGTGAGGTGATTGCGCTGTCGTTGAGCGAACTTCAAAGCAATCGGGTAATTCTGCGCCATCAACTTGCCAGCGACCTCCCGCCTGTCGCAGGTGACCGCGTCCAGCTCCAGCAGGTAATCTTGAATCTCCTCCGGAATGCTTCTGACGCGATGAACACCTTTGACGATCGGCCCAGGGAGTTGCTGATCACGACCGAACGCGACGAAGGCGATCGGGCACGCCTCAGCGTGAAAGATGCGGGGGTCGGATTGGACCCTCAATCCATGGATAAATTATTCGAAGCCTTCTACACAACGAAGAATGACGGTATGGGAATCGGATTATCGGTTTGTCGTTCGATTATCGAAAAACATCGTGGCCTTATTTGGGCAACACAGAATGATGGTCCGGGAGCCACCTTTTCATTTTCTATTCCTTGCAGAACCGATACGAAAGTCCAATAGACGCTCCGCCCAGGGTGGCGCATTCTTGTTTTATGGAGTCCCGCCAAGCAAGGATCGTCGTCGACCGTCCACTTGTGGCAGTGGTCGATGATGATGAATCAGTGCGCGAGTCACTGCCTGACTTGCTGAGGGAGTTCGGCTTTGCAGCCCGCGCATTTTCATCTGCGGAAGAGTTCCTCGCGTCCGATAGCATCGCCGAAGCCAGATGTCTGATCCTCGACATCGCGATGCCGGGCATGAATGGACTCGATCTACAACGAGAATTGAAGCTTCGTGGTCAGAAGATTCCGATCATTTTCATCA
The DNA here is from genome assembly GCA_049644365.1 of Candidatus Acidiferrum sp. Taxonomy (GTDB): domain Bacteria; phylum Acidobacteriota; class Terriglobia; order Acidiferrales; family UBA7541; genus Acidiferrum. The sequence goes on along the minus strand of JBARRT010000031.1, from coordinate 20,526 downwards.
CCGCTCAAAAGAACGAGGTCGTCCGCGCACTAGTGTTCGAACAAGGTGCGGCGGAGTTTCTGTTCAAGCCGTTCAGCGACATGGCCCTGCTTGACGCGCTGAATAAAGCACTTCGGGTGACCTGAGCGGTGCGCCATTCTCACGCGTCTGGGGATATACTATGACTCGAGCGCGCGCACTTGGCCATGAGTTGGGGGCATCACTCATGTCGTCCGCAACCCCCATCGTATTCGTCGTTGATGACGACCTATCGGTACGTGAATCGTTGGATCTACTGATCCGGTGCGAAGGCTGGCAACCGGAGACCTTTGCATCTGCGCAAGAATTCCTCGATCACCCCCGAGCGTTTGGTCCAAGCTGTCTTATCCTTGACCTTTCTCTTCCTGGCCTCAATGGTCTAGAGCTGCAGAAGCGCGTTGCCGTTGAGCGGACGGACATGCCGATCATCTTCATCACGGGGCACGGCGATGTTCCCATTACCGTGCAGGCCATGAAGGCGGGCGCTGTCGAATTCTTGACCAAGCCATTCAGTAATGACGTTCTGCTGGGCGCCGTCCGGCAAGCCCTCGGGCGTAGCCAAACTGCACTGAGCCACGAGGCGGAAATGCGGGGACTCCGGGAGCGTTACGCGTCACTCACCCCTCGCGAACGGGAAGTCATGACACTGGTGGTCTCCGGCCTGTTAAATAAACAAGTTGGTGACGAGCTCGGTATCAGCGAAGTCACGGTGAAGGCGCACCGAGGACAGGTAATGCGAAAAATGAAAGCCGATTCTCTCGCGGACTTGGTGAAAATAGCCGCTAGACTCGGGCTCGCATCTGCGGCGAAGGCCTAACACTCCTGTCGCGCGATCTCATTAGGCTTGTCGCCACTTCAAGTCAGTGCGAACTATTTTGCTGTGCGCGTTGTTTCACGGTTTCGTAGTTCCTAACCAAACGTGAAGTCAAGAGGGCGAACGCCGGGATCAACAAACTGCCCAACGAATCCAACAAGATGCGTGCTTTCTTTTCATGACTAGTACCTCACAATTCTTTATTGCGTTCCGATCAAGCGGTACCTGCACGCAGCTTGTATTCCCGTTCCAGGTGCTGTCGCAGATAGCATCTCGCGTGAAATGAACGTGCTTTAACTGCGGACACTGTCAGACCGAGGCGCCGAGCGGTTTCCGCACTCGTTAGCCCTTGCAATTCCCGAAGAAGGACGACGATTCGCAAGTTTTCCCGGAGATGGGAAATCGCGTGAATGACAGCAGCGCGGAGTTCATTTTCGACGAAGGCCTGTTCCGGCGTTGGCCGCACATCGGGAAGATCAAGAGCCGAAGCTGTCTGGACGTCATCGTTCTTGCTATCTGAAAGTGGCGTCTGTGCTCGCCTTTGACGGAGGAGCATCAGCGCTTCGTTGATAGCTATACGCGTCACCCAAGTTGAGAAGGTCGAGTCTTCGCGAAATCTACTGAGGTTTGTGAAAGCGCGCTGAAACGATCGTTGAGCTGCATCTTCCGCGTCTTGACGATTGCGAAGTATCCGGAAGGCAGTGTGATAGATCCTCAGTCGATGACGCTCGTAGAGTTCTCCGAAAGCGCTCGAGCATCCAGATTTTGCTTGTGCTACGAGCAATCCTTCATCGGTCGATGCGACCTTGGCAGCCCTGCGGTGCGTCACTTCCCGTCGCTCGGTAGTTGGTGTAGCCTCTTGAACATTCATTGCTTCTCGTCCCCCTTATCAAAATCCTTTAAACACTCATGGGCACTTTGTCCCTGAGTGCCTGGCCGGGCGTAGCTCCCGTTGAGCCGCGCGCCAGCCAAAGGCCAAAGCACACGGAGTCAAGCAGTCCAAATCCCTTGTGGTAACGCAGGATGCGGTACCACTTTTTCCACTTAACGGTGAAAAGCAGAATCGATGACATTGCGTCGCTCCTCTCAACTGCATTTCGTTCAGGCAACACACCGCTAGACAACGTTGAGTGCGACGTCGATGTCGCCGCGGGACTCTCTTGCTTGACCGACTTGAGTCATTGTGGATTCCTTTCTGAGAATCTTGTTGTTGCGCATATCCGATTGAATCGGTTGCGATGAAGCGATGACACCAGAAGCCTGAAAGCAAAACAATTGGACGATGGTATCGGCGATACTTTCGTAGCAGGCAGCGCGAGGAGCGGCGTTCAGACGGAGGGAAGGATCAAGCAGCGGGGCGCGTGGTCTCTAGATAGTGCGTTGCCAGCCGTGAAGAATGAACTACGTGGCGTTAAGGACTTGCGTGGCCGAATGCGCGGGGAGTACGAGGACCCACGTGCTTGTGACTAATGGAGGGCGCCCTGGTACTGACCTGCGTCAGAAACCGATACTAAGGTATTTTGGACACCGGCGCGTAGGGTGGCGCACCCTCGTGTCATGATCCGCGCCGCTTCATTGGTGCTACTGCGACTCTTGTCGTGGCTATAAATCCTCCTGTAAATTTTCCATAACTGTTCAAAAGCACTTCCTGCTACTGACGAGGCGAGCGAACATTGCTCGCCGCACGTTTACGCCGCGACCTCGAAGATGATTTCCAGAGCGACGGGGGAGCTCAGCGGAAGGCTTGCGACGCCACACAACTAAGCGGCTGGGTTCTTGTGTTTTCCGAAGACGTCTTGCAGCAACTCCGACGCGCCGTAAGCAACTTTCGGTTCATCGCGAACATCTTCCGGAGTGTTCACCGACACTACGAGGCGGACGATCCGTGCCACTTTGTCGAGAAATCCCAAGTGCTCCCTCGCGACTGCAAGGGCATTAAGCGCAAGCGAGATAAGCCGAATGTATGCACTGCTGGTACAAACGGATTATTGAGCCAAGTCGCGGCGCAACCGATTCTATCACTGGCTTTGTCAACACCGAAGTCAGCATCGGATACAGCCCTCTGCTGCCGAAGGCCACTGACAGGGACCGTAGCAGGGGGCCCGATCGGAAGGGTTTCTATGACGAGCTATCAGAGCAGACTCAAGGGTCGGGAAGAAGTTGCGGAGGGCACGATGGCTTTCCACCTCGAAAAGCCCGCCGACTTCCAGTTTAGGGCAGGCCAATACGTAGACGTCACGCTAATCAACCCGCCAGAAACGGATTCTCAGGGCAGTGTCCGGACTTTCTCCATTGCGAGCGCACCATACGAAACTGAGCTTCTCGTCGCTACTCGCATGCGCAACAGCGCATTCAAGCGCGTCTTAGCAACCCTCCCGCTTGGCACCGAGGTCAAGCTCGAGGGTCCAATGGGTTCCTTCACTCTCCACAAAAACCGCGCGAAAGCAGGGGTCTTCCTGGCCGGCGGAATTGGCATTACACCTTTTCTATCCATGTTGCGCGAGGCTGCCGAGGAAAGACTCCCTCAGCGACTTTATCTCTTCTATTCGAACCGGCACCCCAAGGATGCCGCATTTCTCAAGGATTTGGAGATTCTCTCCAAAGTGAATGCGAATTTCGTTTTCATTCCTTCGATGAGCGAGATGGAGAAATCGAACCTTGACTGGCCGAACGAGCGCGGCTTTATCGACCGCGGAATGCTTTTGCGGCACATGGACGGCTTAAAGGGACCGATCTATTACATCGCGGGCCCTCCCGGCATGGTTGCGGCAATGCGGGAAATGCTCACACATGCAGGGGTCGAGGAAGACGATGTCCGTACGGAGGAATTCGGTGGGTATTGATAGCGGCTTGTGGCGGAGAAGTTCGGTTTTACCGCCGCCACGGTCGTCTAAGGAGGCTTTGGTCTTACCGGGAAGGTAGTTCCAGCCTCAGAAAGATCGGAGAACAAAAATGCCAGTCAAGATCGGGATCAACGGGTTCGGTCGAATCGGTCGGAACATTTTTCGAGCTTCGCTTGGAGACCCTTCCATTGAAATAGTGGCAGTGAACGACGTCACCTATCCTAAAACCCTGGCGTATCTGCTGAAATACGACTCGATTCTAGGAAACCTGCCGAACACTGTGACGGCGAGTGTGGATTCGATTTATGTCGATAATAAGTCGACCAAGGTTTTCAAGATGAGCGATCCAGCCGAGATTGACTGGTCATCGGTCGGCGCGCAGATCGTGATTGAAGCCACGGGGCATTTCACCAAAAACGCGGGTGCGCGCAGCCATCTGCGCGGCACCGTAAAAAAGGTCATCATTTCGGCGCCATCGAGCGAACCTGACCTAACGGTTGTGCTGGGAGTCAACGACAAGGCATACGATCCGGTGAAGCACAATGTGATTTCGAACGCCTCGTGTACCACAAACTGTTTGGCTCCCGTCGCCAAGGTTCTGCAGGACAACTTCGGAATCGTCAGCGGCATGATGACGACTGTCCACTCTTATACAAACGACCAGCGGCTGCTTGATCTTCCGCACAAGGACTTGCGACGGGGCCGTGCGGCGGCACTTTCCATCATTCCCACGTCTACAGGAGCAGCCAAGGCCCTGCATCTGGTGATTCCCGAGTTGGAGGGCAGGCTTTACGGCTACTCTCTGCGGGTGCCAACGCCGGACGTCAGCATCGTGGACCTGACGGTGACGACGGAGAGGCCGACGACGGCGGAAAGTGTCAACGCTGCTTTCCGCAAGGCGGCCGAAGGTCCGATGAAAGGCATCCTCGCGCTAACTGAAGAGGAACTCGTCTCGATCGACTTCCGCGGGAATCCGAATTCCGCGATCGTAGATGTTGCATATACGCATGTAGTGGGAACGAACTGCATTAAGGTCGTGGCATGGTACGACAACGAGTGGGGCTTTTCGTGTCGTTGCCGCGACTTGGTAGACCTTCTCGCTAAGAAGCTTTGACGCGCAGCGTGTTCTAAATAGATGTGCTCGCTTGAAATCGGCCGAGTTTTAACGCGGCATCTTCCCAACCTCCGTCGCGGGTTGCAACCGTCCTAGCAGCGCGATGACAAACGTTCCATTGGCAGCTACAAACGGACCATTGTCACCAGGACAGCTTGATCTCACGATGCTAGTCGAAATGATGAACAAGATAGCTCCAGCAGTTAGAGGCCTGTTAGCCACCGGCGACTGCAGATTACGACAGCACCGTGCGCTGTTCATTGATCGAGAGTGTTGGTGATTGAGCGGACGATCCACTCCGGCTTCACCGCTTTCAACGGGTCCTGTTCATTCGAACAGATGTTTTAGGGAGTTTAGTGGTATGAGACGGATTCTTTGTTTTCTTTCAAGCGCGGTGGTCTTGTTCGTTTGCACGCTTCCGACACGGCTCGGGGCGGAAGTCCCTGTACCTGCGGCGACTCAGAGCAATCTTCCGCCTCTGCTCCGCGAAGTCGGAATCGATCAGAAACTGAACAACCAAATTCCGTTGGATCTCATGTTTCGGGATGAGGCCGGGAATGACGTGAGGCTCGGACAGTATTTCGGACAGAAGCCGGTGCTTCTGGTGCTCGCCTATTACGATTGTCCGATGCTTTGCACGATTGTGCTGAACGGCGTGCTGCACAGCGTGAAAGAGCTGAAATACAACATCGGCCGAGAGTTTGAAATCGTGACCGTCAGTTTCGATCCCACCGAGAAACCTTCACTTGCTGCTGCAAAAAAGGCAATTTATGTCGGGCTCTACAATCGACCGAACGCAGGCACAGGCTGGCATTTTCTCACCGGTGATGAGACTTCCATTCATCAACTGACACAGGCCGTGGGCTTCCGGTACAACTACGATCCGCAAACCAAACAATACTTTCACGCCACGGGAATCATGGTGCTGACCCCGGGAGGCCGTCTCGCAAGATATTTCTACGGCATTCAATACCCAAGCGGGAATCTGCGTCTCGGCTTGGTCGAGGCCTCCGAGGGAAGGATCGGCTCGCCGGTGGATCAGGTTCTCTTGTACTGCTCGCAGTACGACCCCGCAACCGGGAAGTACAGCGTGATCGTTTCCCACGTGCTCAAAATCGCTGCCGCAGCAACCGTTCTCTCGCTGGCCGGCTTGATCTTTGCGATGTCTCGCGTCCGCAAGCACGCGGCGGCCTGAACCGCAAGTGCTGGGTAGCTTTTCCGGAAGAGTAAGGAGCAGTGCAGAAATCATGCCGCTTGAGCCCTCCAACAACTTCACCCAGGCTTCCAGTTGGGCAAACGACTGGGAAACGCTGTTTTATTTCGAAGTGGGGATTTTCATCTTTTTCAGTGTCTTGATTTTCAGCCTAATCCTGTATTTTGCGATCAAATACCGTCGTCGCCCAGGAAATGAAGCGCCCCCACCAACCAAGGATCATCTTCCCCTTGAGGTCACCTGGACCGTAGTTCCCGCCGCCATCTGCGTCGTCATGTTCTTATGGGGCGCTGTGCTTTTCATTCGCAACGGGCTTCCGCCGGCTGGAGCGACTGAAATCTTCGTGGTGGGAAAGCAATGGATGTGGAAGATCCAGTATCCGGATGGAAGGCGTGACATCAACGAACTCCACGTACCGGCGGGCGTTCCGATAAAACTTACGATGGCTTCCGAGGATGTGATCCACGATTTCGCGATTCCCGCCTTCAGGATCAAGAAGGATGTTGTGCCCGGCCACTACACGACACTTTGGTTTACGGCGACGAAGACGGGAAAGTATCACCTGTATTGCGATCAGTACTGCGGAACCTCGCACTCGGCCATGGTCGGCTGGGTCATCGTCATGGAACCGGCACAGTATGCGCAATGGCTGAGCGGAGGCGTAGGCAGTGGCGGAGGTGGTGGCGGAAAATCGTTGGCCGAGGCGGGAGCGGATCTGTACAAGCAGTACGCGTGCATCACCTGCCACGACACAGGGCGCGGGCCGTCATTCGTCGGTGTGTACGGTTCGACCGTCAAACTGAGCAGCGGCCAGACCGTGAAGGCCGATGACGCCTACATTCGCGAATCCATACTGAACCCGTCGGCAAAGGTTGTGGTCGGCTATACGCCGATCATGCCGACGTTTCAGGGACAGTTGAGCGAAGAACAAATCCTCCAGCTCACCGCCTACATCAAGTCACTTGCAAAACCCGAAGCTGAAAGGCGAAAGGCGGCGAAGCCATGAGTCAAGCAGTGCAAGAAGTCGGCGTTTTGCCGCGGGTCCATTATCTCAACGCCAGTTACGGATGGAAAACTTGGCTTTTCTCCACGGATCACAAAAGGATCGCCTGGCTGTACCTTGCTGCGATTACGTTCTTTTTCTTCGTCGGCGGCGCGGCAGCAACCTTGATGCGCTTGAACCTGATCGAACCGCAGGGCTCTCTCATCGAGCCGTCCACGTACAACAGGATGTTCACCCTGCATGGCCTGGTGATGATCTTCTTTTTTCTGGCGCCTTCGATACCGGCTGTGCTCGGGAATTTTCTTATTCCTTTGATGATTGGTGCGAAAGACGTCGCCTTTCCGAAACTGAATCTGCTCAGCTGGTACATCTTCATGCTCGGGGGGACGGTCTTCCTGTATTCCGTCATCGCCGGCGGCGGCGTGGACACCGGCTGGACGTTTTACACGCCGCTCAGTTCGACCTACGCCAACTCGAACGTAATGTCCGCGGCGATGGGAGTGTTCATCTCCGGATTTTCCTCGATTCTGACGGGCCTTAATTTCATCGTAACGATCCATACGATGCGGGCTCCGGGGCTTACCTGGTTTCGTCTGCCCCTTTTCCTGTGGTCCCTGTATGCGACCAGCATCATCTTCATTCTCGCCATGCCCGTCATTGCCATCACGATGGTCCTGCTGATGCTGGAGCGCTTCCTTCATTTTGGTTTCTTCGACCCCGCTTTGGGCGGGGATCCCATTCTCTTCCAGCACTTATTCTGGTTCTTCGGCCATCCCGAGGTATACGTACTTGTGCTGCCCGCGATGGGGGTCATCAGCGAACTCATCGCGACGTTTTCGAGAAAGCGAGTCTTCGGCTACGGTTTTGTCGCCTTCTCGAGCGTGGCGATCGCGGCGCTTTCCTTCTTCGTCTGGGGACACCACATGTTCGTCAGCGGCGAATCCCTTTACTCGGGTCTGGTTTTCTCATTCTTCAGTTTCGCCGTGGCGATTCCTTCCGCGGTCAAGGTATTCAACTGGACAGCCACCTTATATAAAGGATCGATTTCGTTTGAGGCCCCCATGCTCTATGCGCTGGGCTTCATCGGTCTTTTTACGATGGGAGGATTGACCGGCCTCTTTCTCGCCACCCTGGCCATCGATGTGCACGTCCACGACACCTACTTCATCGTCGCTCATTTTCATTTCATCATGGTAGGCGGCGCGGTAATGGGATACCTCGGCGGCATCCATTATTGGTGGCCTAAGATGACGGGACGGATGTATTCGGACCGATGGGCCAGGATCGCAGCGGTGCTGGTATTTATCGGGTTCATCCTTACGTTTGGCCCACAATTCATTCTCGGCTATCTCGGGATGCCGAGACGGTACGCGGTTTACCCACCCGAGTTCCAAACATTGAATGTACTGTCGTCGGCCGGAGCATCGATTCTGGCCGTCGGCTATCTCATCCCTCTCATCTATTTGATCTGGTCAGCCCGATATGGCCCCGTGGCTGGCCCCAATCCGTGGGGAGCCAAGGGACTCGAGTGGACGACTGCTTCCCCGCCCCCCACTGAGAATTTCGAAGTGACGCCAGTGGTCACGGAAGAAGCGTACGCATTTGGCACAGGGGAGTGAGCCTGCTTAGAGGGCCGCCTGAGGCGAAAGACTCTATGTGGGAGGTCGCGTTGGGGGAGGCTGGCGATGTCCTCACTGATGGAAGCTGTGAAAAGCCTTCGCCATCGTCGCGATTTCCGCGGGATCTCCTCCTTCGAGCAACTGTTACAGGCGGTTGTCTCGCAGGTATAAACGGACCATTGTGACAATTGCGAAACGACTCCAACATGAGAATTGCTATGAAGAATACGGATCATCCTTGTCTGTCCTGCGAGGAACAGGAGGTAAACATGACGTGTGCCGAACAACTCGCTGGATTTGTGAATCGGGCATCTTTCAATGACATCTCAAACGCCGCTCGTCTACAGCTCAAGATTCGCATTCTTGATGCCCTCGGCTGTGCCATCGGTGCGATGGGAGGTGATCCTGTCGCGTTGTTACGAGATCAGGTGGAAGAGTTCGACGGTGAGGGGAACTGCACACTCATTGGGGGTGGGCGAGCAGCACCCGATCGAGTTGCATTCTACAACGGAGCTCTAGTCCGTTACCTGGACTTCAATGACAGCTATCTCAGCAGGGGAGAGACTTGTCATCCGAGCGACAATCTGGGTCCGGTGCTTGCCGCGGTCGAATACTCGAACGGTTCCGGTCGTGACCTTCTGACCGCTCTCGCGGTCTGCTACCAAGTGCAGTGCCGCCTCAGCGATGTGGCTCCGGTGCGGGCCGCAGGTTTCGACCACACGACGCAAGGGTCCTACGCCGTGGCAGCGGGAGTTTCGAAAGCGCTCGCGCTCAATGCTGTGAAGACCGCCAACGCCATCGGCATCTGCGGCACGGCTTTCAATGCCTTGCGGGTCACTCGCACGGGTAAACTCTCTCACTGGAAGGGGTTGGCGTACGCGAACACTGCCGCCGCTTGCACGTTTGCGACGTTTCTGGCAATGCGAGGTGTTACCGGACCACTGGAAGTCTTTGAAGGCGACAAAGGGTTCATGGACGCCATCGCGGGATGCTTCCGGATCGATTGGTCTGAGGAGAATCTTGAACGCGTAACGGCCACCGTTCTCAAGAAATACAACGCAGAGGTTCACTCCCAATCGGCAATTGAGTGCGCTTTGCAATTGAGAAGGCAGGAGAAATTCACTGCCGCGGAGATAGAGCAGATCGACTTGGAGACCTTCGATGTCGCTTACAACATTATCGGAGGAGGGGATGAAGGAGACAAGACTGTGGTGGCCACGAAGGAGGAAGCAGACCACAGCCTGCCGTACTTGATTAGCGTCGCGTTGCTAGACGGGCAGGTCATGCCTGAACAGTACACGACGGAAAGAATTAACCGCAGCGACGTCCAGGGGTTGCTACATAAAGTGTCGATCCATCCGTCGGATGAGTTTTCCAGTCGCTTTCCGGACCAGATGCCGTGCCAACTGGCGATTACCCTCCGGGACCGTCGTGTACTGAGTAAGGAAATTCATGATTATCCAGGTTTTGTCAGCAACCCCATGTCCTGGGAAATGACCTTCGAGAAATTCAAGCGGCTCACCGGGCCGTTTACGACTGGCTCTTCGCAACGGTCGATCGCGGATGCTGTGAAGAACCTGGAATTGATTCCCGTGAGAGACCTCACCCAGCTTCTCCATAACGTCGAAGGGCGGCATGGAAAGGGCGAGCCGAAGGCCGTGCACCGCGTGAAGGTGCGGTGATGGCCGGGCGCACTCAACAGGTGATCGACGAAAGAGCGTTTGGTTTCCTCAGAACCAACGACCGAGGTTCCAAACCGCGGAAACACGGGATAACCGAGATACGAGGTCCCTACTACTCAGCCCTAGGCAAACGGTACCTAGAAGACCTTTTCGAGACGATGGGGATCTATGTGGACGCTCTGAAGTTCGCAGGCGGATCGTTCAGCTTGATGCCCCGACAGGTATTGAAAGAACTGATTTCTCTGTGCCACGAACACCATGTGTTGGTATCTACAGGTGGTTTTATCGAACATGTCCTCACGCAGGGGCCGGACGCGGTAAACCACTATATCACGGAGTGTAAAGAAGTCGGCTTCGACATCGTCGAAGTATCGAGCGGATTCATCACACTGCCAGCTGACGACTGGCTGCGCCTGGTGGAGAAAGTTCAAAAGGCTGGGCTGAAAGCCAAACCGGAAGTAGGCATTCAATTTGGTGCCGGCGGGGCAACAAGACCGGAAGAACTTGAGGCCGAAGGGACGCGTGATCCTGAATGGCCGATCTTGCTTGCCAAACGGTTTCTTGAGGCCGGTGCGTACATAGTTATGATCGAGTCGGAGGGAATCACGGAAAACGTGAAAACCTGGCGAACAGAAGTTCCGGCCAAGGTCATCAATGCTCTGGGTCTGGACAAAGTGATGTTCGAGGCGGCCGATCCGGAAGTGTTTGCCTGGTATATCAAGAACTACGGCCCGGAAGTCAATCTATTTGTGGACCACAGTCAGATCGTGCAGCTGGAATGCCTGCGTTCCGGAATATGGGGAACGGCAAGCCTCTGGGGGCGGGTCGTAACCTACAAGGCGTAACGCGGAGACGGAAGGAAATTAGCGTGACAAACGGAAATGGAAAACGGGATTTTAGCGTCGTCGCGACATTAGAGGGTGCGCTCGAGGTGGTGTCGGAAGAAATCCTTCCCGTTGTCCGTCGTGAGACGGCGGCTGCGCACAGCGATCGATTGGCGGAGATCGTGAAACTGTTGCTGGTGGAATTGGGAGTGGACGTTGCCAATCAACACTTTCGCGAGACGCCGGAAAGAGTGGCTCGATTCTATCGAGAGTTTACGAGCGGGTTCTGTGTAAGACCCGAAAGAATCCTGAAAACGTTTCGTTCCGAGGCCCGCGAGCTCGTGGTGGTTTCGGCCATCGATTTCTTTTCTCTCTGTCCCCACCATCTCCTCGTGTACGGAGGAAAGATTCATTTCGGCTATATACCCAACGGCCACATCGTGGGTGTATCAAAAATCCCGCGGCTGGTTCATGCCTTGGCTGCGCGACCGATAATTCAGGAGGAGTTGGTGTCGAGCATCGCCGATGCGTTCATGTCCGTAGTGAAGCCCTCCGGCTGCATCGTGAAGGCAATCGGCAAGCATGATTGCGTCGCCGTACGCGGAGTGCATTGCCCTGCGGTGTCGATGACGACCGTGACGAAGAGAGGAATTTTCGAGCAGGAGCGGCTCCATGTTGAGGAATTCGATCGGGCCATCACGGAGGGACAGCGTTGTGTCCGTTAGAAGCGTGTAGGAAGTAAAGGCGGGAACGATGAAGCCGAGAATCGACTATCGGAAAACCGTGCCGGATGGGATCTCCGCGTTGTCTGGCCTAGAGAAGTACGTGCGGCAGAGCGGCCTGGAATCTGCGCTTCTGGAGTTGGTGAAGCTGCGAGCCTCGCAAATCAACGGATGTTCCTACTGTATCGATATGCACACGAAGGACGCGCGAGCGGAAGGTGAGTCAGAGCAGCGCCTCTACGCGGTCGTTGCCTGGCGCGAAACACCATTCTTTACGGAGCGAGAACGCGCCGCGCTGGCTTGGACGGAAGCCGTAACTCAGGTTAGCCAGGAGCACGTCCCCGAAGAAGTCTACGGGTGTGCTCATCAACATTTCAATGAGAAAGAACTAGTAGACCTAACGCTGGCTATCATCGCGATTAACGGCTGGAATCGGCTGGCGATCAGCTTCCGTTCTGTTCCGGGCACCTATCAGCAACCGGCACATCCAAGAGCCGTTATGAGCGCGAGTCGCGAATCGGGATCAAAGCAAGGAAGTGACGTCACCAGGAGTCAGTAAATGGCGGACCGGAGTGCCAATCATGCAGCAGCGCTTTCCACGCGCTACCGAAGAGGGAGGCCGCTGATTCTGACGGTCGGCCATTCTACACGAGCGCGGCCGGAATTCATCGATTTACTCCGAGCAAATGGCGTGAAACAGCTGATCGATGTGCGAACAATTCCGCGCTCCCGCCACAATCCGCAGTTCAACCGCCCGGCATTGTCGCGTGCCTTAAGACGCAGGGGCATCGGTTATCGCCATATGGCCGGGCTCGGGGGTCTGCGACATTCCCGGCTGGACTCGATCAACACGGGCTGGCGGAACAAGAGCTTTCGAGGGTACGCAGACTACATGCAGACCTCGAAGTTTCAAATTGCTCTGCAGAAGTTGATGGCGCTCGTGACGCGGAAGCGAGTTGCATTGATGTGCGCTGAGGCTGTGCCTTGGCACTGTCATCGTTCGCTGATTGCCGACGCGCTCCTAATTCGGGGTTTTCCCATCGAGGAAATTCAAAGCGCGACGCGACGACGTCCACATTCATTGACTCCGTGGATCCACGTCGAAGGAACACGGATTACCTATCCGCCGGCCCCTGCCGCGACCAAACGGCATGGACTTGCCGGAGATTCAGAGAGGAGAACGAAAATGATTCAGCTCAAACGTGTTTACGACAAGGCAGCCCCGGAAGATGGCAAGCGTTTCCTCGTCGAGCGGCTTTGGCCTCGTGGAATCAAAAAATCCGACTTGCGCGTGGAAGCCTGGCTGAAAGACGTTGGACCAAGTACTGCTTTGCGGCAATGGTTCGGGCACGATCCGAGGAGATGGGACGAATTCCGCCGTCGGTATTTCCACGAGCTGGAGAAAAATGTCGAGGCATGCAAACCGATTCAGAGAGTTGCCGAACGCGGAAGGGTAACGCTCGTCTACAGTTCGCATGACGAGGAACACAACAACGCAGTGGCGTTAAAGGAATTCCTGGAAACCAAATGGAAAGGGAGCGAGACAGCAGAACGACTGCGCCACCGTAAAGCGGCAGCGTTATGAGTGGTATTCCCGGGTCCTTCAATTTATCAGGATTGGAGTGTCGCGCACACGAAGATGTGCAAGTACGCGAATTGTGGTCATTGAATTTGCAGCGCCTTTGTACTTGTAAGGAGAGAGGCATGACAAACACAGTAGAGCGCCCGTCCCGTTCCGGTGCGGTTCGCGCACCAGGCCCGCTCGGCAACCCGATGCTCACATTTGATCTGAGCGCCGAGATAAAGCGGTTACGCGAAGAAAACGTCTGGCAGGGTGGGCGAGACTCCAAGACGCTTGTCAAAAATCAGGATTTCCGAATTGTCCTGACAGTGTTGAAGGCCTATGCTCTTGTTCGCGAGCACAAGACGACCGGCAGAATCTCCGTACAGGTGCTTTCGGGCCACATTCAGATGCACGTCCAGGACAAGGTTTTTGACTTGCCCGCGGGACATCTCCTGGCGCTCGATCGAGCGGTCCCTCATGACGTGAAGGCTCTCGAGGACAGCGCTTTTCTGTTGACTCTCGCTTGGCCGGAAGAGAGAGAGCGGCATTTCACCGAGCATTAGGTAGCAACTCGGGCATCTCACGAGAAGGGACGACGAAATCTTCGCCGTTGAGGATGTACTTCATTTTAGTCACGCCTCCGGCAGTGAGTAGGCTGATGGTGTCTTATGGCGTGCGCAGACACGAAGTACGAAGGAATGCCGCCGAATGCGGTTGGTAACCGTTCGGATGATTCAAACACTCGGGGACCTTTCGTGGAACGGCGGCTGACGTTTGAGCTATCACCGATCGCTCCGTTCTGTTTGGAATTTACCGTCTGGGGATTGCGGCGCCGTCCCCAGAATCAAGTGGATCGCTGGGATGGCACGACCTATCAACGCGTGATTTCCATCTGTGGGCGACCTGCGGAAGTCCGTGTCAGCGAGCTAGGATCCCGCGAAGCTCCGCGTTTGGAAGTGAACGTGATCGGGGAGCGGGTTCATGCGGGAGCCGAGGCCGAGGTCAGGGCCTTGTTAACTCCGTTGCTTGGTCTGGAAGTGGACTTGAAGCCTTTTTATCGGATGGCGTCGCGCGAACCGAAACTTCGAGAACTGGCCGATAGATATCGAGGCCTGAAACCAGGTAGATTTCCGACTGTCTTCGAGACCTTGGCAAACGCGTTCGCGTGCCAGCAATTCACAATCGCCGCCGGGCTTCAGTTGTTAAATCAGCTCGTAAGAAGAGGAAGTGTTGGCATCAACACGCAAGCAGGGATGGTGTTCGGGTTTCCGGAACCATCAGACCTATTGCGCGTTTCACCTCGCGGGTTCCGCAGTCTTGGGTTCAGTGGCCAGAAGACAAAGGCTTTCCGCGAGTTGAGCAGGAAACTTGTGGCCGAGCCTCTGGCCTTGGATACCCTGATCAATCGCAAGAATGAAGATGCGATGAATTTGCTGCTTGAATTGCGAGGTGTCGGGCGCTGGACGGCGGAGTACGTATTGTTGCGAGGGTTAGGACGGCTCGATGTCTTTCCAGGGGATGACGTCGGTGCACGGAATCGTCTGGCCAAGTGGCTACATCGTTCCGAGCCGATGGACTACGCAAGCGTGCAACGAACCGTGGACCGTTGGCAGCCGTATGCTGGATTTATCTATTTTCATATGTTAATGGAATCGTTGACGGCGACCGGCAAACTCCGTGTTGGATAAACGTCTGCTTGAACGTTTCGAGGGTCGGTGTCGGCTGGAGAAAACGAGTTCCCTCCTCCAGTGACATGCGTAATGCCGACCGGGACATGCGACCCATTGAATACGGATGGCAAGCGGCGGAGTATGGTCTCGAACTCTAGAAAACCGCACGGAATCTCAAGCGGAGCGGAGAGGAGAGGGGCATGTCAATGATTCTGATTTTCACTGGTAAGTGGAACAGGTGGTACCGCGTCCTGCGACACGGCCATGGATTCGGACTGTTTAATCCTGTGCGCTATGGGCTATTTCTGGCGCGTGCCTGATCGTGAGGCGCTTGCCATGAGTCGAATACAAACCGCGAACGGACCTTCGGATTTGCGATCGCATTCGAATCCGATCTTTCCGAGCTGGCGAGACGAGAGGCAATCCGATGGTAAATACGAGACTCCTTGTCGTCCGTGATGATTCGGTCGCGTCGAGACGGGCGGTCAAGTACGTAGGCAAATTTGTGGGAAAGCGAAAGGCGTTTCGCATTTGTCTGGTTCATGTTCTACCGCCATTACCGCCGGAACTCCTGGAACACGGCGGCTCTGAGGACCCTGCGAAGGAGGCACAGCTGGAGGCTGAGCTAAAGGTTGGACAGCATCGCTGGATTTCGGCCGCCAAGAAAGCCTCCCAGAAAGGCCTCCACGAAGATCGTGCAGTCCTGCGGAAAGCGGGAATATCAGCGAGAACGGTGAAAGCCTCGTTCTGTGAACCTGAAGAAGGGAGAGGCGCGGCTGACGCGATTCTCCACATTGCCCGGGGACGACGTTGTCGTACGGTCGTTGTCGGCCGGCAGTCGGTTTCCTGGTTCCACGAGCTATTCAGCCACGATTTGTCGGAAGAACTCCTTCGCCGTGGCAAAGGGTTCTGTGTTTGGGCCGTTGAATGACCCACGGCCTGCTCCGAACAGCGAACGTTGGGAAACGTGGTCTTCGTTGGAAATTTAGAAGAGCCGAAGGAGAGAACGTCATGTCAGAGTCAATATATCCGCCCGCATCGCAGGATCTCGCTCACAAGCGCCAGGAACTCGCACCCGTCATCCAGGCCGCGTTCCACGCGTTCAGCGCGCTCGTGTTCGCCGACGGTGCGCTGCCAGCCAAGACAAAGCAGCTTATCGCAGTCGCGGCCGCCCACATCACGCAGTGCCCCTATTGCATCCAGGGCCATACCAAAGCGGCTCTGACGCACGGAGCAAACCCAAAGGAAATCATGGAGGCGATCTGGGTCGCCGCCGAGATGCGAGCCGGTGGTTCTTACGCGCATTCGGCAATATCGCTCACCACCATCAACGAGGAGCAGCAACGGCACGAACCCTGAGGCGGCTCGTTCCTGGCGCGGGAGGGCGAGACTTGGTCAAGGTAATCCAGTGAGGCCCACAATGAAGCCACTTTCTTTGCGTGTTCTGCGGTTATTCGGAGAACTGGGGAAGGATCGGCTGGACCTCCATGTGCTATTTGAGGCGGCGGGCAACGAACCGGCCGAACGGCAAGACGTGCTCGACGCCATCGATGAATTGACCGGCGCAGGTATGCTGGACGCGTGCGGTAGTGACTTTTACATACTGACGGAAAGAGGTAAGGGGGCAATCGCTCAGTTTTGAGCAACGAACAATACCTTCCAATACGCGAGACCCTTGTCCAAAATACAGCACCACGGGTCTCGGCAAGCCGACCAAGCCGGAGATGATGGGACAAACGATCTGCTTGTGAGCGACGTAATCGGCACGAACGAATTGAAAGTGTGGTTCCTCTCGGAGCATGTGGTCGACGTGCCGCTCGTACGCTTTTGTCGAAGGCACACATCCAGTCATAGACAACGCGCACGTCTTGTCCAGCTTTGGCGGTCAAAGCGTCAGAGAACTCGCGTCCCGCGCCGATGGCTTTGCAAGACCGCTGGATGATCGCCGCTTGCCATCACAACTAAGTCTTACCAAACATCATCAGAGCAAAAACCAGTGGAAGATAAACGATAGAGGCGAAGAGTAGGCGACGAGCCGTCGCGTTCGTTCTACAAAAGGCCAAACGGGCAGCGCAGTAGAAAAAGCCTGAGCTCAAGACAAGAACCGCGACGAAGTAAACCAACCCGGCCCGCTGCGGCACGGCGGGAATGAGGCTTACGGGTATGAGGGCGAGCGAAAATACGATGGTTTGCCACGCCATGAAGCGCCCCTGCCTCTCACCTAGGGGTAGTGTCCGATACCCTGCACGCGCGTAGTCCTCGCGATACATCCAGGCAATGGCCATGAAATGTGGAAACTGCCAAAGAAAGAGAATGGCGTAGAGAAGCCACGCCTCTGCGCTCAGGCTTCCGCTCGCACCGGCCCACCCGATCAAGGGAGGCACAGCGCCCGGAAATGCTCCGACCAGTGTGCATAACGGAGTCTTCCTCTTCAGTGGAGTGTACAGAAGCAAGTAGGTGCTCAACGTCAGCAAGGCCAGTACGCTGGCAAGGAGATTTACAAGAAGAGCCAAGTAAAATCCGCCAGCTATGGAGAGGACCACGCCAAACCACAGCGCGAGCGAGGGATGAATCCTCCCGGCGGGCAGCGGACGCCCCGCCGTTCGCCGCATCTGGGCATCGAAACGCCTTTCGATATACTGATTCAGTGTTCCCGCGCCACTAGCCACGAGCATCGTGCCCAAAAGGGTGTTGAAGAGCAGGAGAATCCGCCAGTGAGAACCGGGTGACGCCAGGTAGAACCCGGCGAAAGTTGTGATCAGAATCAGGAAGTTCACCTCGGGCTTGGTCAGCGTCCAATAATCGGACAACACAGCCGTCCAGCGTGAGAGACCACTTGCTGCGAAGTGAGCAGCCATTACATTCGTCTGAGCCAATCGAGTTGCACGCGTCATGTTATGGCCTCGCTGAACGTCGAGATGTTCTCCGCAGGAGTTGTGCTCTTGTGCGACGTGTCGTTGATTCAATGTTCCGGGCGAATCCTAACGATCTCCGCCGAACAGAGAGCGTGTCGGGCGACCGCGTCCCGATATGCTGCCCATCACGTCTACCTATGCCTTGAGCGCCTGCAAGAGGCCCAGGTAATGAATGAGATCATCGCGCGACAGCATCCCCAATATCGCCTTATCCGTCATCACGGGAAGTTGGGCGACGCCATTTCTGCCCATCTGCTCCAATGCCGTCGACAACTCTGCATCAGGTCTGATCGATTGCATTTGTTCCGCCGGTATCACGGCTTCGAGAGCAGTCGTGGTTAGCCATTGGGCGCGAGGCACCTTTCGGATGACTGGTAGGGTGAGTAGCCCGACGACCTCAGAATCGTTCATGATCACAAAGCTCGTGCGCCCACTGGTTAAGATGTAGTCGTGCACCACTCTTTCGAGCGTCGTATCGGCAGGGATGGTGGCGTAATCGCGGCCCATCGCCTCTGATACCTTGTGGCCGGCCAACAGTCCCTGCATTACCTGCTGCTGAACTTGCGCTGCGGCGGCGTTTTCGAGAAACCAGCCGATGAAGGCTATCCACAGACCGTTAAAAAAGTTTCCCCGCAAAGCGAGCCAGACACCGAAAGCTATGAAAAGGAAGCCGATGAAACGTCCAGCGTCGGCCGCAATCAGGGTGGCTCTCCGGAAGTTGTGAGAAACGCCCCAAACAATCGCGCGAAAAACTCGTCCACCGTCCAACGGGAATCCGGGAATGAGATTGAAGACGGCAAGCATGCCATTGATGAGGGCCAGGTATTTGGCGGTGGCCAGCAGCGGACTGATGGTCGTTAGAAAGGGCTGCAACACGAGAAACAGTGCTGCCAGGGCAAAGCTCACAATAGGCCCCGCGACCGCGATCCAGAACTCGGCGCCAGCGCTTGGAGGCTCTCCTGCTATTTGTGAGACGCCTCCGAAAATGAACAAAGTGATGCGGGGCACTTGAATCTTGTAATGCATAGCCACAAACGAATGTCCAAGCTCGTGGAGCAATACGCACACAAAGAATAGGACCGCGGTGAGTGCACCCATGAACCAATACTCGGGCGTGTTCCAGTTCTTGAACTCACTTGGGAAGTAGCTGACAGCCAACATCCACGTGAACAGGCCAAGCACCAAAAACCAGGAATAGTCGAGGTCGACTGCGATACCGAAGATTCGTCCCAACGGGATTGTATGGCGGAACATTCGTCACCTGCCTTTCAGTTCCCGAGCGCAATGCGCTGTCTCGTTCCGTTATCGCTCATCGTTACTCTACGGGCTTGAGTACTGCGACCGAAGAGTCGGGTCTCGCTGGCGCCGCCGAAGCTATCGCCCTGACGACGCCGCTTTCGATTTTCCATTGGACTTGTTGTCAACGGCGACCCTGGGCATCACAACTTCAAGCAGGTCACCCTTGAGGTTCGCCGCTGCTTGAGAGGGGTCGACATCCACAGGCAACTCCTCCACTCCGAAGATGCGTTGTGTTCTCTTCTCTGTGTGAGCAGGCGTGTCGCCCCCGCGAATCACGTCGAGCTCTGTTTCACCGCTGAGCATCAAGCGACGCGGCTCGACACTGACGTTGAGTTGATCAGTTGTAAAAGAGCACGGCAATTCGGCTTTAAAGACGATGGCCTCGGCCGATTCCTTCAAATCGTGCCGATACGCACGCACAACTTCTACCTTGGCTTCGATCCAATCATCGATGTCGTGGCCATTGGTCCTGCCGTGACCCTCGAATAGCTCGTAGGCGCGGCGAGCAATCGCGTTTTGTATTTCGTTTTTCCGGTTAAGCAGAACATCGGCGGCGACAAGCTTCACTGGAATCGTGGCTTTGCGTCGCTGTGGTGGTGATTGTAGTTTCATTTTCCGTCTCCTTTTGCTTTTCTTCCGCCGAGGTAGTGCAACTCGGAACAAGGTGACCTCCCAGCTTGAAGTACCGATTCAAGTGCTAACGAAGCTCCAGGTGAGGTCTTAGGAAGCAAGATCGTCACCCGGCTAGGCGACGCAGTGTGGTTGTGCAGAAACAGACAGAAGGAGTGTCCGAGGGAGCCAACCCAAAGAATCCCGGAGTACAGGACATGGTCGAACAGAACGTACAGCGTTACAAGTGCTGCCAGAACGGCATAGAGGATCGTGAAGAAGAAAAGCGCCGCAGCCAGCTCACGAACAAAATAGCTTTGGAAGGATATGAAGGCCACCAGCACGGCCAAAGCCCATTTTCGTTTCCGGTGGTCCTTGAGTAAGACGTAGCCTCTGTTGCTCAGATCTCGAACTGCTGAAAAGAGCATCCGCCAGAGAGCGGACCATTCGATGTTGGTGTCTGCGGTGTCGGGTCGTAGCCTTTCTCTTGGTGATGAAGTGGCTTGCATGACGGTCTCATTCTCGAATCCGACTCAATTTGTGACAATGGGTCGTTTATACTCTTTGGAGAAACGGCTGTAATTGCTAAGAAAAGAGGACGAATTCGCGCGAAGACA
>JBARRT010000030.1:0-5472 GCA_049644365.1 Candidatus Acidiferrum sp. | reverse complement strand
TGGGATAAAGTTAAAGGAAGAATTTTGGAGGTCAATCATGAACAAGAAAGAACTTTCTGCAAGTGGGGCTGGAGACGTTTCGCTTGGCGGAGAAATTTCCGTGCATCGTCTGGGCTTTGGTGCGATGCGCCTAACCGGCGAAGGCATCTGGGGGCCGCCAAAGGATCGCAAAGGGGCGTTAGCGGTTCTTCGCCGAGCTGTGGAGCTCGGTATCAATTTCATTGATACCGCGGATTCTTACGGCCCAAACGTAAGCGAGGAGCTCATTGCCGAAGCGTTGTTTCCATACCCGGCTGGCCTTGTAATTGTCACCAAGGGAGGCTGGAACCGTCCCGGCCCGAATCAGTGGACCCACGATGCAACTCCCTCGCACCTTCGTAAGGCGGTTGAGGGAAGCCTGAAGAGACTGCGGCTGGAGCGCATCGACGTCTATCAACTGCACATTCCGGACCCCGTCGTCTCGTTTGAAACATCGGTAGAAGCTCTGGCTCAGATGCGAAACGAAGGCAAGATTCGCCTCGTTGCGTTGTCCAACGTTACACAAGAGCACATCGAGCGAGCGCGCAGAATTGTTCCTATCGTCTCCGTGCAAAACCGCTATAGCTTCGCCGACCGTGAATGGGACTACGTGGTGAATTATTGTGAGCGCAATAAAATTGCTTTTATTCCGTGGTTTCCACTGGGAGCTGGCAAAGTTGCCGGCGAAGTGCTTGACCGAATCGCGCAAGCACACAATGCGAGCCCCACGCAAATAGCGTTGGCCTGGCTCCTGAGGCGATCCCCCATTATGCTGCCCATCCCAGGGACTTCCTCGATCGAACATCTCGAGCAGAACGTTGCGGGCGCTTCCCTGCGCCTAGCCGAGGAAGAATATGAACAGCTCTCTCGCGTTTCCGAGCTGGTGGCAGCACGATGATAGAAAAGGTCTGGTGACTTCTACCACGGGCCAAACAGAGAAGTGTTCGCGTCTACCATGCGACGCACGGCAAACCTTCCGGAGTGAGCGTCACGGCAGGCCCTTCTACAGACTTCCCAGTACGCGCAGGAACGGATCGCACCGGTGCCGCCGGTTCGAGGCAGCGAGCCGGCATCGCAAGATCTTCGCCTTCTCGAATGAAAGTCAGGCGGTCCTGACTGTGATCCCAATCGATGTAGACCAGGTCGCCAGGATGTACTTGATTTGTGGCAAGCAGATTGGCAAGAGGAGAGACAACATGGCGCTCAATGGACCGCTTGAGATGCCGCGCACCATAGCGCTGGTCCGTACCTTCCTGAAGTAAGAATTCCCTGCCCGGACCTGTTACCCGAAGGAGAAATTGCCCTTTGGCAGCTTCGAATACTCGCTGCTGGACCTGAGCCAGCTCGATCTCCAGAACTTGTTCCAAGTGATCCCTCCCCAAGGGGTGAAAAACTACCACCTTGTCCAGGCGGTTCATGAATTCGGGTGAAAATTTGCGCCGTGCAGCTTCTACGGCGGCACGCTCCACCTTCAGGTCCAATCCCGTAACGGGCTTGTCGTTTGGCTGAACGAAGCCCATCCCGCCGCTCATGAGTTCCGAGATTTCGCTTCCACCCAGATTGGAGGTCAGGAAAATAACCGTCCGGGACAAATCTACACGGCGATTGTCGCCCAAAGTCAAAGTCGCCTTGTCCAGCATCCCCAGCAAAAGCTGCCATAGAGCATCGGAAGCCTTTTCAATCTCGTCGAACAGTAGGAACGACAGCTTCAACTTATCCGTGTGGCTCTGTGCCAAGGCTTCCTGGGTGATAAGAGGATGTGTTTCACGATGACCTAAATAGCCCGGAGGTGAACCGATCAGCTTGGCAATTTCGTGGGAATGCTGAAATTCGGCGCAATCCACCTTAATTACCGCGCTGGCATCCCCGAAGAGAATCTCCGCGGCCGCTTCGACAACGCGCGTTTTGCCCGATCCGGTGGGCCCCAAGAACAACAGGTTGCCGACTGGCCGTCCCTGCGAGTTCAATCCGGCGCAAAAGACCTGATGCAGGTCTACCAGCGCCTGAACTCCTTCTTCCTGCCCGATGATCTTGGCCCGCATGGAACCGTGGAAGTCACGTGTTACCTTGCTGCGGATTGTCAGATCCAATTGCTGTCTGGCGGCGGCTCTCATTTCGTTCCTCCTCGCGTCCGGCCCCCGCGAGCGAGACGCGACCATTGGCAATGCATGGGTAGTGCCATTCCTATAATGACGAAATGTGACTGAAAAGCGCGCAAGTGGTTTGTTTGGGGATATTCCTCGCGCAGAAATGCTGGCTATGCGTTGGACACTGTCAGGCGGTTGACAGATCACTGAATCAGGCGCTGCCACCTGTCCAGGATGGAGGCTGATATCCGGCACTTAACCGACGTGGCCGGGGCAAGACACTTTCTGATGTTAAGATTTTGATTGCAGGAATGGACACCCTGTAATGCCGGAGTAGAAGTATGTCTAGTTCCAATCCTCTTCTGTGGCCCAGGCCGCCTGTAACTTGGGGCTATGGGATTGCGGTTCTATCGGTCACCGCAGCACTGATCATTTCACGGTGGCCGGCGCTTCATTTGCAAGATGCTCCCGTGTCGCTGTTTCTTTGCGCCGTCATATTAAGCGCGTGGTTTGGTGGAGCCGGGCCGGGGTTGCTTGCCACGGGCCTATCCGCTTTCGCTTTCTACTATTACTTCCTGCCTCCGATCTATTCCTTGGGTGCAAAGCCCGGGGAGATCCCACGCTTTCTCGTGTTCACGGTGTCAGTCCTGTTTGTCGGGTCGCTGAGCGCTGCGCAAAGGAGCGCCATGGAATCGCTCCGGCGCGCGCGCGATGACCTGAAAGAGACAGTTCAAGAGCTCCAGAGAACCAACGAGGCGTTGCAAGCAGAAAGTCGGGAACGCAAGCGGGCGGAAGAGGCGTCGCGCCAGGCGCATGCGGATCTCGCACACGTCAGCAGGGTGACCACCATGGGAGAGCTGACTGCCTCCCTGGCGCACGAAGTGAACCAACCGATAGGCGCTGCCGTCACCAACGCCAATACCTGCATTCGCTGGCTGGCGCGCAACACGCCAAACGTGGAAGAAGCGCGCGCGGCTGCCATGAGAAGCGCGAAAGACGGAATGCGTGCGGCGGAAATCATCAGCCGCATCCGTCTGCTCTTCAAGAAGGGGACTCCGCAACGGGAGTTGGTGGATGTAAACGAAGTCGTTCGAGAGATGATCGTCCTCCTGCGCGGCGAGGCGACGCGATACAACATATCGGTCCGAACGGAGCTCGCGGCAGAGCTTCCCCCGGTCCTGGGAGATCGCGTGCAATTGCAGCAGGTGCTGATGAACCTCATGCTCAACGGCATGGATGCGATGAAGGATGTGGATGGGACGCGGGAGCTCGCTATCAAGTCGCAGCGAGCGGAAAACGAGGAAGTTGTGGTGTCCGTCACTGATAGCGGCGTGGGTCTGCCCGCGCAGCAGACGGACCAGATCTTCAAGGCGTTCTTTACCACCAAGTTGCACGGCACGGGTATGGGACTATCCATCAGCCGCTCGATCGTTGAGTCGCATGGCGGCCGCTTGTGGGCTGCCGACAACTTTCCGCGCGGAACAAGCTTTCATTTCGCCCTACCTACCAAAGTCGAGGCACGTGAATGACGCCCGCTGGCACTCCCACGGTGTTCGTTGTTGATGACGATGCCTCTGTGCGTGCGGCCATCCAAGGACTGCTGAAATCGGCGAGCTTATGGTCTGAATCCTTTGAGACGGCGGAAGAATTCCTGCGCAGCAAGCGGCCGGACGGGCCAAGCTGCCTTGTTCTGGACGTGAGCCTTCCTGGAGTCAACGGTCTGGACTTTCAGCGCGAGTTGGCTGACGCGGGCGTCCAAATCCCCATCATCTTCATCACCGGGCATGGGGATATTCCGATGACGGTGAAGGCCATGAAATCTGGTGCCATTGAGTTTCTGACCAAGCCTTTCCAGGACCAGGACTTGCTGGATGCGATCCGCCAGGCCTTGGATCGTGATCGTGTGACGCGCCAACAGCAGAGTAACCTTGCGGAGTTGCGAAAAGGGTACGGGACGCTGACCGCACGCGAACGCGAAGTCATGGGCCTGGTGGTTTCGGGCATGCTCAATAAGCAAATAGCTTTTGATCTCGGGACCAGCGAAATCACCGTGAAGATCCATCGCGGCCACGTGATGCGGAAAATGCAGGCTGGGTCGCTGGCAGAATTGGTTAGAATGGCGGCGAAACTGGAGCTTCCACCCGGCAAAAAGTAGCCCAATGCCAACGAGCCGCTGTGACGCAAGCTTTGCCGTTTCGCAGTCTCCCGTTTTAACTGCCGCTTTCTCAAGCCTCTCTAGATGGTAGCGGCCTCACAGATCGGGGCAATATTCGGGCACCTATACCAACGTATAATTGCGCCACTTTGGCGACGCTGCTAGATTCCAAGCATGGTTACTCAGGGAAACACCAAACTAGTAGCAATTGTCGATGATGATGATTCGATGCGCAGCGCCCTGCAGGGCTTGCTGCAAAGTGCCGAATTTCCTTCACAATCGTTTGCCTCGGCGGAAGAATTCCTGAAGTCCGGCCAGCAGCATCAGATTGCGTGTTTGATCGCGGACATCCGTATGCCCGGAATGTCCGGTCTCGAACTGCAGGCACAGCTGAACGCCGAACGTTGCAGGATTCCGATCATCTTCATCACCGCGCATGGCGACGAAAAAATGCGAATGCAGGCGTTGCGAGCAGGCGCAGTGGAGTTCATGGCAAAACCGTTCGATGACGGAGCGTTGCTCGAGAGTGTTCGTGCCGCTTTGGAGAGTTGAGCCGGTCATCGGAAGCGTGTAATGGGACGCGCAAGGAGGTCCTCTGTGGCAGCCGTCGCAAGATTCGGGCCCGCTGAGCAAGACCGTAATCCGCGCAAGTTCGAGCAGATCATAGGGAACAGTCCCGCTCTGGAATCGGTGCTCGAACAAGTCGAGCAGGTCGCGCCCACGGATTCCACCGTTCTGATCCAGGGAGAAACAGGCACCGGCAAGGAGCTGATCGCGCGCGCGATTCACAACCTCAGCGTGCGGTGCGGACGCCCATTCATAAAGTTGAATTGCGCTGCCATTCCGTTCGATCTCCTGGAAAGCGAGCTTTTTGGCCATGAGAGAGGCGCTTTTACCGGCGCTATCGCGCAAAAGGTCGGTCGTTTCGAATTGGCTGACAAAGGGACGCTCTTCCTGGACGAGGTGGGAGATATTCCGCCCGGACTGCAGCCCAAACTGCTGCGTGTTCTGCAGGAGCAGGAGTTTGAGCGCTTGGGCAGCACTCGGACTCACCAAGTGGACGTTCGGCTCGTAGCTGCGACCAACCGGAATTTGGCTGACATGGTGAAGCGCAACGAATTTCGCAGCGACCTCTACTATCGCCTGAACGTTTTTCCAATCCCGCTGCCCCCGTTACGGGCGCGTCGCGAAGACATTCCGGCGCTAGTCGAA
>JBARRT010000029.1:0-3072 GCA_049644365.1 Candidatus Acidiferrum sp. | reverse complement strand
ATTCATCACAGGGTGAGCAATAGAGTGAAGGTGCTTTATCCTTCCGTCCGGAAGAACAATTCGAAAATCACCCTCGGAATTCAGCATGTCCTTTCGTGTGGACTCCCTTTTCGCTCTCTGCTCGACTCCTGACCGATCCTCCGGGTGGACCCTTTCGAGAATGAACGACCAGCTGGGGATAGTTTTCTCGAGGTCACACTCATAAATGCGAAAGGACTCTTGCGACCAGAAGACAGCGCCCGTACGCACATTCCAAGCCCAACTTCCACTTCGGGTCATCCGCTGGGCTTCGGCTAAATAGGCCTCGCTTTGCCGCAGCTTGTCTTCCGCCTGCTTGCGCTCGATGGCTATACTCGCAAGATGGATGATCCGTTCTATGACATTATGCTCTTGCGAACTGGGGCTACGCGGTTCGCGATAGTAGGTCGCGAAGGTCCCTAACACCCTACCTGTCGAGGAAAGTATCGGCGTGGACCAGCACGCGCGCAGCTCATGCGCCAACGCTAGATCGCGGAAATCGGCCCACAGCGGATCGGTGGCGATGTCTGAGACGATCACTGGCTGTGCCCGGTAAGCGGCCGTCCCGCAAGAACCGACAGACGCACCGATGACCAAACCATCGATTGCCTCAGAGTAGCTTGTTGGTAGGCTGGGCGCTGCGCCGTGCCGAAGACAGTTGGTGCTCGGGTCCAACAGAAGGATCGAAGACAGAGAACCGCTGGCCAATTCTTCGACGAGTCGGCATGCGCCCTCGAGGATGAGAGCGCGAGAATCGTCCCTGGCTATCATCTCGAGAAGCCGTTTCTCCCCGGCCAGCAGCAGCTCGGCCCGTTTTCGGTCGGTGATGTCCGTCGCGCTACCCACGAATTCCACTAAATCCCCAGATGCGTTCAAAACAGGATGGCCGACGGTGTGGATGTATTTGACCGTGCCGTCCGGAAGAAGGATTCGGAATTCCACTTCGTAATTCGACTTTTCACCGATTGCTCGATCAATTGCCCCTTGCCACTTGGCTCGATCCTCCGGATGAATGCGCTGCAGCCGTTGTTGCCAAGTTGGCATGCCCTCTTCTGGATCGAAGCCATATATGCGGTACCATTCCTCGGACAGATGCAAGGCGTCTCTTCCCGCTACCCGCCAGGCCCAACTCCCCGTGTGCGTGAGCCTCTGCGCTTCCACCAGATTACTCTCGCTCCGCCGCAGGGCTTCTTCCGCCTGCTTTGCTGGGGTGACGTCCATCACCGCTCCAACAAACTCGAGTTCGCCCGACTCATCTCTTTCAGCATGAGCCACAATGTGGACATGTTTGACGGAACCATCCGGCATCAGCAAGCGATGTTCAAAATCAAAATCCTTTCCGTCCTGCGACGCGCGCGCGATGGTCTGCTTCACGAAGGCGGCGTCTTCCGGATGAGTCCGTTCGAGAACAAGTTCCACGGTCGGTATCGTCATTCGGTCGAATTGAAAGATTCGAAAGGTTTCTTCTGACCAGATGATCTCGCCAGTGGAGGCCCTCCAGCCAAAACTGCCCGTGCGGCTTAATCGCTGCGCTTCGGATAAATAGGCCTCGCTTTGGTGCAGCTTCTCTTCCTGTACTTCCAAGGTCTGGGCAGCGAATCGCCTATCCACCAAGGACGTCAGCAGAGCCAGCCCGAGGACGATAAAGGTGGCGGCGGCAATTCCGGCGGTACCAAGCGTGGAGATGCTCACGGCATGGGACAGGTCCGTCGGCATGCCGGAGGGGGTGAAACTGGCGGCGGCCATGCCGGTGTAATGCATGACGGGGATCGCGGCACCCATCACGACGGCTCCGCCTAACTTTTCCCAGCCGATCCCCGTTTTCTCATGTCGGAAGTGAAAGGTAATCCACAGCGCGGCGAGAGAAATCAGAACCGCGAACACGACGGACAGGACGACGAGAAAGGAATTAAACTGGCATATGGCAGGTAAACGCATGGCGGCCATGCCGATGTAATGCATGCTTGCAATACCCGCACCCATCAGGACACTTCCGGCGAGCGCTCGGAACCAACCCATTTCCCGCCGGCTCACCACGCCCAGCGCAACGACCGAAGCGAGAATGGCCGCAAACAGTGACAGCAGAACGGTTGGCCAATGGTAGGCCACAGGAATCGGTAGGATGAAGGCCAGCATCCCAATGTAGTGCATGGACCAAATGCCAGTCCCCATCGCGCCGGCCCCGCCCAGCAGCCAAACCGCCCGAGTCCGACCGCCCGCGGCCGTTACGCGACCTGCAAGATCCAGAGCAGCGTACGACGCAAAGATGGCGATCAACACCGAAAGCGCCACGAGTGCGTAGTTGTACGAGCCAATCAAGTTCACGGCAGCCATGTGACTCCATCCGGTTGCCGCGCGGAACAGTCGCGCCGCGCTTCAATTAAGAACTAACCGTCTCCCTGGTACCAGCGAGCCTCTGCGGGGTTCATTCCTGTTCCTCGACTTTGATGGGTAGGGCGAAATGAAAACTGGCGCCGCGCGGGGAGTTGTCGGCAGCCCACAGGCGGCCGCCATGCGACTCAACGATCGAGCGGCTGATGGATAGTCCCATACCCGTGCCGTGGGACTTGGTGGTAAAGAACGCCTTGAAGATTTGGTCCGCCTGTTGCACGGGAAGTCCCACTCCGGTATCGCTGACGGTCACCACAACTTGCTCGTTTTCCGCTTGCTGCGACTTGATCGCGAGCTCGCGCGACCCATCCACATCCTTCATCGCATCCATGCCGTTGAGCATGAGGTTCATCAGCACCTGCTGCAATTGCACGCGATCTCCCAGGACCGGGGGAAGCTCTGCCGCGAGCTCCGTTCGGACGGATATGTTATATCGCGTCGCCTCGCTGCGCAGGAGGACGATCATCTCTCGAATGACTTCGTTTATGTCCACCACCTCCCGTTGCGGAGTCCCTTTCTTGAAGAGCAGCCGAATCCGGCTGATGATTTCCGCCGCACGCATTCCGTCTTTCGCGCTTCTCATGGCAGCCGCGCGCGCTTCTTCCACGTTTGGCGTGTCGCGCGCCAGCCAGCGAATGCAGGTATTGGCGTTGGTGACGGCGG
>JBARRT010000028.1:0-82795 GCA_049644365.1 Candidatus Acidiferrum sp. | reverse complement strand
CTGAAAACTCGGGTGGTAATCTACGCCTATCAACATCATGTTCGGCTCCTTTCTCCCGAGCCTGTGGTCGTTACGCAACCAAAGTTTACTCGGGTCGAGGAGCCGACATTGTTATGGAATCACTGGCTCTACTTCCCCATGGCGGCTAATTCCTTCACCATCAGATACATGGCTGCCAGTCCGCCCAGCAGGACTCCGCTTTCCAGCGATACCGAAATCCGGTGCAATCGGCTGAACTCCGCTAGCAAGGGACTATCCGCCGCCGTCGCCTGAATCGACCCCATCTGCTTCCGCAGCGCCGCCATCTTGGGACTGACGGCATGCTGCGACACCACCGTGAGCCCAATCATCAGCACAACACACAGGGCCGCAGGTGCCGCCAGGCTTGAAAACGCGCGCGTCCGCAGCACCCGTGCCAGCAAAATCGCGATCCCGCACACTACTCCAATCATGTGCATCCACCACAATCCGAACCCAACTATCGCCCCCGCCTGGTCTCGGCTCGCCAAAATCCGAAACGCCCCCGGCGCCACCACAAAGCTCAGAAACACATCGCTCCCCAGCCACAAGCTCAAACCTAGAAACTCAATCGTACGAAGGAAGGTTGACATGAGAAGATTTTAGCTAGAATGGGTTTCAGCGTGGAAGCAAAAGATGGTGGGCGACAAAGGACTTGAACCTTTGACCTCTCCCGTGTGAGGGGAGCGCTCTAACCAACTGAGCTAGTCGCCCGTTTTGCGGCAAGAACTTACAACGCTCCTCTATTTGTAGCAGGAAGGACCTCGGTTTTCAACAGATGCTGACCGCCACCTCCCAAGTCGTCTCGCAACTGCAACGCTCCATCGCGCGCGCGATCTACGGCAAAGAAGACGCCATCCAGCTCGCGCTGATCACCCTGCTCGCGCGTGGCCACTTGCTCATCGAAGATGTTCCCGGAGTCGGCAAAACCACCCTGGCACAGGCGCTGGCGAAATCATTCCACTGCTCCTTCCAGCGCATCCAGTTCACGTCGGACCTGCTTCCCAGCGACGTTCTCGGCGTCAGCGTCTATAATCCCGAATCCCGCGAATTTGAATTTCGCCCCGGCCCGATTTTCGCCAACGTCGTGCTCGCCGACGAAATCAACCGCACCACCCCGCGCACGCAATCCGCGCTCCTCGAAGCCATGAACGAGGCCCAGGTCACCGTCGACGGCAAAACGCTGCCGCTCCCACAGCCGTTTCTCGTCATCGCCACACAAAACCCGGTCGAGCACCACGGCACCTATCCCCTCCCCGAATCGCAGCTCGATCGCTTCCTCATGCGCATCAAGATGGGCTACCCCTCGCACGAAACCGAAAAAGAAATTCTGCGCAAGCGCGTGGGAGACAATCCGCTCGATTCACTCGAACCTTTGGCGGACATCAGTGAAGTGATCGCCATGCAGCATTCCGTCGCCCACGTCAAAGTCGACTCCAGTCTCCACGACTACGCACTGGAAATCGTCAATCGCACGCGCAAGACCGAGCAGCTCACTCTCGGCGTCAGTCCTCGCGGCACGCTCATGCTCCAGCGCGCCGCGCAAGCCCGCGCCTTTCTCGACGGCCGTGACTTTTGCCTCCCCGACGACTTCAAGCATCTTGCGGTCTCCGTTTTTTCTCACCGCGTCGTCGCCAGTTCGCGCCACGCCTCCCTGCAGAAAAAATCGGAAGCCACTGAATCCGTGCTGCGCGATATCGTCGAATCCGTCCCCGTTCCTTTGTAGCTCCGGGCAATTTGGTGGACACCATTCTTACACGTAAATATTTGTCACTCCGAGCGGAGCGAGGAATCTGTTTCTGCCCGCCGCGGCCCGCATAATGAGCGCTGCAAAGTCCACTCTCGCGCAGCTCTGGGCCAAAGCCGACCGCCCCTCCATCCGTGCGTTCCTTCTCTCCATGGTTGCTCTCTCCGCCGCGCTTCTGCTCGCGCTTTATTCCGGCGCCGCCGCGGAACTTGGCCGGGTCGGCCTCGCCAGCACTTCCGCGCTTATCGCGCTGGCGGTTGCCGGCTGGGTAGGCGTCACGCTCGTCCCCGTCCTCGCAAAGCGTACCCCCCTTCGCTGGATCGGCTACAAGATGGAATTTCGCATCACCCGGGAGGGCTGGGTCTATATGGCCGGAATCCTCCTCGTCGCGCTCCCCGCGCTGAACACCGGCAACAATCTTCTCTTCCTGATTCTTGCAAGCCTCATCGCCATCATCCTGATGTCCGGCATTCTTTCTTCGATTACCCTCTCGGGGATCGAAATGAGCCTGAAGATGCCCGAACATATCTTTGCGGGCCAGCCGGTCCGCGCGATGGTCGAACTTCAAAATGAAAAATTGACGCTGCCGTCGTTCTCCCTCCGGGTCGAAGCCGCTAAGCCAAAAGGGACGACCGCTCCCGCGGCGATGCTGGAGACGCCCGTTTATTTCCCGTATCTCCCCAAACATGACCGCGTGCAGCAAACCGTGCCCATGACCTTTCCGCGCCGTGGTATTTACCGTCAGGAAGCATTCCGCATCGTCACTCGCTTCCCGTTCGGATTCTTGCAGAAGTCCCGGCACGTCAATTTGAAAACGGAAGCTCTTGTCTATCCGTCCGTGGGACCGAGCGAAGAATACTTGGAAGTTTTGCCGGGCATCCAGGGAGCTCTCGAAAGTTTGGCCAAGGGCCGCGGTCAGGATCTTTACGCACTGCGGGATTACGTCCCTACGGACAGCGCGCGTCACGTTCACTGGAAAGCTTCCGCGCGCTTTGGTTCGCTGATGGTCCGCGAATTTGCGCGCGAGGACGATTGCCGCATCCTGCTTGTCCTCGACCCACATCTCTCCGCGGATCAAGCCGCGAGTTTTAAGCCAGGAATCTCAGAGGCAAACGAGCGCTTCGAGCGCGCTGTATCCATCTGCGCCAGCCTGGCTTGGCATTTCTACGAAAGCAATTCCTTATTGCAATTCCGCGGCGCAACTATGGAAACCGCTCTCGCTCCCGCAGGCGACCTCATCTTCGCCGTGTTGCGTTACCTCGCGCTCGAGCAGCCCCTGCCGCCCGACCCCAATCAAGCGCTCATGGCCGAGCTCGCCGCCTCGCCCGACCTTTTCAAAATCATCGTGACCAGCCAGCCCCACGGCTCCATCCCCGCTTCGGTTTGGAGTTCATCCTACGTGGTCTTCCTTGACGATCCTGAGCAGTAAGTAGGACAGGCATTCTTGCCTGTCCCCTTCCTCCGACGAACGTGCAGAAACCTGACAGACAAGAATGTCTGTCCTACTCGGATGTGCGAGAATGTCCCGGCACCATGCAGAACGGCCGCGATCTCGCCATTTTTCGGAAACAGCTGCTCGGCTGGTTCCGACAATTCCAGCGCGAACTGCCGTGGCGCCAAACGAGAGACCCGTACCGCATCTGGCTCTCGGAAATCATGCTCCAGCAGACGCGTGTCGCGGCGGTGATTCCCTATTACGAACGTTTTCTCAAGCGTTTCCCCGATGTTCAAGCGCTCGCCAACGCGCCGGAAGAAGAAGTCCTGCGTCTCTGGTCCGGACTTGGCTATTACGGCCGCGCGCGCAATTTGCACAAAGCGGCGCAACAAATCATGGCGAAGCACGCAGGACAATTTCCGATGACCGCGGGGGATGCCCTGGCCCTTCCCGGCATCGGGAATTACACCGCCGCCGCAATTTTGAGTATCGCTTTCGGAAAAAAACTTGCGGTCCTGGACGGAAATGTCGCGCGCGTACTCGCGCGCCTCGGCGCGATCCGCGGCGACGTCCGCGAATCGCAGCGCTGGCAAACTCTGCAAGACAATGCGAATTCCTTCCTCGATCCAGATTCACCCGGCGACTGGAATCAAGCGATGATGGAACTCGGCGCCACGCTTTGCACGCCGAAATCGCCGCAATGCCTGCTCTGCCCCGTGGCGCAATTTTGTGAAGGCCGCAAACTGGGCATCGCGGAATCCCTGCCCGAAAAACGGAAGAAGCGCGCGAATGTCGAAGTCACTCTCGCCGCCGGAGTATTTGCGGACGAAAACGGATGGACGCTCTTGCTCCCGCCGCCTGCAGAGGAAAGCACGGTAGCTTTGGCAGATTACATCCCGACTCTCGTTTCAAGACTGTGGCATTTTCCAACAGTTTCCGTGACCGGCGATCCCGGCACGAAACTCCGCGCTTCTCTCCGGAAACTTGTTCGCGGCGGCAGAAATGGAAACCTGCGCCTCGTTCCTGCCGGCCAAGTTCGCCACACCGTCACGTACCGCGACATCACCATCGTGCCCTTTCGCATCAACGTCAAGAAACTTCCTCGCATCAAGGATGCGAGGCGCGTTCCGCTGCGCGACGTTTCTTCGGCGCTCCCCGTTTCCAATCTCACTCGAAAAGTCGCCCGCGCCGTTCTTGCGGCTTCCGCCGCTCGCTGAGCGTTAACCTTTCGTCCAGTCTTTCAGCGGACGCGCGCTGCGGATGCTACGATGGAAAGCTGCCATGGCCGCCTTGCTCGCAACTCCGCGCACTCCCGCTTTGCCCGCCGAGCGTTTCTTTCGGACCTCTCTTTCGCTACTCATCCTCACTTCCGTCCTCACTCTCGTCAGTACCGGAAAACTGGATGTGTTTACCATCGTGGTGGCCCCGCTCGCCGCTCTGTGTAAGGGTTATCGCTGGTGGCACGGCCGCCCCCCCGAACTCACTCCGCGGGCGGCCACTTGGTGCGTGCTCGGGTACCTGGCGTTTCTCCCCGTGGATGTTCTTTTTCTTTCGCGCTTTTTCGTGGGGAATTCCTCGAACCCCCCGCTCTATGCGGCGCTGCTCGCGGCGGTGCATTTTCTCATCTACGTGATGCTCGTCCGCTTTTACAGCGCGGTCAGCGATCGCGACGCCACTTTTCTTTCGATGCTTTCTTTCGCGGGAATTTTGGCCGCTGCCGTTCTTACCGTGGACACCACGTTTCTGGTTTTCTTTTTTGTTTTTCTGCTGTTTGGCGTCGCCACTTTTGTCGGCATGGAATTGCGCCGCGGAGCCGTGGGTGCGGTCACGCCCTCGCCGAACTTGCAGCCGGAGCGCGACCGCCGCCTGACTCGCGCGCTGAGTTTTGCCGCTCTCACCGTGGCGTTGGGGGCGATAGTCTTCGGCAGCGGGCTTTTTTTCTTTTTCCCGCGTTTCAATGCCGGTTACCTCGGGAACGCCAGCTTCAGTCCTTCGCTAATGACGGGTTTCAGCGAAAATGTGGAGCTCGGTCAAATCGGCGAGATCAAAAAGAATTCAGCGGTGGTCATGCGCGTGCAAACCGGCAGACCTCTCGGTTACGATCGGCTGCGGTGGAGAGGCATCGCGCTTACTACCTTTGACGGCAAACGGTGGACTTCTCCCGAGCGTGGTGCGCAAACCTTGTCGCCCAGCCTGGACGGATGGATCTACGTGGCGGACCCGGCGCAAAAAACGGATGCGCTGGGGCCGGGAATTCTCTACACGGTTTATCTGGAACCCATCGCCACCGATGCGATTTTTGTTCCCGGCAAGGCCATTTCTCTCAAAGGAAATTTCGCCGGTGAAGGCGGGAATTCGTTTTCGGCGATGCGGCGTACTTACATTTTTCGCGATTCGACCGGCACGCTGCTGAATCCGTTTCACAGTTACAGCGCTCTCCGGTATGGAGGATTTTCGCGTTTCCCGCCGCTCAACGCGGCCAAGCTACGTGCGGCGCCTGCGGATTATTCGCAGGAGATCACCGAAACCTACCTCCAGCTCCCTCCGCGGCTTGACCCGCGAATCCCCGAGCTTGCGCGGGAAATTGCCAAGAACGCGAAGACGCCTTTCGACATGGCGCTGGTGATGGAGAGCTACCTCCGTGACCGATTCACCTATACGCTGAATCTAAGCGGGAAACCGGGCGACGATCCGCTGGCGCATTTTCTTTTCGAAACGCGCGCCGGCCATTGCGAATATTTCGCTTCCGCGATGACCATCATGCTGCGCACGCTGGGCATTCCCGCGCGCGAGGTGAACGGCTTCCTGCCGGGTGAATACAACGACCTAGGCGGCGACTACATCGTCCGCGCGAGCGACGCGCATAGCTGGGTGGAAGTCTATTTCCCCGGGAATGAATGGCAGGTATTCGATCCCACGCCTGCGGCGCCGGAGAACGCAGGAAATTTCCTGACGCGCCTCGGGCAATACGCGGACTGGCTGCAAATCACATGGAGTGAATGGGTGATCGGCTACGCCTTTGCCCACCAACTGCTCCTGGCACAGAATCTTCAGCAAACTTCAAAAAGCTGGAGCGAAACGGCGCGCGACTGGTTCCGGACGAAGCAACAAGCCAGTAGAAAGTGGATGCAATCCTGGCAATTCCAGCATGGCGCAATCGGTTTCCTGCTGCCGGTCTTTCTCGTGGCGCTTCTTGTGGCGCTGCGATTCAATCTGTTTGCGGAACTGATTCGCCGGGTCCGTTTGTTTCTGCAATTGCGGAGCGCGAGATCGGCGCAAAGCAATCCTCAGCTTGCGTCGCGGCTGTATAGCGAATTGCTGAGAATCCTGGCACGGCGCGGCCTGCTGCGAGTGGAATCACAAACACCGTACGAATTCGCCGCCGCAGTGAATTCGCCGAACCTCGCTTCCCCCGTCCGGGAATTCACGCAGATTTACGCCCACGCCCGCTTCGGCGGCGCACCTTGCGACACCACTCGCCTCCGCCAATTGCTCGATCAGATTCGCTCCGCTCTCCGCGCGCGCTGAATTTCGCCGTTCCCTTGTCCTTTTCCTGGCCGTGTTACAATTGAGAATTGCGCAAACGTGCAAATTCATTGCCTATGACTAAGGTCGGATTCGTCAGCCTGGGATGCCCGAAGAACCTCGTGGACAGCGAGGTGATGATGGGTATTCTTGCGCGCGGGGGGTACGAACTTACGCCGCGCGCGGACGAAGCGGAAGTGCTGGTGGTCAACACGTGCAGCTTCATTGAGGCAGCGCAGAAAGAATCCGTGGACGCCATTCTCGAGATGGCGGAACACAAGAAATTTGGGGCGGCAAAGAAATTGATTGTGGCGGGCTGCCTGGTCGAACGGTTTCGAGCGCAGATTCTTGAACAGGTGCCGGAAGTGGACGCCGTCGTGGGCACCGGCGAGGTCGAGCGCATCATGGAAGCGGTCGAAGGTGATTTGCGCATGTTGCCCGCGCAACCGCCGGCGTTTCTCTATCACGATTTGACGCCGCGCATTGTCACCACGCCGAAGCATGCGGCGTATATCAAAATTGCCGAAGGCTGCGACCATCCATGCACGTTTTGCATTATTCCCGAGCTTCGCGGAAAGTTTCGCAGCCGCCGGTTCGAATCGGTGGTCCGGGAAGCGGAGAATCTGGCGAAGGCGGGCGCGCGGGAAATCACGCTGATCGGGCAGGATACGACTTCGTACGGCGAAGATCTGGGCCTGCGCGACGGGCTGGCGCAACTGCTTGAAAAGCTCGCGCAAGTGGACGACCTTCTCTGGGTGCGATTCCTGTACGCGTATCCCAATCGCGTCACGCAGAAATTGCTGGACACGCTTGCGGCGCATCCGCGGCTCGCAAAATACATGGACATGCCGTTGCAACACGCCAGCCGAAATGTTCTGGCGCGGATGAAGCGCGGTTCGAACGGCGATGCGTTCTTGAAATTGCTAGAGCGCATGCGCGCGACGATTCCCGGCGTAGCGTTGCGTACGTCGTTCATCGTCGGCTTCCCCGGCGAGACGGAAAGCGATTTCGAGGAACTCTGCGATTTTGTGAAAGCAGCGAAGCTGGATTGGCTGGGCGTGTTCGAGTATTCGGACGTGGACAACGCAGAAAGCTACGCGCTGGATGAAAAAGTGGATGCGAAAACGATTGCGGACCGCCGCAACCGCTTGATGGCCATTCAAAAGAAAATCTCGCGAGAGAATTTGCGCGCGAAGTATTTGCGCACAAAATCGCGCGGGTCAGAAGAGCGTGCGTTCACGGCGCTGATCGAAGGTCCGTCGAAGGACAACCCGCTAGTCTGGGAAGCGCGGCTGGAAAGCATGGCTCCGGAGATTGACGGCAAGCTGTATCTCACCGATATCGAGCTGCCGAATGGAGATGTGGCCGCTGCTGGAGATGTTGCGCGCGTTGAAATGACGAAGGCGGATGCGTACGACCTGATTGGCCGCGTCGTGGAAATCCTGCCTCGCCCCGCCGCGCTCGACAAGGACTTCGCGAGGCCGGTCCCGGCGGTGCCCCCGGCGGAGAAACTCCATCGAATCGCTACCGGCGCCCCTCTCCGCGTCCTCGCCTGAGTTATACTCTCAGTCCGAAGAAACTGCTGCCCCATGAAACACAGATGCCCCATTTGTAAAGTCGAGACGGACTCCGCGATTCATGCGGACTTTCCGTTTTGCAGCGAGCGCTGCCGGGAGCGCGACCTGGGCAATTGGGCCAGCGAAAGATACGTCGTCTCCGATCCGATTTTCGATGAAGCGGAAATCACCGAGAGCGACCGCGAGACCGTCATCCTTGATTTGGACGAACCGAATGGCAGCGAAAACTGACGCAGCGCCGGCACGCGAAGCGCGGCTCGAGAAGCCGCGGCTCGCGCTTGCGATAGCCACTGCATTGGGCGTCGGGTACATTCCGAAGGCGCCAGGCACGTTTGGCTCGCTGGTGGGTGTTGCGACCGCGTTTCTGTCCTCCGTCTTTTTTCTGCGGCCGGCGTCCCTTGGGGGATTCTTCTCGTTTCAGCCGAGTCACAACGCGGTCCTGATGGACAAGCATTTTCTGGTTCCCGGCAGCGACGTTCACGACGCGGTGCTGGCGCTGCCGATTTTCTGTGCGCTGGTGCTGCTTCTCTTGCTTGGCGCGATCGGCGTCTGGAGCGCTTCCCGGGCGGCCGCTTACGCGGGGATCAAGGATCCTCAATTTGTGGTGGTGGACGAAGTCGCAGGCCAGCACCTCGCGCTCCTCCTCCCGTTGATTCCTATCGCGCTACCGAATCTGACCGCACACATGGACTTCTCCACCTTTGCCATTTTCTTCGCGCTGAGCCTGGTCAACTGGAAATACCTGCTGCTCGGTTTTATACTTTTTCGCGTGTTCGACGTCTGGAAGCCGTGGCCGGTGCGCCAAATGGAAAAGCTCCCCGGCGGCTGGGGTATCATGGCGGATGACTGGATGGCGGGCATCTACGCAGCAATTCTTTTGCGAGTCGCGTTACACTTTGGGCTTCTCTCGCTGCACATTGGCTGGGTATGAAATTCGGGTTCGGGTCCTCGGCGGAAAAGAACGGCAATCCCCACATTGAGAGAGTTGCGCCCGCGGCGGCCATTCCCGGCGGGGAGATCGCTATTCTCGGCAGGGGCTTTGTTTCGCGCGGGCAATCGCGTCCGGTGGTGCTTTTTGGCGAAGCGGAAGCGAGCCTGGCGCTTGCGGCGGAGAATCGCTTGATCGCGCGCGTGCCGGAAGGCGCGAACGGCGGCGTGGTGCGCGTCGCGACGGCCGGGCTCGAGAGCCCGCCGCATCCAGTGCACATTGGGACGCAAATCGCGGACAACTTGCATCCCGTCG
This sequence comes from Candidatus Acidiferrum sp., assembly GCA_049644365.1. Classification (GTDB taxonomy): domain Bacteria; phylum Acidobacteriota; class Terriglobia; order Acidiferrales; family UBA7541; genus Acidiferrum. The sequence continues at coordinate 73,250 of JBARRT010000028.1, read as the reverse complement.
CGAATCCCGCCGTCGATCAAGACGGAAATATTTATGTAACGTTTTCCGGACCGCGGGGCCAGCGCGTTCCGGTTTCGCTTTACAAAATCACCGCGAATTACAGCGTGAAACCGTTCGTCACTTCGCTGATGAATCCCAGTGGCCTGGCTCTCGATCGCGAGGGAAATCTTTTCGTTTCCTGCCGCAACGACGGCACCATCCACCGCATTACACCGGACGGCCGCGCCGAGGAGTGGATGGAAGGGATGGGGGTTGCGACGGGCATTGCGTTTGACCAGGCCGGCAATCTTTACGTCGGAGACCGCAGCGGAACGATTTTCAAGATCAGCCCGAGCCGCGAGATTTTTGTGTTCGCGACCATGGAGCCGTCTATCGCGGCATACCACCTGGCATTTCATCCGAGCGGCGATCTCTACGTGACGGGCCCGACCACTTCGAGTTTTGACCGCGTGCATCGCATCACGCAGGGCGGCGACGTCAGCGTTTTCTTCCGCGGACTCGGCCGTCCGCAAGGATTGGCTTTTGACCGCGACGCGAATCTATATGTTGCCGGGTCGTATGGCGGCCGCCGCGGCATCGTTCGAATTACGCCGCAAGCTCACGCGGACATCGTGCTGAGCGGCTCGGGGCTCGTCGGCCTCGCGCTGCAGCCCTCCGGCCGCGCCATTTTGGCCACCACGGGCGCAATCTTCACGCTGGATTGGGACGTGCGCGGGTTGCCGCTCGTTGCATAATGAACGAAATGAAAGCTGAAATTATCGCAGTGGGTTCGGAACTGCTTACCCCGGACCGCGTGGACACCAACTCGCTCTTCTTGACTGAAGAGCTGAATAAGATCGGCATCGAGGTGGTACGCAAATCCATTGTGGGGGACAATCGCGACACGCTGCGCGCCGCGTTCCACGAAGCGCTCCAACGCGTCGAATTGGTCATTGCTTCGGGCGGTCTGGGGCCGACGGAAGACGACCTGACGCGGGAAACCGTCGCCGACCTTCTCGGGCGCAAACTTCAACTCAACAAAGCGATTCTTCAATACATCGAGGGACGCTTCCGTCAGCTTGGCCGCGAGATGCCGCCGGTCAATGTGCGCCAGGCGATGGTGCCGGGAGGCGCGGAAGTTCTCGAGAATCCGCGCGGCTCGGCGCCGGGCCTGTGGATCGAAGACCGTGGACGATGGATCGCGCTGCTGCCGGGGCCGCCGCGCGAATTGAAGCCCATGTTTCAGGAGCAGATTTTGCCGCGGCTGGAGCGGCGCGGGTCCGGCATTCGAATGTTTCACCGCGAACTGCGCGTTGCGGGCATGGGCGAATCGGCCCTCGAGCAGCGCATCAAGCCGATCTACACGCGCTACGCGGACGTGAGCACGACCATTCTCGCCGCGCCCGGTGAAATTCAGATTCATTTGCGCATTTGGACCGACGACGCCGCGCACGCGCAAAAAACGCTCGATGAAATTTCGCAGAGTTTTGAGCTGGCGCTGACGGACCGGATATTTTCGCAGGATGGTTCTTCGCTCGAAGAAGTAGTGGCGAACATTCTGACCATGAACAGCGCCACCATTTCCGCGGCGGAAAGCTGCACGGGCGGGCTGCTCGCGCAGCGCCTGACAAGCATTCCCGGAAGCTCGTCGTATTTTCTCGGGGGAGTGGTCTGCTACAGCAACGAACTGAAGACGGCATGGGCGGACGTGCCGCCGGAAATCCTCAAGTCGAAAGGCGCGGTGAGCAGTGAAGTGGCGATTGCGCTGGCCGACGGCATTCGGCGCCGCGTCGGCAGCACGCTTGGCGTAGGGATCACCGGCATCGCCGGCCCGGGCGGGGGAAGCGAAGAAAAACCCGTTGGCACGGTGCACGTCGCGATTGCGCATGCGGGCGGAGTGAAAGAGCGCGGCGTGCGCTTCCCCGGCGACCGCGAAGCGATTCGCTGGCATGCAGCGCAGCTCGCGCTGGACATGGTGCGGATCCATTTTCTCTACAATGGCGGCGAGCCGCCGGCGCACACTCGCAAAGGGTCCTGAACCGTGCGCCTTTTCGTGGCACTAGAGATTCCTCCCGCAGTGCGGGAAAGTCTCGGCGAGTTTCTCGCGGTGCTTCGCGCGCTTTCGTCGCAACCTCGGTGGGTGCGAACGGATAACCTTCATATCACTTTGAAATTCATCGGCGAAGCGAAGCCGGAGAAACTCGGCGACATTCGCGCGGCGCTCTCCGCCGTGCATTCCGATCGAGCGGTTACGCTCGATTTTCGAGGAGTGGGTTTTTTCCCGAATCAAAAGCGGCCGCGCGTTTTCTGGGCCGGCGCTGAAACCTCCGCAAATCTCGCGCAACTTGCAGGCGACATCGACCGCACCTTGGAAAAACTTGGTGTTCCGCCGGAGAAACGGCCTTTCTCGCCGCATCTGACGCTTGCGCGATTCGAACCGCCGGGACTGCCGGAAAAGCTGCGCGCGGCGATCCAGGAAAACGTGCGGCGCGAATTTGGTTCCGTTGCAGCCCGGGAATTCCGCCTGATCGAGAGCAAGCTGAAACCAGGCGGCGCGGAGTACACTACGCTCGAAACTTTTCCCTTCGTCGTGGCGGAGGTGTAAGCGCGCATGCGGTCGATTCCCATTACCATTCTGCTGATCCCTCTCGTTGCGTATCTGCTTGGGTCGATTCCCTTCGGACTGATCCTGGCGAAGCTCTTTGGCCGTGGAGACGTGCGCAAGGAGGGCAGCGGCAATATCGGCGCAACGAACGTCTCGCGCGTGGCCGGGCCGCTGGCGGGAATCTTGACATTGCTTCTTGACGGCGCAAAAGGAGCCGTAGCCGTGCTCGTCGCGGGAAATTATTCGAATGACAGCGCGATGTGGATGGTGATTGCGGGGCTGGCCGCGCTCGTGGGCCACTGCTTTCCCGTGTGGCTAAAATTCAAGGGCGGCAAAGGCGTTGCAACGGCCGCAGGAGTGTATCTCGCGCTCTGTCCTCCCGCGTTTCTTGGCGGGCTCATCCTGTTTCTATTGGTCGCTGGCTTCTCGCGCTACGTTTCGCTCAGCTCCGTAGCGGCCGCCGTGGTGATGCCGCTACTGATGTATTTTCTCTGGGCGCCGCATCATGCTCCGCCGCTGGTCATAACGTTTGGAGCGCTCGCCGTAGCGATGCTCATCGTCTACAAGCATGATGGAAATCTTCAGCGGCTGGTGCAAGGCACGGAGCCGAAATTTTCTTTCCGAAGGAAAAACGCCGAGTGACCAGGATCGCCATACTCGGAGCGGGAAGCTGGGGCACGGCGCTGGCGATTGTGTTTTCGCGCAGCGAGCGGAAACACGACATCTCGCTGTGGGTGCATGACGCGGCACTCGCGACCAGCCTGCGCCGGACACGCGAAAACGACGCTTATTTGCCGCACCACTCCCTTCCGGTGAACGTGGGCGTAACGAACAACCTCAAAGAGACTGTTTCCGGAGCAACGATCGTCGTCGGCGCGATGCCCTCGGCGCACGCAAGAGACGTCTACACGGAGGCTCTTCCTCGCTTTTCGCACGAGGTGATTTATGTCAGCGCGACGAAAGGACTCGAGCCTGCGACGCACCTGAGGATGAGCACGGTCCTCACGCAGGTCCTCCAGCAAACGACCTCGCCCAAGTTTTTCCCACGCATTGCCGTGCTTTCCGGACCGTCGTTCGCGGCTGAAGCGGCGCGCGGCGAACCCACCGCGGTGGTACTGGCCTCACGCGACGTCACCGTCGCGACTGGCCTACAGGAGGAGTTTGCAGCGCCGTCGTTCCGGCTTTACACCAACGACGACGTACTCGGCGTCGAACTGGCCGGCGCGATGAAAAACGTGATGGCCATCGCTGCCGGGGCGTGCCAGGGATTGGGTCTCGGTTCGAACGCACTTGCAGCACTGATTACGCGCGGACTTGCCGAAATGACTCGCTTGGCCGTTGCCTTGGGGGCGCGCCCAGAAACGCTTAGCGGTCTGGCGGGTCTGGGCGATCTTGTGCTCACCTGCACCGGATCGCTTAGCCGCAACCGTTACGTGGGCGTCGAGCTTGGGAAGGGCCGGCCGCTGCACGAGATTCGCGCGGGCATGCGCATGGTGGCTGAAGGTGTGGAGACCGCTGCGCCGTTGCTGGCTCTGGCGCGCGAGCACCAGATCGAGATGCCCATCACCGAACAGGTGGACGCCATCCTCCATGCGGGGAGGTCGCCCAAGGAAGCCATCCGAAGCATCATGGAGAGGCCGTTGAAGCGGGAATAGAGCGCTACTGAGCGGCCCCACCGTGCGCCGGTAGTACTAAAGTCCCAGTTGTAGATGCGCGACGCCTTCCCCTGCCCGGCCCCCTGAGACCCCCAGGTTCCCCTAGAATCAAGAGTAGGAATGTCGTCCAGCTTTCAATCCCGGTGGGAGCAGGTGCGCGCAGGACGTGTGCGCATTTTGTGGCTCGTTCTGGGCGCGCTTTTGATGGTCAGCGCGCTGCCGATCGGGCTTTATCACCGCCAGGTCCTGCAACTGAGCCAGAACAAGCTCGTGGATACGGAGCGCGTTCAGCAGACGGATCTTACGCGCTCGCTGGCGCAGGAAATCCAACTGTTCGAATCCAACCTGACGCAACAGCTCACCAGCGAGCGGCAGATCCTCGCGCTCACGGGCCTGAACGAAAACGTCGAAGATCCGGCTGCCGAACCCAAGGTGACCCGCCTGCTGGAAAACTTTGTCGAAAGCAATCGGAACACGTTCATCTATCTGACGGCAGTGGGCAAATCCGGCAAAGGCACTGCCGCTTCGCAGGGAAATTTCCGCGCGGACCAGGATCCTTTCGTCGCCAAGGCGTTGCGGCGGGCGTTTGAGACTTGCCAGCAGCCGCAGGTTCCCAAGTACCGCAGCGATCCTTTGGCACTTGCACCGGAAAACCGGCCGGCCTTTGTCGTCGCGATTCCACTGAGAGACGTGAACGAAAATTTCACGGGGATGCTGGCCGCAGTCGTTTCTCTGGATTCGATTCTTCACCGCCTGCAAGAGGCCAGCGTCCGCGGACGCACCGTATTCCTTGTGGATCACAGCGGCCACATTGTTGTGCATCCGGCTACGAAAGATTTCGTTCCCGGCGCGGATGCCACCGGCAATGTGCTCGTCGCAAAGGTGAAGGCGCTGCCAAACGAGCTGCGCAACACGGAGACGGTCCGTTTCTCCGAAACGGACAGGAAACACCCGGTCGAAATGATCGGAACGTATAGCACGCTTTCCGAACTGAATTGGGCGGTCATCGCGGAGCGCAGCCTCGATCAGGCGCAGACGGACACGGGCGTCACTGACCTCAACCGCCAGGCGCTGGCGTTCGTCAGCGTGGTGATTCTGTCCGCTATTCTCGTTGGTTATTTCTTTGCGGTGGGCATCAGCGGACCGATTCGCGGGCTGGCTGCCTCCACGCGCGCGATCAGCCGCGGCGAATTTCATCAGCGTTCGCCGGTGCGCGGTGCTTCGGAAATCAGCGAACTCGCTGAAAATTTCAACAAGATGGCCGGCGATATCGAGGAATACATCGAGCGGCTGAAAGAAGCCGCCGAAGAGAACCGCGAGCTGTTCATCGGCTCGATTCGAATGCTTGCCGCGGCCATCGACGAAAAGGATCCGTACACGCGCGGTCACTCCGGCCGGGTGGCCAAATATTCGATGCTGATCGGCCAGGAATTGGGGCTCTCCGCGGCAGAGCTGGACAAACTGCGCATCGCGGCGTTGCTGCACGACGTAGGAAAAATCGGCGTCGAAGACCGCGTGCTCAAGAAGCCCGGCTCGCTGACGCCCGAAGAATTCGGATTGATGAAGCAACACACCGTCAAAGGCGCGAACATCATGCGTCCGGTTTCGCAGCTCAAGGAGATGCTCCCGGGCATCGAGCTGCACCACGAACACATGGACGGCCGCGGCTATCCCTACGGCTTGCAGGGGCAGCAGATTCCGCTAATGGCGCGCATTATCGGCGTGGCCGACACTCTCGATGCCATGACCACGAATCGTCCGTATCAGTCGGCGATGGACCTCGAATACGCGCTGGACCGCATCCGTGCGCTGACGGGCTCAAAATTCGATGCTGTTGTTGTGACCGCTCTCGATTCCGCTGTTCAGCACGGCAAGCTTCGCCTTAGCGCTGTTGAAGTTCACGTCTAAGTCTTTACGCAATCTCGCTTTCGCGATTCCTCTCCAGCTCAGTCAGCCCGGGAGCAGGTATCTGCTACAATTTTAGGTTGCGCTTGGACCGAAGCGCGCCACCGCATGATTTCACTTTTTGGCAAGAATGAGCCCGAACCTACGCTTCTTGAGCGGCTGAAGAAGTCCGTCAGCAAGACCAAGGCGGCGCTTTCCGAGACCGTTGATACGATTTTTCTCGGCGAGCGCAAGATCGATCCTTCGATCCTCAAGGATCTGGAGACCGCGCTTCTGTCCGCGGACCTGGGCGTAAAGCCGACGCGCGAGATTCTGGATGCCGTGCGCGAGAAGATGGACCGCAACGCGCTCTCCGATGCCGCGCAGCTCAAGGGCGAAATCAAGTCGCACATCGTTCGAATACTGAACGCGCCCGTCCGGCCGGATGTGGCCGCCGCCAGCGGCATTGCAACTTCGCAGAATGGCAGCGGCACGCGCGTGATTTTCATCGTCGGGGTCAACGGCGCGGGCAAGACCACCAGCATCGGAAAACTTGCGAACCGGCTGCGCCAGGAAGGCCGCAGCGTGGTGCTCTGCGCCGCGGACACGTTTCGCGCTGCCGCAGTCGAGCAACTCGAGATCTGGGCGCAGCGCAACGGCATCGAGGTTATCAAACAGAAATCGGGCGCTGATCCGGCCGCGGTGGTTTACGACGCGGTTGCCGCCGCCAAAGCGCGCGCGGCAGACGTCGTCATTGTGGACACCGCCGGACGTCTGCATACGAAATCCAACCTGATGGCCGAGCTTGAAAAAATGAAGCGCACTGCCGCAAAAGTCATTCCCGGTGCGCCGCACGATGTTCTGCTCGTTCTCGACGCGACGACCGGACAAAACGGCCTTGCGCAGGCGCGCGAATTCACTTCCACCGTTAATGTTACCGGCATCATCCTCACCAAGCTTGACGGCACCGCGAAAGGCGGCATCGTCGTCGCGATTTCGCGCGAGCTGGGTCTGCCCATACGTTTCGTCGGCACCGGTGAGCAGATCAACGACATGGTTCCCTTCGACGCCGAAACGTACGCCAATTCCCTCTTTGACTGAACCGTGGACGCACACGCCATCCGCTTCATGCAGCATGCCTTGGCGCTAGCCCGCAAAGGTGTTGGCCTGGCCAGCCCCAATCCCATGGTGGGCTGCGTCATCGTGCGCGAAGGCCAGATCGTCGGCGAGGGTTTTCATCAATACGAATGGCGCGATCACGCGGAAATCGCCGCGCTGAAATCCGCGGGCGAGAAGGCACGCGGTGCGACGCTGTACGTCACGCTGGAACCCTGCAACCACACAGGCCGCACGGGCCCTTGCACGGAAGCCATCATTGCCGCTGGCGTGCAACGAGTGGTCGCCGCTATGGAAGATCCCAATCCCGTCAACTCCGGCCGCGGATTCGAACGCCTTCGGGCTGCTGGCATTGAGGTGTTCACCGGCGTTTGTGAAGAAGAAGCGCGCCGCCTTAACGAGCCGTTTACCTGCTGGATTCGAACGAAAAAGCCTTTTCTCACGCTGAAGTCCGCGCTGACGCTCGACGGCCAGCTTGCCCTTCCAAAGCGCGCAAAGAAATCAGGTAAGCGCACCAACCGCGATTGGATCTCCTCGGAGGAATCGCGCGCGGAAGTTCACCGCATGCGCCACGCCTCGGACGCGTTGCTGACGGGCATCGGCACAATACTCGCTGACGATCCGCTGCTCACCGATCGCAGCGGGTTCGCGCGCCGCAAACCTCTTCTCCGCGTCATTCTCGATTCGAAGCTGCGCCTTTCGCCCGCATCCCGCATCGTGAAGACTTCCGACGACGATCTGCTCATCTTTACCGCCGCGCCGCTGACCTCAACCAAGGCACGCAGGTTGCAAAATGCCGGCGTCGAACTCGTTCGCGCGAAGGCAAAGAACGGCCGAATGGATCTGCCTGCTGTCCTCAAAGAACTCGGCCGCCGCGAAATCCTGAGCGTACTTCTCGAAGCGGGACCTACGCTCAACGGGGCTGCTCTCACGGCGGGAGTCGTCCACAAACTTTTCCTCTTCTACGCTCCGAAAATCGCCGGTGACAATCGCGTCCCTTTTGCTCTCGCGCCCAAACTCGCGCCCCAGCTCTTGCAAAATGTCCAGATTCATCAGTTCGGCCCGGACTTCGCCCTCGAAGCTCACTTGGGCAACAATTTTGCGCGTTGACTTGGCAGTTCGCCACCGACATACTTTCTCGAGTACTCCCCGTTAATACTTTTTCGTGCGCCCAGGTTTTTTAGCAGGAGGAACCCCATGCGACGAATCACAATCATTCTGGCGGCGTTTTTCCTGATGGCCTTGCGAACGCTGGCAGCGCAGGAACATCACCACGAACTCTCCGCAGAAGAAATAGGTTCGGTCCACTTCTTAACTTCGTGTTCGCAAGCCGCTCAGCCCGGTTTCAACCGGGCGGTGGCCCTGCTGCACTCCTTTCAGTACGAACAAGCCCGGCACGCCTTCAACGAAGTCGCCGCGCTGGATCCATCCTGCGCGATGGCGCAGTGGGGCGTGGCGATGTCCCACTACCACGGTTTGTGGAAGAACGGCGATACTGGCGCGGGCAGGTTAGCCCTTCGAAAGGCCCAACAAATTGCCGCTTCCAACGCTGCCACCACGAGCCGTGAAAAAGCGTACATCGACGCCTTGGCGGAAGTGTATGCGGAGGACGCCAAAGACACTACAGCCTATGACCGTGGCAAAGATGCCACAGCCCATGACCAGGCCTTTGAGAAAAAAATGGGGGATTTACAAGCCGCTTACGCCGACGATACAGAGGCCGTGATTTTTCACGCACTGTCGCTTTACATCGTTGCTCCCAATACGGACAAGACTTTTGCGAATCAGCGCCGGTGCGGTGAGATCCTCGAACCGATTTTCAAGAAACAGCCTTATCATCCCGGCGTCGCGCACTACATCATCCATTGTTACGACAATCCCGTGCTGGCTGAGAAGGGCCTGACTGCCGCGCGCATGTACGCGAAGATTGCTCCGGCCTCCGCCCATGCCAATCACATGCCTTCGCACCTCTTCACTCGAGTTGGTTCGTGGGATGAATCCGTCGGTTCCAATCGAAGATCCGCGCAGCTGGCTGCGGCGGCTGAGCCTGCTTCGTCAAACGGCGAGGCTCGCGACCAGCGCCTCCATGCCTTGGATTACCTCGAATACGCGTATCTGCAGAGCGGTCAGATCAAGCAAGCGAAAGCCGTGCTCGCGGAAATGAACGCGCTGCCGCCTATTGCGGGACTTACTCTCACCGGAGACTATGCTCTCGCGGCGATTCCCGCCCGCGCTGCGATTGAGCTCGGCAATTGGGAACAGGCCAGCGCGTTGAAGGTGAGAGAAGGCGCTGTGCCGTGGGCGGAGGCGATTACTTGGGCTGCCATTGGAGAAGGCAGTGCGCGTTCCGGAAATCAGGACCGCGCCGCGATGGCCGAGCAGAAACTCGCCGCGCTCCGCGATGTGGCCTCGAAGCAAAACAATACCTACTGGTCGAATCAAATTGAAGTGCAGCGCCGCGAAGTGGCGGCCTGGATCGCGGAACTAGCCGGAAAGAAGAACGAAGCCATCGCGCAAATGCACTCCGCTGCGGAACTCGAAGAGAGCATGGACAAGAACGCTGTGACTCCCGGCGCGGTTGCGCCTGCCCGCGAAATGCTGGCGGAACTTCTGTTACTGGGGAAAAAGCCGCAAGAATCACTGACGGCCTACGAAGCTGTTTTGAAGGTCGCGCCAAATCGTTTCAATGCGCTGTATGGTGCCGCGCGCGCTGCGGAAGCTTTCGGGAACGAAACCGTCGCCAAACAATACATTCAGAAACTGTCGGAAATTTCCCCGGGCAACGAACGCCCGAAAATGCCGGCAAAGATCGCATCTTCATCAGCTTCACGCTGAGAGTCCATCGTCAATGCGTAGCACGGCAGCCCCGGGAATGGCGTCATTTTTGAGCGCATTTAGGGCGCGATTGGCGTCACTCAAGGGAAAAATCCGCACGTGAGTACGAATGGGAATTTCGGCGGCCACACGAAGAAAATCTTCGCCGTCCTTACGCGTATTGTTGGCCACGCTGCGAATCATGCGCTCCTGGTACAGCAACCCGTAATCGAAGGACGGAATCGGGCTCATGTGAATTCCGCCGAGCACCAGCGCGCCGCCTTTCTTGAGCGCCTTTAGGGCCGCGGGAACAATTTCTCCGGCTGGCGCGAAGACAATTGCCGCATCCAGCTTCTTCGGCGGCTCATCGAATGTTCCTCCCGCCCACGCTGCGCCCAACTCCAGCGCGAGCTTTTGATGACGCGCATCGCGCGTGGACGCAAAAACTTCGACGCCCCAGTGCCGCGCTACTTGAATTGCCACGTGCGCCGCCGCGCCAAACCCATAAAATCCCAGCCGCCCGCCTCGCGCAATTCCTGAAAGCCGCAACGAACGAAATCCGATGATTCCCGCGCAGAGCAGCGGCGCAGCCTGCTCGTCGGGAAATCCATCCGGAATCGCATAAACAAAATCTTGCGCCGCGACAATGTACTCGGCATAGCCGCCATCCACGCTGTAGCCCGTAAACGCCGGATTGTCACAAAGATTTTCCGCGCCCGACCGGCAGTATTCGCAAGTTCCATCGGTGCGATGCAGCCAGGCAATTCCCACCCGCGCGCCGATCGCAAAGCGCCGCGCATTCTCGCCTTGCTTTTCAACGATCCCGACAACCTGGTGCCCCGGAATCACCGGCGACTTGCGCGGGGCCAGTTCACCCTCGATCACATGCAAATCCGTCCGGCATACTCCGCAAGCTCGCACGCGCACCAGCACTTCACCTTTGCCCGGATTGGGTGTGGCCGCTTCCGTGAATTCCAATGGATTCGTCTCAATTGCCGCCGGTGCCGGTAACAAACATGCTTTCATCACGCGACCTCCGTGTCGTTTCCGCTCTCCAACGGACTCCAGTCTAGTGCTGTCTGCCTTTTGTGGGAAATGCTGTACACTCGGATTCGAGAACGATCAAAAGCCATCATGTTCACAGGAATCATCGAACATCTCGGGACGATTGAAGCCCTCGACGTCAAGCGCGACGGCGGCCGCATCACCATCCACGCGCCGTCTCTCGTGCCGTCGCTCGCCGTTTCGAACAGCATTGCGGTAAACGGCTGCTGCCTTACTATCGTTGATCTTCATAACGGCAGGCTTTCCGCCGATTTATCCGGCGAGACCATCAGCAAAACTTCTTTTGGCTCGGAAAGTGCCGGCTTGAAGCACGGCGCGCGCGTGAATCTCGAGCAGCCGCTTACGGCCGGAAAGGAATTTGGCGGGCACTTCGTGCTTGGCCACGTAGACACCGTCGGCCACGTCACGCATCTCACGCCCGAGGGCGACAACCGGTGGTATGGCGTAAAGGTTCCCGAAGAATTCGCGAGCTACATCGTCCTTAAAGGATCCATCACCATCGACGGCATCAGCCTCACCGTCGCACGCTGGAAAAACAACATCGTCGAAGTCGCCGTAATTCCCTACACCTACGAACACACCAACATCCGCGGCCGCAAACCCGGCGACGCCGTCAATCTCGAAGGTGACATTCTGGGAAAATATATTGAACGCTATCTGGAAGCGCGGCGTTCTTCTTCGCTCTCAAAAATATCGATGAGCGACCTCGTCGAACAGGGCTTCTAAGTTCTAGCCGGCGCTGAGCGCTTTTCCCGCGCCCCCCGCCGATACAAAACCAGTCCCAGCGCAATCGCCGCCAGCGTTCCGATAAAGAGCTTGGCCTCGAACAGTACTTTGTTCGAAGAATCTCCCGGCGGCACCATAGAAACTGCCATGCAAACCAGGACCACTAGGAATCCAAGACCGGCGATCAACCACACGCCCGTCATGCCCCCGGGAATCAGCACAGCGTGTTCATTTTCCCGCCGGTCTCTTCGCTTTGCGAGCTTGATCGCCGCCGCGAACATGTACAGAAACGGAATGAAGTAGATCAAAATGGTGATGTCCACCAAAACTTGATACGCGCCCCGCATGGTCTCGCTGATTTGACTGATGAGCAGTACCGCGCCGGACGCCAGCGCTTGCACGATGATCGAGACGTACGGCGTTCTCCACCGCGGATGAATTTTTCCAAACGCGGCCGGCAAGTAGCGGTCGATTCCCACAACAAACGGCACGCGTGCGATTCCTGCCACCGTGCTTCCGACTCCGCCTGCATTACCCACGGAAACCAAAAGCGCCGCCATCACGCCGAAGAATCCGATCCGCAGCGCCGTCGAACCGTGCGTGATAGCTTGAAACACTCCGCTTTTTGGATCCACTTCCGAGGCGGGAATCATCGAGAGCACCGCAAACGTGCCGAGGATGTAGATTGCCGCGATCATCGCCCCCGAGGTCACCACCGCCCGCGGCAGCGTCCGCCGCGGATCCCGGATCTCCGCGCTCATTGCTGACACGAGCTCGAGTCCGGTGAATGCAAACGCGATCTGCGACCAGAAGTTCACCGTGTCCCAGCTCCAGTGCGGCATCATATTCGCCCAGGTGAAGTGCGTCACGGAACCGCGTTGGAACCAGAGCATCGTGGCGATGCCGACGAGCATCAGCAAAGGAATATACGTGGATATGCCGCCCGCGTTTTGCAGCCACTTCCCCACATTAAGTCCGACGATATTCAGTACCACCGCCACAAAGAGCAGCGCAAAGGAGCCAACCAGCAAAAAGGTTCTGTCTTGCGCGAGCGCAGCTCCTCCGGACCCTGCGAGGTACCCGCTCATCGCGGCGCTCGCCATCAACAGGCCGGGAAAATAAAAAATCGTATAGATCCAGTAAGTCCAACCGGCAACGAATCCGTGGAAATCGCCGAAGGCTTCCTTGGCCCACACGTACAAACCGCCCTCCTCCGGAAAGCGCGACGAAAGTTCATTGATGACCATCGCGGACGGCACAAAGAAGAAAACTGCCGCCAGCACCCAGAGGCTGATCGAGGAAGTGCCGTTGTGGGCCGCAGCAGCAATCCAGCGCGGCCCCAGGACTGTTGCGATGTTGAAGAGAAGGACATCCCAGAAGCCCATCTCCTTGCGCAACTGTTTGATTGGGTCGGAAGAGCCGTTTGCACCTTGCCTCACAGGGTCACGTCCAGCGCTGGAATTAGCTCGTCCTCCAGCCGGAAAATTCTCAGGATAGGATCATCGGACGTTTCGAACTCGTCCCAGGGCCCGAAAAATCTTACTTGGCCCTCGTGCAGAAAAACGACCACGTCCGCCAGTTTTTTTGCCAGGTGCGTGTCGTGCGTCACAACGATCGCAGTCTTCTGGTACGCCTTTTTCAATTTCAGAATCAAGTCGCCGGCGTGTGCCGCCATGATGGGATCCACCATGGTCGTCGGCTCATCGAACAGGATCGCCTCGGGATTCTGCGCCAGTGCCCGCCCGATGGCCACCGCACGCTTCATCCCGGTAGAAAGCTCGCTGGGCAATTTTTCGAGGACGTCATCCAGTTCCAGCATGTGTGCAATCTCCGTCACATACGCATCAATGTCCTCGTACGTCAGGCCCTCCTGGCCCTCCAGCGGAAATGCGATGTTCTCGGCAACCGTGAGCGAATCGAAAAGCGCGCCCGACTGAAACACCATCGTCACTTTGCGCCGGACTTCTCGGAAGTCCTCTTCACTGAAATTCGTGACGTCCACCCCATCGACAAAAATCTGGCCGGAGTCCGCCTTCAGAAATCCCATGATGTGCTTCAGCGATACCGATTTTCCCACGCCGCTGCGCCCCATGATCACGCAGGTCTCGCCGCGTTTCACCGTGAAGCTCACGTCCTTCAACACCGGGCGGTCGTCGAACGCCTTGCATACATCGCGAAACTCAAAATAATTGACCGCGTTGCCGCTGTCTTGCGCTGCTTCGCTCACGCGCTCCCCATTTTGAAACTCCGGCTGGCTTCTTCGTAGTCCGCCTGCGTATTCATGTTCCAGAACAGCCGTCCTGCGCTATCAAACCGTTTCCACTCCGCCTCGTCAAGGACTTCCGAGCGCAGGAGTGCGACACCGTCCGTCACTTTGCGAATGCCCCTTTCAAACGCCGCACGCAGCGTTTCGGCCGCGTCGGTTCGCCAGCACGCGCACAGCGGCTCTGGCCCACCTGTGGAATGCGGCAGAATGACTTGCGCTGCACTTCTCGCGGCTCGCGTCGCCATATATCCCATCCACTCGCGCGTCAAAAACGGCATGTCGCAGCTCAAAATCAGATTCCATTCGGCCCGCCCCGGACTTCCAGCAGCATCTTCGAGCGCGGTAATAATTCCACCGAGCGGCCCCTCGCCTGGCCACCGATCCTCGACAATCTCCACTCCGAACGCCTCATACTTCCCGCGCACTGCAACGACTTTCGCTTCCTTCGCGGCACCCCGCAGAAGCTCGATCATGCGCGCTAACATGGGTTTCCCGCCGACCTCAACCAGCGCCTTGTCCTGCCCAAATCGCGTGCTCCCGCCACCAGCGAGCACGTAGCCCGCGAGATAATTGGAGGTCAGCGTGTTCGCTGCTTTATTCACCAGTCACTCTTCTTCCACCGGTTCCCTGCCCGGCCTTCGAATGCCCAGCTCGCGCAATTTCTCCTGCAAACTCTGCCGGTGTAACCCGATAGTGGCCGCGGTTCGCGAAACGTTCCAGCGATGCTCCGCCAATTGTTTCGTCAGGTACGCCACTTCAAACTTCCGCTTGGCCTCCCGGAAATCGCGTTCGCCAATACCATGGTCCGGCCCGCCGTTGTTCTGCTTGTGCGGGAGCGCCTCGCCATGCAGAACCTCCGCCGGCAGATCATCAATACCGATTTCGTCGCCTCGAGAAAGTACCAAGCTTCGTTCCAGCGCGTTCTTCAACTCGCGCACGTTTCCCGGCCAATCGTACTTCTCGATAGCGGCCACAGCATCGCGTTTCAACCGCGCCGTTCGTCCCAGCCGTGCTCCATGCATTTGCAGGAAGGTATCCGCCAGCAGCGCGAGGTCTTCCTTGTGCGCGCGCAGCGGCGGCAACTCCAGGGTCACCACACGAAGCCGGTAGAACAAATCCTCGCGAAATTTTCCCGCACGAATTTCTGCCGCCAAATTTCTATGCGTCGCGCTGATCACGCGCACGTCCACGGGAATCGACTGCGTTCCGCCGAGCCGCTCGATGGTGCGGTTTTCCAGCACGCGCAACACTTTGGCCTGCGTCACCGGATTCATATCTCCAATTTCGTCCAGAAAAATCGTCCCGCCTGTAGCCAGCTCAAACTTCCCCTTTTTCTGTTGCGCGGCGCCCGTAAACGCCCCGCGTTCGTAGCCGAACAGTTCCGATTCGATCAGCGTCTCCGGCAGCGCCGCGCAATTCACGGCCACGTACGGTTTTCCCGCTCGCGGCGAACGCGCATGAATCTCCTGCGCCAGCAAATCCTTTCCTGTTCCGCTCTCGCCGAGGATCAAAACCGTGGAATCCGTCGGCGCCACGCGGTCCGCCATTTCGAACGAGCGCCGCATTTCCGCCGAGCGCCCGATCATTTGCCCAAACTGCCCTTCGGTCGTCAATCGCCGCCGCAACGCATCATTTTCTTTTTCCAGCGTCGCCAGCTTCAAAAGATTCGCCACCCGCTGCCGTAATTCCTCCAATTCGAATCCTTTTACTAAATAATCCGCCGCCCCAAGCTGCAGCGCTTCCACCGCCGTCTTCGCCGTGTCCAGCGCCGATACCATCAGCACCGGAATCTCGCTTCCCTGTTCGCGCATCCAACGCAGAAACGACAGTCCATCCTGCCCCGGCAGCACCACGTCCAGCAGCACCAGGTCCGGCTGCTCCCGTGCCAGCGCCTCGGTCGCCGCTTCCGCTGAATCCGCCTCCGCGATTCGATATTTCGCTTCCAGCGCCCGTCGCAGCCCGTATCTTGCGGCCGGCTCGTCGTCTACGATCAGAATGGTCTTCATCTTGTTTTCCTTACTTCCTTACTTCTTTGTTCCTTCCACCGGCAGCGTCACCCGAAACCTCGTCCCATGGCCATCTCGCATCGGACTTTCGCAATTCATCTTCCCGCCGGATTCCGCCACGCGCCGCGCCACAATGGCCAAACCTAATCCGGTCCCCTGCGATTTCGTCGTAAAAAACGGCTGCAAGATCTTTTCCTGCAGCGCCGCCGGGATGCCCGGGCCGTCGTCTTCCACCGCAAGGACGCACTCCCCATCGTTCGAATCCGCAGCCACGACCACCCGCCCCCCGCGCGGAGTCGCTTCCAGCGCATTTACCACCAAGTTGGACAAAATGTCATGGAGCGCCTCAGCGCTCGCCGCCACTTTGGCGTTGTTCCCGGAAACTTTTGTCTGCAGCTTCACGCCCCGCTTCTCCGCCTCGTGCGACAAAACGCCCGCCACCTCTTCCACCACCACTCGAGCTTCGCAGTTCCCGGCGACGCTCCCGCCTCGCACCGCCGGCCGGCTGAACTGCAGCAGCTGATTTAGCTTCGTCGATAGCCTGCCGATCTCTTCCAGCACCATTTTTGTTTCTCCGCGAATCGGTTCCGGCAGCTCCGGGTTTTCCATTTGCACTTGCAAAATCGTCTTCATGGAGCCGAGCGGATTTTTCAGGTTGTGCGAAATGCTTGCCGCCATCTGCCCCACCAGCGCCAGCCGCTCGCGTTCCGCCAATTCCCTTTCCAGCCGCAGTTTTTCTTCAATCAGCCGGCACAAATCCAGCGCCCCCGGCAACTGTTCGCACAAAAACTCCAGCGCCACTTTCGTCTCTCCCGATATCGCCGCCCCATGCGGTTCGACGGAAAGCGTGCCGATGGTCCTGTTCCCCTGGAGGATCGCGAATCCTTGTTTGAACACCTTGCGGGCGGGAACCCGTTCCTCTTTGCCCGTCAGTGGATCCCAGAGCATCAATCCCACGTCGGCCAGCTCAAATTGTTCTTTCAAGCGGCTCTCAATGAAACTCGCCAGCTGAAGCACGTCACCCCGGCGCGCTTCTCCGTTGATTTCTGCCGAGAGACGATGCGCCAGCTCCATCTCTTTCAAAGCCGTTTCCTGGAGTCTTCGTCCTAGCGCTCTTTGCAACGGCTCAATGAAAATCACAAGAATGAAAAGCAGAATTGCCGCCGTCGCCTCAGGAGGCAGCACCGGCTCCAGCCAGGTACCGAGTCTGCGCACCAGGCTCAAGTAAAGCAACGCCAGGAACGTGGCCGAAATGGCGTACAGCAGATTCTTCTGCCGCCCGATCTGCAAGAAATTATGCCGCTGCACGAGATAGATCAGCACCGTGAACGGCAAGATGGGCAGAAACGCGAAAGCTGTGGCCACTGCTTCTGCCGTTCGTGCTTCAACAGGGATCGGCGCAAAGTGCAACCCGGCGACTGCCAGAAACGACAAGACGAAAAAGGCCAGCAGCGTCCAGTGGAAATAGCGCTGCGGCTTGTCTGGTGCCGCCGCAGCAAACCGCCCTTCCCATCCCGCGCTCCACGCCAGGGCCGCTGCAAGCACGATCGCGAAGCCAGGCCCAATTGATCTTCCGGGCACGAGAAAGTCGAAATGGGGATCCTGATAAAGAAGCGGAATCCGCTGGACCGCGAGATGCACGCAAGCGGCATAGAAAACCAGCAACACGGCCAGCTTCCATCGCTTGCTCCTTAACAGCCCTCGCGTTTCCGCGTACTCGACGTGCAGATGCAAGAGCACTGCGGGCAACATACACAAACCCAGAGTGATGATTCCAATCGCAAATTCGTTGAGTGCAGCGGGCGGCTGGGGATAGTAGAGGTGTGAGTTCAGCGCGAGAAGGGATCCGCTGTAAAACAAGAACAGCGCCACACAGAGAGAAAAGAACACGCGTTCAAAATTTCTCTGCCGGCGGTAGCCAAGAATCGCCACCATCCAGAAGAGCTCCAGCAGCGTGCCCGCCGTGTGACCCAGCAGCCGGATATAGATCAGCGATCCCATGAGCCTTCCGCGTGCAGAATTCTACGCCGGGCTTCTATGCAGTACAATCACCATGTGTCACTTTTTTCTTGCACTAGCTATGTGCTTATAAACAGGAAGCTTAGCAGTTCCTAAATTCCACGGGTACTATGGTGGCTAGTCCGGGAAAGGCTTGACATGCAAGGCTTTTCTGCTATATTAGCAGTCGGCTACGAGGAGTGCTAATTCCCCTTTTCCTTGCAGCCACAATATAAGCCGCAAGTTCACCTACGGAGGTTGTTCAAGATGGCAGTGAATCTCACCCCGCTCCACGACCGTGTCGTCGTGAAGCGTATTGAAGAGAAGGAAAGCATCAAGGGCGGCATCATCATTCCGGACTCCGCCAAAGAAAAGCAGCAGGAAGGCGAAGTCATCGCCGTTGGCCCTGGCAAGCGCGAGAAGGGTGAACTTTATCCCCTCGACGTCAAGGTTGGCGACCGCGTGTTGTTCGGCAAGTACGGCGGCACCGAAATCAAAATCGAAGACGAAGAGCTCCTCATCCTCCGGGAAGAAGAGATCCTCGCGAAGCTGAGCGGCGCCGCAAAAGCAGCAAAGAGGTAGTGGCGGGTCTTTCGACCCGTTCGTCTCTGTTTAGAATTTCCCACTTGCACGAAGATTATCAGGAGGAATTTAGAAATGGCGAAGCAGATTGTTACAGGTGAGGCGTCACGCCAGGCGATTTTGCGCGGCGTGAATATCCTTGCCGATGCAGTGAAGATCACCCTCGGCCCCAAGGGCCGCAATGCGGTGATCGAAAAGAAGTTCGGCGCGCCGATCATCACCAAGGACGGCGTGACCGTAGCCAAGGAAATTGAGCTCCGCGATCCCCTCGAGAACATGGGCGCGCAGATGGTCCGTGAAGTCGCTTCCAAGACTTCCGACGTTGCCGGTGACGGCACGACCACCGCGACCGTGCTCGCGCAGGCTATCTTCCGCGAGGGCGTGAAAACTGTCGCCGCAGGCGCCAGCCCCACCGCTCTCAAGCGCGGCATCGAGAAGGCCGTCGAAGTCGCCGTGGAAGAGATCAAGAAACTCCACAAGGACGTCAAGGGCGACATGATCGCCCAGGTTGGCACCATTTCCGCCAACAACGACAAGCAAATCGGCGGCATCATCGCCGAAGCCATGAAGAAGGTCGGCAAGGATGGCGTTATCACCGTCGAGGAATCCAAGACGATGGAAACCACCCTTGAAGTAGTCGAAGGCATGCCGTTCGACCGCGGCTACCTCTCCCCCTATTTCATCACCGACCCGGACCGCATGGAGTGCGTGCTCGAAGACGTCCGCATCCTCATTCACGAAAAGAAAATCAGCTCGATGAAGGACCTGCTCCCGCTGCTCGAGCAGACCGCCAAGATGGGCAAGCCCCTCTTGATCGTCGCTGAAGACGTCGAGGGCGAAGCGCTCGCTACTCTCGTGGTGAACAAGCTCCGCGGCACGCTGCAGTGCGCTGCCGTCAAGGCCCCGGGCTTTGGCGACCGCCGCAAGGCCATGCTCGAAGACATCGCCACCCTCACCGGCGGCAAGGCCATCACCGAAGACCTCGGCATCAAGCTGGAAAACGTGAAGCTTGAGGACCTCGGCCGCGCCAAGAAGGTTGTGATTGATAAGGACAACACCACAATCATCGAAGGCGCCGGCAAGTCCGCCGACATCGAGGGCCGCGTGAAGCAGATTCGCGCGCAGGTCGAAAACACCACCTCCGACTACGACAAGGAAAAGCTCCAGGAGCGCCTTGCCAAGCTCGTCGGCGGCGTCGCCGTCATTAAAGTCGGCGCAGCCACCGAAACCGAGCTGAAGGAAAAGAAGGCGCGCGTCGAGGACGCTATGCACGCCACTCGCGCGGCTGTCGAGGAAGGCATCGTTCCCGGCGGCGGCACGGCCCTGCTGCGCTGCCTCGGGGCCATCGAGAAGCTCAAGCTGCATGATGACGAAGCTGTTGGCGTCGGCATCGTAAAGCGCGCTCTCGAAGAGCCTTCCCGCCAAATCGCACTCAACGCCGGCCATGAAGGCGCCGTTGTGATCGGCAAGATCCGTGATTCCAAGGACGAAAACTTCGGCTTTAACGCCGAAACCGGCGAATACGGTGACATGATCAAGATGGGCATCATCGACCCTGCCAAGGTCACCCGCCTCGCACTGCAGAACGCAGCGTCCATCGCGGGCTTGATGCTCACCACCGAAGCTCTCATCGCCGACATCAAGGAAGAAACCAAGGCGGCGGCAGCCGGCGGCGCCCCCGGCGCAGGCGGCATGGGCGGCATGTACTAATCCTGGTGGCACAGGCCTGCCTGCCGCGGGCAGGCTTCAGCCTGTGCTCAGGGATCGCTTTACCAGCTCGCCCGCACCTCAATCCTAAAGGGCGTCCTCGGTGCAAACCAGGACGCCCTTTTTCTTTCTTGCTCGCCCCGCGCACGCCTGTAGGGCTGGCCTTCTGAGGCCAGCCCCTCCACATTTGCAGTGGCCGGTCTTCAGACCGGTGCTTCTCACTCTTCTCTGTGTCCTCTGTGCGCTCTTCCCTCTGTGCCCACTGTGTCAATTCTTTTTTCTTTCCCCCGCCGCCTCATAAAGCGCGAGAATGTCACCGGCCGCCACCGGGTCGTTCCGTTGCGGCCGCCCGCAAAACGAAATAGGAGGCAACAGAGAAAATGGCCGACTCAGAGATAACTCGCAGGAATTTTAACAAGACCCTCGCTGGAGCCGCCGTTGGCATGCTCGCCTCGGCTGGGCCGCTGGCACGCGCTGTCCTGGGAGCCAACGATCGGATCGGCATCGGCCTGATCGGCGCCGGCGGCATGGGTCAATTCAACCTAAAGGATTTCCTGAAAACCGATCAAGTCGATGTCGTCGCCATCGCCGATCCGTTCGTACCCAATCTGGACCGCGCTCTCGAGCTTACGGACGGAAAGGCCAAAGGCTTCAAAGACTTTCGCGCGATCCTCGACAACAAAGACATTCAGGCGGTGATCATTGCAACCCCTGACCATTGGCACGCCATCCCCATGATCATGGCCTGCGAAGCAGGCAAGGATGTCTATGTCGAAAAGCCTCTCTCGCACACCCTGGCTGAGGGCCGCAAGATGGTCCAGGCAGCGGCGAAACACAACCGCATCGTGCAGGTCGGCACCCAGCAACGCTCCGGTGAACATTTCCAAAAAGCAGTCGAGTTGGTGCAGAGCGGAAAAATCGGAAAGGTTACGCTTGCCAAGACGTGGATTCACAGCAATAGCTCGCCCGTCGGGATGGGCAATCCTCCCGACACCGATCCCCCTGCTTGGCTCGACTGGGATCTCTGGCTTGGACCCGCTCCCTACCACGCCTACAACCGCAATCGCTGCATCGGCAGCTTTCGCTCCTTCTGGGACTATTCCGGAGGAACACTGACCGACTGGGGCGTCCATCTGCTGGACGTCGTCCATTGGGCGATGGGAGTGGATGCGCCCAAGACCGTGAGTGCCTTCGGCGGAAAATACGTCCTCAATGACAACAGCGAAATTCCGGACACCCTCGAAGTCGTCTTCGAATACCCTGCGTCCCCCGTGAGCGGCAAAGAATTCATCGTCACCTGGAGCAACCGCCACACGAATGCGCGTGGGCCGGACGGCCACAACTACGGCATCGAGTTCTACGGCACCGAGGGCACCCTGTTCCTCGACCGCGATGGCTACACCGTGTGGCCCGAGCGCAAGCCCGTCGGAGGCGAGAGCGTCATGGCCTTCGGCGTGATTAAGAGCGAAGGCTCCCCCCAGCACTACCCCCACGTGGTGAACTTCCTGGACTGCGTCCGCTCACGTCGCAAGCCCAACTCCGACCTAGAGACCACCCACCGCTCCACCAGCGCCCCGCACGTAGCCAACATCGCTTTCAAACTGGGCCACAAACTCCGCTGGAACCGCGACAACGAGCAGTTCCCGAACGACCCCGAAGCCAACAAACTCCTCTCTAAGCAGTACCGCAAACCCTGGAATATGATTTAGCCCGTGCGCGATCCAGTCCAGCACGAAACCTTTCTGCATCGCCATCCCATCGCCAGTTACTTTGCGTTGACGTTCGCCGTCTCCTGGACTGGCGCACTGCTCGTGGCCGCCCCGCACCTCCTGCATGGCCAGCCCGTGCCAAAAATGGCGGGCATCCTGATGTTTCCCGCCATGCTTCTCGGCCCAAGCGTCGTCGGAATCGCTTTGACCGTGCTCGTTGGCGGCCTCCCTGCTCTCCGCGAACTCTTTTCGCGAATGCGCCGCCTTCGCTTTCCGCTTCGCTGGTACGCCGCGCTCCTGATTCCGCCCGCCCTCGTTCTCACCGTTCTTCTGCTATTGAAAACTTTCGTTTCATCCGTCTACGCTCCGAATCGTTTCTGGATCGGCGTCCTGTTTGGCATTCCCGCCGGCTTCTTCGAGGAGATTGGCTGGATGGGTTTCGCCTTCCCGAAAATGCGCGAGAAGCTTCCCGCTCTCTCTGCAGCGGTCTTGCTCGGCCTTCTGTGGGGCCTCTGGCACGTGCCCGTCATCGATTACCTGGGAACCGCCACCCCGCATGGTCGCTATTGGTTCCCCTCCCTTCTTGCTTTCACGGCCGCGATGACCGCCATGCGCGTCCTCATCGCCTGGCTCTACTCCAACACAAAGAGCCTCCTCCTGGCTCAACTCATGCACGCCTGCTACACGGGCTCGCTGGTCGTCTTCAGCCCGCCCGGCGTCACCGCCGCCCAGGAAGTATTCTGCTACGCCCTCTACGCCGCCGCACTTTGGCTTCTGATCGCGGCTCTCGCCTTTTGGCTGCCGGGGTTCCCGGCGCCTTCCTCTCGGTCGCCGCTCAAAAGCGCTTGATCCAGCGTAACCCGCATTAATGAAGGGTCGGCTTTTGAATCTGTGACGCGCCCCTTGCCGGTGCGAGAATTACTTCCGAAAAAGGAATGTCGCTACCGATGGTGTGCGAACATTGGGGTCCCGCTGTTTAAGTTGGGGAGTAACGATGGACGATTTCCCGAAGTTCATGAAAAGTGCTGCAAACAGAATTGCCACAAGTAGTCAGGCGACTCCCGGAGTTGAGGGGTACGTCTTTGACGGGGCCGATGGGAGTCAAATGGCATTCTGGACTTGCCACGAAACCGCGGTTTCCGCACCGCATGTGCATGACTTCGACGAATACATGACCGTGGTACAGGGCTGCTATACCCTGATTGTTGGCGGCAGACGCATCGCCATCAAAGCCGGAGAGGAATATTTCATTCCAAAAGGACTCTCGCATGGCGGTGAGGTTGTCGCTGGCACCAGGACCATCCACGCCTTCGGTGGCCGCCGAGCCGAGCGGACTCGTCAGTAGACAGCAGTGAGGCGGTTTTGGGTCCTAGAGCGCCTCGACAGATGCCCGCGAAGCAGCCGCTACTTGGCTCGCGACCTGAGCATGCTCAAAACCATCGCGATCTGCCCCGAATGGTAAATCGCGTGATGCACGGCTCCCTGAAACATCGTTTCGTAGGGATAGCTCCGCCCCGGAACCTGTTTCCCCAAATCTTTTGTGGGGAAATTCCGTATCTGGGCTTCGAGCAGGTCGCGGCTGTGGTTCCAGCGCGCGACGAGTTCGTTCCAAGGAACCGACGGCTCAGCCCATTCCTTCTCGGGCTCCCAACGCGGGAGCGGATTGCTGTCGGAGGTGTTTCGAATTCTTTCATTCCAAAGGAGCATATGCTGAAGCAGCGCCGAAATGGAATGAGCCCCTGGAACGGTGGCTCCGTCGCAAGTTCCGGCGAAATCTCTGCTAATAGTTCAGCGAGCGAAGGTCCGTACCAAGCGCCTTTGATCGTCACGGCCCGGTAAGAATCAGCGATTTGTTGCGTTTGGTTCACGTGTGCTTCTCCTATCCCGAATGCCGCAGCAGAAACCCTAGAGTCTTTTGGTTGACTTCAGCCACTTCTCATAGACGGGCTAAGCAAAGGCGGGTGCCCGCAACCGTTTTTGCTGAAATGCTCAGGCGAATGCGAGGCGGCCGCGCGGTGCGGGGATGGGACGGCCGAGTTCCTTGGCCGTTTCGATCCATTCTTGGATGATGATTTCAACGTTGGCGAGAGCTTCCTTATACGTTTTCCCATCGGCGGCGCAGCCGGGCAGCTCTGGGACCTCGGCGATAAAACCCTCGTCGGCCTGACTCCAATAGATGATGATCTCGTATCTAGGCATCAGCTTCTCCCGCCAAGCGATAATTAATTATAACATTCCGGACCTGTTTCACCTGATAGGGTTTGCATTTGCCGGAATGAGGCTGCAAGTTGAGAATCTCGGCAACGCCATCTCGAAAGAAGATATGGTGGCTACCCTTGATGCGCTCCTGAAACCCAAGACGCTTCAGAAGTTGCACCATGCCGGAAAACGGGATACTTGCATCAGCACCGCCTCTTAGAATCTGGTCGAGAAGTTTGTTCGCGCGCGCCATGTTGAGAATGAGTACTGAAGCGTAGCGCAACGCTGCAACCAAGGGCAAGCATCAGCAGGGGAGGCAAGGAGCGCAAGAGCAAGCCATCTGCCCGTTCAATTTCTCAATAGACTTCCAGATCGTGTCCGATCGCCACTTTTCCGTGATAGGTCTTCTGGATCTCTTGCAGCAGTTGATCGTCGGGGATGGGGCCGTGCGGTCCTCTGCCGGCCGTGTGATATACAACCAAGATTCCCGGCTTGGTGCGATTGGCAATCTCCGCGAGTTCACTGGTTGAGGTGTGATACTTTGCGCGGTAGGTCTTGTAGTCCGGCATGCTCAACACGCTCTCCGGCGAATAGACTTCGTGGATCAGCACGTCGCACGGCTGACAATGCGCCACAATTTCTTCGCTCGGGCTGGTGTCCCCGGAAATCACAATGCTCTTTCCCGGCGTATCAAAGCGGTAGCCGAAGGCTTCCGGCCATTGCCCATGGGGCACGCGAAACGCTGTAACCTTGACGCGCTCGTCCTGGTAGACCACGCCCGGCTTCACGTCGTGCGCCCGCACCACCAGGGCATGGCGTTGCTCCAGCCCCGTGGTGCGAATTTCGATGTCCCGCCGCCACGCCTCCAGCACGTGCTTGGTCATCTCCTCCAAGCCTTCCGGCCCGTACACATCCAATTCCGTCCGGCCCATAACCCACGGAGTGAGGATCAAATCCGGATACCCTGCCGTGTGATCGGAGTGCAAGTGCGTGAGGAAGGCAATCTTCAGGTTCGTCGATTCCAGTTGCGGCGTGCCCTTTTCTGCTGCAGCCGCGGCGCGTCGAACCACGCCCGGGCCAAAATCCACCAGGTAAGCCCGCTCGCCGACGACAATCGCTGTCGCCGGACCGGACCGGTCCGGATACGGGCGCGGCGTGCCCGTCCCCAGCAGCACCAACTTGGTTTGTGTTTTTTCCACGCTGGAGTTTTGGTCTTTGCTTTGGCTTCGCGCCAGGCTCTCGCTTCGGCCCGCCGCGACACTGCCGAGCGTTGCCGCCCAGCCAATGACCACAAGTGCGCCAATGGCTGGCCAGGCGATCCCGCGGTATCGCTCCTTTTGCATCGCATCCTCCTCCGCTTCGTCAACGGGTCTGCTTCTTGCAGCGGCGAGTTTACCTCGCCATCAGGATTGGTTCTATGGTGAGTTGGCGGGTAGGTCCGACGGCTTGAGCAAGCAGGAAAGTGTTAGTATCGCCGCAAACGGAGGTTGCCCCGCATGTTCAGGCATTCGATAGCTCTCGGTTTGACACTTTTCATCGTGCCGTGGCTCCAGGCTCAGTCCCCGCAAGACATCCAGAAGGCCACGCTCGCTGAGGTCAATCCCAAGACACCGGAGGTTTCCACCGAAGAATTGCGAAAAATCCTCGCCGACAGCTCGGCGGCGGTTTTCGACGTGCGGCCTCGCATGGAATTCGCCGTCAGTCACATTCCCGGCGCGCTGAACGTTGCCCAGAAGCCCGGCAGCTCGAAGGCCCTGTACGTTTCGGATGCTGCCGAGATCGGACGCCTTCTTGGTGGCGACAAGAGCAAACCGATGGTTCTCTACTGCAACGGGCCGTTTTGCGGAAAGAGCAAGCGCCTGGCGGAGGAATTGCTCTCTGCCGGATACAGCAATGTTCGCCGCTATCAGCTCGGTATTCCGGTGTGGAGGGCGCTCGGAGGTATTACGCAGATGGAGGCGGACGGCGCGCGGTACGTCAAACTGGGTGACACTACCGCGGTGTGGCTGGACACCCGCCCGGCCGAGCAATTCCAGAAAGGCTCGCTGTCGGGCGCAAAGCGCATCGGCGTCGAGGTCACGCAGGGCGGCAAGGACAATCCCGCTATGCAGCGTGCCAAGAATGACGGTACCTTGCCGGTCGACGATCACAACACGCGCGTGATTGTCTTCGGCGATGAGCCGGAGTTGGTTCGCGCGGTTACCGACTCGCTTGCGAAGGAGGCCTTCCACAATGTGGCGTACTTCGCGGGGACATACGCGGAGCTGGCAAAAGCCGTCATGTAACTTGAACCATTTCTGGCCGCGCGTAGACGTATCCTTAACGCCCTAAGGTGCTTCTGGGTGCGCTTCCCTTTCGAGTTTGCGTTGCGCGCGTTGTCTGCGTCCCGGATGATCCTTCGGGAAAAGCGTCGGCCATTCTTCGTTTTGGTTTTTCTCGGTTTCTGGTGCCTACTTCCTGACGCACCATCCTAATTTGCCCAACTCTCAACGGCTCAACACCTCACGGCTCCATTCGAATGATGCCAAGAAAGTAATTGACACATGGTATACTTTCGTGCTATTCTACGGTGTGTTTGCCAATCAAAATCTCCGGCGATCGACCTCTCAAGCCTCCGCCGCCTCGCGTTTGCTCCACCTCTGTCGCCGTGACGAAATACCGTACAATGCAACTCCTTTAGTTCCTATCGATTACAAATGCCCCCTTTCACAACTCCTTTCTTTTGACATCCTTACAAATGCCCCGGGGGTGGTACCCCCTGCCCCTCCATTTTTGTATCTCGCACCAGATCTGCGCGCAAAAAGCGCATTTGCAAACCCCTTGTTTTCTATAGGCTGCGCACTCATCCAAGTTCCGTATCCTGTAAGTCCTGTATTTGCCACTCTTACGAAAACTGCCGGGTGTATACCAACAATTCCCATTCTGAAACTCACTACCCTCCGCTCCCTACCCACTACCCACTGCCCACTCCCCACTTTCCCACCAAATTCGGTAAACTCAAGATGAGAGGCTATTCCTTTGTCTGACGCTCGTTCCCATTTCGCTACCGTCGAAGAAGCCGTCGAAGAAATTCGCCAGGGCCGCATGATCGTCCTCATTGACGACGAGGACCGTGAAAACGAAGGCGACCTCGCCATGGCCGCCGAAAAGATCACCCCGGACGCCATCAACTTCATGGCCAAGTACGGCCGCGGCCTCATCTGCCTTCCTCTCACCGAAGAGCGTTGCGATGAGCTGCACCTGCCTCTCATGTCGCCTATAAACACTTCCGTCCACGGCACCGCGTTTACCGAAGCGGTCGACGCGCGCCTCGGCGTCACCACCGGCATCAGCGCCTCGGACCGCGCCATCACCATCCTCACCGCCATCGATCCCAAGACCAAGCCGCAGGATCTCGCTCGTCCGGGCCACATCTTCCCGCTGCGCGCGCGCAAGGGTGGCGTGCTCGTCCGCGCTGGCCAGACCGAAGCCAGCGTGGACCTCGCGCGCATCGCCGGCATGAGCGCCGCCGGCGTCATCTGCGAAATCATGAATGAAGACGGCACCATGGCCCGCGTGCCGCAGCTCATTGAATTTTGCAAGGAACACAATTTGAAAATGCTCACGGTCGCGGACCTCATCCGCTACCGCATGCAGCATGAACGCTACGTCCGCCGCGTCGCGGAAGCCGTCCTGCCCACGCGTTTTGGCGATTTCCGCATGATCGCGTACGCCAGCGACGTGGACCATGACCAACACGTCGCGCTGGTGCGCGGCGACCTGGAAGGCGCAGAGCCGGCCCTCGTGCGCGTCCATTCGCACTGCCTCACCGGCGACGTCTTCGGCTCCACTGCGTGCGACTGCAGCGAACTCGTTTCACGCTCCCTGGAAACCATTGCCAAGGAAGGTCGCGGCGTCTTTTTATATCTCCATCACACGGGACGCGGCTTTAGCGTCGAAATCGCCGAAGAGCCCGGCGCCTTGCCGCAAATCCATTTTCACCAGCGCGGACAGCTCGATCGCGAACCCGCCCGCCAGCGCATGGTCCAGCACGAAAGCGGCATCGGCGCGCAAATCCTGATTGATCTTGGCCTCAAGGACATCCGTGTCCTCACCAATCATCCGAAAAAAGTCGTCGCCCTCGAAGGATACGGCATCCGCATCGCCGACCAGGTCCCCCTGCGCATAGAAACACCCAAGCCTAGCCATCAGGTTCTGTGAAGCACCATGCGCACCTCTTACGGATGGTCGGATCGCTTTTCTGCAGCAGGAGGGGACTTCGCCGGTGGCGTCGTGGACTTTGACGCAGCCGGTTTCCCGACGGTCAAATACTTGCGCATCTTTTCAAGGCGCTTCGCGCCGAGTCCCCGAATCGCCAGCAAATCGTCCACGCTCTTGAACGGACCGTACGTCTTGCGCATTTGTAAAATCTTGCCGGCCGTCGCCGGCCCGATACCCGGCACCTGCTGCAACTGTTCCGAAGTTGCCGTATTCAGATTCACAGGCCTGTCCGGCGGTTTTTTCTTGGTGGCAAGTGAACTCTGGGAAAACAGAAGACCAATGACAAGAATGGAGAGGAGAGTCCTGGCGGAGAATGGTCGCGATGCCATCGCCGCAGTATAATGCATCAAGAAGATATCTAAATCAATAACTAAGTAAAGATTCGCCTAGCTGATCCGCTTGCCCTGCGCGTCGAAGACTTCGAGTTCGCCGAAGAGCGCGGCTTGCGATTCAATTTGCGCGCGGTCGCCGACCACCACAATTTGCATGTTCGCCGAGTCCAGATATTTCCGCGCAGTCGCCAGCAATTCGTCAGGAGTGATGGCGCGAACTTTCGCGCGGTATGTTTCGAGATAGTCGTCCGGCAATTCGTTCAGCGCCACCGTGGAAAGTTGCGACAGCAAGCCATCCTGTGTCGCGAGTCCCATGGAAAAAACGCCGCTCAAATAATTTTGCGCGTCGGCCAATTCCGGCTCGGGCACCGGCAGCGACCGCAGCTTATCCATCTCGTAGAAAATCTCCGTGAGCGATGCCGCCACGACGTCGTTGCGCACCGCCGCGGAAACCGAAAAATATCCATGCTGCCGCAACGCATGCACGCCGCTCCGCGGGCTGTACGTATAGCCTTTGTCCTCGCGAATGTTCATCACCAGCCGCGAATTAAACGCTCCGCCATACAAACTATTCGTGAGCCCCACCTTCACCCAGTCCGGATTTTTTCGCGTGATGGCGTGGCATCCCGCCAGAATCTGCGTTTGCACGGCTCCAGGCACGTGCACCAGATACACGCGCCGGCCGCGCTGCTGCGCCGGCGCCGCAGCCGTTTTCGTTTCCGGTTTCTTGCCGGTCCAGGCGCCAAACACTTTGTCGACGTTCTGCATCATTGCTTGCGATTCGAAATCTCCAACCAGCAAAAGCAGACCATTCTCCGGCGTATAGGCATCGCGATATACTTTTTGCAAATCCTCGCGCTTGTACGCGGCGACTTGCTCTTCGCTCGGCGAAACCTGGGCGTAGGGATGCGCGCCAAACAAAACTTTTCGCAATCGTTCGCTGGCCAGGAATCCCGGTTGCGTGCGCTCCAGTTTCACTTCTTC
The DNA here is from genome assembly GCA_049644365.1 of Candidatus Acidiferrum sp. Lineage (GTDB taxonomy): Bacteria > Acidobacteriota > Terriglobia > Acidiferrales > UBA7541 > Acidiferrum. The sequence goes on along the minus strand of JBARRT010000028.1, from coordinate 43,363 downwards.
CAATTTCTGCCGGCGTTCGCGTTCGAATTCTGTTTCGGGAAACGCCGCTTCCCGCGCCAGCTCGTTCACCATGCCGAGCAGCGGCTCCGCAAATTCCGAGAGACCCGCAAACGAAATCGCACTGGTGTCTGCTCCGGCGTTCGAGGAAAGATCCGCTCCGATGCGCCGCAAATCTTCTTCGATCTGGCGGCTCGCGCGCTTCGCTGTCCCCGTTCGAACCACCGTTGCGGTCATTTCCGCCAGTCCCGGAGCGCGATCGGCAACCGTTGCGTTGCCCGACCGAAAAAACAATTCGCCATGGAATTTGGGAATCGAATGCGCTTCCGCGAGCACGACTTCCAATCCGTTCGAAAGCCGGGCCTTGGTGCGCTTCGGCCAAGTCACGGCGCGCTCCGCGGAAAGTCCTGGCACGCCGGTGGCTACTTCCACTGTTTGGGTGGCCATCACGCCGCCTCCTTCGCGCCCGCGCCGGCGGGTAATCCGGCGTTCACGGGCGTGCGGAAAACGATGGCGCGCTTTTCGTTTCGCAAATATTTCTTCGCCGCGGCTTGAATTTCTTCCCGCGTCACGGCAAGAAATCCATTGAGGATGGTATTCACGAGCTGCGGCTCGTTATCGAAAAGCGTGAAGCACGCCAGCAAGTGCATCAGCCCGTACTTCGGCATGTGTCCGCCGTGGCCGCCTTCGAGCGTGGCGTAGTAATCCGAACGCCACTTCACTTTCAATTGGTCGAGCTCATCCGCGCTGATGCCGTTTTGCTGCACTTCGCGAATTACAGCATCGTACGCAGTCAATGCGGCGTCGCTCGAATACTCCGGCTTGTGCAGGATGCGCGTGGTCATTTGCGTCGGCCCGTTGTATCCGAAAATATCGTCGATGCCGCCGTCGGCCTCCACGGCAATCTGTTTTTCCAGGACCAATTCGCGATGCAATCGTCCCGCTCTTCCGCCATGCAGCGCCTGGTCCAGGAGTGCCATGGCGTACCAATCGGCGGTCCGCCGTTTCGGCATCACGTAGCCGATGGCCATGGCCGGCAGCGTCCCGAATTTTTCTTCCACATTGCCGCGGCGCTCTTCGGCTTGTTCGGGTTCGCTTGGGTCGGCAAACGGCGGCGGTGTTCCTGCCGGAATATCGCCGAAGTATTTTTTCGAGAGTGCGATTCCTTCTTCCGCTTTCACGTCGCCGAGGACCAGCAGCACCGCGTTGTTCGGCACGTAATACGTTTTGAAAAATGCCTGCACATCCTTCAAATCCGCCGCGTCGAGATCCGCAAAGTCGCCGTAGAAATTATGCGCGTTGGCCCAGTTGCGGAACGCCACCGGTGGCATGTCCAGCCAGGGAAATCCGCCGTATGGCTGGTTCATGACGTTCACGCGGACTTCTTCCTTCACGACGTCGCGCTGGTTTTTCAGATTTTCGTCATCCACTTTGAGCGCGCGCATGCGGTCGGCTTCGAGCCAAAGCACGCGCTCCAGCGCGTTCGACGGCACGGCTTCGTAGTAGTTCGTCACGTCGTACGACGTCGAACCGTTCAGAACGCCGCCGCTTGAATTGATCAGCTTGATGTGCTGCATTTTCGGCGCATTCGCGGAGCCCTGAAACATCATGTGCTCGAAAAGGTGCGCGAATCCACTGCGCCCTTGCGGTTCCAGCCGGAATCCAATTTTGTAATACACACCGACGGTCACCACCGGCGCGGTCGTGTCCGGTGCGATCACCACTTTCAATCCATTCGCCAGCGTCGTGCTTTCGATTCCCACTTGCAATCTTTTCACGCGTTACCCCCCGTCGCCTTTGCCTTCACCTTTTTTCCTGCTGAAATCCTATCCAATTCGGCCAGCATCCCGGCAGCATCCTGCGACAGCAGCCGCGCTGCCAATCGGTTCAGCGCTTCATGCGCCAAAGCAAATTCAGCCGGAGACTCCCGCAAAACTTCCAGGTGCGCTTCCACGACATTGAAATCTCCGCGCGAAAGCGGCCCGGTCCACGCAGCCCGCGGCCCGAGTTGTTCCATATTTTCCAACACCTGCCGCGTCAGTGTCAGCAGCGCTCTAGTGGCTTGCCCGCGCTTCATGCCCACCGAAATCAGCAATTGCGTGGCGGCTTCTTCCACAGCCAGCACATTCGAGGCGGCCATGGTCGCCGCGGCATGATACAAAATCTTTTTGCCGCCTGGTATCCGCGCGGGCAATCCGCCGAGCGAACGCGCGATTTGACGCGCCACGCGAACCGCTTGCGTGTCGCCTTCCACCGCTATCACTCTTCCTTCCAGCAATGGCACAGTAACACCGCTGAAAGATTGCAAGGGATGTATCGACCCGACCGCCGCGCCGCAGGCTTTGACGGGATCCAGCACACGCGCGTCCAGTGCGCCGCTGGTGTGGAGCACGACTCTCCCGCGAAGCTCTTCCCCGCCGATGCGCGCCAACTCTTTTGCTACGCCAGCAATCTCGTCATCGGGCACCGCGATCAAAATTACGCGCGACGATACGATCTGCCGCGTCATCTGCGCGTGCGGTTTCCCCGCGCCCATAAAACGGACCGCTCGCCGCGCGCTCGCCGCGCTGCGAGTAATCACTGCGCCGATTTTCCAACCCAGCTCGCGTAACCGACGTCCTAAGGCGCGTCCCACGCGGCCCGCTCCGATGATGGACAGGCTATTTTCCATGCCGTGTTAGCATAACCTGAGGGCAACGCCGACACCAATTCCATGCACGTTTTCGGACTCGTCCTTTTTGGTATCATCGCGTTTTTCTGGCTCACCCACGGTATCCGCGTTGGCTACGGCGCGACTCGCCTTCCGTGGTTAAAGAAATTCTCTCCCGCAGCGGATGCGGACTGTCCGCGAATTTCACTGATCTTTGCCGCGCGCGACGAGGAAGAAAAACTTCCCGCGGCTCTCGCCACGCTGATGGAAATTGACTATCCGAACCTTGAAGTTATCGCCGTGGACGACCGTTCGAATGATGCGACCAGGCGCATTCTCGACGATTATGCCGCAGCGCATCCGCGGCTCCGCGTCGTGCATGTTGGGGAATTGCCGCCCGGCTGGCTCGGAAAGCCTCATGCGCTCCAGAAAGCTTACGAAGTATCCACCGGCGATTGGCTGCTCTTTACTGATGCCGATGTTCGCTTCAAACCCGATGTCCTCCGCCGTGCCATCACGCTCGCAAAACGGCGCGGGCTCGACCACCTCACGTTGTTCGGTGAAGTCGAAATGGCCGGCTTCTGGGAAAAGATTCTCATTACTTTCATGGGATTCGGCTTCCATCTTGCTACCGATTCATCCCGCGTCAACAATCCACATTCCCGCGCTTACGCAGGCGTAGGTGCATTCCAACTCCTCAAACGGTCCGCCTACGAGGGCAGCGGCACGCACCGCCGCCTGGCCATGGAAGTTGTCGACGACATGAAGCTGGGAAAAATCGTTAAGCAGTCTGGTTTTCGTTCGGAAGTGGCCTTCGCGCATGATTTCATCGCCGTTCGCTGGCATGCGGGCCTCGGCAATCTGGTCCGCGGGGTCACGAAGAATTTCTTTGCCGCTGCCGGTTACAGTTTGGCGATCGCGGCCGCCCAAATTGCTGGTCTGTTCGCTTTGAGTGTACTGCCTTTCGCCGGGCTACTTTTCGGACAGGGCTGGATTCGCGTCTTCGCCGCCGTGGCCGTCTTCATCGCCGTTTGCTTCCATGCGGGCATCGCCATCACAATGCGCGGGTCGCCGCTCTACGCACTGACGCAACCTCTCGGCGCCATGCTCATGAGCTACATGATCCTGCGCTCCGCGTTCGTCACCGTGAAGCAGGGCGGGATCGTCTGGCGCGATACGTTTTATCCGCTGGATGAGCTGAAGCGTGGCGTTGTCTAGGATGCGGAATCCGCGGCGGTTGACGCGGGCTCGACCGAAAACAAGCCGGCCATATCCCTCTGTTTAAGTGAGCGGATGCGGTCGCGGAGCTGAGCGGCTTTTTCGAATTCGAATTTTTTCGCGGCCTCGCGCATTTGCAGTTCGAGCTGCTGCAGCATCTCCGCGAATTGTTTCTCGCTTTTGATGTTCGCAGCGGCAGCGTCCAGCCCCGCTTCGTCAATGGGAATGGTCACGTAATCGGCTTCGACGATGCGCGCCAGATCCATATCAACGGATTTAATAATGGACATGGGTATGATGTTGTTTTCCGTGTTGTAGGCGACCTGCTTCGCGCGGCGGCGGTTGGTTTCGTCGATGGCCTGATTCATTGAATCGGTCCGCCGGTCCGCGTACAAAATCGCGCGGCCCTCGATGTGCCGCGCGCAGCGTCCTATCGTTTGAATCAGCGATGTGTTGCTCCGCAAAAATCCTTCCTTATCGGCATCCAGAATCGCTACCAGCGAGACTTCCGGAAGATCCAGCCCTTCGCGAAGCAGGTTGATGCCGATCAACACGTCAAATTCGCCGCGCCGCAAATCCCGCAGAATCTTGATGCGATCCAGCGTCTCGACTTCCGAATGCAAGTAGCGACACTTCACGCCAATTTCCGAGAAGTATTCAGACAAGTCTTCGGCCATGCGTTTCGTGAGGGTGGTCACCAGCACACGTTCGTTTTTTTCGGAGCGCACGCGAATTTCTTCGAGAAGATCGTCCACCTGGCCCTTCACGGGGCGAATCTCCACTTGCGGATCGACGAGGCCCGTCGGACGAATCACCTGTTCCACAACCACGCCGCCCGCTTTGGTCAGCTCATAAGGCCCGGGCGTAGCCGAGACGTAGACCACCTGATTCATGCGGTGTTCGAACTCTTCGAACGTGAGCGGCCGATTATCCAGCGCCGAGGGCATTCGAAAGCCGTAGTCCACCAGCGTTTGCTTGCGCGCGCGGTCGCCATTGAACATGCCGCGCACCTGGCCCACGGTCTGGTGCGATTCGTCGATGAACATCAGGAAATCCTGCGGCACGTAATCCAGCAGCGTGGGCGGCGCTTCTCCGGGCAAGCGCCCGCTCAAGTGGCGTGAATAATTTTCGACGCCGTGGCAGTATCCGATGGTGCGCATCATTTCGATATCAAACATGGTGCGTTGCACCACGCGCTGGGCCTCGACGAATTTTCCCTGCTTCTCCAGCTCCTTCTTCCACCACCAAAGTTCTTCCTGAATGGTCACAATCGCGCGCTCGCGTTGTTCCTGGGGCATCACGTAGTGGCTCTTTGGAAAAATGGTGACCTGGGGCAGATCTTCCTGCCCCGATTTCACTTCACCGGTCAGCGGGTCGATCTGCCGGATGGAATCGATCTGCTCGCCCCACATCTCGAGACGGAACCCTTCGTCCTGATACGGCGGATAAATCTCGATCATGTCGCCGCGCACGCGAAATGTGCCGCGCCGCAAGTCCTCCGATCGCTCGTATTGAATGTCCACCAGCCGCCGAAGCAGCGCCTCGCGCGAGGTTTGCTGGCCCTTCTCGAGGGTGACCAGCATTCCGTAGTACGCTTCGGGCGAACCGATGCCATAAATGCAGGAAACAGAGGCCACGATGATCACGTCGCGCCGTTCGAACAGGGAGCGCGTGGCGCTCATGCGCAGCTTGTCCAGCTCGTCGTTGATGGTGGCTTCCTTGTCGATGTAAATGTCCGCGGAGGGAACGTAGGCTTCCGGCTGGTAAAAATCGTAGTAGCTGACGAAATATTCGACGGCGTTTTCGGGAAAAAATCCTTTGAACTCGTGATAGAGCTGCGCGGCCAGCGTCTTGTTGTGCGCCAAAACCAGCGCGGGACGATTGGCCTGCTCGATGAGCTTGGCCATGGTGAAAGTTTTGCCGGAACCCGTCACGCCCAGCAGCACCTGGTGCTTTTCGCCTGCTTCCAAGCCGCCATAGAGCTGCTCAATTGCTGCCGGCTGGTCCCCGCGCGGCTGATAGTTGCTGTGCAGCTTGAATTTCATGCGAGGGCTCTCCTGGCGGTCCGCCGGCCACTGCCGAAACTTTCATTATACTCCGGCACGCAAGCTTTGCCCTTTTTGCTGGGGAATGAGGTAGTGGGGCATTTCCCGGTTATGCGTTAATCGGGCACTGAGAGCGATGGATGCTGTAGAACCAAGGCCCACTAAGGTACGTTACAACCAGCTTGAGTGGATTTTTTCTTCGACAGACGCGAGGTGCTTCCGGACAGCAGCGCGTACAGGTTCAAGAGGCGTTGTATGCCCGTAGGCCGTATACGAATCACCGTGAATTAAAGGCAATTGGTCCTGAAATGCCTTCCTCGCCTTCGCAAGATATTGGCACTTGTCCTTTTGCGAAACATCCCCGAGGGCTTCATACGCCGCGCCAATCCCAATGAGCATTGTATCTACGTCCTCCACTTTCTTTGAGGCATAGAGACTAAGCGCCTGTTCAAGGTGCGATGCCGCGCTACGGATTGATTCATCTCTGGTGGACTGCCAACGGTATGCCTTGCTTATGTAAACCATTGCAATCTGTAAATGGAGGAAGTCGTTGTGCGAAGTATCGTTTTGGTGTTGGCTCATCCAGTCTTGCACGACCCGGACCGCATCATCATAGCGTCCTGACTCTTGTAGTTGGACCATTCGGGTCACAGCTTCTCCTCGGTCGCGAGGAGGTTTCTGGCACGCACAAAGGGTGGAGCAGATTGTGAGTAGGGCTAAGCTGAGAAGTCTGGCCGCGAGAGTCCATGACATGAGACGATGCATGATTTCCAAGTCTAATTTGTATTTCTGCGGTATCCATGCAAAGTTTCTGCTAAGTGCCTGGTTAGTCGCTTAGTCGGAAACTGACCCGCTGCTGGGAATGATGTTCAAGCCGAGGAATCAGGGATGAGTCAGCGGCGTTTCCGTTACGAGAAGCACTTCCGAATGGCTCTTGGCGTCCACGTTGTAGTGAACGCGGTTGGATTCATCGGCTTTCGCGACGGTGACGTCCATGGATTGATGGGCCTCTTCGGTGGCGCGGACGACCAACCGCGTCTTCAACGAGATGTAGGTGATGATTTCGTTTGCGCCTTTCGCCGTGCCGCGGGTTTTCAGCTCGTGCAGCTTGAAAGCTTCAGGCGTTGCGTCTTTCGGCGAGGAATTCTGCTTTAGCGTTGCCGTGGTCAGCAAAACCGCGCAAGTCTCCGGAGGTCCGCTCGACGGTGAGATCTCGCCTTTGATGGAAAGTTGTTGCGCATGGCAGTTTTCATTTCTAACGTAGGTTGACTCGCGCGCCCAATAGAGGCCGGCGATCGGGGCGCCGCCATTTTCCGGCTGCTCCGATTTCCATTTCTCGCCCAGCTTCACTCCATTTTGCGGAAGCGTCCAGGCCATCGCAAAGCGCGCCACCCACTGCTGCCAGGCCTGCTGCTGCTCCGGAAAGAGCGAATCCAAGCCGGTCATTTTCTCGACGGAGCCGTCGGGCGAAATGGTGAATTCGATTTGCTTGCCCTCGGGGTCCACTTTCTGAATTTGCCAGTGGGGCTCTTTGTTGCCGGGCTTTTTCACCCACACGCCGGAATCCAGGGTGCGAAATCGACTTCGAGCATGAATCGCGGTCTTGCCGCCCACCTGCTGCACGTCCAGGACGTCGACCTGGAGCAATCCATGCGCATCCAGTTGCGCGGCGTTGGGCGCCATCGGCGCAACGACGTTGCTTTCGGTCTTCACGTTCTTGTCGCTGCGATAGCGGATCAAATAGGTGACGGTCTGCCCGGCGTGCAATTCCGGGATAAGTCTGACGCGGGTATCACCGGCACAGACTGCGCCGGCTCCGAGAAGAAAAATCACGATGCAAAACTTCGCCAATCGCTTCATGTGGATGCCCAATTCGAACGAAGGCGGAGGAGACGTCATTTTTCAGAATTCTTGAAATGGCGGTCAAAGAAATTGCTGGCTGCGTGATATGCCTCCAGCCAATGCCGGTGCAGCAGAAAATCATGCACGTCGTCGGGGAAAATGAGCTGTTCGATTTCCACGCCGCGTTCACGGAGGCGTGCGACCAAATCGACCGTCTGCGTAAAATAAACGTTGCGGTCGTCGTCGCCATGAATAAAGAGCACGGGCGACTTCCAAGTGTTTACGGCGGTCACGGGAGAAGAATCGTGGGCGAGCTTGGTCAACTCCGGTGAAATATTTTTGCCGTCCCAATTGTCGGTTGGCCAGTCGTGGACGCCATGAATGTCCACGCCAGCCGCGAACAGATCGGAATTACGCCCCAGTCCGAGCGCGGTCAAGTAGCCGCCGTAACTTCCGCCCCAGAGTCCGATGCGTTTGCCGTCCACGTCGCTGCGAGTCTGCAAATATTTTCCTGCCGCCACGACGTCCTCGTATTCTTTCGCGCCGCGGCCCGCGCGGCCCGGGGCTTCGCGAAACGCGCGGCCGTAACCGATTCCGCTGCGGTAATTCAGCGCGAGGACCACATAACCGCGGCTGGCGAGATACTGATTCATGGCGTAGGAATTCGAGTAGTAGTACATGTAATGCCAGCCGAGGAGCATCTGGCGCATCGAGCCACCATGGAGGAAAATCAGCGCGGGGCGCTTCTCGCCAGACTTCAAATCCGCTGGAATAAAAAGCTGTGCGTGGAGTTCGAGACCGTCCGCTGATTTGAAGATGGCCTGCTGCGGCACGACCAATCGGTCGGACGGAGGAAAGCCCTTGGGCCAAGTCTCCGGCGCCACAGGAGGCTTTGACTTAGCGCCAAAGTCGCTGATGACCACTCTTGCAGGAAAGGTCGCACCGGAAGCCAGAAAGGCGAAAGTCTGCCCGTCACTGAGCATTACCGAGCTCCATTCAATTCCATTGCCGCGCGTCCATTGTTCGGGACGATCCCCGGTGAGATTGACGCTCCAAAGATGCCGGCGATCGATGTCGTTGCAATTCGAATTGAAGAGAACCGTTTTTTTGTCCGGCGTGAACGACCATTGCTCGACTTCGCAGTCGCCCGGAGTGAGCAGCTTCGGTTTTCCACTGTCCGCGGAAAACGCGTACAGGTGCTGCCAGCCATCTTCTTCCGAAGCGATCACCAGCTGACTGCCGGCGGCCCAATTGATGACGCCGCCGCCGGTATCGCCCGCCATGTAGGGATAGGATCCTTGCGGTGCGGCACTGCCATGCCAGATTTCTTTTGCCGTGCCCGTCGCTGCATCGGCTGTCCAGATCGCCCACGGATGCGCTTTGTCCGGGGCGATGAAATATCCTTGCGGCGCGTCTCGCGGTTCCGCCGGCCGACGCACAAACGCGATGCGCTTTCCGTCGAGCGACCAAACCGGATCCCCATCGCGATCCACCGAAGGGGCGATGTAACGAATGGTCTTGGCAGATACGTCGTAAACAGCGATGAAGGCGTGATCGCCGCGTCCGGCGACGAACGCCAGCTTTCCTCCATCCGGTGACCACTGCGGATCCGAGCAGTTGCCTCGCGTAGCAATTTGTTTGGGCTTCTCACTGCCATCGAGCGGCGCGATCCAGATTTGGCCGTCCTTGTCGTACGCTACCCAGCCTTTCACGGAAATCTGTGCTTCGCGGCCGCCTTCATCGATTTTTCTCGGCGCGCCGCCTTTCCAATCCACGGCCCACAAAGCCATCTGCGCGCCGGCGGGATCGCTGGTGGGATTTCCGTATTGCCCAGCGGGATTTTTTTGCTCGCCGCGCACGTAGACGATCGTGTTGGCATCCGGCGAAAAACTCATGAAGGAAAGTTCGCCGCCATCATCCTCGGTGTATGGGGTCAGTTTGCGCGCCTTGGAATCCGAACCTTCCGCGACCCAGACGTTTCGTTTTCCTTGTTCGTCGAGCGTCCATGCCACACGGTTTCCCGTTTTCGCCGCCGTCAAATTGGCGGGGAACGGAGCGCTCATCACTTGCTCCAGCGTGAACGGCTTTTGCGCGTTCGCCCGCGAGATGAAAATCAGCAATCCTGCCGCGCACAGTAGACCATGACGCTTCATCGATCATTTCCTCCACTTTTCAAGTGAACCATTTCTCTTGCGAGTTCAGAATTCAGTCCGCGGGCTGTCGCACGCCTGCTTTTTCAACGGAAACTTTTGGTCCATCCAATGGCCCCGATATTTTCAGGACGCGGCCATTTCCAAATTCAGCCGGCTTGCGGTCCTTGCCGTTCCGCGTACTGGCCGTCTCGATTGCGAGCTCGGCGTTCCGTCCAAAGCTGAGAGTTCCGTTGACCAGCGTGAGTTCCTTCCCGCCGTCCAGCTTCAAGTCGTCCAGAAAAATGCTTTGGCCCTTCACGCGGAACGAGCCGGTTCCCGCGGCCCAGCGCGAAACTCCCGTGCGCGCCGCGCCGTCCGCGACACTGGCGTTGACGTCCCATCCGCGAAGTTCCGCCTTCTTCAGATGAAAATCGCCCCGCCCTTCCAGCTTGCTCAGCAATTCCTCGCGGCCGACGCCTTCGGTCTTCAGATGCAAGGTTCCCGCCGCTGTGCCGGTCAGACGCTCGGCGATTCGCCCCGTTCCGGGAAGCTGGGACAGATTGACGCGTTCGAGCTCCGCCGAGATGTCATAGGCCGGCCGGGGCAAAAACCTTGCGTCAATCTTTGCGCGGACTTTTCCGCCCGCCCATTCCGCATCCGCATCATGGATTTCCAAATGCAGATCGCGCAGCGAACCCTTCGTATGAACGTGCTCCAGCTTCATTTTTTCGATGGTCAATTGCTCTACATCGAGCTCGCCCTCGGCATTCACGCGCCGCACAAGTTCGCTCGCGGGAGGGCTCGGCGCCAATCCACCCAGCAAGGACGGCAGAAGCCGCTGCAGCCAGCCGGGCCGCGCCCGGGGCCCGACCCAGCGATCCAATTCCGCCGCATCCAACTGGTCTCCGGACAAATGAAAAATCCACCTCGGTGCATTTTCACCGCCCGTCGCCGCCGCTTCTTCAATGCTTCCAGTCCACATTCCCCCGAACGCTTCCACCCGCATCACGCGCGCGATCCGGCGCCCGCCGGCAAAATCCAAGGCGCTCTCGGTTATTTTCAAAGGCTGGTTCAAGCCCGCAACGGTCAGGTTTGCCCTGTTGAAACTAATTCTTCCATTCCAGTTTCCGCTGAACGGTTTTTTCCATTCCCATTTCGTGAGCGCGGTCGCTTGTCCGTTCAATTCCCAGCCGTGATTCAACTGATATCCAAAGGCCACAGACAATTTCAGAAAATCTTCGGCTTTGAGGAAATTCCCCTCGATGCTGATCCCGCCGGCCTGGGTGTTCAGATCGTGCACAAGCGTCAAATCGGCGGCGTTATTCATTGCCAGTGCGACGCGCCGTCTCTTCGGCGCCACCACGTCGCGGACCTCACCTCCGAGCGCGACGCGGACGGGACCGAACACCAGCGAAGAGCGCTCGCGACCACCGCTGACCGGTCCAATTCGAATAGGCTCGGCGAAGCCTGGAACTGTGACAACACCTCCGCTGCTCGCGATGGCGGCCGACTCCACGGCCAGCGGCCAGCCACGCAGAATCATCCCGCCGGTAAAGTACTGATCCGCGGTCACGCCCTCGGCCACGTCCGGATGAAAGGCGCGGTACCACGCGAGCAGGTCGGCGGCTTGAACTCCCATCGAATCAAGCCGTAGTTCCGTGGAGCTCGCGTTTCCGCCGACTCGATCGAATCTCCCGCGCAGATTCGATTTCGGCCCTTCCAAGACAATTTGCTCGGCGACCACGCTGCCGGTTCCGGCGTTCCAGCGGCCCTTCACGTTGGCGTTTACGCGCGGATTGTCGGAACGTTCCGTCAGATCCCACCGATGGATCTGCGCCGCGCGTCCCTGCACCGAAAATGTCCAATCCCCGGACTGATCCTCTTTGGCGACGCCGCTCTTCGCCGTGGCGTCCAGCGCGAACAAGCCTCGCGCACCGTAATCCTGGCCGCGGAAAAGCCGGAAGAGGTCCGCGAGGGAGGCATCGCTCCAATGCAATTCAAACTCAGCGGGCTGCAGCCGCGTTGATGTGCCCGCCAGGTCGCCGCGCACGCGGATCGTGCCAGCCGACTGCAAGGAGACGCCGCTTCGCCAGGGCTCTGCCTCCAGTTGCAAATGCCAGCGCCCGGGAGACACCTGTTCCACGCTTCCCGATACATTCGTGAAGGCAAACGGCCGCTTATCCTCTTTTAGTTTGAAATTCACGCGGCCATCGTCAAATTCAATCTTCTGCAGGCGGTTCACCGGGGCCACAGGGGAAGGCGGCCCGTAGAGGAGCGCAGTTGAGCCGGGATTTGCTTTTGCCGGAGGCAGCCATCTCTCCAGGTTCCAGCGCCCCTCCGCATTGCGCACCAGGATCAGGCTCGGCTTGCTGAGCGACATCGTGCCAAATTCAAAGTGTCCGCGCAAAAATCCCCACCAGCGAAGATCGGCACTCAGGCGTTCGGCGCGCAAGAAATATTCGTAGCCAAAACCGGGATCTTCGCCGACGGTCACATTGTTGGCATCGAGTTGCGGGCTCGGCAGAATTCGCACATCGAAAGTTTCCACCTCCACGGGACGGCCAAACGCACGCGCTAGTTGCGCCACCAGATAGCCGTGCACGCGGCTCGTGCGGGCGAGCAGCGAAACGCCGGCTTGCAGCGCGACCACCGACAGTACGATCGCCAGCGCCGGTTTCCACCACTTTCGCAGCGTTTTCATTTCGCTCGGAAGTTTCGCAGACTCGCACGGAAAAAGGTAGGGGCGAGCCCGCTGGTTCCAGTCCGCGGGACCGGACCACTAGTGCACGGTGCGGAGCATGCGGCTCCATCGCGTGCGCGACGGCAGATGAGCCAGGGTCTGAAAAATGCCCGTCAAGCGCGACCAGAAGGTAGTCTCTCCGCTGTAATCGCCGCTGGTCGCGTCCACCGACCAGTACACCAAAAAGGGGCGCCCCATGATGGCGTCGCGGTCCACAAATCCCCAGTAGCGGCTATCCTGGCTGTGGTCGCGATTGTCACCCATGGCGAAGTATTTTCCGGGGGGAACAACGATCTCGTCGCCCTGCACGTATTTCCGGATTTGCGGCCGCCATTCGGGGATGACATTTGGCGAGATTACCTGGCTTCGGACCGGCGGAAAAGAAAAGTTGAACGGATCGACGGATGCCAATGGGTCGTGCACGGCATAGGGTTCATTCAAGCGCTTTCCGTTGACATGCACCTCCCCGTCGACAACTTTCAGGCGGTCGCCCGGCACCCCAATGACCCGCTTCACGAAATGCTGATGGTCCGCGAAGGGATACTTGAAAACGATAATGTCACCGCGCTCCAATTGCCGGTAAGGGAGCAGCTTTTCATACCAGGCGCCCGTTCCGCCGAAAACAAATTTATTCACCAGTAGGTGATCGCCGATCAGCAGCGTGCCTTCCATGGAGGCCGACGGAATCTTGAAGGCTTGCACAATGAAGCTGGTTCCGAAGAGCGCCAGGATGACCGTCACCAGGAGCGACTCCAGGTATTCGGAAAACGTGGTCTGGCCTTCGCGATGCTCCTGCTTCTTTTCCGTCACCTGCTCTTCGGCTAACGTTTCTTCGGGCATTCCGCCTCAGCCTCTCGTTTCCGCATGCACTAGCTTCTCGAGCGCACTGCTCGCGGCTCGTTGTTCCGCTTCTTTTTTTGTGGCACCTTCCCCCTCCGCCATGCGTTCTCCGTCCACCCACACTTCGATGAGGAAGTGTTTCTGGTGGTCCGGCCCGCTCTCTCCAGTCAGGCGATACTCCGCGGGCGTACGCCCCCGTCCCTGCAAGAATTCCTGCAGCGCCGATTTGCGATCCGAATCCGCGATCCGGTCGCCTCGCTCTTCCAAAGCCTGCTCAAACAACACCTGGCGCAGTACTTCCCGCGCCGGGCCTAGCCCCGCATCAAGATAAACTCCCGCGACGACCGCCTCGAACGCATCCGCCAGCAGCGTTTGCTTCTCCCGGCCGCCGGTCTTCTCTTCGCCACGTCCCAGCCGGAGATGTTCGCCGAGTCCGAGCCGCCTGGCAGCCGCCTCTAGCGAGCCCGCGTTCACGATCCGAGCCCGGCCCTTCGAGAGTTGCCCTTCGCTCCACTCCGGAAAATTTGTCAGAAGGTATTCGGTCGCCAGCAGCCCTAGCACGGCGTCACCGAGAAACTCCAGCCGCTCGTTGTCCATGGGTAGCGCGGCGCGACTCGCCTCCTCTGCGCCGGACGCTCTTAGTTCCGGCACCGCCGAGCTATGCGTCAGCGCCCGCTCTAGTAGTGCCCGGCTCGAAAACTTGTAGCCTAGCCGTTCCTCGAGCGCAGCGTCGCGATTCCGGGTGTTCTCTCGCATAAATCCGGCGCGCCGGAGGTCTGTGCTTACTTGGGCGAGCTCAATTGCGTGGACCCAAGCTTTTTCGCTTCGTCCGCGCCGCTCTTGCAGACCGCCTGCATTGCGCCCGGCATCGCCACGCAATGATTGAAAGCCGCCACTGCGTCATCGAAGTGCGACGCGCCCTTGTTCGCCAATCCCAGCAAGTAGTAATTCACCGGGTCCGGAATCGGATCAATCTTTACCGCCAGCTCGAGTTCCGGGACGGCCTCCGCGTACTTTCCGCGCCGCACGAAAACCAATCCCAGCCCGCTGTGCGCCATCGCCAACGATTGGTTTTTGGCATTGTCAAATTGCTGGTCGGTCATTTCTGCGGGCTTGGGCAGTGTCGGAGCAATTTCAATCGCCTGCTTGGAATACTTTTCCGCCTTGCTCAGAGCCTGCGCCGCCTCGGACGGGTCGCCGGGCAGCCTGCGGGGAAGCGTCTGGCCGAGCATGGCGAGCGTGGAGACGTCGTTTGGCGCCAGCGCGAGTTCCTTTTCGCCGTACTCCACCATCTTTGGCACCTGCCCAATCTGCTGGTATTCGAATACCAGAGCCACATACACGGGAGACCTGTAACGGCTCTGCGGATACTTTTGGAGAAACGCTTCTCCCGACTCAATCTTCTTGTTCGCGTTTTCCAGCGAAAGATCGTGGAATGCCTTATAGGCCGCATCTTCGTCCGCGCTGACGGGCGCCGGAGCGTCCAGCGTCAGAGGCGTAATCTCCGGGGTCTTCGATTTGTCGCTCGGCTGCGGAGCCGGCTGGCTCTGGCTTCCCTGCCCGCTCTGCAAGCTCTGCGCGCCGGCGATTCCACTCGCGCACACGAGCACTCCCGCAATAATCAACATTCTCCAGTTTCTTCTCATCTCATTTTCTCCTCTTCCCTTTTTCCTGTTACGAGCTTCGGGCCGGATCACCTGCGCTGCCGCTGAAACTTTCCCTCAAAGCCAAAATCGGCATTGCCTCACGGCCGCGCGGTTGACTTATCTACCGCAAACGCCGCAAGTCCTTTTTGTGCGGCCAGCTTTGCCTGATCGGGCCCGCCTTCCACGGCCAACGCGGACTGATACTCCGCCTTGGCTACGTCCGGTTTTCCCTCGTCATCGAAAATTCGCGCCAAATAAATGTGCGACCACGCCAGCACCATGGGGTCCGCAGTCGCCGCGTATTCCCCCGTCGTCAGCCGCCCGAACACCTGCTTGGCCCTCGCCGCGTCATGGTCCAGCAGCGCCACCAATCCCATCCCGTACCAGGCACGCGCCTGGTACGGATACTTTGTCAATACTTTCTGAAAGGAACTCTCTGCCGCGCGCGGATTCTTTTCCGCGATGCGCCGTTCCCCCTCCGTCAGAGCCGCGATGACTTCGGCATCATTGGGCACTGTTGTTGGTGCAGTTTTCTTTCGTCGTGCCACTTCTTCGGCTGAAGGTTCATCCCCTGTTTTTGCCGGCTCGGCTGCCGCAAAATTCACGGTTGCCAGCCGCTTCGACTCCGCGCCCGTATCGATTGCTCTCACCAAGTCCGGAAAAAAGAGCTTCATGGAGGGCTCGGAACTCTCGTACTTCGGCAGCGCGCCAAAAAGAGGCCTCGCCAGGACGTAACCGTCTTCGTCGTACCGGCTCAGCGCCGCTTCTTTTTCGCCCGGTGACATCCTCTTCAGTCTCAGCTCCACTGCCCGCACCAGGCATTCCGCAAAGTAAGACGCGTAATCGTCCTTCAGTTCCGGCGCGAGCCGTGGCGCCAGTGCCGCTTTTTCAAACAGAGGCCGCTTTACAGCAACCACGCGCGGATACGTGAGCGGCAGCCGGTCCAGCAGGAAGTGCAGGAATGCGTGCCGCAACACATCCGTGGGAATTTCTTCCCCGCCGCTTAGCACCAGCGCGTAATGATTCCCGAAGTTCCGCACGTTGGTGATTCGTCCCACCAGTGGCTCGACAACGATTGTGAATGTGTCCGGATCTGTGGCATCCAGAATTTCCCGGACGTAAGCCGCCGAAACGAACACGATTTGCGAGACCGGATCATGCAGCCGCACCACTTCGCGCTCGTAAATCGGCTGCACCTGCCTCCAGAGCTGGCCGATTTTCTGTTCCTGGTAATAGTTCGAGAGGATTTCGCCGAAGCCTTCCAGCGCCAGCACTTCCGGCGGTATTTCGTCTCGCCGAAGAACCGTTTGAAACTTGGGCGCGGGCCCTGTCACCAGTCCAAACCAGAGGTAGCGGGAAAGCGTCGCACCCGGATCCTGCAGCTCGTGCTGCTTATAGAATTCCCGTACGGCGTCCACCGCCGGCCCTTGCTGCTGACGCAACCTCTCCCTCATCTGCGCCCGAAACACCGTCCAATGGTCCGCGCTGACATTGGATTCAAAGCCTGCCGCGACGAGCGCGCACATCGTCGCAAACATCGCTTCGCTACCGTCCACCGTCACCGCGCTCGGAGGCGCTGCTCTGTGGCGTGGACGTGCCGCGGGCGAAGGCGCCGCAGGGGGAGGAGCTTGCGTCTGCACCTGTGCCGGGGCCGGCGCCTGCCCTGCCGCCGGCAATGCTATTGCCGCGCACAAAGCAGACTGAAGCATTCTTCGTATAGTTTTCTTCATTCTTATCGCCGCAGTTCTCACTCGGACCAAAGGCTCTTTCTCTCTCGGCTGGCAACGTCTACCAGCAAGGGTGGGTACGCCTGAGAGACGAACCTCTCCTCTCGCAACGCCGCGGCATTCAGTCAATTTACCGTCGGCCCCCGTATCCGTCAAGGAATCGCTCCTATTTCTCTCTCCGCCTTCCGGTGCAACACTTGCCCCTTCTTCTGGCATCTGATAACAGTGAAGATGCGCCCAAACCCGGCGGAGGATGGCTCCTTCGGATGCTTGCCGGCCCCATGAAAAAAATCGCACTCCTTCCTGCATTGACCATCGTCGCGGTGATTTTCCCAGCCCGGCTTGCGGCCCAGCTCGTGCACGAAAATCCTGCGCCGCCGCCGCAAGCATCCGCCAAACAGGACGCGCAGAGTTCCTCAGCGCTTCCCGTGCCTTCCGGCAAAAAACGCCTCTCCCAGGAGATCCAGCTCACCGGCGAACACACATGGATGGACAGCGGCATCGACGTGCAGGCCGGTGAACACGTGCTCCTTGCCGCCACCGGCAAGCTCCGTTATGCCGACACGAAAGAGGACAACGGCCCCGACGGCCTCGGACGCGGATTCAAGGATCTTCTCCGCATGCTTCCTTTAAACGAAGCAGGCCGCGGCGCGCTCATCGGCCGCATCGGTGACCAAGACATTGCTCAGACGTTTTTGATCGGCGCGCGCCGCGACGTGCTCGCTCCCGTGTCCGGCCGCCTCTCTGTAGGCATCAATCAAACCAGCGACGACACCGGCGACGGTAACTACGCTGTCCGCATTGAAATCTATGCTCCCCAGGAAGGCTCCGCTCGCGTCGCCATAAAGCAAGTTACTTCTCTTCCCGGCATTGACCCCCAACTCTTCGCGAAGATTCCCCGGCGCATCGGCGACAAAGACGGCAATCCGGGCGACATGGTTAATTTCCTTATACTCGGCTCCGAAGCTGCCATGCAGCGTGCCTTCACCACTGCTGGATGGGTGAAAGTCGACGCCGACGTTAAAGACACCGTGCTCCACGGCGTCCTCGGCAGTCTTTCGAAGGAATCGTACCTGACCATGCCCATGAGTCAGCTCTACCTCTTTGGCCGCCCGCAGGATTACGGCTGGGCGCACGCCGAGCCCATCAGCGTCGTCCGATCGCGCAACCACCTGCGCATCTGGAAGGCTCCTTTCCAGGTCAAAGGCGAAACGCTCTGGGTCGGTGCCGCCACGCACGATATCGGTTTCGAACTCGACCAACGCAACGACGGCATCACCCACAAGATCGATCCCGACATCGACCTCGAGCGCGAATACGTCGAAAAAACGCTCTCGTCCACCGGACTCGTCGCCGAAGTCTCTCACATCCTACCCGACAATCCCTTGAAGGAAGCCAAGACCGCCACTGGCGGCGCGTTTCATTCGAACGGCCAGGTTCTTGTCCTCAAGCTCGCCAACTCCGGCAAAGACGCGAACATCAGTACAACTGCCAGCGATAAAAACTAACGCCTCGGTTCTTGCGCGTTATTTCTCCGCTAATTCGAGCGCAATCACTCGATCCACTTCGTCTGGCCGCGGCTCCGGCACTTTCAGCACAAGTCCTCCCTGGACGGCGCTGAACTCCACGCTGCTTCCATCACGCAGCAGCCGCGCCGAACGTACCGGCCGCGGCAGGCTCGGCAGCGCCAGCACCGGCCCATTCCAATCGAGCACGTGCACGTAGACCGTTGAGCCGCGCTGCGTGGTCACGCCCCATGGCCCTGCCGCCACCGGCCCTCCCCGTGTTCCATAGATCGATTCCCCATACTGCTTCGTCCACTTCCCCATTTCCATCAGGCGCTGCACAAACTCCGGCTGGATTTCGCCGCTCGGCATCGGCCCAACATTCAGGAGAAAATTCGCATTCATCCCCGCGGCTCGCACCAGATAGCGGATCAGATTTCCTGTGCTCTTGTAACGGTCATCCGTGATCCGGAATCCCCACGAATCATTCATGGTCTCCGAGGTTTCCAGCGGCAGAGCACTCACCGATTGTTCCGGGTTGAAGCCTGTCGTGTGGCCGCCCGGCAAATCTTTTTCGAACATCTGAAAATCTTCCCCGGGAAACGGATTCTTGTGGTGGTTGCTGCCGACCAGCACCTGCGGCTGCAGTTGGTGAATCAGCCCGTACGTCCGCGCGAGATGCCAGTCGGCGCCAGGCTTGTCCCACATTCCGTCAAACCACACGCCTCCGATCTCGCCGTAATTGGTCAGCAACTCGCGCAATTGTCCGTCCATGAAATTCAAGTACGCATCCCAGTTGCCTGCTTCCGGCCGGCCCGTCTTGTGCCCGGTGCGCCCGCGTGGAAAATAATCAGGCGAGTGCCAATCGAGCTGCGAATGGTAAAGAAACAGCTTGATACCTTGCTTGTGGCATTCCGCTGCAAGCATTCCAATTACATCTTTGCCGTACGGCGTCCGTGCCACCACGTTCCAATCCGACAAGCGCGAATCGAACATCGCGAATCCATCATGATGCTTCGAAGTGATGGTGATGTATTTCATTCCCGCGGCCTTGGCCAGCGCCACCCACGCCGCCGGGTCAAACTTGATGGGATTGAAGAAGCTGGGCAGCTTTGCATAGTCCGCTCCGTTCACGGGACGCGTCTCCATCACCCATTCCCCGTCTCCCAGCACGCTGTACACCCCCCAGTGGATGAACATTCCAAATTTCGCATCCTGGAACCAGCTGCGCGCCTTCAGGTTGGCGGGAGCAGGACTGTAGTTCTCTTGCGCCCTCGTCCCCAACACTCCCGCAATGGCTGCGGAGCAAAGAACCATCGCAAGAGTGAAAGCCCGCATCCGGATGGCATTCTTCATCTCAACCTCCCTTGATAATCCGTCAATACCTGCTGAACCAATCAGGTGGATTTTAGCGAATACAAGCATGAAGTCGAGCGATATCGCATTAGAAACCCGCGCTTCCCGCAGGCATTCTCTTGGACTGTGCCGTTCATGGGGCGCCCTCCCTTCCCCGGGCGGCCACGTATCCCACAGCGTCATCTTCTCGGATTTGGAGTATGATTTCGTTCCGGCCAGGATGCACCCCGGACCGCGCTCCTTAGGAGGTGGCTCATGGTCACCGTTAAGCCAGCTAACGAAGAAGCCCGCGTCGTTGCCCTCGAGAAGTACGCCATCCTCGACACCGACCCGGAGCAATCGTTCGACGACCTCACTCTGCTCGCTTCTTACATTTGCAAGACGCCGATTGCCCTCATCTCGCTTGTCGACGAGGACCGTCAATGGTTCAAGTCCCGCGTGGGCATGGACGCTCGAGAGACTTCGCGGGACATCGCTTTCTGTTCCACTGCCATTTTGCAACCCGACGTCTTCGTCGTCCCCGACGCCCTCGCCGACGAACGCTTTCGCGACAATCCTCTCGTCACTTCCGACCCGCACATCCGGTTTTACGCTGGCGCTCCCCTCATCAACGAAGACGGTTATGCCCTCGGCACACTTTGCGTCGTCGATCGCGCGCCCCGCGAATTGGTGCCCGATCAGAAAGACGCGCTGAAAGCCTTGAGCCGCCTGGTTCTCTGCCAGCTCGAATTTCGGAGAAACTTGATCCTCCTGAAGGAAGCTCTCACGGACCGCACCAAGGAGGAACACGAGCGCCAGCGCGAGCTCGTCCACGTCCAGGAAACCCTGATGCGCGTGATGGGAATTCGCAACCCCCCGCTGCGTTGACTTGCATTTCCCCGCGTCCTAAGATGCGGCTGTCCTGATGCACCGCGATTCCCGTGCTGATCCGCCCTTAGCGACGGAGGATTTGTGAGCGATTGGAAATTTGCTCAAAAAGAAGTCTCCGAAGAGCTGGCGTTGCTGCATCATTTCTCGATTAAGAAAAATCAGAAGGACGGCGACATCGATTTCCTGGTGACCGTAAAAGAATTCGCCGCGCCGCCTAAGGGCCAGTACGCGCGTTTCTTCGCTCAAGCGGACAAATTCGTCAATCAGAGGACGGCGCCGATCCTGCCGACCGGATGGGGAAACTCCCTCCTCGACGCGCTCTGCGCCTGCGTTCGTATGATTCGTCAATTTCCGTATGAAGGCGAAACGACGCCCGCAGCCAAGAGCGCGCCCGGGGCTTGACGGATTTCCCGGCGATGAAGGGTCAGTGAAAAGTCGCGGCCTTCTGCTTTAGAATTTTGCAGACAAACGGAAGGTTCCTTTGCTGATCAACAAGAAAGAGCTGAAGCCCGGCATCATCGTTCTCGAGTTGAGCGGCCCGCTCCAGATGGGCGTCGAATGCAAGCAGTTGGAACTCGCCTTCGATCAATTGCTTAGCGACAATCACCGGCATGTCATTGTTGATCTTTCGCAAGTCACCAAGCTCGACAGCGGCGGCCTCGGAAAACTCGTCAATTGTTTTTCCCGGCTGAAAACTGCCGGAGGCTTGCTTCGCCTCGCCGGCACTACCGGCATGATTGATGGCGTTCTCAAATTGGCCCACGCCGATCAATTCTTGAAGGCTTATCCGACGGCCCTCGAAGCCGCCGAGAGTTTTTCTAGCTCCACGCCTTCGCCAGCCAGTTAGCGTGGCCTGAACAACCAATGCGATGAAAACATTCGCCATTCACGCGTTACTTCTCGTCTCCATAGTTGTGGTGGTAACAGGGGGATGGATCGCGTACGAGGCAACAATTCCTCCGGGCTTCGGCGCATCCGGCTCGGAGCAACAGGACTGGTCCGCGTACGGCGGCACACCCGAAAACAATCATTACTCAACTCTTGCGCAGATCAACAGAAGCAACGTTAAGCGCCTCGCCCTCGCGTGGAGTTTCGACACCCAGGAGGATGGCGTCCTCCAGGCGAGCCCGATCATCGTCGCGGGCGTCCTCTACGGACTCACTCCAACCCAGAAAGTTTTCGCATTGGATGCCACGACGGGCAAGCTCTTGTGGAAATTCGACTCGGGGATACGCGGAACGCAGCCCAATCGCGGGCTCGCGTACTGGTCCGATGGCAAGGACAAACGAATTCTCGTGGGTGTGATGAATTTTCTTTATGCCTTGGATGCGGCCACGGGCAAACCAATCCCAGGTTTCGGAACTAAGGGGCGCATTGACCTCCGGGAGAATCTGGGCCGGGGCCCTGCCACTTCGCAGTCTATCGTTCTGAGCAGCCCGGGCATCGTTTACAAGGAACTGGTGATCGTCGGCGGCCGGAACCCGGAGACTCTCCCTGCCCCTCCCGGTGACATTCGCGCATACGACGTGCGAACCGGCAAGTTGCGCTGGTCGTTTCACACCATCCCGCACCCAAGTGAATTTGGCTATGACACCTGGCCTCGCGATGCCTGGAAGACCAGCGGCGCTGCGAACAATTGGGCCGGGATGTCGCTCGATCCTCAGCGTGGAATTGTCTATGCACCGACGGGCTCGGCGGCATTTGATTTCTATGGCGCAGATCGCATCGGTGACGATCTTTTCGCAAATTGCCTGATTGCCTTGAACGCGGAAACCGGCCAGCGCATCTGGCATTTTCAGGGGGTCCACCACGACATCTGGGACCGGGATTTCCCTTCTCCTCCGGCGCTTCTCACGGTGAAGCGCGACGGGAAACAAATCGATGCGATAGCCCAAACCACAAAGCAAGGATTCGTCTATCTGTTTGATCGCGCCAACGGAAAACCTCTTTTCCCGATCGAGTCTCGTAAGTACCCTCTGAGCACTGTGCCCGGCGAAATGGCCGCTTCCGAGCAGCCTCTTCCGGCCCGGCCCGCCCCCTTTGCGCGCCAGCTTCTCACCGAGGATCTTCTGACTACGCGCACTCCCGAAGTGCATCGGTGGGCGCTGGAAAAATTCAAGAAATTCCGCAGTGAAGGTCAGTTCGTTCCTTTCGGCATCGGGATCGACACGGTAGTTTTTCCTGGCTTCGATGGTGGGGCCGAGTGGGGTGGCCCTGCCGTGGATCCGGAAACGGGCATGATCTACATCAATTCGAATGACGTTGCCTGGACCGGCGCTCTCGCGCCAAACACTGGCGAAAACAGCGCGCGAGCCATCTACCTGAGCCAGTGCAGCGTCTGCCACGGAGGAAAAATGGCGGGTTCGCCTCCCGCGATGCCTTCGTTGATCGGAGTGGCCGATCGGCTGTCTCCCGCGCAGATTGCGCTGACTATCAAGAACGGAAAGGGACGAATGCCGGGCTTTCCAAATCTGACGGAAGATCAAGTCTTTGCTCTGGTCGACTATTTGACGAGCGGCGAGAGCAAAGAACTCGCAAGCTCCGAACCACCGCCACTGGCCATGAAATATCGCTTCACCGGATACCACAAATTCCTGGACCCGGAAGGATATCCGGCCGTTGCTCCTCCTTGGGGCACTCTGAATGCCATCAATCTGAACACCGGCGAATATGTCTGGAAGATTCCGCTAGGCGAATACCCGGAGCTTGCGGCAAAAGGGCAGACGAACACCGGCACGGAAAATTACGGCGGCCCGATCGTTACCGCGGGCGGGCTGCTGTTCATCGGCGCAACCAACTTCGACAAGAAATTCCGCGCCTTCGATAAGTCCACCGGTGAGCTGCTTTGGGAAACGGCGCTTCCCTTCTCCGCCAACACGACTCCCGCTACCTACGAAGTGAACGGCCGTCAGTTCGTCGTCATCGCCGCGGGCGGTGGCAAAGATCCCAAGTCGCCTTCGGGCGGCGCCTATGTCGCCTTCGCCCTGCCTCAAGAATCACCAACCGCGAGTGCCAGCTCAGAACCGAAGCAGTAGTTTTAGGAATCGGATTCAGGATGGCCCGCCACTGTCGGGCGTTTATTCTCATTCTTCTCCAACGCTATCAGGCTTTCTGCGCTTCTTTGGCATTCAACTGCTCGATAAAGACCCTACTTTTTGTCCAGGAGCCCGCTCAGCAGATTGGCGAGCTGTGACTCCTGCCGCAGGACCATCTCTTGATGTGCCGACGCGCCGTCGCTTTCTGTCAGCCGTGCGAGCTGCTCCGCCAGGTTGCGAACGGCTGCATCCTGCGGCACGTACGTCCGGTCCGTTGGAGCAACGGCCTCCCATCCTGATTTTGTGCGGCGAAGTTCCCAGCGAACTTTTTCATTGCGCCGTTTCGAATCCATCCCGCCGCCCGCGAGGAGGATGCGGGTTGCAACTTTCAGGTGCGCCCAGCCGTGGTCGCGCTTGATTTCCACTCTCTCCACTTCGAATCGTTCAAAAATCACCAGCGGAAGTTGCAGCTTCATAGGGTCATCGCTGCGCAAGAGGCTTCCGGCCGCATTACTCAATTCCGAGATGCCACCGGCAATTTCGTCGCGCGTCGGCTGCTTGTTTCCCGCGGCAATGATGATGCTCGATGGAATTTCGGCGGTCGCGTCTGGAACATCCGGAGTCTCAGGAATCTGAGGGCCGTAGTTGTTATTTGCTGTCCTTTCGGACGTCGGCTTCGGCGGCCGATTCGAAGCAACACTCTCTGCCGGAGATGGCTCTTCGAGGACCGCCGCTGCACTACGTTGTTTCGTTGAACTTGAGTTGCGTGGGGGCGGCAATGATTTCCTCGCGTTCAAAATGCTGGCGCCCACAACCTTGTACCGGTAGAATCGGGGTCTTCCCCGCGATTTCCAATACGGTCCGTCGTAAAACTGCGTCTCGAGTCCGGTGCTGACCAGACTGTAAAAACTGTGCTCCACTGGATTCACGACGATTCCGACGTGCCCCGGCCATGTGATCAAATCTCCCGCTCGCGGCATTTTCACGCGCACAAAATTCTCGTTCCCCGTGTAAATTTCGAACGAACTCGCATAGGGATATTCGAATCCGGCGTCGAGGTAAAGCTCGTGGACAGCGTGAGAACAGTCTTGCGCTCCGCTTGGGACCCGCTCCTGCTCCAATGCGGCGGTGACGATTTCCCGTCCCTCTGCTGCCGTCATTAAACGGAAATTCCTGCCCGATTGGCTCGCGGCTGCCGTTGATTGAGCGTTCGCGCTCTGGACTTCCGCAAAGCCAAGCCAAATCAGGCAGAGAACGAGCGAAAGCCCGAGCGTCCATTTCCAGCGAAACTTGGTTTTCATTTCCCGTATCACCCGGCTACCTCCCGTGCTGCGGGCAGAACCTGCCCCTCTATCTAGGATGCATTTGGAGCTGCACGCTGCAATGGAACTTGCCCTGAGCGTACTTGTCCGATTGGCCAGTCACTGGTGGTCTGGGAAAGCTACTCGATTTTTCAGGCAGGAATTCAGAGCGGACTTGGCCGCCCCGAAATATCTTTTGAAGACTAGGTGATAGTTAAGGCCCGGCGAAGCACTTCGGGCGATATATTGGCGCCACTCACCACGAGCGCGACATTCTCGCCATGATCGGTGCTGGATTTCAAAAGCGCCGCAGTGCTCGCGGCTCCGGCGGGCTCCGCTAAGACGTGCTCTTCCAGAAGCAGCGTTTCGATCGCTCGCAACATTTGTTCTTCACTCACCAACACTACGTCATCGACGAGATTTCTCACGTCGCGCACGTTTGCCGCCTCCGGCGTTCGCGTCGCCAGTCCATCGGCGATGGTGTCGCACGTCTCGGTGCCTATGACTCTCCCTTCCTTCCACGAGAGGTAATACGAAGGCGCGCGCTCCGCTTGCACGCCGACGATCTTCACCTGGGCCGCAATCTGTTTCATCGCTGCGGCGATTCCGCGTATCAGCGCAGTGTCGCCCATGGGCACGAAAATTGCGCTCGTTTTCGGAAGTTGCTCCAGGATTTCGCAGCCGATCGTCGCCGGGCCCGTGGGCAAATCCGGGTCCGTCGCATCGTTCAGGAAATACGCGCCCGGCTCCTTCGCGTATTCCGCGGCCAGCGCAAACGCCGACGCCAGGTCGGCGCCTCCGCTTTCGACGATCGCCGCCCCGAGGCCAGCGATACGCCCGCGCTTCACCGGATTGCAATTCGTGGGCAAGAAAATCCTGGCCTTGATTCCAAATTGCTTCGCCGCGTACGCCACTGCCGCGCCATGATTCCCCGTGCTGGAAGCCACAACTTCCCGCACGCTTTCGCGACTCATCCTTTGTGCCAACGCCCAGAAGGCACCTCGCACTTTGAACGAACTGGTCGGTAGTTCCGTTTCCAACTTTAAGTAAACGTTTTTGCCAGCGGCCGCGCTCAGATATGGCGCCGCCACGAGCCGCGTCGGAGCAAGGTATTTCGCGAGAAATTCCTGCGCCTCCCGAACCGTGGAAATGTTTGGAATAATTTGCAGACCAGCCTCACCCGCCGATGAATTCATCCGCCCACCGCCACGGTCAGTCTCCGACCATCTCAAGCACTGCGCCCGTATCTGTGATAAGTTCTTCCGCGGCTCTCCCAGGTCTTTGAAGGACCAAGTGCGCGAGCGCCAGACTATAAGAACCAAACCTCATACCGCCGCCGCATCGGCAGCGCCGTGAACACCTCATTGAGCGTCTTCATATCTCTGGCAGAATAACACTGGCGCAATTAGCGCAATCGAATTCCAGACAATGCAGTCTTCGTTTCAAAGATGAGTCCACGGCTTCGGACCCTGTATCCTCTGGTATTGCGCGGTACGTACGGCCGTCGTCAACTATGTTTGCCTGTGCGAGGAAACCGGGATGGACGCAGACACTCGAATTCATCAAGTCCGCGCGGCGAGCAAAAGTTGCCGTAATCTCCGTTGCTCAAAGCTTAGATAGAGGCCCTTGCCCCTGCAACGCTCCTAACGGAAAGGGTGGGCCTCTCTTGATTTCCAACTCTCGACACGTCCACCTTTTCGTCGAAAGCGAGCCATTCAAATCCGAGGGGCCTGGTGCCCCGATTCAGCAGATGCAGCGTGCGATTTCCTGGGCTACTCCGCAGCTGAATGTACCGCCTTGCTCACCAACTGAGCAGAACATATCCTCCCTGGCCGGGTTGCGCGGGGGGAGTAACAACCACCCCTGCCCCGCCGCCCCCAAACTGCCCATTGGGTTGGAAAGCAAAACCGGTGATCAGGTAACCCATTCCTCCACTGCCAAGGGGAGAGAACGATGGAGCGGAAGCCCCACTGTGGCTGATCATAGCGTTTGGGTCGGATGCCCCGCCGGCAGCGCCAGTCGTAGGTGCGCGACATGGTGGAGCGTCGGCTTGACCTCCACTACCGCCATGGGCGACAGAAAGCACCGTGTTACTGGCGTCTAAGATTTGACTGTCTCCTCCATTGCCGCCGGACGTACCGGACGGAGAGGATGGTGCCCCCCCAGCACCTCCTCCGGTCCCCACGTTGATTGTCAAAGTCTGACCCTCTTGGACGGCCAAGACCGTACTCGTAAAGGCACCGGCACCTCCGCCGCCTCCGCTGTTGCATTGCATGACGGCACCCCCTCCACCGGCCCCGTACAGTTCTACGCTTAACCGGCTCACTCCAGCCGGCACGACGAAAGTGCCGTTGGTTTGAAACTCCTGCCTGCCGCTAAGCCCTCCACTCGATCCAGCAGGTCCCGCAGGGCCTTGCGGCCCGGTCGGTCCAGTTATACCGGTGTCCCCTTTTGGTCCCTGTGGGCCGATAGCGCCTTGGGGTCCAATTGAGCCGATAGGGCCTTGGGGTCCAGTTGCGCCGGCAGGCCCGGCTGGGCCAATAGGACCAGTCTCTCCTGGACCTCCAGGCCCTCCGGCAGCACCTGCCGGACCGGTAGCGCCGACGTCTCCCTTTGGCCCTTGTGGACCGGTAGCCCCTTGGGATCCGGCGGCACCGGCGGGCCCCGCAGGGCCAGTAGCGCCAGCGTCTCCTTTAGGCCCTTGCGGGCCGATTGGGCCAATGGCCAAATTGGGTAGCAACGTCACGCTAAGGTCGTTATTGCCTGAAACCACTTCCACTGTGCGTGTGTCCGAGTTCCAGCCCGAGTCCGGGATGGAAACCACCACCGTGTGCGTGCCCACGGCGACGCTGATGCTCATGGGCGTGACTTTGCCGGTGTCCGCACCGTCCACCGAGACGCTGGCACCCGTCGGAAACGAAGTCACCTTCAACGCGCCGTTGCCTCCCTGCGCCCCAGCTCTCCCGGGCGCAACCAAAAGCACAACAGCCAATACTGCCATCCACACTATCTTGCTTGTCCAAACAACTCTGTTAGGCTGGTTCATTCGAGTCCTCCTTGACCCGCAGTTGAACTCCTTTGCGCGAACCTGACGTGCGTTGTGGCTATTTCGAGGGAGGCCTAACTGAAGTCGCCGCAATTGCCCCGCCACCACTTCTGCATGTCGTAAGTCATTTGTTTTCAACAAATAGGAACGTAATTGCCGGCCTTAGAAGCGCGATTCCTTGTAACGAAAGGTTACCTTTCGGGCACAAATCACCGAAGCCAGATAACTACTTTCGGCGTAGATTCGCCACGGAGCGGGGACGATCCGATGATGCAATATGCAGCTACATCAATGGAAAATGCAAGAAGGAAAATGCAAGGACGGCCGCAACCAGCGTCAGCGAAGTGCTTGGTGCCCCGATACATAGAACAGACTCGGGAAAATAGACTTAATGCGTTGCGGCCTCCGCTGTCTCTGCTCTTCTCAATTCATTCCAAAGTTGAATGTACGGTTGCACGTCGCGCAGCATTCGAACGCATTTCTGAACTAAAGAATTCAACGGCCTGCGGTGGCGGCGATTTCCGTCTTTCTCGATTCGTTCCAGAGCTGAATGTATGGCGCAAGCTCCTTCATCATCTTCTGGAATTGCGCGAGATCGAGAGATTGCGCACCATCGCTGATGGCTTTCTCTGGCGCGGGATGCACTTCCACGATTAATCCGTCAGCCCCGATCGCCACACCCGCGCGGGAAAGCGCTGGCACCAGGCTGCGCCTCCCGGTCGCGTGGCTGGGATCGAGAATCACCGGAAGGTGCGTCAGTTCATTCAGCGCGGGAATCGCCGCGATGTCGCAGGTGTTGCGCGTTACGGTTTCAAACGTGCGAATTCCACGTTCGCACAAAATCACATCGGGATTCCCGTGCGCCGTAATGTATTCCGCGGACATCAGGAGTTCTTTCACGGTGCTGCTTAAGCCGCGCTTCAATAGCACCGGCCGCCCGCATTTTCCCAGCTCTTTCAACAGCATGAAATTCTGCATGTTGCGCGCTCCCACCTGCATCACGTCCGCGTACTGCGCAACCAGATCGACGTCGCGGTCGCTCATCACTTCGGTGATGATCGCCAGCCCGGTTGCCTTCTTCGCTTTCTGCAGCAGCTTCAATCCTTCTTCTTCCATGCCCTGAAAGTCGTACGGCGAAGTTCGCGGCTTGAACGCGCCGCCGCGCAGCATTTTCGCGCCCGCTTTCGCCACGCCTTCGGCGGCTTGCATGATCTGTTTTTCGGATTCGACTGAACACGGTCCCGCCATCACCACGAATTCGTCGCCGCCGATCTCCGTGCCGTTTACTTTGATCCGCGTCTTGCCCTGCCGGAATTCCTTGCTCACAAATTTGTACGGCGCGGAAATCCGCACCACCTTTTCCACCTGCGGCATCGCTTCGACGGATTCCAGGCACGCCGTCACGTCGCCCACGCCGACGACGCCGATGACCACGCGTTCTTCGCCTTCGATGGAATGCACTTTGTAACCGAAGTGCGCCACTTGCTCGCGAACTTCATCGATCTCTTCCCGCGTCGCATGCAATTTCATGGAGATAATCATCTTTCCGGCCCTCTCAATTTATTTTTGTCTCGTAAAACAAAAAACCCACTCCGCTTGCGAGTGGGTCGAATCTTTTTTCTGCTGGATTCGCTTACAGAAACGCCCCCCGCCACCGGGATGGATGCCAAGTAAATCGATACCAGCGATAGGAGATGGCGAGCCGCGCATTCATGGTCCGCATAGTGTATTTTGTCTTTCGCTCCGATTCAACTGATTCTTTCGATTTCCTCGTCAGCGCCAGAGAGCTGCCCGGGCGCTCTCAAAAAAGCAGGATGGCAAGGCGGTAATGCGCAAAGCCGGGCGCGCTGCTGGCCCGGCAGGCTCCCACCTCGGCTTTTTGAAACGATTGCCCGCGCAGATTCTTCTTCACACCCTCGGGAAGTTTGCTGAGGTCCGAGGATTCAAAGCGCATGGCCTGCACAGAACGCGTGATGGAGGCGGAAATCCCCCGGTCCATCTCACAGGTGATTCTCGCGTCTTCGCTGGCAGTTACCCGGCGCATCCCCGCGGCGGTCATGAGTGAAATCACCTTACTTTCCTGCTGCTCAATGCTCAGGACGGTGACGGGCAGCGAAAAATCCTGCACCGCGAAAAGCCCGCCGCTCCCGCGCACCGCGGCAATGCCCACGGCGGTGAGATCGGGGTTGAGGATATTTTTGCGGTGGCCGGGAGAATGCATCCATCCCGAATGAATGGTTTGGGAATTCGGAGCGACGGCAATGTTTTCCGCAATCATGCTGAATCGCGCGCCAGCCTCGGTGAGGCGTTCTTTCAGATCCGGCTCGCCGGAGAGCTGGTGTTCGATGACGTTGTAAAACGCCATGCGGTTGGCGTGTTTGCGGGCAGCGGCGGCGAGAGATTCATCCCACTGGAGGGCGGGCAGCGATCTCTCGGCGCGCTCGCGGTTGGCTGCGTCGAAAAGCGCGCGTTCATTCTCGGAAAGTTTTTGAGCGGCGAAAGAAGAAGGGAGGAGAAAAATCGCAAGAAGAGCCGCTGCCAGGAGAAATCTTGACTTTCTCATGGCACGATGATTTATCCGCGGACGTGCACGGCGCTGAAGCTGAGAATCACGTGGCCACCGGCAGTGGGACGGCCGAAGCTCAGCATGGGGCTGAAGCGCGAGAAGAGCAGCATCTGATCGAGCTGGCGGCGCAGCTCCGGGTTGTTCGGACCGGAAAGAATTTGATAGTCGGTCATCTGCCCATGCGCGTCAACGATGACGTCCAGGAGAAGCCCGTGGGGAAGCGAAAGTTCCAGATCATTCTGTTCCGGGGCCCAGGATTGCGGGTAGTCCGAAAGGGTGACGAGCTCGGCGGGGCGCATCAGATTAAGAGCGACATCGTTTTGCACGGCGCGCACGGTGATGCCCGGGGCAATCATCTGGAAAACCAGAACAAAAACGACGATGGCAGAGAGAAATCCGCCGGTGGCCGGGACGGTGAGCGGACGGAAAACATTATCAAGCAAGATCTCAGCGCGATCCTTCATGCGGCGCAGGCGGCCCGGCCAATCCTGCGGCCGCTGTGCCTGAGCAGCAGCCACCTTGATGCGCACGGCAAGATCGGCAGGAGGATCGTTCTTCGGCACGCGGGACAAGAGCACGGAGAGCTTGCGGAACTTTTCCAATTCCGCGCGGCAAACATTGCAGCCTTCGAGGTGTTCGCGAATCACGGTGCGCTCTTCGACGCGCGCCGCGCCCGTCACCACATCATCGAGATAGCCGGGGAGCCTGGTTCTTACCGTTTGGCACTTCATGGATGACCCTCTTCCGCAGAACTTGCCCGCGGGGATACTGATTCAGGCGACCGCGAAGCGGTCAGCGATTCTGGTGACCGCGAAGCGGTCAGCCTCTGCGAAGAAACTGTTGCCTGCCGCGCGGCCGTGAAAGCATCCGAAAAAGGAGAAGGCTGCGGCTCGGCGATTGCGCCGTGCGTACTTGTTTGCGCGCGATGGCTGTGAAACTCTCCGGTGCCGAGCAGCGGCTCCAAAAGATCCTTCAGCGCGCGGCGGCCGCGAAGAATCCTGGACTTCACGGTGCCGATACTACACTCGAGGACTTCCGCAACTTCCTCATAGCTGAGGCCTTCGAGGTCGCGCAAAATCACCGCGCTGCGAAACACACCAGGAACCTGCTGCAAGGCCCCGCGCACTGCTACTTGAATTTCCATGGCCGCTAGCTGCTCGAACGGAGTGGCGCCACGATCTTCGATTTCCATGTGCACGTGCCCTTCTTCCGGCTCGGCATCGATGGAAACGTTTTTTTGCAGGTGCCGCTTGAACCAGCGCTTGTGGTTCAACGCTTCGCGAATGGCGATACGGTAAAGCCAAGTTTTCAAGGAGCTGCCCTGGCGGAAGCTGCGAATGCCGCGAAACGCTTTCAAGAAAACTTCCTGGGTGCCGTCGGCCGCGTCCGAAGTGTCGCCCAGCATCCCGAGGATGAGGTTATAGACCGGCGCATGATAGTGGGTGACGAGCCAGTCGAATGCCGTCTCCGAGCCTGTTTGCAGCTCGTGGACGAGAGTGGCTTCATCGTGGCCCCATGACAGGGCACTAGCCCAATCGGACACTGCCGGCCTTTCCGACCCGATGTTTCTCAGCAACTATTACTTGGATGCTGGTTCGGGCCACCCTGCTGCGGTCTACGGTTAGAACGGTAGACCCAGGCACGACTTGCAATCCGGGACGGCGTCGAGCTGTTGCCGTAACCGATGTCCGCTCACTTCTCTTAGACACCGGGTAGAGCGGAGTTGTTTCCCCCGGATGGCAAAGAATTCTTGCGCCGGAGGGCATTGTTGCACCAAGGGTCGCCGGCTGCAATGGGACGGACGGGTGACGGATGGAAGAGAGGTCCTTCGGCTCCCGGTGGTCGCTCAGGACAGCTATCCTTATCGGATAGCTGGTTAACCAGAACACCCCTTCCCCCCATGTTTTTTGTAAGTCTATCATTTTAAATATGGTTGAAGTCCTTTGTTTTGATAGACTTTTGTAAGTGTTGATTCTAGGAGACTTAGTGAATGGTGATGCATGACTGGTGACTCGTGAAAGCCGAGGGGAGCCGGGAGCGTAGGCAAGGGTGGAAGGGTTGCGGCGCGGCGGGCTTGTATCTGGCATTGGGAACACAAAAGCAAGGATACCACGAAAGTACACTGGTTTTCAATTACTTTGTGGATATCATTCGAATGAGGCGGGAAGGTATTGAAAAGGCCGGGGTTGCGGGGTTGATGTGGGGAGCTCAAGGGCTGGGGATGGGGGCGGGAAAGCGGAAAATCTTGAGAAGACGGCTTGTAGAAAGATTCAAACGGCCCGGGTACAAAATCGCACAGCACACCCGGCGACAAGATTCTATGCTTTGCTCACGGATTGGTACACTAATTCTATTATGGATCGCGGAGGCTCCCCAGCATCCATCCGGCGACGTGCGCCGCACTTGAAATGACTTCTTGGGAAGATGGAGCCGAAGCATGGATGGCCTAACCAGTCGAAAATTCAAGTCTCACTTGCCAATGTGCGTTCTTGCGTGTTTGAGCGGCGGACTTTTGTGCCTGCCGCTTCGCGCGCAGGAACCGCAAGCAACTCAAGAAAGGCAGCAAGCAACCCCCGCGGAGACACCGAAACCAGACATGCCAGCGGCCAAAGACCGCGAGGTCTCCTGGCGCACACTTCCGCGAAATTTTCTCCAGGATCAGAAAGAGATCTGGCTCTTCCCCACGCAACTTGCCAAAGGGCGGCACTGGCTGCCGACAGTTGGAGTCGTTGGAGCGACGGCAATCTTGATCGCCGCTGATCCGCACGACACGCCGTACTTCCGGCGTACCGCAAGCTTCGAAGGATTCAACGACGTTTTCTCCGGCCGAATCACTGGAGCAGGAATTGCGTTGGTTCCCGTGGCGTTCCTGGTTGGAGGACATTTCCGAAAGGATTCCTATGCTGAAAAGACGGCGCTGCTTGCCGGCGAAGCCTACGCAAACGGCGCGGTGATGGAGATCGCGCTCAAGATGGCAACGCGGCGGCTGCGTCCTTCGGACATTCCGCCGGGTGGAAATTTCTCCGACACGTTTTTTGAAAGCCACAGGTCTGCAACTGGCGTCAGCACGAGTTTTCCGTCCGGTCATACGACAGCGGCGTTTGCGGTTGCGACGGTGTTCGCGCACCGTTACCGCCAGCATCGCTGGGTGCCCTGGGTGGCTTACGGCGCGGCCGCTGCGGTTGGGTTTTCGCGGGTCACGTTGCAATCGCACTTTCCATCGGACGTGTTTCTAGGAGCGGCGCTGGGGTATTCGATCAGCAAGTTTGCAGTGTTGAGACCGCGTTAGGCGCAGCCGGACGAGCGGCGGGCTATTCGGAGTCCTCCGGTATTTCGAGGCCGCCGCGCGCGAGCAGTCTCTTCAGAGCTTCTTCCCCACCGGCTCCACGTTGAGTGCCGGCAATATATCCGTCGCGGTCAATCACGACATAGATGGGATAGACCGTTGCCGCATACATGGCGGCGAGATTGGTGTCTTCCATGTAGACGATTTTGCAAGTGCGCGGATGCTGCTCGAGATACTTTTTGACGGTTTTCTTGGATTCGCCGACATCGATGGCCAGAAGCAGCAGTCCTTTGCCGGCGAAATCATGACCGATCTTGTCAACGAAGTCCGCTTCGTCGGCGCAGTAGCCGCACCAGGTGGTCCAAAATTCGAGCAGAACAACTTTCCCTTTGATGGAGTCATTGGTGAACTTTTCGCCCGACGTCGTCATGGCGTTGAATCGCGGCGCGGGCTCCTTGTCTTTCGGATCAGCCAGCAGGCAGAGAGCGGCGAGGAGTAAGGCGCACGTGAGTGCCCCTGGCAGGAGGGTGGATCGGGTCAGCATGCGGAGAATGTAATACAACTTGAGGGAAACCCTGTCAATTGCTTTGTCGGTACCGTTCGGGGGACTTCGCGGTGTGCTAGAGAAAGCGGTCTATTCGGCCGTGGGCCAGTTTCAAACTCGCTCTTTCGGGGAGACGAAGCCGCGAGAACACAAATGCTAGAGCGCAATCAGTCTCCTGTGGACGATTGCAGAAGCGCGCACTTGCGCCGATATTCCCTGGGTGCCACGCCCATCTCTCGCCTAAAGACTCGGCTGAAAGAACTTTCCGATCCGTATCCAATTGCTGACGCCACCTCAGAGAAGGACATATTGTTCGAGCAAATCATGGCGCATGCCCGGTACATCCGCCACCGCGTAAGGTATTCGAGAGGCGTCTGGCCCAAAACGGTCCTAAATTTTAAGGCAAAGGCAGACCTCGACATGCGCGCTTCGCGAGCGAGTGACGCAACAGACCAGCTCCCATCGAGGCGCGAATGCATGGCCTGTATGGCTTTGCTGAGATGCTTGTCTGACATCGCAGCCAACCACCCCTTTGGTGGAGCCGCGGAGCTATTTGCGTAAGCCCGAATTGCATAGACAAACAGTGATTCATAAAGACGACTGATCAAGCTCGATGAAGCTATACCGGGCTGAGCCGTTTCGGCCGCCAAAAGATCCAGCACGGATTGGAAGGCGTGACTTCGATTTTGTTCGAGCCGCAGGTGCAGATAACGAGGCAGAATCGTAGAAATGAGTGGGGCCCCGAATGCACTCATACGAAACGACCCACTCACGAAAGTTGTGAGTGGGCCGCCTCCTCCGTAATGAATCACGCTATCCGTTTCTAATTTTCTTAGCTCGCTATAATCGGCGACAGGGGAACGCGGATGATCCACCAGTGTAAAGGCCTCATCGCTAAGAATGAAAATGAAAACATCGCCGGCGGAGAGGGAGATGGCTTGCCGCTGGTTCTTGAATTTCAGAAGCCCCGATCCGCGAATCATTAACCCGAAACGTATCCGCGGAACTGTATCCCCCGAGTAGCGAAAACCCCACGGAGCTGTCGCCTCCAGACGCGTATAAACCGCTTCCTGAATTCTCATCGATCCAAAGGCTTCAGACAGTGGGTCCATTCGGTGTTCAAATGCTGGACGATCGGTCACGTTTTGTGGACGGATGACACTCACAAGTCCCAATTTTATCGCATCTACCTCTCGGGCCACCAAAACATTTCAATTGGAGAAAAGATGATCGTAAGAACGTATTCTTCTAAGCATTTCATTCGCGTGACTGTAATCGCGCTATGCCTTATGGGTGCGCATTCGCCGGTTGTTGCTTCACAGGAAACGAAAAAGGAAGCGGATCTCTGTCGTTCTTCCGATGCGAAGTTGCCTTGTTCTTCCGCGGCGGCTACGAAAGAAATTCCGGAAACACCGAGCCAACAGGCAGCCAACCTTCCTGACGCACCGCAACCTCAAGGGCAAAGCAATCTGCCAAGCTCATCATCCCATCCGCAAGAGGAAAACAGCGCGGTGCTGCTCCTGCCGGTCAAGAGTCCTCGTACTCTGTCCTTCGGCGATAAATTTACAATCTATACCCATCAAACCTTTGGGCCGCCTGCGCTTATCCTCCCGGCGTTCAAAGCCGGTTTGGGCATGGCGAATCCAACAAAACATTACCCTCGCGAATGGAAGGACGGGGCCGGGGCGTTCGGGAGACTCTATGGAGATTCCATCGCCACGGTCACTTCCCAGCGAAGCGCGCGCTTTCTGACGGGCGTTCCCCTGCATGAAGATCCGCGGTACGTGCGGTCCACTAGTAGAAATCCTCTGCTGCGAACCACGCATGCGCTTGCGTTTACGCTCATTGATAAGACCGACTCCGGGAGAAACACGATTGCCTTCTCCAATTTTGCTGGAGCGGCCGCGGGCGGTTTTGTCGGAAGGGCTTACCTGCCGCAGGGATACAGCGACCTCACGCACGCAGAACAAAGAATGGCCTTCCAGTTCATGAGCATTGCGATTCAAAATATAGCCGCTGAGTTTCAACCACAGTGGGGGCCTCTTGTGCGAAAGCTACGCATCAACAAAATCATTCCCGAGTGGTGGGTGCCACAGCACGAAAAGTAAGCCGCGGGGCAATTTCTTCCAGGTACGGTCGTTGCGAAATGCTTCGTCGCATGGTGCCCAATTATGATTTGGTCGCCTTGTCGCTCGTGGCTAGTGCCCCAGAGAACGGAGTAGATGACTATCTCGGTTTTGCCCAGATAGTAGTCAAAGCGACGGCGTAATTTGTCTTCGACCATATCGGACTCCAGTTCAAATCGAAAACGGTGAGGATTGTACGCCCGAAATGGCTTGCTGTGTTAAAGAAGGCCCGCGAGCACAGGAGGGCTTATGCGGAGACTTCTTGCGCTCAGGATTTTGAAAGCGCGCGATCGATGGAGAGGGCGCCGGAGCCTTTGACTATCAGGACCAAGGCGACGGCGATGGCAAGCAGATGATACTCGTACCCTTCGCCCTTTTTTACGCCGGACCAGTTGATAAAAAATCCGAGCTTGAAATGCACCAACCATACAGCCACCAGCATGTTGCAAAGGATGCCGAAGGCGGCGACGCGCCCGAGAAATCCGAGCACTAACCCGATGCCGCCGAGGAATTCGGCGCAGATGGCCAGGAAGGCCAACGGCGCCGGGATGTGCATCTGCTGAGTGAAGAAGCCCATGGTGCCGCTGAAGCCGTAGCCGCCGAACCAGCCGAGAGCCTTCTGCGCGCCGTGCGCAAAAAAGACCCCGCCAAGAATGAGCCGAAGGATGGTCAAAGTGAAATCGTCGGTGGTGTTGATGAGTTTGCGAAACATGCGCCGGTCCTCCTGTTCCTGGATGGGAAGATGGGTTCGAGGGAAGGAGGATATTACAACTATTTCGCGAAATAGCACGCGCGAAAACAAGGGGCGGCAGGAATGCAGGGAAGGCAATACTTGCCCAGGTAACGAGAAGGAGGCGGTTGCCGGGGGATGGACTGAAATCGGGGCAAAACGTCGTACCATGGTGCCAAGGGGAATCCTCTGGAGGCCGCCATCGAATACCAAGAGAAACGCCGTTCGCCGAGATATTCGTTCATCGCGAGCGCCGAGCTGATCGAAGAGAAAGCCGACGTGCGCATCGCCTCGCGGGTGAGCGAGCTGAGCCGGTTTGGCTGCTATCTGGACATGATGAATCCCTTTCCGACAGGGACAATGGTGCTGGTGAAGATTGCCGCGGCAGATGCATTCTTCGAGGCCAAGGCGAAGATCGTTTATTCGCAGCCGAATATGGGGGCGGGCGTGGGGTTTCTCGAAGTCTCTCCGCCGTCGCAAGAGGTGCTGGAACGATGGCTGGATGGGGCGGAAAAGGAACAGCAGAAACAATCGGAATAGTTTGCGCTCCACGTTGCGCGTTTTTGGGCCCCACGGAAATGCATTCGCGGCAATCCACTTAAGACTTCAGAATAAATCAGGATGGCAGTGGGATACCGCGCGCTTGCAAGCGGTAGCGGCCGGTGTGTCTGACCGAGAATTCCGGCTGCGAAGAAAACTAAATTGAATTGCGCTTCATTTCAGACATGAGGTAATCGCAAGAGCGGACGGCGAGAGACATGATGGTCAGCGTCGGATTCTGGCACGGATTCGAAGTGAAGCCGGAAGCGTCCATGACGAAAAGATTCTTGATGTCGTGGGATTGCTGGAACTGGTTGAGGACGGATTTTTTCGGGTCGGCGCCCATGCGGGCGATGCCGGCTTCGTGAAGCGCCCAGCGCGGCGCCGAAGGATGCGCGTAAGTGCGGATATTTTTTGCGCCGGCGGCTTCGAGCATTTCACCGGCGGAGTCGCCCATGTCCTGGATCATGGCGCGTTCGTTTTCGCCATCGGACATGTGAATTTTGAGGACAGGAATCCCGTAGACGTCTTTGACATGGGGGTCGAGCTCGACGAAATTGTCCCAGCGTGGAAGGACTTCGCCGAAGCCGGTGATGTCGATGCTCGTGCGGGGTTCGCGAAGGGCTTTTTTGTAAGCTTCGCCGAAGCCGGGGGCGCCCCAGTTAAATTTCGTCGAGGACCCGCCCTCGTAACCAAAGCCGCGGAGAAACTTCTTGTATGGAGGATCGTTGCGCAAATTGCGGAAGCGCGCGATGTAGATGCCGAGCGGCTTCACGGGTGCGCCGAGAGAGGCCTTTGCGCCGAGGGCGGGAAATTCGCCGCTGCCGCCGCCGCTTCGAACGTGTGCGGTGAGGTAATGGCCGAGGACGCCGCTGGAATTGGCGAGACCATTCGAATATTGCGGAGTTGCGGAATTCAGCAAGATTCGAACAGACTCCTGCGATTGCGCGCAGAGGATGACCACGCGCGCGGAGATTTCGCGGGACTGACGCGTGACGCGATCCACGTAGAGAACGCCACGAGCGCGGTTGCGGTCCGGGTCCATCAGGACTTTGTGGACCATGGCGTTCGAAATGAGCATACAGTTGCCGGTGGCAAGGGCATCGGCGACGGTGGTGAACGCGGAATTGAAGTACGAGTGGGTGATGCAGCCGCGTTCGCAGGGGCCGCAGTAGTGGCAGGGGCCGCGGCCGTTGAGGGGTTTGGTCAGATTCGCATTGCGCGAGGGCATGACCGTGCGGCCGAGCCTTTCCTTGACGCGATTGCGGAAGAGAGTTTCCTGGCACGTAAGCGGGACGGGCGGCTGGAACTGCCCATCCGGGAGATGCTCGAGGCCTTCGGCAGAGCCAGTGATGCCGACGTATTTTTCGACGAGGTCGTAATAAGGCTCGATATCTTTATAGCCGAGCGGCCAATCTTCGCCAAAACCGTCGTGCGAGGCGGACTTGAAATCCCAATCGCTGAAGCGCAGGCTCACGCGGCCCCACACGTTGGTGCGTCCGCCAGTTATGCGCAGCCGGCCCATCCAGTCGAACGGCTGTCCCGCGGGAGTGGTGTACGGCTCCTCGAGATCGTTGACGAACCAGTTGTAGGTGTACTCGTTGCAAACTCCGAATTTGATCTGGATGGGGCGCGTCTTGCGGATGATTTCCGGGGCCTTGTTGCGGTATTTGAGTTCGAACACTGGCTTGTGTTCAGTGAAATTCTTATCAGACTGCGGGCGGCCCGCTTCAAGAAGCGCCACCTTCAGGCCGGCTTCCGCGAGACGCTTGCAAGCCCAGCCGCCAGACGCGCCGGAACCAACGACGATGACATCGTAAGACTGCTTTTTCTGCTCGGCCATGTATTCCAGTTCGAACTCAGATGCTAACAAGTGGGTGAAAACGGGTCAATCGAGGAAGAAGGAAACCAGACTTCCTTGTTCTTGTGAGCGATTGAGCGTGAGTGATACCATCAGCGCGAAAATTGGGGGAGGCGGAAGGACCGGAATGGGCAAAGTGAGCGGATTGCCAATTATCCAGGCGGAGGCAGCCCAAAACAGGCGGATGACGCGGCGGAAGATGGTGCAGCGGCTAATCGCAGGCGCGGGAGCCGGTGCAGCGTGGCCACTGGTGGCGGGTTCGCATCCGATTTATGAACATCTGGCTAATGGCGAGATGTTCGAGGAGGCGGAAAAACTTGGTGCGACAAATTGGAAGCCGCTTTTCCTCAATGCGCAGCAGGAAGAAACGCTGGCCGCGCTTGCCGAAGCAATCGTTCCGGGATCGCGGAAGGCAAGGGCAGACCGCTTCATCGATCTGCTCCTGAGCGTGGACACTACTGAACACAAGAAAAACTTCATCGATTCGCTTGCGGCGTTCGAGACGGAATCGCAGAAACGCTTCGGGAGGCGATTCCCTGCTCTCAACGCCGGGGAGCAAAATGCGCTGCTGACGGATGCTTCAACGCGACCGGCGAAAGAAAGTGCAACTGGCGGCGATAGAAAAGAGGATCCCGGTCTTCGCGGGCACTTTGAAAACCTGAAGGGATGGATCAGCGGAGCGTATTACTCCTCGGAAGCGGGAATGCGAGAGCTGGGATGGACCGAGGACCGTGTGTTCGAAAAGTTTCCGGGTTGCGAACATCCGGAAGGACACCACTGAAGGGAATTCCATGAACCTATTATCCAATTCCAATCGCAGAGAATTTCTTCGCGGCGCGGCGCTGACAGGAGCGGGGCTGGCGCTTTCAAACCGGCTGCTTGCCGCAAAGGAAAAGACCGTGCTGGTTTTCACGAAGTCCTCGGGCTGGGAACACGACGTCGTGAAACGGGTCGATGGAAAGCCAAGCATCGTGGACGAGGCCGTGACGGACCTGGGGAACCGGCACGGATACAAGGTGGGCGTGACCAAGGATGGGCGCATTTTCGATTCGAAAGAGTTCCACTCCTACGCTGCTATGGTGTTTTTCACCACCGGGGATCTCACGACGCTGGGCACGGACGGCAAGCCGCCGATGTCCGCCAAAGGCAAGCAGAATTTGCTGGACGCCATAAAGGGAGGAATGGGATTTGTAGGCATTCACGCGGCGAGCGACACGTTTCACACGCAGCCGGATCCGCCGGACCATTCGAGTCGCTACATCGCACACGGGGAGAACGAAGATCCCTATCTGAAAATGCTTGGCGCAGAATTCATCGTGCATGGGAGCACGCCGCGGCTGCAGGACGCGCCGCTGATCGTGAATGACCCGAAATTTCCCGGGCTGGAACACGTGAATTCGCCCGTGAGCTTCAACGAGGAGTGGTATTCGCTAAAGGATTTTGTGCCGGACCTGCATGTCATCCTCACCCTGGATACGCAGAGCATGAAGGGCGAATGCTACCAGCGCGCGCCGTATCCCGTGACGTGGACGCGGCTGCACGGCAAGGGGCGCGTGTTCTACACGGCGATGGGAGACCGGCCGGAGAACTGGAAGAACGAGTTTTTCCTGAATCTGCTCGGCGGTGGGATTCGCTGGGCGATTGGCGACGCGGGCGCGCAATTGGACGCGAATTTGAAGCAAGCCGCGCCGGGCTACGCGGAAATCCCTCCAAAGCAACCTCCCGGCAAGTAATCCTAGCTTCGTCTCGATCGCCGGACCACAGAATCCCAACGCCCATGCCACGCTCCATCTCGCGCGGCCGAATTAGACGCTTCGCGTATCTCTGCGGTATCTTCAAAGCAGTTCGATGTGAGGCGATGGGCGCAAGATGATGCAGAGTGGCGGGATTCACCAAATCGAGCTGGTTATCCTCTTGTTGCTGCTATTTGTTGTGGTGTTTGCAGCCCTCGCGCGCAAGCTGCAGACACCTTATCCCATCGTGCTCGTGATTGCGGGCCTGCTGCTCAGCTTCGTGCCGGGGATTCCGAAAGTTTCGTTAAACCCGGACGTCGTTTTCCTGGTTGTTTTGCCGCCGCTGCTGTACTCCGCGGCGTGGGTCACGTCCTGGCGCGAGTTCAAGTTCAATTTGGTCAGCATTCTCATGCTGGCTTTCGGCCTCGTGGGATTCACGGTCGTGGGTGTAGCAGCTACTACAAAGTGGGTTTTCGCCGGATTTGACTGGCGGCTGGGCTTCGTCCTGGGAGCAGTGATAGCCACGACCGACGCCATTGCCGCTACCTCCATCGCGAAACGCATCGGATTGCCGCAACGCATCGTGGACATCCTCGAGGGCGAAAGCCTGGTGAACGATGCGACGGGGTTGCTGGCGCTGGAATTCGGCGTCGCGATCGTGGTGAGCGGTCAAACGCCAACGGTGGATGCGGGCCTATTGCGCCTGGCCTATCTCACGATTGCGGGGCTCGGGCTCGGACTGTTTGTTGGCATTGTCGTAGCGCGGATTCACAAGCTCATCGACGATGGCCCGATCGAGATCACGCTGACCATCCTGGTTCCCTACGTGGCCTACCTCGCGGCGGAGGCGATTCATTCTTCGGGAGTGCTGGCCGTCGTGGCGTGCGGGCTGTACCTGAGCCGTCAGAGTTCACAATTTTTCTCGCCAAACGTGCGCATGCAGGCCTGGGCGGTGTGGGATGCGCTGACCTTCGTACTGAACGGGCTGGTCTTCGTGCTGATCGGGTTGCAATTGCCGTTCGTGCTCGCGGGGATTCACGACTACAGCTTTGGGCAGCTTGTGAAGTATGGCGCGCTTTTCAGCGTCATCGTGATTGTGCTGCGGCTGATCTGGATGTTCCCCGGCGCGTATCTCGCAAACGTGATACGCCGACGCTTCTTGCATCAGGATGTGCGGATGCCGTCGGGCCGGCAAATCTTTGTGGTGGGATGGACGGGGATGCGCGGAGTGGTGGCGCTGGCCGCGGCGATTGCGCTTCCGGAGACGCTGGCGGACGGCAGCCCTTTCCCGCAGCGCAATTTGATCGTGTTCCTGACGTTTAGCGTGATTTTGGTGACGCTGGTGTTACAGGGCTTGACGCTGCCGCCGCTGATTCGCGCGCTCGGGCTTGCGGGGGCGACGGGCCGCGAATCCGAGGAAGGCGAGGCACGAAAGGCCATGGTCGAGGCTGCGCTGGCGCACCTCGAGAACGCGCGCAAGAAGGATGGCGACGAGTTTGGAGGTGTGTACGAGGATTTCGAGGCGCGTTACAAGCACCGCCTTGCCAAATTGACCGGGACGGCCGATGAAGAAATTGGCGCGAACCCCGCCGTGTACGCGCGCTACGTGGAGTTCGCGCGCGAATTGCTGCGCGCCGAGCGGCAGACCGCCATGAAATTGCGCGACGAAGGGCGCATCAATGATGAAGTCTTGCGAAGGGTCGAACACGAGCTGGACCTGAGCGAAGAGCGCCTGTCGTTGATGTAGCCATTCGCGGACTCGCCCGGCGGGACTCCTTCGCGCGCGCTATGATAAACTTTGGTAGTTCCTCCGGTGGGGCCGTGGCGCAGTTGGGAGCGCGCCTCGATGGCATCGAGGAGGTCGTGGGTTCGAATCCCATCGGCTCCACCAACTTACTTCGGTCCGGCCCGGAGACATGGGTGACACAACGTACCTAAGACATAGGTAACACTTTTGGGCCGAACGGATTTTCGAGCGGTTCGAGCACCCGAGTCTCCAGATCGAAGTATCCCAAATCATAATCCAT
>JBARRT010000027.1:0-10365 GCA_049644365.1 Candidatus Acidiferrum sp. | reverse complement strand
GTGAGGGCCGGGCTGGAGGTCGTGCTCATGATTACGCGCTCTTTCAGGGCTTCAGTTCCTTGATTTCGCGCATGCGGGCGAAGGCGCGGCGCACGTGCGGAATGGTGATGGAGCCGCCGACGATCAGGGCGACGTTGAGCGCGTCAATGACTTCGTCGCGCTTCCAGCCTTCTTCGCCGCAGCGGACCAAGTGATAGGTGATACAGTCATCGCAACGGAGAACGGCGGAGGCGACGAGGCCGAGCAATTCCTTGTTCCTGGTGCCGAGCGCACCGGGCTCGTAAGCCTGATGGTCGAGAGCGAAGAAGCGCTTGATGCCAAGATGGTCGCAGCCGAGGATTTCCTCGTTCAGGTCGGCGCGAAATTTCTGAAAATCTTCCAGGCGATCTGCCATCGTTCCTCCGGAGGGACGCACGCGTTGCGCTGGGTTGGCAACCAGGCAGCTATTATGAACTAACTCGAGCTACTTCGGCAGAACACGGCCTGGGCGCGCGCCAGTGGGCTTCCCGGCCTCCCACACGAGTTCACCGTTTACGAAAACTTTCTCAATTCCTGCCGGCAATTCGAACGGCTTCGCAAAGGTCGAGCGGTCGATCACCGTTTCCGGATCAAAGAGAACCAGGTCCGCAAACGCGCCTTCGCGGATCACGCCGCGATCCTTCCAGCCGAGCCGCTGCGCCGGGAGCGAAGTCATTTTGCGAATCGCTTCCGGCAAAGTAAGCCAATGCTTCTCGCGCACGTAGAGTCCCAGGACGCGCGGAAATGTGCCGGCACCGCGCGGATGGTGCGCACCGATGCCGCCGTCGCTTGCAACCATGACCCAACGCTGCTGGTAGAAG
Source organism: Candidatus Acidiferrum sp. (assembly GCA_049644365.1). GTDB lineage: Bacteria > Acidobacteriota > Terriglobia > Acidiferrales > UBA7541 > Acidiferrum. Next base: position 9,526 of record JBARRT010000027.1, on the reverse strand, counting down.
GCTTTGATGTCGCTCTCGATCATGGATTTGCCGATCACGCCCGCTTCCGTGTTTGCAGCATCACCTTCACGAATGATTTGAATGTACATCTGAACGGCCGAAATGCCGCGCTGGGCGGCGAGCTCGGCGATGGTGTGGGATGCGTATTCCGGATGCGGCTTGAATTCCGTGATGGTCACGGTGTCCGGGCCGCCGGTGTCGGCCAGAGCTTTTTCGACGCTTTGCGGGTTTTCGTATTGCTTGTCGGGCATGATGACTTTGATGTTCGAATGCCAAGCGTCATAGGGATAACAATCGGCGAGAAAATCCACGCCGCGCTTCCGCGCGGATTCGATGATGCGGATATACTCCGGGGCTTTGCCCCAAACGGCGACCGTGCTGACCTTGATGTGCGAATGCTCGATGGGGATGTGGGCGCGCTCACCGATGGCGATTTCTTCGTTCAAGGCCTCGAAGCTCTTGTTGCCTTCGTCGCGGATGTGGGTCATGTAGAAGCCGCGGTTGCGTGCGGCGGTGGTGGACATCAGCACGAGTTCATTAGTGTTGCTATAGCTGCCAACTTCGTATTCAAGGCCGGAGGAAAGACCGATGGCGCCCTCCTGCATGGCTTGCTCGGTGAGTTTCGCCATCTGTGCCATTTCTTCGGCCGTGGCATGACGCTTGAAATCCTTGCCCATGACTTGTTCGCGGATGGTGGCGTGGCCTGCCATGACAGCCACGTTAACGGCGGCAGGGTTTTTCCGCTGGGTGTCGAGCCAAGGAAGAAGTGGCCAGGGTGAATCGCCATCCGCGCCGACGACCAGGGAAGTGATGCCCTGCGCGATTTGAGTTTCAGCGAGCGGATCGGTTTGCAGGCCGTCGGTCGAATGATTATGAATGTCGATGAAACCGGGGGTGAGGACAAGCCCTTTTGCATCGAGGATGCGGTCGTTCTTCGCGGGCTTGAAATTTCCGATCCGCACAATGCGGTCTCCCACGATGCGGACGCTGGTTTTGCGGAGAGGCTTCCCAGTGCCGTCGGCGACCCGCGCGTTGAGGATGACCGTGGATTCGCCGTTCGGCGAGGACGCCCGGGGTGTTTGCGCACAAAGAGCGCCCGAAAGAAGACAAATCGCTAACGATGCGTTCAAGAGCGGCCGAGGCCAGATGCGCGTCATAGTTCTCCTTGGTCGAATCATAAATTAGTCCAAGACCGGCTGAAGCGCTTTTTCAGCCAATTCTTTGGCGCCGGGCTTGCCTGCGAGGACGATCCAGTGTTTGGAGAACGAGCCGAAGGGTGTAATTTTTCACTGGCACTCTTTCCTTGGAATCAGAATGTTGGCGGTGTGTTGATCCATAGCAGCCAGGTTTCCTTCCGGCCCGGATTTCTCCAGCGATGTGGAGTCGAGCTTTCGAAATAGAGGCTGTCGCCGGGTTTCAGAAGGTAGTGCTCCTTGCGGTCCAGCCAGATTTCAAAATCACCGCGTAGAATGTGCAGAAATTCTTCGCCCTCGTGCGAATAGGATTCGCCGCTGCCGCCGCCGGGCTTCACGCGGAAGAGATGCGGTTCCATCGCGGTATTGCCCCAGGCGAGCAATTCCATGCGGACGTCAGGTGTGGTCTCCAGGATTTTTCTCTGCGCTGGGCGAACGAGCCGGGGATGTTCCCCGGCAGTTTCGAAAAGCGAGAGGATGTTGGTGCGATAGAAGCGGGCGATGCGGCGAAGCGTAGCGATCGAGGAGCGCATCTGGCCGCGCTCGAGGCCGCTGAGAAATCCCACGGATACGCCGGTGGCTCGCGCCACCTGCGCGAGGGAGAGTCCCCGGCGCGTTCGCAGGCGCCGGAAACGCTGCCCCGGATGCGCCTGCGTTTCCCCAACAGCGGAGACGACGCCCTGGCGTTTCAATACATGAACGATGGCGGCAGGATTGAGGCCGCGCGCGCGGCGGAGAAAAATCGCACGCTGGAGCAAGCGCACATCGGCTTCGGTATAGAGCCGATACCGGCTTTGCGTGCGCAAAGGCGTCACGAGGCCAAGGGCCTCCCAGGCACGCAGCGCGGAAGAAGAAATCCCGACGCGGCGCGCCACTTCGCTGATACGCAAGTGACGATGTGCCCCTGGCTTCGCTGATGCGGTGGATAAATTCTTTCTGCTTGACACCGGTCCCGGCTTTCTCTAAGTTTGCTAGATTATAGTAAGGTTTCCGGGGCGCAGCAACCACGAAGAAAAGAAAGTGAAAAAAATCATTCACGGCAAGGGGTGAGGTCATGAAGGCAGATGCACGTTTCCGGCAGGTCCGTACCATCTGTTGGCAAAGCATTCTTACGGCCGCCCTGGTTGCGGCTGTAATGCCCTTCGCGGCGCCCTTCGCGAGCGCGCAGAGCACCGGCGGCCGCATTCGCGGAACAGTAATAGATTCCAGCGGTGCTGCGATTGGCGCCGCCAAGGTCACTATCATCAATGAGGCGACGCGCTCTACAAGAGAAACAGAAGCCGGCGCTGGTGGGGAATACATTTTCCTTGAGGTTCCAGTGGGAACCTACGAAGTTAACTCGCAGTCGACTGGCTTCAAGAAGTATGTCCGTAAAGGAATTGTTCTCAACTTGAATGAAGTTGTGAACTTGGACATTACACTGCAAGTTGGAGCAGCTGTGGACACGATCGAAGTGACCGGCGCGGCGCCACTCGTAGACACGACCTCCACTCAACTCGGCGCGGTGGTCAACGAACGTGGAGTAAGCAAGCTCCCGCTTGCCCAGCGCGATGCTTACCAACTATTGCAGCTTCAGCCCGGCGTGCAGTCGCAGCTGGGTGTGGACGGCGTTTATGGCAGCGATCGTGCCGGGGTCGTAAGCGTCAACGGAGGCCGCGGACGCGACAACAATTACACGGTGAATGGAGGCGACGGCAACGACCAGTTTGCGAATCTCCCGGCGATCCAGCCCTCTCCCGACGCTATTGCTGAGTTCCGCGTATTGACAAACACGTTCGATGCCGAATACGGCCGCAACTCTGGAGCGGTTGTGAACGTGGTCACCAAGTCCGGCACGAACGATTTTCACGGAAACGTGTATGAGTTTTTTCGCAACAAGAATTTGAATGCCCGCGGTTTCTTCGATTCGCAAAAACTGGATTATTTGCAGAACCAATTTGGAGCTACGCTAGGCGGACCGATCATAAAGAACAAGACTTTTTTCTTCGCTTCCTTTGAAGGTAACCGTATCCGCAAGGGCACTTCCTCAGACACGGTTGCAGTGCCGACCCAGGCTGAACGGAACGGAGATTTTTCTGCGGATGGTTTGTTCGCTGGGTCCTATGGCTCGGGGGTAGCGAACGCCATGAACGCGCGGCGCAACTGTCAGAGCGATGTAACGGCGGGGGGCGGCGGGTCGATCCTGGGGAATTCCAATTATTCCGCGATTTTTCCTAACGGCATCATTCCGACAACCTGCTTTGACCAGACCGCTCTTGACCTTCTGAAACAATTTGTGCCACTCCCCAATGCAAAGGATGGAAGTGCGATATTCCAGGGAGTGCCCTTGGGACATGAGCGGAGCAATCAGTTCACCGTCAAGATTGACCACGAACTTAATAAGAACCAGCGATTAACGGGTTACTACTATTTTACACAGCACTATCTGGAAAAGCCGTTCGCGCGGTTTCAGGCCGGTGGCGCAACACTTCCTCAATTTGGCGATCTGACGGATGAGCGGGTCCAGCAATTGAATATCAGCCATACTTGGACGATCGGCTCGACCGCAGTCAACGAGGCGCGTTTTACATTTTTCCGCGAGGGGCAAGGCACGTTTCTCCATCCTCAACGCACGAACCTGGTGCAAGACTCGTGCACTTCGGCGGTTCCCGCAGGCACTTGCTTCAGCGATCCGAGCAACCTAGACCTCGGGATTCACCCAGTACTCGGCGCCAGCCGCGAAGGGGTACCGTTCGTTAGCGTTTCCGGTGGTTTCAGTTTCGGCAACAACTTTGAAGGAGAGCTGCCGCAGACGGGCAACACGTTTCAATGGTCCGATAATTTCAGCAAAGTGATTGGAAAGCACTCCATCAAGTTCGGGGGTGATATTCGTTATCAGAAATTCGATCAGTTTTTGTTCTTCGATGTGAGCGGCCAGCAATTGATTTTCGGGGGAGGGCCGAACGATCCATGTTTGGGCACGATTGATCCGGTGAGCCAATCGTGCACGGCCGTCAATTTATTCCCGAACTATCTCCTGGGCCTCACCGACCAGTATGGCCAGGGATCGGCTCAAGATGAATTAGTGCGCAGCAAATCACTTTACCTGTTCGCGCAGGATAGCTGGAAGATCCAACCGAATCTGACATTGAACTATGGACTGCGCTGGGAACTGAACACGCCGCTGGCCGATGCTGGACAAAAGGTGCAGACCTTTCGGCCTGGACAGGTTTCAACGATCTATCCATGCGCGCTCTCACCGCTCAGCGGGCTATACAACCCGGGGGTGAATAACTGCACAAATACAGGCGTCGTCCCAACGGGATTGGTTGTCCCCGGCGATACAGGCATACCTAAAGGACTGACAAAAACCTATTACAAGTCGTTTGCGCCGCGTATCGGCCTGGCGTGGAGTCCGAACGCGCGGGATGGCTTCTTTGGGAAATTGTTCGGAGGCCCCGGCAAGACCAGCATCCGGTCGGGGTTCGGGATTTTCTATAATCCCGTCGAGCAACTCGTGCTGGAGCAGTTCAGCGCGGAACCTCCTTTCGGGGGAAGCACCTTTCTGTTTAATACGATGTTCAACACGCCGTTTCTCGGGCAGGATGGCACGACCCAGTATCCCAATCCGTTCAACGGAGTACTTAACCCGCCACGCGGCCAGCCGGTAGACTGGTCTCTCTTCCGGCCGATCCTTCTGTTCGGCCAGGCACCCAAGAATCTGCGATCCCAGTATGCGGAGCAATACAATTTCGGCATCACGCGGGACCTCGGGAAAGAGATGGCCTTAACGGTCGGCTACATCGGCCGCCAGGGACATCGCTTGCTGGCTTCGCAGGACCTCAATCCCGGCAACCCAAACACCTGCCTGGATCTGCAGGCCATGTCTGACGCCTTCGCTGCCACAGACGCTGCGTTGTCAACCGCGCTCGCCTGCGGTGCCTTCTTTGCCGACACAGGTTACTTCATCCCGCCAGGCACTGTTCTGCCCAACGATCTGCACCTTCCGTATGGCTCAACGAGTATGGTTCCTAAGGGAACCACGGTGGGTCCAAATGGAATCTCAATCCCAGGGCTACGTCCATTCTCATCGCCCAATTGCCAGCCGACGACGGGTGTCGGATGTCCGCCAGACTCCATCCCCGTCTTCTCCAGCATTTTCACGCAGAATACCATTGCCAACTCCTCCTATAACGGCCTTCAGATGAGCGTCGAGAAGCGTTTCTCGCACGGGTTGCAGTTCCAGGCGTCGTATACGCTTGGCAAGTCGCTCGATTACGCGTCGACTTTCGAAAGCTTGGTGGATCCCATCAACCCGAAACGCAACCGTGCGTTGTCGCTCTTTGATTCCAGGCACCGTTTCGTGTTCAGCTACTACTGGGAACTGCCGGTGCCAAAATATGACGGTTTTAAGGGAAAGGCCTTGAACGGCTGGAGCGTTTCGGGCATTACCACGTTCCAGACGGGATTCCCGATCCGCATTACGTCGCAGGATGACGTCGAACTGCAAGGCAGCTTCGATTTCGAAACGCCGGGTCAGCCAAATATCGGCGCACCTTTCAAATCCATCGACCCGCGGAAACTGACTTGCGCCGCTGGAACAGGCACCGACCCCGCTACTTGCACGTTGATCAACGCCGGATTCAACCCTGACGCCTTTACCAATGCCACGGTCACGCCAGGGACCATCGGAAATACGCCCCGCACCGTCTGCTGCGGTCCAGGTCTGAATAACTGGGAGTTCAGTTTCCAGAAGCTGTTACCGCTTAGCGAACGTTTGCGGCTCGAATTCCATGGCGAGCTGTTCAATGCATTCAACCACACACAGTTCTTTCAGCCCGACGGCAACATTACCGACGGGTCTGACTTCGGCCGCGTCAAGCGGGCGCGCGATCCGCGGCTCGTGCAGTTCGCGCTGAAGCTGTTCTTCTAAGGCGAGTCCGGCGACCGCAAGAAGAGATTGGGAGGCGCGGCTCGCGAGGGTCGCGCCTTCTCACGTCCGAAAAAGGTAAAATGAAAGAGCAATTACGAACGGTTTTCCAGCTTGATACTGACCGCAGGGAATAGACCTGCTCTTACGGAGTACTCTCATGCACGACGCACTGCAGAAGGAAATCGCAACCTACGAAAAGCGGACACCAAAATCCGCAGCCGCGCACAAACGGGCCCTGCAACGCATCCCGCTCGGCGTGGCGAGCAATTACCGGCACTACGAGCCCTATCCCATTTTTGTGAAGGACGGAAAAGCCGGCAGGATTCACGACGTGGACGGCAACGAATACGTCGATCACAACCTCTGCTTCGGCGCGCTGATGGCGGGTCATTGCCATCCCGCGGTTGTGAAAGCCGTCGAGCAAAAGCTCCATGAAGGAACGACCTTCGGCATGCCGCATGAACAGGAATGGGAACTTGCCGAGGAGATTTGTGCGCGGTATCCCATCGATATGGTGCGCTTCGGTTCGAGCGGGACCGAAGTAACCATGCATGCCGTCCGCATCGCCCGCGCCGCAACAGGCCGCGACAAGATTCTAAAGTTCGAAGGCTCCTACCACGGATTGCATGACGCGGCTCTCGTCAGCGTCAAGCCCAAAGCCGAAGACTGGGGCGATGCCGAGGCCCCCAATTCGGTGCCCGGCGGCGGCGGCATTCCAAAAGCTTCCCTCGCCAATGTCGTCGTCGCGAGCTTCAACAACCTCGGCAGCGTCGAGCGGCGCTTCCGCGAAAATCCCGGCCAGATTGCCGCGATTATTCTCGAGCCCATCTTAATGAACGTCGGCTTGTGCATGCCGCAGTCCGGATTCCTGCAAGGCTTGCGCGACATTTGCACCAAAAACGGAGCGTTGCTGATCTTCGACGAAGTCAAAACCGGGGCAAAGCTTGGCTGGGGCGGGGCCAGCGAATTCTTTGGCGTGAAGCCGGACATGATCTGCCTCGCCAAATCCATCGGCGGCGGTCTGCCGCTGGGCGCATTCGGCGCGAGCCGCGCGGTAATGGACCTGATCAGCCAGCACAAAGTCTTCCACGGCGGGACGTACAACACCAACCGCGTCGCGATGGCCGCGGGTCTCGCGACGTTCCGCGAAGTGCTCACGCGCGAAAGTTACGCGCACGTCGGCACTCTGAGCAAGAAACTCACCGAAGGCTACCGTGCCATCGTGAAGAAATCCGGACTGCGGGCTTACGTCGCCAGCGCCGGCGTCAACGGTGCGTTGATGCTCTACCCGGAGGAAATCCGCAACTATCGCGACTGGACCAAAATCGACGTCGACCTCTGGCGCCACTATTGGTTCGGCATGGTCAATCGCGGCGTGCTCGCGCAGCCCTACTGGTGGGATGAACAGTGGACGATCTCCGTGCAGCACACCGCAGCGGACATCGACAAGCACCTTGCGGTATTCGAGGAAATCGCGCCCGCACTCGCCAGCGCGCAGCAAGAGCGCGGCCTCGCATTTGTCGGTGCAGCCGGACACTAATCTTCATCAGGAAGAAATCCAGGAGAAGGCAAACTTGGCGGACGAGGTCAACACTAAGCCCGGGGCGCAAGAAGCACCGCACTTGCGCCGCGTTTTGGGCAAGCGGGACCTCGTTCTCCTCTTCGTCGTCGCCGTGTTCAACTTGAATGTTGTTCCGTCGATAGCCGCCAACGGCGGCGTCACAGTCTGGTTGTGGATGATCTCGCTGATTCTTTTTTTCTGGCCGCAGGGCATTGCCGTGATTGAGCTCGCCCATCGCTATCCAGGGGAAGGCGGCGTCTATCTCTGGGCGAAGGAAGTCTTCGGCGACTTCCACGGCTTTCTCTCCGGCTGGTGCTATTGGACGAACAACATGATGTACGTTCCCACCGTAATGCTCTATTTCGTCGGCGTCTCCGTGTTTGTTCTGGGCGAGGGGCATCGAGGACTGGCGGACAATAAGGCTTTCGCGCTGACAGCTTCGCTCGTGCTGCTCGTGCTCCTTGTAGTTCTGAACGTGGTCGGTCTCGGCGTCGGAAAATGGGTGAACAATCTGGGCGGGCTCGGCACCGGCATCGCCGCGGCGCTTTTAATCGGTCTGGGAATCGTCGTGTGCACGCGCTTCGGAACGGCGGTGACAGCCGCGGATTTCAAGTTCCCTGCCAATCCACGGTTCGTGCTGAATTCCTTCGGCGTAATCTGCTTCGGCCTGGTCGGGCTGGAGCTCGCCTCCGTCATGGGCGATGAAATCGACAACCCGCAAAAGACGCTGCCGGGCGCGGTCGCCTGGGGAGGAGTTCTTGCCGGCCTGCTGTATGTCGGCGCAACTTTGACGCTGCTCGTTGCCGTGAGCAAAGAAAGCATCAGCGTGCTGCAGGGAATCGTCCAGGCTGTCAGTTACATGGCGGGACGCGTGGGCGTCGCGTGGATCGTCGCTCCGTTCGCATTTCTGTTAAGCCTCTCGATTGCGGGGATCGGCTCGGCGTGGCTCGGAGGCTCCGCAAGAATCCCGTTTGTCGCGGGGCTCGATTCCTACATGCCGTCCTGGCTCGGAAAGATTCACCCGAAATACGCGACGCCGTATGCCGCGTTGATCGTGCATGCGGCCGTCTCATTGATTCTCGTGGTGATTAATTTTGCGTTCTCGGGCGCTGGGGTGCAGGAAACGTTTCAAAAACTCCTCTCGCTCGCCGTGGTGCTGCAATTGATTCCCTTTCTCTACATGTTTGGCGCGCTCCTGAAAATTGCTGCGGGCGATTCCTTTGCGAAGGGCCGGTATAGCAAGGCAACCCTGCTCGCCGCCGGGGCCAGCGGGTTGCTGACAACTTCAATGGGTATTGCGTTGGCCTTTTTCCCGGCGCAGCAGATCACATCCTTATATTCATACGAAGTCTGGATGGTAGGCGGCACGTTGTTTTTCATTGGCCTCGCGGCATTTTTCTTCTTTGTGTACGGCAGGCGCAAGACGGCGCGAAAACTGGCGGCGGCCGCGCCTGCGCTTTGAGCTGAATTTGGGAGGCAGTTATGTCCAGCAGTGTGAAGACCGTGGTTCGGGCTTATCAGAATTACGTCAATGGTCAATGGGTCAAGAGTTCTTCCGGCGAGGTGTTTCCCGTCTACGACCCTTCGACCGAAGAGGTCATCGCCCAGGTTGCGTCGGCGAACGCCGCGGACATCGATCAGGCCGTGAAAGCAGCACGCGCCGCGTTTGACTCCGGCCCCTGGCCGCAAACGAGCGCCGCCGAGCGCGGGCGCATGCTCTACAAACTGGCTGAGAAAATCCGGCAAAATGCCGCGCATCTCGCGGAAATCGAGTGCCGCAACACCGGCAAGCCCATCGTCGAAGCGGAATATGACATCGCGGACGTGGCCACTTGTTTCGAATACTACGCGGGACTTGCC
>JBARRT010000026.1:0-31255 GCA_049644365.1 Candidatus Acidiferrum sp. | reverse complement strand
AAAAAGAACTGGGACAGACATTCCTGTCTGTCCCAGGTATTTCCGTTGATCTTGTGTCAGCCAGCGGCGGACTGACTGGAAACGAGCTTGTCCAGGCCTCGCCGGCAAAATCCCCTATGGTTAAGCAAGCAGCCTTACTGTTTGTCGGAAACCACGACGTTGTGGACTTCGTGTCCCTCCGCGTCCTTGCCCTTGAAGGTCGAAGTGCGTGTCTTTCCGTCTTTGGAGACCTTCGTAGTCACGATCATCGTTACCTGGCCGCCCTTTTTCATCGTGGCCTCGATCGTGTCGGCATCAATTCGCTTTACCGAAACCGCGTCGGCGTTTGGGAGGCCGGTAACTGGGTAGTCCTTGCCGTCGAATTTTGCGTCGTACTCAACGTGCGCCGGACTTCCGTCGGCGTTGACGATTTTGGCGTCGATCTCGACGCCCTTCTCGTCCGCCTCGACCTTTACGGTGGAACTTTTCGGCGCTGGCCCCGGGCTGTACTTCGACTTGGCTGGGTTCATCTTCCAGGTTCCGGAATGCTGATCGGCAGCCGCTGCTGTAACCGCCAGAGCGAGGGCTACGAGCAGAAGTACCGTTGTGAAAATGGCAAACCTGTTGGTTCGCATGATTTTTCCTCCGTGTGGAAAATTTGGGATGGGCTAATGGGTGTAGAGGTTATGCGCGGAAATTCGTTGAAAGTCCAGAGGATTCTTGTGGATCTCGACGGGCCTCGGGCGAACGCGAGAAGGAATCGCGGCCGACTAAGGATGGCCGAATCGTTGGCGAAGTGAAGCCGGGGCCACGGACTGACGCTGCGCTAGGCGGTGAGCCGGTCTTGGGTCAGCAGGTGCACGGGGACTTTGCGGAGATCCCACACGATGCCGAACCAGGAGAGAATTTTCAGCGTGTAATAGGTGATGTCAATCTCCCACCAGTAGAAGCCCTGGCGCGCCGAAGCCATGAAGTGATGATGATTGTTGTGCCAGCCTTCGCCGAGCGTGAGCAGCGCCAGCAGCCAGTTGTTCTTGCTGGTGTCCGAAGTCTCATAGCGGCGCGAACCGAAAAGGTGCGAGAGCGAATTGATGGTGAACGTGTCGTGCCACAGCAGCACTGTGCTCAGACAGAAGCCCCAGATGAACAGCGGCCATCCGCCGATCAGCCACAACACGACCGCCAGCGCCACCGGCGGAATCAAATGGTATTTGTTCAGCCAGCGCAGCTCGGGATACTTTGCGAAGTCCGCGATGTATTCGGTGCGCGTGTCATTGTATTTATCCGAAATAATCCAGCCGACGTGCGACCAGAAAAATCCGAAAAGTGTGGGCGAATGCAAATCCAGTTCCTGGTCCGAATGCCGGTGATGGTGCCGGTGATGCGCCGCCCACCAGAGCACGCCCTTCTGCGAGGATGTCATGGCCATGAAGGCGATGACGAACTGGAACACGCGGCTGGTCTTGAACGAGCGGTGCGAAAAATAGCGGTGATAGCCCGCCGTCACGAAGAACATACGCACGAACAGCAGCGCCAGGCAGGTGACTACGTAATACCAGTGAAACGGCATGAAAAAAATCAGCAGCGAGGCGATGTGCACGAGCGCAAACGGCAAGGAGAGAAGAAGAGAAATCCGCGAGCCGTTCGGCAGCGGTATCGATAAATAGCGAGAAGCTGAAGCCATCCGCCAAAATCCTTTGCGTCCAGTTGCGGACGTTCGATAAGTGCGATTTCCGCGAGCGCAAGAGATCCAGCCGGAACTTCGCGCCACGAATCTACAATCTCAGTGTACGGGCGCGTTCAGGAAGGGTCAAGCGCAACGAAGTACAGGTTATACAGAATTAGATGCCCATCGGTACGGGTTCGTTGTAAGAATTCTTTAATGCCTTTTGCGGCGCCGCGGCTTGCTGAGTGCACGAGGGCTCCGCGCGAGGACGGTTTGGCTGGAATATGCTATCGTCCCTTTGCAATCATCACGTTAGGAGCATCGGCTCCGCTGCCGAATCGGAGCCAAACAGAAAATGGCGGAACGCCCCGTACTCGTTGGTCTCATCCCGCAAACCGTGGTGCTCGACGACGGCGACCAGGTCTCCTGGATCTCCGACGCCGGCAATCTGCGCGTCGAATTTGATGTAAACCGTTGTCCCTTTTCTTCCAATGTTTTTCAGGCGCCCGCCGGCATGCGCCTGCTCAGCGGCCCGCCCCGCCCCGGCAGCAAAGCGGCCACCTACAAATACAAGCTGTGGCTGAACGATCAACTCGTCGGACACGGCGAAGTCATCCTACGCGAAAAATAGTATGCAGGAAAAACACCCGGCAGCCGCAAAGCCGCCGGGTGCATTGAATTCGGGTTTGAAAATCTATTAGGACTGGCCCGCCGTCAATCGTTTTATCAATTGCGCGAATGAGCCGACCCGGCACTACATGGATTTTTTCTTTGGTGCTGCTTTCTTTGAGGTTGCCGCGGCTGCTCCGGACTGCTTCGCAATCACGAGAGCGGATATTTTCTTGTATGTAGCCGCAGGAATGATCTTCTTGCGCGTCAGATCGGTCTTCGCATGGTACGGGCGCCCATCGATGATTTTCTGCGCGTACGCATCACCGATTCCAGGCAGCGCTTTCAACTGATCAAGCGTCGCGGAATTCAAATCGACCAGATCACCAGCGGGAGCCGCCGCTTTCGCTTCGGTTTTTGCCGGAGCCGCAGTCTTGGTCTGCGCTTGAGAAACGGAAACAGAAGAGCCAAAAACCAATACGAGGGCCGCCAACAACAAACGGGACATTTGCTTATTCATGTTCTTCTCTCCTTTTGATTTTTGTTCCGAAACGTTGCGCTATTCCTTTTCAGCTGCCCGATAACCGGCCTTCTGCGCGTCTGCTTCGGTCATGTACTTCCCCTGCTTGGTCTTACCGTACCAACGCGTTCCCGGCTTGTGATAGATGCGGGAATCTGTATTCACCCAAACCATTCCCGTGCTGTTGGCTGGAGGTGCTTGCGTACGTGCGGCCGGTTTCGAAGCGGGTGTGGATGCGGTTGCGGCAGCGCTGCCACCTGAGGCAGGAGTTGCCGCAGGTGCGGGTTTGCTTGCCGGAGCGGTGGAAGCCGCCGGGGTCGCGGCAGGCGTAGCCGCAGCCGCAGAGGCAGACTCGGCGGAAGCGGATTTTTTTGAACGGCTCTTCTTCGGGGCCGCAGCGCTGCTCTCTGCGGGTGTGGCAGTGCTGGCTGCAGCACCATCTGCCGCCGCGGCCTTTTTCGATTTCCTCTTGGGCTTAGCTGTTTCAGAGGATGACGCGGAAGCGGAAGAATCTGCCGCGTCGCTTTTGTCGGCGGAAGTAGCCTTCTTCGAACGGCTCTTCTTGGGTGCAGACGGGGTCGAACTGTCGGCGGTCGCCTTCTCGTCGGCCGCCGCGGATTTCTTGGTCGTACTTTTCTTTTTCGAAGACGCCGTGCCTGTATCAGCAGATGCTTGTGAAGACGAAGCGTCCGCGGAGGCCGTGCCGGCCTTCTTCTTTTTCTTGGTCTGCCTCTTGGTGGAATCAGTCTGGCTCTGATCGCCGGATTGCTGCGAGGCCTGCGCGCTGAGCGTAAGGCCTCCGGAAATTAGCAGCAGGGCTACGAGCAAGGCGAAATACACATTCTTCATGCTTTTCATTTTTGAGTTATCCCTCCGCCCGCGGCGGCTGATCCAACCTGCCGGACACGCTCGCATCAAGCGTGGTTGGGCGGGGGGCAGGTGGCTCTCAAGAGCGTCGCGGGTCTTCCTCGCCGGAATGGGCGCATCATGTCTAAGGATGGAAAACAAGTCAAGTAGGAAAGGGATCGGGCAAAACGGGCAGCTTTGAGCCTTCTCTCTAAGGGGGTCAGTCGCCGGCGGCGACGCTGCGAGCTACTTCGACGGATTCGGCGAGTCCGCGGCGCATCGGCCCCAGGACAAAGGCGGGAACCTGGCGCTCCGGAGCCAGAGAGACGCTGGTGGATTTACTTGGAAATTCAATGCGGCGGTCGAGCTTCAATCCCGCCTCTTTGAGAAACTCAGCCGAAAAGCCCATGTCTTCGGCGCGGTCCACACCCCAAAACCACAGCTTCTCTTCCTGGCGCTGCAGGAAATCCAGGCCCTCCTCGAGCTTCTTCATGGCCCGGTCAAAGGACCCGGCGAGAAAAAAGACGCTGAGCTTCCAGGCGTGGCGAGGGTAGTGAACCTGAACGCGAACACAATACTTGCCGGCCTGGTTGAGCTCGATGCTGCAGCGGTAGTCGTTTCGAATGGTAGAAGTACGCGTAGCCATGTGCGTTCACCGATCTCGAGAGTCCTGAAGCTGGTTTTCCCTGGCCGCTAGCCCTTTGGACTTCGGGCCGGAGTTCCTGAGCCCAACCTCGTCTCGCGGTGGTCTCCTGGGGTCTAAATCCTGTCCATTGGGAACACCTATAGGGTAGCGGGGTGTAAGCAGAAAGACAAGAGGGCCTTGCCATTCAAATAAAGCTTTTAGTTTGTGTAACTTAGATTAACTGGAGGTGCCGAAGCCCTTGAGCTTTTCCAGCATCAGCTTCAACTTCCCTTCCTTCTTTAGCCGGTCTTCTAGCGCCGTTCGAAAGGCTTGGAAAGCTAATTCTCGCTTCGATTGCAGCACGCTCTCTGTCAATTCTTTCTTCTGCTTTTCGAAATCGGCGGAGTTGGGCTCCTGTTTCTCGGCCACCCGGTAAACCAGCCAGTTCTGGCCAAGGTTAAGGGGAACACCCACGCCGCCGGGCTTCAGATTAAAGGCCGGGCTAAGCTGTTTGCCACTCGCGGCTCCCGGAATGGAACCATCGCGAGCCAGGAGATCGCTGGTCTTGGGCTCGAGTCCGAGGGCTTTGGCTGCCGCGTCAAATTTCTCACCGGCCTTGGCCCGTTTGACAAGTTCCTCGGCTTTGTTGCGGGCGAGCGCGGCTGCTTTTTCGCGTTTCAGGTCGGCGATGATTTTGTCGCGGATTTCCTCGAGAGTGGCCTGGTGCGCCGGCAGAACAGTTTTCAGGGAAAGAACGACGTAACCGCGGTCCGTTCGAATGGGGAGGCTCAGCTCTGCCGCGCGCAGGCGGAAGATGGCGTCCTTCACATCAGTGGAATTGCCAAGCTCGAGCAAGGGGTCCGTGGCGCCGACGGGGCGCGTCTCCCCAACGACGAGTTTGTATTGATTGGCGAGATCGTCGAGAGAGGTCTTGTTGGATTTGCGGATCGCGGCGGACATTTGATCCGCGATATCACTTGCCTGCTTGTCTGCTTGAGACAGTAAGAGGGGGGCCCGCAGCGAATCCCTCACCTCTTCGAACGGCTTGGTATGAGCTGTCTCCTTGTCCAACACCTTGATGATGTGGAAGCCATACTGAGTTTTCACCAAATCCGAAGTCTGACCTTTTTGGAGGCTGAACGCTACCTTTTCGAACTCCGGCACTGTTTGTCCTTGAACCAGCCAGCCGAGGTCGCCACCCTTGTCCTTCGTTCCCGGATCTTCGGAATATTTCTTTGCGAGGTCCTCAAACTTTGCGCCCTTCTTCAGTTGATTGAGGATGTCTTCCGCTTTTTTCCTGATTTCCTCAACCTCCGCGTCCGTTTTTCCGACGGTCATGAGCAAAATGTGCTGGGCGTGAACGCGGTTTGGCACCTGGTACTGCTGAATGTTCTTCTGGTATTGGACTTTGAGCTGATCGTCTGAAATCTGCAGATTTTGCCGGATTTGATTCACATCCACCAAGGCGTAACGCACTACGCGCTTTTCCGGCACCTGATACTTCGATTTGTTCTTCTCGAAGGAGCCTTTGATCTCGGCTTCGTCCGGCGTGATTTTGGCTTCCAGTTCCTCGGGTTTGATGAGCGCGTAGTCCAGCTTCACCTTTTCATTCTTGATGCGAAACTCATCCTGCAGCTCGGCGGGACCGGCGCTGATGCCGTCGGTGACGAGCTTGCGGAATTTCTCTTCGAGCAAGCCCTGACGGATTAACTCTTCGAACTCCGCGACGGGCAATTGGAACCGCGCCTGCACTTCCGCGGCGTAGCGGTCCATACCAACAAAGGTGCCACCATTGAAGGCTGTGGGCAGGAACTGGCGGATGCGGTCGGCGCGCTCCTGGTCGGAAACGGTAATCCCGAGGCGCTTGGCTTCGTACTCAATCTCCTTTTGAAAGACCAGGTTCTGCAAGATCTCAAGGGCGAGGCGGGATTCGAAGAACTTGGGAATCTGGCGCTGCTGCTCGTATTCATTGACCTTCTGGCGCACCTCCTGGAGGCTGACTGATTGATCGCCAATTTTGGCGACAGTATCGGTGGATGCCTCGCCGGTTCCGGGGGTCGTCGGAACGAGATACAAGAGCATGCTGCCGCCAAGGAGCAGAACGACCGCCCCAAGGAGAATCCGAGTCCCCGTTTTCCTGTTCTCAAGTGCGCCAGCCATCCGATGCGTCTCCCGAGTCCGTGACAAACTTCATATTATAGAAGATACGAGCATGTGGCTCAAATACAATCGCCGGGACTCTTCGAGCAAGAAGCGGGACGCCGTCTCTCGCCGGCATGCGGAATCCGCCCGCCGCGCCTGCAACAAGCCGACTCCTACCGTTAGTGATTCCCGGACTGGCCAAAGGTACAGTTTGAAGCAGTGTGCATCCGCTATTTGCAGTTTGACTACGGGCGAGCGCGCAAAATGGGCACGGACGAACCGGTGTGTTAGATTGAAAAATTGGAGCATTCAGAGCGCAATCGCCCGTGAAAACACAAGCACCCATGGATCCGAAACAGGCACCAGCCCACCAGAAGACGCCGCATGTCGAATTGTACTGGAGGGCGGTCACCTACAAGACGGTGATCGCCTACGTTCTGCTAGCCGTGGCGATCATCGGCGCGGGTGTGTACCTCGCGAAACCCGAGTTGTATGCGACGGTACTCAAGAAGATTAATGATCAAGTGAGCGGCCCGGACAAGGGGACGCTGAGCGATGACCAAAAACACGCCAAGTTCGTCAACCTGGACGGCAAAGTCCAGGTGAAAAAAGTGAACTCTGTGCGATGGGTGGAGGCGGACTTCCGCACCGTGCTTGATAAAGGCGACCTCGTGCAAACGGGATCCGATGCCAACGCGCGCATTACGTTTGCCGACGGCACGATTTACACGGTGAAGCCTGATACGCTCGTCACCGTCGAAGAAAACACTACGGAAAGCAACAAACCGACCAGCGTGGCAGTGAGCATCAACCACGGCCAAGTCGATTTAAGGACGCCGAACTGGAGCTCCCCGGATTCGAGGGCCGGGGTCAGCACCGAGGACATCAATGCGCAACTGCACTCCAACAGCCGCGCGGCTGTAAAATCGGATCCCGAGAGGAGGGAAAGCGAGATCTTGGTTTCCAGCGGCAGTGCACAGGTGCAGCGCGGCCAGGAGAAGATCGATCTGGCACCGTTCGAAAAACTTACCATTCCCAACGGCGGCGCGATGCAAAAATCAATCGTGCTGGCGCCTCCGGACCTTGTGGAGCCGCTGAACCTGGCGCCGATCGTTGCGGAGAGCCCGAAACTTTTCCCGGTGCATTTCGAATGGAAGGCAGTGCCAAACGCGGCCTCTTACACGGTGCGGGTGAGCACGACGGCGATGTTCACTAAAACGGTGAAGGAAGCCAAAGTAAGCGGAACATCGGCGGACCTCAGCGGACTGGATTCGGGAGAAT
The DNA here is from genome assembly GCA_049644365.1 of Candidatus Acidiferrum sp. Taxonomy (GTDB): domain Bacteria; phylum Acidobacteriota; class Terriglobia; order Acidiferrales; family UBA7541; genus Acidiferrum. The sequence goes on along the minus strand of JBARRT010000026.1, from coordinate 23,587 downwards.
ACTTCTGGAATGTCATTGCGACGGACGGAAAAAAGCAAAACAGCGATGTGAGCGAGATCTTCAAATTTACGCTGGTTGCGCAGGGCAAGGCGCAAGCGATGGTGCTGGAAATCGACGGCACGCAGTTGCACGGGCACGTGGCGGAGATCATGGGCAGGACGGAACCCGGAGCTGCGCTGATCGTGAACGGCCAGTCGGTGCCGAATATTTCACCGGACGGAACGTTCCGGCATTTCACGCAGCAGCTGGAGCCGGGCCAGCACACGATTTCGATCATCGGGTCGAATCGCCGGGGTGGAACGGCGATGAAGCAGGTGTCCATCGTGGTGCCGAAGTAAGGTTTCTGAGGAAAGACGCCAGCGCCTTTGCACTTGCCGTAGTGTCCGGAGACAATAGTTCTTTGGGCTGGCCGAACCAAGGTCAGCGCTATTGCCGGCCGGGCAGCGGAGCGAGCTTCTCCGCAGGGGGATGTGGGGATGAACAAGAACGGTTACAACATGAGGTCGGTGTTCAGTTTGTTTTCTTCCGACCTAGCGATTGATCTGGGCACGGCAAACACGCTGGTGTTCGCGCACGGCAAAGGCATTGTCGTGAATGAGCCTTCGATCGTGGCCATCAACAAATCCACCGGAGAAGTCGTGGCCGTGGGGCGCGAAGCCAAAGAAATGCTGGGGCGCACACCGGGCAATGTGGTGGCCATTAAGCCGATGAAAGACGGCGTGATCGCGGATTTCAAAGTCACGGAAAAAATGCTGACGTATTTCATTCAGAAAGCGCACAACCGGCGCGTGCTGGTGCATCCGCGGATTGTGATTGGGGTACCAAGCGAAATCACTCCGGTGGAAAAGCGGGCCGTGCAGGACTCCGCGTACCGTGCGCGGGCCAGCGAGGTATTCCTCGTCGAGCAGGCCATGGCCGCGGCCATCGGTGCGGGGCTGCCGATTGAAGAACCGTCCGGGAACATGGTGGTGGATATCGGCGGCGGCACGACGGATATTGCGGTCATTTCAATGAGCGGCATCGTGTACTCGCGTTCCGTGCGCGTGGCTGGCAATGAAATGGACGAAGCGGTGATGCAATACCTGAAACGCAAGTACAACCTGCTGGTCGGCGAACGCACCGCGGAACAGATCAAGATGGAGATTGGCTCGGCGTATCCGCTGGAAAAGCCGCTGACGATGGAAGTGAAGGGGCGGAACCTGATCGAAGGCGTGCCACGCACGGTGACGATCGACGACAGCGAAATCCGTGAAGCCCTGAGCGAATGCGTGGCGACAATTTTGAACGCGGTGCGCGTAGCGCTGGAGCGCACGCCTCCGGAACTTTCCGCGGACATCAGCGACCGCGGCATCGTGCTGACGGGCGGCGGCGCACTCTTGAAAAATCTGGACAAGCGCATTCGCGAGGAGACCGGTTTGCCCGTTTCGATCGCCGACGATCCACTGGCGTCGGTGGTGCTGGGCACTGGGAAAATGCTGAGCGACTTCAAATTGCTGCGGCAGGTTTGCATTGACTAAGAGCGGCGGCAGCTTTTTACAAGTCTTCGCTGATTGAAGGAAGAGAGCACTGGCTGAAGCCCGTGCTACCAAAGCCAATGGTTGCCATTCCCTCTCGACACAAATCGCTGGTGCTGCTCGCGGGAGTCATCCTGCTGCAGGTGGTTTTGCTGGCCGTGCAGATCAAGCGCGATTCACAGGGACGATTGATTCGCGTCTGGACGGTCGGCGCCATTTCTCCATTTCAGCGCGCGGGCACGCAAGGCGTGGGAAGCGTGCGTGGGATATGGAACCACTATTTTGCGCTGCAAAATACTTCGCGGGACAACGAGCAACTTCGCCGCGAAAACGACGCGCTAAAGCTGCAGATTACGCAACTGCAAAGCAAGGCCGCCGAAGCCGACCGCCTTGCCGGCCTTCTTAACTTCAGAAAGCTGCACATGGATGTCCCGATGGTGGGCGCGCGCGTGATCGGCGCCAGTCCGGGGACGGCCAGCGTGACCATCGACATCGATCGCGGCCAGCGGGACGGCATCAAGAAGAACATGGGAGTCATCACGCCGGATGGCGTGGTCGGAAAAGTCATCGAAGCATATGCGAATACGGCGCAGGTTCTTCTTCTCACCGATAAAGACAGCGGCGTTGGGGCGTTGCTGGCGGATTCCCGCACTCAGCACCCAGTCGGCGGCACGGGCGAGCCGCTGCTGGTCATGAAATATGTTCCGAATGACGACAACGTGAATGACGGCGAGCGCGTGGTTACCAGCGGGATGGACCGCATCTTTCCCCGCGATCTTCCCGTCGGCACGATTGTGGAAATCAAACCGGGCAATACGTTCAAACAGATTCGCGTGCGGCCCGCGGCGAATCTGGAGAGGTTGGAAGAGGTCATCGTGCTGCTGACGCTCCATCCGCTCGAATTCAAACAGGAATCAGAACCAGCGAGCCAACCGGTCGCCCCGGCTGCGGCTGAAAAGCCCCCGGCGGCAAGGCGATGAACGACAGCTACGATCTCCGCGGCAGCGAGTTGCACATTGAGGTGCACAAGTTCCGGGCGGGCGCCATTATCGGCAGCCTGCTTCTCGTGCTGTTTTTGCAGGCGTTCTTGCCGCTGTATGTGCCGAAGGCGGAGATACTCGATCTTCCGCTGCTCGTCACGATTTATTTTGGATTGAGCCGGCGCAATCCTTCGACGGGACTTCTGCTGGGAATGGCGATTGGCCTTGCGCAGGACAGTTTGAGCGGGCCGACCGTGCCGCTCGGGCTCTATGGCATCGCGAAAACCATCATTGGATACCTCGCGTCATCGATCGGAGCACGGCTGGATACCGAGCATCCGGCGGCGCGCTTCGCGCTGACGACGGTTTTCTTCATGGCTCATCAGGGATTGATAGCCCTGACGCGGCGAATTCTTCTGGCGCAGCCGGAGGCGTGGTTCAATATGCGCCTCTTCATCGCGGCGCTCGTCAATGCGCTGGTAGCGGTGTTCCTCTTCCTGCTGCTGGACCGGCTTCGGAAACGCTAGTGCGCGAGCAGGAATTGCTTGAGGTCGTCGTAGTTGCTGGAGATGGGTACAGATAATTTGTCGCGCTTCAGATACGCCGCCAGGCGGTCGGGGAGCGGCGGCGCGATACCGATGGCTTTCCTGACGACATCGGCGAATTTCGCGGGATGTGCGGTGGCCAGCACCAATCCTTGGGCAGGCTCTGGGTGTTCGAGCTTGTACGCTTCCCAACCCAAAATGCCAACGGCCGTGTGTGGATCGGCGATGTAGCCGAAACGATCGTGGATGGCCTTCATCTCTTGCAACGTTTCCATATCGGTTGCGCGGTGGCCCCAAATTTCTTTCTGGACGTATTCGAGACGGTTGCGGCAGAGGTCGAGGAGCCGCGGAAAATTATTGGGATTTCCCACGTCCATGGCGTTCGAATAGGTCGGGGTTGCGGCCCGTGGATGAAATTCGCCGCTGCGCAAATACTCGGGAACCACATCGTTGGCGTTGGTGGAGGCAACAAACTTCGCCACCGGCAAGCCGATACGCTTGGCAAAAATTCCCGCCGTCAGATTGCCGAAGTTTCCGCTGGGCACGGAGACGATCAACGCCACGGACGCTACCGGCAACTGGCGGTACGCGGCGACGTGATAGAACATTTGCGGCAGGAGCCGGCCGATATTGATGGAGTTCGCCGAGGTCAAGAATGCGCGCTTGTTGAGCTCAACGTCGGAGAAAGCCTGCTTCACGAGGCGCTGGCAATCGTCGAACGTTCCGGCCACTTCAAGCGCGGTGATGTTCTCGCCGAGTGTCGTGAATTGTTTCTCCTGGGCTTCGCTGATGCGCTTCGAAGGATAGAGAATCACGACGCGAATTCCGGGCACACCCAAGAAACCGTGCGCTACAGCGCTGCCCGTGTCCCCGGAAGTTGCCACAAGGACGGTGAGCGGACGCGTCTCGCCGCGCACGAAATAACCCATCAAGCGCGCCATAAAGCGCGCGCCAAAATCCTTGAATGCCAGGGTCGGCCCATGAAACAGCTCCAGGATGTGGAGTCCCGGGGAAAGTGACACCAGGTTCACGGGAAAATTGATCGCTTCGCTGACCACTTGCCAGAGCACCTCTTCGGGAACATCCGGCGTGGCGAAGGGTTTTGCTACTCGAAAACAAACTTCCGTAAATGGCAGGCGGCGGAATTCTTCCAGTTCCTCCGGTGAGTGACGCGCAATTTCCACCGGCATGTACAGCCCGCCGTCTGGGGCGAGCCCGCGCAGAACGGCGCCGCGCAGCGACGTGAGCGGGGCCTCTCGAGAGGTGCTGCGATATCTCAAGGGTTCACGCTCATCGCGTACCTTCGATCTGGCTTTGAATCATTTTCAGAAACTCGGCGGCATCCAGCGAACCATCGCGCAGCACTGCCACTGGCAACGTGCAATGCGCAAGGGCTTCGTAGCTCTGGCGCCGCGCGGCGATCAGCGCCGGATAGCAGCGCGCGACGGTTTCGCGCGGTGATTCCCTGGGGCGCGGTTGAAACGCGCCGCGCCACAATACCGGCTTTGGATCGTTCAAATATCTTTCGATCAAGAGCTGCTGCTCTTGCGCCGAGGCCGCGAGATACACGATGGTCATTTGCCGCCGCAAGCGCATCAGCAAATTGTTCCCGATGTAGATGAGGCTCCCAGTGGTATCGAGCACCAAGGATTTTTCACGGTGCTTCTCAAGCTCCGTCAAGACTTCGTCGAGCGTATGAATTTCCTCCGTCAAGTAGTCGGATTCGCGTTGCCCATAGGTGAGGCTGTCCGGCCAGCCCATCCACGCGGCCACGCCGTTGATTCCGGCATACCCGCCGGCGGCGAGGCGCGGCGCGAGTTTCTGCTCGATGCGGTCGTCGCAGGAAATTGCCGGAACGCCGCTTTCTGCTAACTTCTTTGTCCAGAATGTCTTCCCGGCGCCGGACATGCCGATGAGCGCCAGGCGGAGGGGTTTCTCCTTGATTGATTCCGCGGTCATAAGTGAACTGCCTACGATAGCTTGATAGGCGCAGCCCAGCAACAAGCACGGGGTCACAATTCGCAGAAAAGCAATGCAGGCCTGGAACCTGTCCCTCCGGACGGCTTGCGGCGCCGGAATGCAAGTGTTACGTTTGAAAGGACTTTTGCTGCTTCACGCAGCCTAGTCCGGTGATATTTGGGAGCTCCGGAAGATTTTTTCGCACCCAGCTTCGAGGAAATTTTCGACGGACATTTTGAGCGCGACGCCGAGGAGTTCGGAGTCCACTTAAAACCCACGCTGTGGAATTTATTGTGACGCGAGTTTAGTCCGGCCAGTTTCGTTGGATCGGACCGGAATGGGCTAGAGGCCCTGAGATTTCAAGTTCTCGCGCGCGGGGTTTTTGTGTCGTACTGGTTTCGCAACGACAATCGATTGCCGCAAGGGCGGCTGGCCGTGGCCTCCTACATCATCGTGGGAATGATCGGCGTGTTGCTGCTCGGCTTCTGGAAGCTGCAGGTCATTGATGCGGACAAATACACGTCGATGGCCGAGCGCAATCGCGTGCGTGAAATCCCGGTAATTGCGCCGCGCGGGCGCATGCTGGACCGCGATGGGCGCGTGCTGGTGGATAACCGTCCGGCCTTCAGCATCCTGTTATTGCGGGAAAATCCGGTCCTGGTCGAAAAATATCTCCCCGGGATTGCCGAGGGTCTCAGCCTTCCGATTGAGGATCTGCGAGAACAGCTCACGAACACGAAAAGCCTGCCGAAATTCCAGCCGATTATCATCAAGCCCGAGGCTTCGGTTGCGGATATTGCCTTCATCGAATCTCACCATTCGGATATCCCGGTGCTTGAGATGATCTCCGTTTCGCGGCGCCGCTATCTCCCGAACGGCTTTCTGGCGCACGCTGTCGGGTACGTGGGCGAGGTCAGTGAACAGCAGATCGAAGCGAGCAACGGCAAGCTGCGCATGGGCGACTTTGCCGGGAAGTTTGGCCTCGAACGGCAATACAACGATATCCTGATGGGCACCGACGGCAAGCGCCGGGTCATCGTCAACAGCATCGGCAAGGAAGTCGGGCCCTTGCCCACCCAGGAATCCATTCCCGGCAAGCAGATTCAGCTGACCATCGACTACGACCTGCAACAGATGGCGGAGCAATCCTTAGGGCCGCGCCCGGGCGCCGTGGTTGCACTGGACCCGCGCACCGGTGAAGTCCTGGCGATGGCGAGCCATCCCTCCATGGACCCGAACGACTTCGCCGTGCGCATCTCCGCGGAGGAATGGAAAAATCTCAACGAAGACCGGCAAAAGCCGATGCTGAACCGCGCGATTCAGGCGCAGCTCGCGCCAGGATCGGTATTCAAAATCGTGACCGCTACGGCCATGCTGGAAGACAAAGTCCCGCCGGAAAGTTTCACGACATTTTGCCCGGGCTATGCGACATTTTATGGACGGCAATTCAAGTGCTGGGTGTACGGAAAGAGCTCTCACGGCGTCGTGGGCCTGCACAAAGCCATTCTCGAGTCCTGCGACATTTTTTTCTATAACGTTGGAATGCGTTTGGGCATCGACCGCCTTTCGTATTACGGCAGCAAACTGGGCATCGGACATAAGACCGGAATCGATCTCCCTTCGGAAGAACAGGGGCTGATGCCTTCGGCCGAATGGGTCGAGCGGGTGTTTCATCGCAAGTGGTATGCCGGTGAGACCATCTCCGTGTCCACCGGTCAGGGCGCCGTCACCACGACGCCGCTGCAACTGGCCCGGATGATTGGCGGCATCGCCATGGGCGGTGTCTTTAAGCAGCCGCACTTGCTGAAGGACGCCCCGAACGTAGGCGAAGAACGGTTCGCTCTTTCCGAACCCACCGTGGAAAAAATAACGGACGCGATGTACGGCGTTGTGAATGAGGAGGGAGGAACCGCCAGGAGCATTCGACTGCCCGGCATCGAAGTAAGCGGAAAATCAGGAACCGCCCAGGTGATCGGTTATGCCACGCGTGATCGTGTGGGGAAATCGAAACAATTCGAAGACAACGCGTGGTTTGTCGGCTACGCACCGCGGCGCAATCCTGAAATTGTTGTCTCCGTCCTGGTGCAGGAAAGTGGAAAACACGGCGGCGAGGCGGCTGGGCCCGTTGTCCGGGATGTGATCAAGGCTTACTACGACAAGAAGAACAAAAAGACGCAGGGCCAGTACACGACGGAGAACAAGAGCGATGCGCCGAAAAAGGTCCCTGCTCCAGTAGCCGCGATTGCTCCCCGTGCCGCACTGAAACCGGAGAGTAACTCCGCCCGTGTGTCGAGTGAGGGAGAGCAAGAGTAGAATTCTTGTTTGAAAGGGAGAAGTTTCTGTTGGCCGTTCAAAATGCGTTCCACCATGGAATGCTTGGGAACGACAAGAGAGTTTATTGACAATGAAAGACGCGCCTGGAACACGCGATTACGACTGGTGGCTTCTGGCCATCCTCGCGACGATTTGCGCGCTTGGCGTGCTTGAAATCTATTCCGCCACGAAGGGCAGCTCGCTCGCGGGCATGCATATGAAGCAGGTGCGCTGGCTGCTCATCGGGTTTGTCCTGATGTTCGCACTCTCGCGGCTGGACTATCACCTGATTCTCGACCAGGCGCCTATCCTCTATCTCATCGGCCTTGCGTCTCTCGCGGCGGTTCTCCTGGTGGGGCACACCCATTTCGGCGCCAAGCGCTGGATTTCCGTCCCGGTGCTGGGAGAACTTGTTCAGGTGTCAGAATTGGTGAAATTGATTATAATCATTGTACTGGCACGCTTCTTCGCGGAAGTGCGTACCGATGAACTTGATCTGCGCGATTTGATCAAGGCAGGGATTTTGGTTGGTATCCCGCTGGTATTGATACTCAAGCAGCCCGATCTGGGTACCGCGCTTGTTTTGATGCCCATGCTGGCCGTGGGCGCATTTCTGGCGGGCTTGAAGTGGCAGCACGCGGCAGTATTTTCTTTGGCTGGGGTTTTGCTGGTCGGAGCAGTTTTTTATCCTCCCGTCAGCCGACACCTCCTCAAGCCGTACCAGAGGGACAGAATTACTTCGTTCCTGCATCCGGAAGAGGATGCCAAAGGCTCCGGCTATCAATTGCTGCAATCCAAGATCGCCGTGGGTTCCGGCGGCTTCTGGGGCAAAGGGTTTGGCAACGGCAGTCAGAATCAACTGGGCTACATCCCCGTCCGATACTCGGATTTCATCATGTCGGCGTGGGCGGAAGAACAGGGATTCAAGGGCGTGCTTCTGGCCCTGGGACTGTATATGGCGCTTCTGTTACGCTTAGTGCAGAATGCTCAACGCGCGAAAGATCGCGCGGGAATGTTTCTGGTCATGGGCGTGGCGGCGGCGCTGGGTTTCCATGTGTTGGTGAACGTGGCCATGGTCATCGGCGCTATGCCGGTTACCGGCATCCCATTACCTCTTATGAGTTACGGGGGTTCCGCCACGTTGTTTGTATTCCTGGCGATTGGCCTGGTGATGAATGTCCGGCTTCGCCGCTTCGTCAACTGACGAACCGCCAGTGCCGCGTGACGTTCCTGCTTCGGCGGAACGCACCGGAAGAGAATTTGGTTTGAGTATTTAGTTAGGATTTCTAGAGTGAGGACAGCATCGTCCGCCGTTCGCCCGGCTCGTTTCCGGGAACGGACCAGCCTCGAAAGACTGAGGAAACAGCTGCAAACCGGTGGGTCCGGCACGGCCGGAACCATCGCCTCTGGCTTCGAACACCAAGCCACTTCCCTACCAGTGTGGCCGACGTGTGTCCCGGTGCGAACCGGGCCGGCGCCGATTTCTCGGACCTCCGACGGGCAGAAGCTCGCGGCGATGCGTCCTGCGGTGAACTCCGGCAAGGCCGGGGTCACGCATAAGGAGTTTTCATGTCGAAAGAATTGGTTATTTCCGCGGCCTCCCACGAACGGCGGGTCGCGATTCTCGAAGAAGGCCAGCTAGTCGAAATTTACATCGAGCGCGAAAAAGAGTTCGCGCTGGTCGGCAGCATCTACAAAGGAAAAGTCACCCGCGTCCTTCCCGGCATGCAGTCGGCTTTCGTGGACATTGGTCTCGATGGCGATGCATTCCTGTACGTCAGTGACGTCTTCGAAAACCTCGAAGACTACGACCCGGTGCATCCGCACGAGCAGCCGCAAAGCTCCGTCCCGGCGCTGCCGGCGGCGATCGGTACGCCGGTGGAAGTCCTGCCGGGTGAGACGCTGGCCCACGCCACGCGGCTCCACGATGAGGGGTTGCAGCGGCCGTCCCAAGGTGAAGAAGATCATCATGTGGACGAAGGGCATGGCTCGCATGACGAAGCGCAAGCCAGCGAGGGCGATCATCTAGAGCAACATCACCAGGATGCACCGCCTGCCGCGCACGACGAAGCGCATGCAGAAGCCGCAGATGAACGCCAGCCCGATTCGAACGCCTCCGCGCCGCAAAATTTTGCGCCACACTACAATCCCACGCAGAACTATCCTTCCCGCAGCGGGAGCGAACGCCCGGGCCAGAACTATGGCCGAGGCAACGATCGCGGCGGCGACCGCGGACGCGGCGGCCGATGGGGTCGTCGTGGGGGAGGAGGACGCCCTCGCGGAGGACGCCCGCAAAGCGGCCCCGGCGGCGGACGCAATCTCCCGCCCTCAAAATACGCTTCGCCGCAAGGCGGTGAATCTCGCGGCTACGACAATCGCGGAGGCCAGCCACGCGGGTACGACAACCGGCGTCAAGACCCCCCGCGCAGCTCCGGTCCCTCTGCTCCGATAGACACCAACGAGGAGCCCATCGTTCTTCCCGGCGAATCGCTCGCAAAATATCGCGGCAAGCCCGCAGCGGCAGCAGCACCGGCGCCAATGATTGAGCACGAAGCGCATGATCAGCAGCCTGAAGCGGAGGAAATTACGCCGCGGGCAGCTGCCAACGTGGCACCCCCCGCCGCCCCAAGCGGCGCCAACGTTCCCCGCCGGTTCTCGGGCGGCCTTCCCCGCTGGCTGCTGGCCGATGGCGGCACCGAAGGCGAAGCAGCGGCCACCATGGGTGAGAGTGCAGCCCCCGTGGAAGAAGCTTCCCCCGCCGAGAGCACGGTTCTCGAATCCGAATCTGCGCGTAGCGAGGTCGAACTGAACGAGGATCAGGTCGCCGCGCTCGCATCCGGCTTCGTCGAGGCTAAACACGAAGAGACCCAGGAAGAAGCGGAAGCAGATGCCGTGGTTGGCGGCGCCGAGTTCGAAGAAGAAGAGGCCGAAGAGGAGACGGGCGAGGCGGAAGCAATTCGCGCGGCGGAGGACTCGGAGCTCTCTGCGGAAGAAACGGAAGATGTCGAAGAACAGCGCGCCGTCAACCGCGCCGAAGCCGAAGCGGACTTTGCGCACGACAGCGCCATCCATGCGGCCAACCTTGGCGAACACGAGCACACCGAAACCGGGCACGAGCAAGAGCACGAACAAAACGAGGAGCACGCAGAGACCGAACCCCTCGAAGCGGAGCACGTGGAAGACGAAGTGATTTCTGCCGCTTCGGGCGAGACCGTCGTGGAAGCTTCGGTTGTCGAGGAAGAAGTAATACTTCTCCCGGGGGAAACCCGCGCGCCGCGCATTGGCGGTTCCAGCGCCCCACGCGAAGAGTTCCCGCGCAGTTCCGCGCGCATCGGTGGCAACCCACGCTCGCGCTTCCAGCGGCCGTTCCGCAGCGGTGGCCGGGATCGTGGCCGCGACAACCGTGGCGGACGCCCGGATAGCCGCGGAGGACGCCCCGAAAGCCGTGGCGGACGTCCCGATCGTGGCGGGCGCCCAGGTGGCCCGCGATTCGAACGCCGTCCTGGCGGCCCGAGACATGACCGTGGCTATCAGGGCGGCCATTCCGGCCCGTCGCGCCGTCCGCAGCTTATTTCCGAAATGCTGAAGGCCGGGCAGGACGTGGTCATTCAAATCGCCAAGGAGCCTCTCGGCAAGAAAGGCGCGCGCATTACCAGTCACGTCGCGCTACCGGGCCGCTTTCTGGTTTACATGCCCACGGTTCACCACACCGGCGTTTCGCGCAAGATCATCTCCGCCGAAAATCGTTCGCGGCTTCGCCGTCTGGTCAGCGAAGCGGGCAACAGCTATCCCGGCGGGTTCATCGTTCGCACCGCCGCGGGCGGCGCCACCGACGACGAAATTCGCACCGACATCGATTTCCTCGGCAAGACCTGGAACGAAATCAAGGAACGCAGCGAGCAGCGCAAAGCGCCCGCGCTTCTCCATCGCGATCTCGATCTGGTCGAGCGCATGCTTCGCGACTACGTCAGCGACGATTTCACGGCCATCTGGATTGACAACGAAGAGGAGTACGGCAAAGTCGTTGAATTCGTCAGCCGCTTCCAGCCCAAGCTCGTCAGCAAGGTCAAGCTCTACACGAAGGAAACGCCGATCTTTGAAGAGTTCGGCATCCAGCACGAGCTGGACAAAGCCTTGCGCGCGAAAGTCTGGTTGAAGTCCGGCGGTTATATCGTCATCAACCACACCGAAGCGCTCGTCGCCATCGACGTGAACACCGGCAAGTTCGTCGGCAAGGGCTCCACGCGGCTCGAGGACACCATCGTCAAGACCAACCTCGAAGCCGTGAAGGAGATCGTCCGGCAGATTCGCTTGCGCGACCTCGGCGGCATCATCGTCGTGGACTTCATCGACATGGAAGAGCGCCGCAACCGCGAAAAAGTTTTGTCCGCTCTGCAACAGGCTCTCGAAGAGGACAAGGCTCCGTCAAAGGCGCTCTCGTTCAACGAGTTCGGCCTCGTCTGCATCACGCGCAAGCGCACCAAACAGGCGCTCGAGCGCGTGCTCTGCCAGCCCTGCCCGTACTGCACCGGCTCCGGCATGGTCAAGTCCATTCCCACGCTTTGCTACGAAATCCAGGCGGAAGCCCGCAAAATGGCCGTGGCCGACCACGAAGGCCCGAACCTCACGCTCCGCGTGCACCCGGAAATCGCCAAGGCTCTGAAGACGCGCGAGTCCATGCTCATCGATGAACTCGAGCAGAACTCGCACAAGCACATCATCATCCAGTCCGACGCCACTCTCCATTGGGAGCAGTACGACATCTACTAACCCCAGCTCAGCTGCAACGAAAAGGCCCGGCGCTCGAAGCGTTCGGGCCTTTTTCTTTTGCATGCCCTTCCCTTCCACGCCGCTACGACCTTGAAGCTCACCGCGTGGACGGAAGGAATTGGATTTTGAAAATAAGTGTAACCGGGGGCGCAAAAAACCAGTAAGTAGGTACAGAGAGTGGCAGATGGAACTGCTGGAGCGGTTCGCGGCGGGCGACCTGGAAGCCTTTGAGGCGCTGTTTCGACAGCACCAGAAGGAAGTTTACGCCTGGATTGTGCGCATCGTTCGCGACAGCGGAATTGCGGAGGATTTGACCGTGGAAACTTTCTGGCGCATTTATCGGTCCCGCGAGCGGTTCAACCCACAGGGCAATTTCCAGGGTTGGGCGCGCCGGATCGCAACCAATGCTGCCTTGGACTATCTGCGATCGGTGCGGCGCGAAACCCAGCTCCCCGAAGATCTCGCGGGCCCCGCTCAACCGGATCCTGCGGTTCGCGGTCAGACACGAGAACAGATCAAACAAGCCTTCTATCAGCTTCCGGCAAAATACCGTCTGGTGGCTACGCTTGCCCTGGTTGAAGAGGAACCGTACAACAGCATCGCCGAGACGGTGGGAATCTCCGCCGCGCTGGTCAAAATCCGCGTGTTTCGAGCCGTTCGAATGTTGCGCAAGAAACTCAATTCGTTGGGTGTGGAGGTCGGTGCGAAATGAGCAACGAAGAAAACAACAAGGAGATGAAAGAGCTCCTCAAGCAAGCGATCGTTCCGGTGAAGGACACCGAACTTCGGCGCGATCTGTGGCCATCCATGCTGCAAAGGCTCAGCCGGCAGCCGGTCCGCGTGCCTTGGTATGACTGGGCTTTGATGGGGCTCCTGGCGATGTGGGTTCTCTATTTCCCGCAAGCCATTCCGGTCTTGCTGTACCACTTGTGAGCGGAGGGGACGATGAACACACATCCGTATCTGCGGGCCTACATGGCCGGGATTGTCGTACCAACGATGGTTCTGCTGGTTCCCCTGACCGTCTATTTCCTCGCCCGCTATGTCTTCCAGGTCCCCATTCCGATCGAGCGTGTCATCGTGTTTCCGATGGCCCTAGTTCCGAACCTGTTTGGTGTATGGAACATGTTGTATGTTTGGCTCGGCCCACGTCGCCATCTACCCATTGGCTTCCACGGGGCCCTCCTTCCCTTTGTGATAGCGCCGATCGGATTCACCATCGCCACCTCGCTGGGCTTCGTGTCCGTCACCCCGCGGGGGTTCGTCTTGTTCCAGGCGATCACCATCCAGTACACGTTCGTGGCCACCGCGTTTCTTTGCGGCCTCATTGTCTACTACCTCATCTGGAAGCACCTGGTTGGGTTCTTCAACGAACTTTTGGGGATTGCGTGAAAAGGAGGCATTGTGGAGACAGGGATCACCTTTCAAGAATTGATGCACTACGCCGACTCCGCGACCCGGCACTGGCACGGATTTTTCCAGCAGCGCCCCTGGTTGGAGATGCGTCTTCGCCAGTGCATTCTTCTGAGCTTGTTCGGCACGGCTCTGCTCATCTGCAGCGGCTGCGTTAACCGTTCTCTCCAACCCTGGTTCTCGGAAACCGACGCGGTCTTTGAAGACTGGCTACTCGGGAAATGGATTGCGCACGCCGAGGATGAGACTAATACGATTATCTTCACGCGCGGGGAAGGCAATTCCTACCGAGCCGATTATCTGGAGGAGAAACGCGATCCCCAGAAGGCCGAGCATGGGCTGTTCGAGGCCCGCTTGGGACGAATTGACGGCGTCTATTACCTCGACTATCGGCCTCTGCAGATTGGGGAGCGGAGCGATGATGCCTGGGTTCTACGCACTCATGGGCTGGCCCGCGTAGATCGCACAGATGGCAAACTGCGGATACGGTTCGTGAATGCCGACCAGCTAGAAAAGACAGCGAAAGCGGGTGAGCTCATCGAGGTGAAATTTGTCTGGATAGACAACGAAGTGTTGCTGACATCTGGCACAGCGGACCTTCGCCGCTTCCTTTCCGCACACGCGCACGACGGAGGCTTCTTCGACCCGAAAGGCACCGATTTTCTCAAAGAAAAGTAAGGGGTTGCCATGCCTCATTTTCTACTACTTCGTCTGGAAGCACCTGGTTGGGTTCTTCCCGAACTTTTGGGAATCGCGTGAGGGAGGAGTTCAACGATGGAGGATCCGCCCATGAAAAGAATTGTCGACAAAGTCTTCACCGTTCGAGCGCCGTTGGCATTGACCTGGGACCACCTTGCCAAGGTTGAGAAATGGCCGAGTTGGGCAAAGCACATCCGGTCGGTTGTGAAGTCGCCGCCGGGGCCATTATGCTCAGAGAGCCAGGCCACGTTTCGGCTTTCGAACGGATTGACTACGACCTTTCGGATGGCGGAGTTTGAACTGCTAAGACATTGGAAGTGGGTCGGCATGTTTCTGGGCGCTGAGATTAGTTATGACCACATTTTTACCGAGAGCGGACCTGGGCAAACGACGATGCGCTTCGTCGTCGACGCCGAAGGCTGGTCGGTCCCATTGGTCGGTGGGGTATTTGGTCGGCTTTACCGGAGAAACCTGGATCGGGCTGTGCCGTTGCTCATACGAGAAATCGAGGTAGCGGTCTCGTCGCGGGCGGCACATTGAAGAAGACGGCCGTGGGAATCTTGTTGAAACTTCTTCAATGAAGGGAACCATTGGGGAGAATATGTATTACTTCACCCGGCTTCTCTAGTTCGGACTCCCGGCCTACTTCGCCTCCGTCTTTCCGATCGCGTTTCCGTTCGCACTGGTTGTGTACTACCTCGCTTGGAAGTACTTGGTCGGTTTCCTGAATCGGGTCCAGGCGATTGCATGAGCCTCAGACCACTTCAGCTTCTTTTCTGCAACTGTCGCTTTGCGTTACACTCTCCGCCGGTCAAGAGCAAGACGCTTCAAGGCGGCTTCCAGAAATTCCACATTTGAGGCGGTTAAACCAATGAACGTCCCCGTCGCCGTTCTACCGGAACCAGCTGTCGAAGAAATCCGCACCGTCGAGCAAACCTCGTGCTGCATCGTGGGCGGCGGGCCGGGCGGCGCCATGTTGGCGCTGTTCCTCGCGCGCCGCGGCGTCCCGGTGACGTTGCTCGAAATGCACAAGGATTTCGACCGCGAGTTCCGCGGCGACACCATTCATCCCTCGGTGATGGAAATCCTCGACCAGATTGGACTGGCTGACAAGCTCCACGAAATTCCCCACACCAAGTTGACCGGGCCCACGATCCAATTTGCGGACGGCCCGTTTCGCCCCTTTGATCTCGGGCGTCTGAAGACCCGCTTTCCGTATATCTTGCTGGTCCCGCAAGCGCGGTTTCTCGAATTCATTACCGGCGAAGCCGCCAAGTATCCGCAATTCAAATTAGTGATGCGCGCCCAGGTGCAACAAATGGTGGAAGAGGACGGTGTAGTGCGCGGAGTGCGCTACCTCGCACCCGATGGAATGCACGAAATTCGCGCCGCATTGACGGTGGGCGCCGATGGTCGCTTCTCCCTGTTGCGCCATCTCGCCGGTTTCGAACCCATCCAAACATCCCCGCCCATGGACGTATTGTGGTTCCGGCTCCCGAAACTCCCGGGCGAACCCGAAATCACCGGCGGCCTTTTCGGCGGGATCGGGCGTGGACGAATCTTTGTCATGCTCGAGCGCACCGACCACTGGCAGGCAGGTCTTGTTTTCCCTAAGGGCCAATATCAGGAGCTGCGCGCCCAGGGAGTGGAAGCCGTACGACGGACCATCGCCGAAATCGAGCCGCACTTCTCCCGGCACGCTGAATATTTGACCGACTGGCACCAGCTGAGTCTTCTCTCCGTCGAGTCCAGCCGCTGCCCGCTCTGGCACAAGCCCGGGCTCTTGCTCATCGGTGACGCCGCCCATGTGATGTCCCCAGTAGGGGGAGTAGGGATCAACTACGCCATCCAGGATGCCGCTGTTACCGCCAACGTTTTGATCAAGCCCCTATTGGCCGGCAGTGTTTCGGACGCAGATCTTGCCGAGGTGCAGCGTCAGCGGGAATGGCCAACACGCGCCATCCAGGCCATGCAATCCTTCATGCAAAAGAATCTGATCGGCGGTGCGTTGCGGGCTCAAACAGCCGTGACCGTGCCGTGGCAGTTCCGGCTCTTTTTCCGCATACCAATTCTGCGAGATTTGCCCGCCCGGATGATCGCCTTCGGCATCCGCCGCGTCCGACTCACCGAGCCGTAGCTCTGAAGCACCGCAATCGTCGCTTCCGTTGTCCCGCGAGGACCTCGTTCGACAACACCTGTCCGGACGGTCAGTTTCTGAACTGCGCAAGCCCATCCGTTTTCCTCGTTGCTCCACGTTGCTCCGCGCGTCTACAGTGAATCCACGCTGCTCCTTCCCACCCGGAGCTTCAATCATTCTTTGTGTTTGAATAAGGGAGGCATTATGTGGTCCAAATCGCAAGCTGTCGCAGAACCACCCGCCGCTTCGCCGGCGCCCGGTTCCTCGTCCCCAGTCGTTCCTTTCAGTGCTCCTTCCGCATCGCGCCTTGGAAGTTCGGCTTCCCGCAGCTCGGCGCGCCTCGGCGCTAGCATCCAAATCAAAGGACAGGTTTCTGGCGATGAAGATTTGCAAATTGACGGGAAGGTGGATGGCCCGATCTCGCTGCGCGGCCATGAACTGATCGTCGGCTCCACGGCCCAGCTCAATTCCGAAATTCACGCGGGCGAAGTGGTCGTCGCCGGCAAAGTGCTGGGCAACGTCCATGCACGCGGCCGGGTGGACATCAAGAAGGACGGCTCGGTCACCGGCGATATTTCCACGGCGCGGATCAGCATCGAGGACGGCGCCCATTTCAAGGGCCGCATCGAGATCGACCCGACCAAGTCACAAGCCGCTGCGGATTAGCCGGGGAAAGACGCTCAAGCGCGAAATCGCAGCGGGCGTCTTTGCTCAACTTTAGCTTCCGGAATAACGCTGCTCTTTCCACGGATCGCCGTAGGCGTGGTAGCCGTTGCGTTCCCAGAAGCCGAGGCGGTCGTGGTCCAGCAGCGCAAAGCCGCGAACCCACTTCACGCTCTTCCAGGCGTACAGATGCGGCACGATCAGCCGCATCGGCCCCCCATGCTCCGCGGTCAGCGGTGCGCCATCGTGTTCGAATGCGAATAAAACGTTGGGACGAAGCAGGTCATCGAGCGGAATGTTCGCCGTGTAGCCTTCTTCTGCTAGCACCGAGGCAAACCTTGCCGCCGGTCTCGGCTTCACCAGCTTTAACACATCGGTGAACAGAACACCCTTCCAGCGATTGTCGAGGCGGCTCCAGCGCGTTACGCAATGAAAGTCCGAAGTAGTCTCGGTTTGCGGGAGCGCGTGAAATTCGTTCCACGTTAGCCGCTTGGGTTCTTCCACTTCGCCCGAAATCTGGAAGTCCCATTTCGCTGCATCGAGCACCGGTATGCTGCCGTAATGCAGCACCGGCCACTTCAGCGTGAGCGATTGCCCCGGCGGCAGCCGTCCCTCCGCCTTTGCTTTCTTCTCCAGCCCTCGCCGGTCGCTCAAATCACCAAACAATGCCATCTTCGTTTCTCCCGCTCCCTGCTGCAGCGTAAACGCACTTCTGCCCATCAAAATTGACAAGTATTGGATGTCACAGAGAGAAAGAAGATGCGAAGCGGCGGCGGTAATGAGACAAAGACTCGAAAACGAACCCGTCTAGCTGATATCGACTTCGAGCCCGCCCACCCATCCCGCCACGAGGTTGTACATCAACGCTCCGATGGCTCCGCCGATACCACCGATGATGCCGTACAGAATTGGGAAAATAATAATGGCGCCGAAACCCATCCCAAAGCCCATCATTTTCGCGGTGGTAGCATCGGCCCCCGCCATGCCCGTAAGTGAACCCGCCACCATGGAAAAAAGTGCCATGCAAATCCCGACGAGGAGCCCAAGAAACGCATATACGACTAGCCCGACCTTGAACGCAGATCCTGGGCCAACTCGCCTTAAGGTCGCCATGTGTGCCTCCTTTGGCAAATCGAATGGATGGGATGCTAGCAGAATGAACATTCTGCCCAAAGCTCTAAATGGGGAACCCTCGCTGATCCGGCCATGACTTACGCCTTGCCATTTTTGCGTGTGCTATGATTTTCTCGTGCACCGCGCGAGCAGGACGAAAGCGAGCAACGCATGACCGCACGCATCCTCGATGGCACCAAGATTCGCGACCAGATCTTCGCCGAACTCAAAGACGAAGTTCGGCTGCTGACGTCTGCCGGAGTTCGCCCGGGCCTCGCGGCCGTCCTTGTTGGCGACAATCCCGCCTCGCAACTCTACGTCAAAAGTAAAATCGCGGCCTGCGAAGAGATTGGCCTCGCCAGCGCGCTCCTTACACCGCCGGCCACGGTAACCACCCTCGACATGCTCGCTGTGGTCGAAGATCTGAACCGTGACAATAATGTTGACGGCATCCTGATTCAGCTCCCTCTTCCCCCGCAGGTGGACGCCAAGCGCATCCTGGAAGCGGTCGATCCCGCGAAAGATGTCGACGGCTTTCACCCCGTTAACCTCGGCCGCCTCGTCAGTGGGCGCCCCGGCCTTGTTGCATGCACGCCCGCCGGGTGCATGGAAATCCTGCGCCGCAACGATATTAAAATCGAAGGCGCCAATGCCGTCGTCCTGGGCCGCAGCGACATTGTCGGCAAACCCATGGCGCTTCTCCTCATGCATGCCAACGCCACCGTTACCATTTGCCATTCGAAGACGCGCGACTTGCCCGGCGTTGCGCGCGGCGCGGACATCCTTGTCGCCGCCATGGGCAAGGCCGGCTACGTGGGAGCCGGTTGGATCAAGCCCGGTGCGGCAGTCATCGACGTAGGCACCAATCGCGTCACCGACCCCGCCGAAGCCGAGCGCCTGTTCCGCAATTTCCCGGCGCGGCTGGAAAAATTCCGCGCCAAGGGCACCGCGCTCGTTGGCGACGTTCATCCTGATGCGGTCAACATTGCCGGCGCGCTCACCCCTGTTCCCGGCGGCGTCGGTCCGATGACCATCGCGATGCTCATGAGCAACACGGTGAAAGCCGCGCGCCTCCGCCGCGCCTCTCCAAGATTTTCTGCCACGCAATCCACCGCCCGCGCGCGGTAGTCGCAAACCATGCTTCGACTTGGCCTCACCGGCGGCATCGCCAGCGGCAAAAGCGCCGTTGCCGCCATGCTCCGCGAAATGGGCTTTGCAGTGCTTGACGCGGACGCCCTCGCGCACAAGCTCATCGAACCCGGCCAGGCTGCCTACGAGGAAGTCCTCCAGGAATTTGGGCCCTCGATCGCCGATACGTCCGGCCGCATTGACCGCGCAAAACTCGGCACGATGGTCTTCGCGGACCTTGCGAAGCTGGACCGCCTCAACGCCATCGTGCACCCGCGCGTCGCCGAGGTCATCCTCAGCCAATTCGAGGTCTGGCGGCGCAGCGGAGTCCGCGACGCGGTTTTCGTCGAAGCGGCGCTGCTCGTCGAATCCGGAATCCACAAGAAGCTCGATGGTCTGGTGGTCGTCTGGTGCAGACCCGAGCAGCAGCTCGAACGCCTCCTCGCTCGCGGCCTAAGCCAAACAGAAGCCCGCCGCCGCATCGATGCCCAGCTCCCCGTCGAGGAAAAGCTGCGCCACGCCACTGAAAAAATCGACTGCTCCGGATCGCTCGAAGAGACTCGCCGCCAGGTCGACGCGCTGGCCGGCAAACTCCGCCGCGCGCAGCCTCCGCAATGACCCTCTAACTCTTTTTCCTTATACTAGGGCTATCGAGTGGATTAGGAAGGGACGACACTCATGACCGCAGCAAACATCTCCAACCGTGCACGCATCGTTCTTGCCTCGCTGGTGCTCATTCTGGGCGCCTACTGGGCCGGCGCACGATACGGACCCCGGCAGCCAAGCAACGTGGAAGCCCTGCCTCGCAGCGTCGCAACCGATGCACAGCGCGACGCCGCTCTCACTACCGACGAATCCATCAACGTGCGCATTTACCGCCAGGCTTCCGCCGCCGTCGCCAACATCCTCACCAAAGCCACCGAATACGACTTTTTCATGGACCCCGTGCCCGTCGAAGGCGCGGGCTCCGGATTTGTCATCGATCCCCGCGGCTACATCCTCACAAACTTTCACGTTGTTGAAGGCGCTCAGTCCATCGAAGTCGTTCTGGGTGACCAGTCGCACCACGCCGCGAAGTTTATCGGCGCCGACCAGCGCAACGACGTCGCCTTAATCAAGATCGATCCCAAGGGAAAGAAACTTGTCACCCTTTCTCTCGGCGACTCCTCCGCCTTGCAGGTGGGCCAGAAAGTTCTCGCCATCGGCAATCCTTTCGGTTTCCAATCCACGCTCACAACTGGAATCGTCAGCGCCCTGGGCCGCACCGTGCAAACCAGCCAGACCACCTTCATCGACGAAGCCATTCAGACCGACGCGGCCATCAATCGCGGCAACTCCGGCGGCCCGCTCATCAATTCTCACGGTGAAGTAATCGGCATCAACTCCGCCATTTATACGCCCACTGGCACAACCGCCGGAATCGGCTTCGCTATCCCTATTAACACGGCGAAAAGCATCGCCAATGACCTCATCACCGACGGCCGCGTTCATCGCGCTTTCCTCGGCGTCGAGACTCTGCCCGTGGGCGGCTGGCTCGGTGAAGCGCTGGACTTACCCATTCACGAAGGCTTGCTCGTGGAAGTCGCCCCTCCCCGCGGCCCTGCCGCTGTTGCCGGGATTCGCGGCGGGGATCGCCTCGTACAAGCCGGCATGCGCCGCATTCACATCGGCGGCGATGTCATCGTCGCCATCGACGGCCAGAAGGTCGCGGGTCAGCTCGATGTCAACGTCGTCCTCAACCGCAAGCGTCCGGGCGACACGGTCAACGTTACTGTCTATCGCGGCGGCAAGAAGATGGACATACCCGTCAAGCTCGGCGAACGCACCGGCAACTGAAGCCATCCACCTGTAGGGGCACCCGCCGCGGCGGGTGCCCTGCGGTTGATCATCGTCACTCACAAATTGAATTGAGCGCGCAGTTTCCCGCGATCTTCCTCGCTCAGCGAAAACCATCCTTCAGCAACATCGCGAACGCGTTCCAATTCCCGCTGCATCTCTGCATGTTTCGCTTCCATCAATTCCGCGTCCGCATCTTTGGGAACGTAAATTGGCGGCGCGAACAGAATCATCGTGCGCGCAAAAGGAGCCGGCAGCAGAAAATGGTCCCACGTTCGTTCGAACGTTTTGCCGCGGTCCACACCGATGTGGAATACCAGGATGGGACATCCGGTCTTTCGCGCCAGCATGACGGGCCCGGGCTTGGCCACGTAGCGCGGTCCGCGCGGCCCGTCAATCGTGAACGCGCAGTCCACTCCTTCTTCCAGCCGCCGCGCCATCACTGCGAGCCCGCGCAATCCTCCGCGTGACGAACTCCCCTGCGCCGTCCCGAATCCCAGCCACTCGATGACCTTGCGTGTCCACTGCCCGTCAAACG
Source organism: Candidatus Acidiferrum sp. (assembly GCA_049644365.1). Taxonomy (GTDB): domain Bacteria; phylum Acidobacteriota; class Terriglobia; order Acidiferrales; family UBA7541; genus Acidiferrum. The sequence continues at coordinate 1,979 of JBARRT010000026.1, read as the reverse complement.
CCGTGGTGTTCATCACCACCACGCCCTTGTTTCGGTACCACCACACGATAGGAACAATGATCCGGTGCCAGAACGCCCAGATGATGCGGTGTTTCGAAGCATAGACGCGCTCTGCATGCTGCCAGCCCAGCACTTCATAGCGCATCGTTGGCCCCAGCGTTCGAATGACGCTATACACCGCCGCCGCGATGATCGGAATCTGGATGCGCCGCGACCACGGCAAACTCGGCAACCGCGTGTCGTAATGCGCGTTTACCGCTTCCTCTCCGGACTCTTTGCCGGCTTCGGCGCTCGCCTTAGGTGTTGTCATCATTCTTTCATGCGTCTGCGGAACAGCCGACGTATAGTATAGGCGAGAGTTTCTGCCGCAGTGCCTGGGAGTATCGCTGGTGATGGCCGTCGACAACTCGATTCGCTTCCCCCGCCGCTCTGCATTGCCGGTCGCTGCCATCGCGATGCTTGGCGCCGCGCTCTTCGCCGCCGCCCCTCCCCGCTCCGACGACCCCGGCACAGACTCTGTCGGCGTCATTGACGGCGAATCCATCGCCGTTAGCGGCCCCATGCGCGTCGAAACCGTTCGCGGCCAGGTGAAAACGATTCTCCGCAGCGGCAGCGACGTTCGCGTGAAGTCAGGCACCGCGCGCATCGACCTCGTCGAAGGCGGCTGGATCTCCGCCTGCGGCCCCGCTCATTTTTCCGTGCTGAAATCCGCCGGCTCTCTCACCGTGGCTCTCGATAGCGGCACGATTCACGCGCACATCGAGGGCGATCCCACGTTGACCATCTACACGCCCCAAATCCAGGCGCAGACCATCTCGATTGGCGGCGGGCAGCAGGACATTCTCGTTGGATTCGATACGCCCGGTGCGATGTGCATCCGCGCCAATCGCGGCGCGGTCCGGCTGGAGCAGCAGCTTACGGGGCAAACCCTCGTCGTCCCGCAGGCGGGAAACGTCCTGGTCCTCAACGGACAGCTCGAGAGCCTTCGCACCAGCGCTGGCCACTGTGCTTGCGAACCGCAAATGGCGAAGACCACTTCTTCCCCAGACGTCGAAGTCAGCCGCCCGGCTACTACCCAGGAATTGCGCGAAAAAGCCTTAGAGCCCAAGACCGCAGCGCAAACGATGCCCTCCGAAAAATCCAGCAGCAAGGAAGAGCCCATCTACCAGGTTTTCATGCCGCCGCTGGTCTACGACGCCAATGCCAAAGTTCAGCCGGAATACGATCCCAAAATGATCGTGCTGATCCGGCGCGTTCGCGTGCGCCCTACGCTGATCTTCCAGGGGCGTGTCGAGGGCGAAATGGTCGCAGCCGTTCTGCCGCCTCCTGCGCCGGCGCCCGCTGCCGCCACAACTTCATCGAAGCCGGCTCCTCGGGCCAGCGATTCCTTTGTGGATCGTGTCCGCACCTTCGTCCGCAAATTGTGGTCGCGTGGTTCTTAGGCCGTTGTCCCTGGCGTAGCTTAGACATCGCTCTTTCCACGATCCCGCATCCCTGGCCACACTGTCCCTAATCCAATCCGGCATTTGCGCTCAGGTAGCGAATGGCGGGATCGCCGAACTCGACGTTTGCGCCCTGAAAGCCGAATTAGCCCGGCTACTTTCTTCTGGACAAATCGTTCCTTTTGGAGTACTCTACCCTTAGGTATATTTGCATTTGGAGTGCGGCAAGTTTACCCCGACTCCTGTCGGGGCCCGGACTGCCGCTTTTTTTGTTTTGGGCAGTTTTAGCCCGCAAAGTATCTATCATCATTCAGACTCCCGGCATCTAGACAAAACGGAATTCCGACTCCTGTAGTTATGTTAACTATTAAGTCTTTTAGAATCAACACTTATGCAGGATCGTGTAAGTGTTGATGGCTCTGTTGACATCCTCGCCTTGAGAGGGGTGCCTCAAGCGATAGAGGTTGAACGCAAGGCCGAGCAGGAGGGCCTGGCGAATCTGAATAGACAGGGTGCGGCCGGGGGCCCGCGAAGAGA
>JBARRT010000025.1:0-7381 GCA_049644365.1 Candidatus Acidiferrum sp. | reverse complement strand
CTCTTTAGGAGGGCCGTAGGACCAGCTCATTCCCATGCAGCCGAATCCGAGAGCTGAAACCTCAAGATTGCTCTTTCCAAGTTTGCGTTTTTGCATTGTTTCTCTCCTTTGCACAAAGCTGTGCGCGATGATTTGCGGATACGGCCTAGTAATGTTCCCAAATGACTTTCCAGTGTTCGTCTGGGCGAGTCGACTTCACGATGAGTTGTTTGCCGGAAAACTCGAAGGAGCGCGGCAGGTCTTTGCCGATGAGAGTACGCACGAGTGCACCGTCAACGTGAAAGATGAAAGTGTGCGCTCTTTCGTCGATTTCATAGGCACCAAAGGTGGCCTCATACCCACTTTGCGAATACTGCTCAAGCCCAGCGTGGGCCCGTGGTTGCGGGTTGCGGTCCATGACCTGAACCGACGCATGGCCGTCGCGCGTGAAGACAAACATCCCGGTAGAATCGGCCCTATGAATCTTCCCGTCTGGACCTTGCGCTTCGAGCGAGACCAGCCGCCACGCTCCGACAAACCGGTCCTGGATATCCTCAGCTCCACCGCGATCTTGGCTACCGAACAGCATCATCGCGGTTATACCGATAAACAGGGACACTATGCCGAGCGAAAACAGTTTTTTCATGTTCGGCTCCACATGGCTTCATTCATGGTTTAATGCTCCTCTTCGATGACACTTTAGATTCGTCGGCCGGGGAAAGGCACTAGCCAAAGGCGCCAATCTGCTTGCAAAACGCGCCACTTGTTTGGGCACAAAAATGAGGACTTAACTCGCCAGGCGGCGGTTTTCATACAATCGTTGTACAGCTTGTCTTCCCCAGCAAGACCCTTCCGAAATAAGTCAAAACTTTCGGAACGGTTTACAAGGCCGTTGTTGAAACCTCGAATCGGCGCCGCGGGTTGGGCGCTCAAAAGGTGACGGTTCCCTAGAAGGCGCTTCTGCGGTCACCAGGAATAGTTCGTTGGGGGTTCGTATGAAAAGAACGGTTCTCGTTACGGGTGCCAATCGCGGTATAGGCCTTGCCATCGCGCGCCAGCTGGCCGAATTTGGGAATTCGGTCTTACTTGGGTGTCGTGACCTGAAGGCCGGCGAAGACGCTGCTAAGTCTCTTCGCCGCCCCGAGCTCGACATCAAACCGGTCCATATGGATCTGGCTGACGCGGCGGCGATCGATACGGCGCTCCGCGCCATCGACAAGTCTGGCCGCCAGGTGGACACATTGGTGAATAACGCTGGAGTTTTGCACGAAAAGTCGATCCTTGAACTGACGGATGCTGAGATCGGCGACTCCATTGCCGTTCACCTAGCCGGTCCACTTCGGCTCATCCGCTCGCTGGCGCCGAAGATGAGCGCGCGAGGATACGGCCGAATCGTCAACGTGTCTTCCGGCTGGGGGTCATTCGCCGAAGGCATGGGTGGACCCGGTCTCTATGGGGTCACGAAAGCTGCGCTAAACGCGCTCACCATACGGCTCGCGAAAGAACTTCCGTCCTCAGTCAAAGTGAATGCGATGTGTCCTGGCTGGGTCCGGACGCGCATGGGCGGAAAAGGAGCTACGCGAAGCCCGGACGAGGCAGCCGATACAGCCGTCTGGCTTGCCACATTGCCGGACGACGGTCCGACCGGTGGCTTTTTCCGAGACCGAAAGCCAATCGATTGGTGAGTTCGAGGCTCACGAGCGCCGGGCAGCCGGCTCCACGAAAGGGTATTTCAGTCCGGGTACCGACTCGGTCGCAAGCTTCGGCCCAGGCGCAACGCGCAATGATTCCATCATGCTGTTCTGAGATACACTGTCGAATAATAAGGCGCCTTCTTCGAAAACGACATGAGCGGAAGTGTTGATGACAATCGGGAACCCCAGCTGGCGCAAAGCCCAGAGGCGTCCTTACAGCGACAAAACGAACGCCTGCAATTGCTCCTGAACCTGACAAGCCGTATCACCTCGAATCTCGACCTGCGCGAAGTGCTGCGCGCGATTTCTGCCAACTTTCGCGAGGTTATGCGCTGTGACGGCGCCGGAATCTGGTTGCCTGGCGAAGAAGTGGGTACGTTCAAGCTATATGCGCTCGATTCGCCCGTCAATAAAGGCTTCGCCAAAGAGGATCTCATCATTACTCCGGCCGAGAACGATCCCGGCAAACGAGCATTCGAGACGATGAAGCCGATGGTCGCGACGGTTGACGAGATCGGTTGGCCCGGCGGCGGCGAGGGGTACAGACTCGCAGCGGCCGAAGGCATGAAGAGCGCTTGTTTTATCCCGCTGGTAAGTCGCGGCCGTGCTCTGGGGGACCTGATGATTGTGCGTGCAACGGAGGGAACCTACACGGCAGAAGACATCGACTTCCTCAGCCAGGCCGCGGGCCAGATCGCAATTGCCATCGAAAACGCCCTTGCCTACCGCGAGATCTCCGAACTGAAGGACAAACTCGCGCAGGAAAAGCTCTATCTGGAAGAAGAAATCCGCTCGGAGATGAACTTCGCAGAGATTGTCGGGAAGAGTTCCGCCCTGCGCAAAGTGCTAAAGCAAGTGGAAACTGTGGCGCCCACAGATTCCACCGTGCTGATCTACGGGGAAACCGGCGCGGGGAAGGAACTTATCGCGCGCGCGATTCATGATTTGAGCCCGCGGGAATCAAAAGCCTTCGTGAAACTCAACTGTGCTGCCATACCGACTGGGTTGCTGGAAAGCGAGCTCTTCGGACACGAAAGAGGTGCTTTCACGGGAGCCATCGCGCAACGCATTGGCCGCTTCGAAGTGGCCAATGGCGGGACGATTTTTCTGGACGAAATCGGAGAGATCCCCCTCGAATTGCAGACCAAGCTGCTGCGCGTGCTACAAGAGCGAGAATTCGAACGCTTGGGCAGCTCGCGGACGCTGCGTACCGATGCTCGATTGATTGCTGCCACAAACCGCGATTTGGAAACGATGGTCGCCGAACAGAAATTCCGCTCAGACCTGTTCTTCCGGCTGAATGTTTTCCCAATCGAGGTCCCGCCACTTCGTGAGCGCCACGGCGATATTCCGCTCCTGGTCCGCCACTTCGCGCAGCAGTTTTCCAAGCGAATGAACAAAACGATTGACACGATCTCCTCCGCCACCATGGATGCCCTGTCCCGATATCATTGGCCTGGCAACATACGAGAACTCCAAAACGTCATTGAGCGCGCCGTAATTACTTCCACCGGCCCTGTTCTCAAGGTAGATGTGGCAGACCTGAAGATTTCTAGATCCTCATCTCCAGCAGAAAAGAGTTCTGCTCAAGGATCGACAAATGACGGGCTGCGCGGCGTGCTCGAAGAGACAGAACGTCAACAAATCCTCAAAGCCTTGAAACAATCCAATTGGGTCGTGGCAGGTTCGAAGGGCGCAGCGGCGAAGCTCGGAATGAAGAGGTCCACCCTCCAGCTGAGAATGAGCAAGCTCGGCATCTCACGTCATTCCTCATAGTCGCGCCTTACCTGTTTTCCTCTGAGAGGCGCTCGCTCCAAATGCGTTTTCCGTTAGTGCCAGGAAACTGGCGGGGTACCAGCTCGCTGGCATTGGCACGCTGACACGTCGATCTGTGGTTCTCTCATGCTGGCAGCTATTTCCAAATAAATGAACGAGTTGCTCGAATGGGCTGGCGCACTGTGCTCTGGCATCCGCGTTGCCCTTTCTCTTGTCGCTGGAACACAAAGCAGATGAGAAGGAGGCGCTATGGCTCAGATTTTCAGTTTCGCCCGCGAGTGGAGCAAGTGGTACCGCGTACTCCGTCACTACAAGGGTTTCGGACAACTCGATTCCCTACGCTACGGCCATTGGTTGGCACGCAGCTGATTCCGGCTGCATTTCAGAGTCGCGCAGCCAGAACGCAAATGCAAGTGACTTCACGACCGCAAAGGAAAACAGCATGTTGAAGATCTCGATTGTCGAAGAAAGGGAGCAGCGCTGGCTGGTGGTAGAGGGCAAGCTCGTCGCGCCGTGGTCCGATGAGCTGAGAGCCGCCTGCGAAAGGGCTGGATCGGGACTTAACGGCCGTGAACTCGTGATCGATCTGAAGAACGTAACGACGATCAGCCAACAAGGAGAAAACCTGCTTCTGGAACTGATGCAGCAGGGGCTCGAATGCCGGGGCTGTGGTGTGTTTACGAATGAAATTTTGAAACAGGTCGCCCGCAGAGTGCGCAGGAATGGAGCACACGAATGAACCGCTTAATGGCGTTTTACAAAGACTCGCCCGCCGCGCGGAAGTTCACTCTGCGAATGGGCCTTGCCCTCGCACTGGGCGCGAGCGTCACGGGATGTGCGGTGGGGCAAAAATATCATCCCCCGACGGTAAGCCTTCAGCCGTTTCACAATGCCCCTTCCATTGAGACTCGCACTGCCGTCCTGCCGGCACCGCCCCTCGACCAGTGGTGGATGGGCTTCCGTGATCCTGAGCTGACACGCATCGTGAAGCGGGCGCTAGATCAGAATCTCGACTTGGCTGCCGCCATGACGCGGGTGCAACAGGCGCGTGCCGCTGCGCAAGGGGCAGGAGCTCGGCGCATGCCATCGGGAAATCTCAACGCTTCGACGACTACACTTTACCAGTCAACTGAAAGTATGACGGGCCGTCTCGCCGCACACGCGCCCGGCTATCACCGCTCTCAGAACTACTACGATCTCGGATTCATGGCGAGCTGGGAAACGGATCTGTTCGGCGGTTTGAAAAAAGGAGCTCAGGCTGCTACGGCCGAGGCTCAGGCGGCCGAAGCTCTCCAGACGGGAACTCACATCACGGTTGCCGCGGAAGCCGCTGATGCCTATATGCAGATACGCGGCGCGCAGGCACGGTTAATCTTCGCCAAAGACCAGATCGCCACCGACGAGCATCTCGTCGAACTGGTACAGCAGCGCAAGGACGCGGGCGTCGCTTCCGACCGCGAACTTGCTCAGGCCCAAGCCTTGCTGTCGCAAGCGAAGGCGACAATTCCACTGCTCACAGTCTCTCTCGAAGCACAGCTGAACCGGTTGGACGTGCTCATGGGCGCCCAGCCGGGAACGTACGCAGCAGAGTTGAGCCCCGTCGCAGACATTCCCGATGTACCGGAAATCTCTGGCTATGGGACGCCCACGGAGCTATTACGCAGGAGACCTGACATCATCGCTGCCGAGCGAATGGTGGCTGCCTCGAACGCTCGCATTGGCCAGGCTCTCGCCGAATACTATCCAAAGCTCTCAATTTCAGGGATCGCAGGGTCTCAAGCGCTCGCGCCCGCCCATCTCTTCGAACAGCAAGGATTTCAACCTGTCAGCGTAGTAGGCCTGCGTTGGAGACTCTTCGATTTCGGCGCCGTCGCCGCGGAAGTGAAGCGAGCGCGAGGCGCCAATGCCGAAGCCTTGCTCCAGTATCGCAGCACAGCCCTTCACGCGGCCGAAGATGTCGAAGACGCCTTCAGTCTACTCGTGCAGTCGGAGAACCGCCGAAATGAAATCCTTCGTGAAATCGCTGAACTGCAGCGTGTGCGCGACCTGTCGCAAGAGTCCTACGCCGCCGGTATCATCGCACTCACCGACGTGCTCGATGCGGATCGTCAATTGCTTGCGGCCAAGGACGACTTGGCCGTAGCTCGAGAGAGTGCGGCGCGTGCAGCGGTCGGCTCTTATCGCGCTCTCGGGGGCGGCTGGCTCCCATGATCGAAATCCAAAAGATAAAGAAGGAACGCCATATGAAAAACATCAACTTCAGTTATTCCGCCCTGGTGCTGGTCGTTGCGGGCTTGGCAATCAGCTTGACTGGTTGCGCTCAGAAGCGGGAGTTAGACCCAAGAACACAGCCGGAACTGGTTCGGACAGTGGAAATAGGTTCGTCGTCAGGAGCAGATCCAGCATTCACCGGCGTGGTCTCAGCACATGTTCAGAGCAATCTTGGTTTCCGAGTTCCCGGAAAGATCACGAAGCGCTTGGTAGATACGGGGCAGTTTGTCCGCGCTGGACAACCGCTGATGACCATTGATCGAACGGACTATGTCCATGCCATTACCGCGCGAGCAGAAACCGTCACTGCAGCAAAGGCAAAGGCTGTTCAAGCTGCCGCCGATGAGGCCAGATATCGCCCTTTGGTCAAGAGCGGCGCGGTTTCCGCTTCAGTCTACGATCAGATCAAGGCCGCATCCGATGCGGCACAAGCTGAGCTTGCTGCTGCCACCGCTCAGGAGCAGGTTGCGCGGGACGAGGGCGGCTACTCACAACTTTTTGCGGATGCAGACGGCATCGTGATCGAGACCTTGGCCGAGCCAGGACAAGTGGTAATGGCCGGGCAAACGGTTGTGAAGCTCGCCCATTCCGGTCCGCGAGAGGCCGCAGTGAACCTGCCCGAGACGTTGAGGCCGGCGCTTGGATCGACGGCATACGCAACGCTCTACGGCAGCACGGTGAGAGTTCCAGTTCGATTGCGACAGCTTTCCGGCGCTGCTGACCCGCAGACCCGCACCTTTGAAGCACGCTACGTTCTCGAAGGCGCTGCCGCGAATGCTCCGTTGGGAGCAACCGTTACAGTCCACCTCTCCGATAGTGTTGGGACGGACATGTTGCAAGTACCGGTCGCAGCCGTCCTCGATCAAGGGAAGGGACCTGGTATCTGGGTGCTGAACCCTTCTACGTCCACCGTCTCATTTCAACCTGTGCAAGTACGCCAACTCGGTGAAGAACTAGCAACCATCAGCGGGAACCTGCACCCAGGACAACAGGTCGTAGCGCTTGGCGTTCATCTGCTTCGCGATGGCCAACGCGTGCGCGCAGAGAACAAGGCAGAAATTCGATGAGCCAGCACCATAGATCAGAAAAAAACGAGAAATCGCTGCCGGAACACGACAGCTCTGGAACCCAGGTTCCCGATTCTGCGGCGAAGCAGTTTCTCAACCTGTCGGCCCTCGCAGTCCACGAAAAGGCGATCACTCTGTTCTTGCTCATTACGATCGTTGCTGCTGGCATCTTTGCCTTCCTGAAACTGGGCCGCGCAGAAGACCCTACTTTCACGATCAAGGTGTTCACCGTTGCGGCGGTGTGGCCCGGAGCGACAGCACAGGAGATGCAGGACCTCGTTGCCGAGCCGCTGGAAAAGCGCATGCAGGAATTACGCGACTACGACCGCGTAGAGACCTTCACCCGGCCCGGACTTGCGCTGATGATGGTGACTCTCAAGGACACGACTCGCCCAGAAGAGGTCCCGGAGGAGTTTTATCAGGCTCGTAAAAAACTGGGCGATGAAGCACACAAGTTGCCTCAGGGCGTATTCGGTCCCTTCATTAATGATGAGTACTCGGATGTGACATTCGCACTCTACTCGGTCGAGGCTCCGGACCTTCCTCCTCGCCAGGTGGCGCGTGAAGCAGAAGCCCTTCGGCAGCGGATGCTTC
>JBARRT010000024.1:0-25039 GCA_049644365.1 Candidatus Acidiferrum sp. | reverse complement strand
TCATTTTGCGAAGTCGGGTCATGGGGACCTCCTTATGACCCGACAACTTACTTCAGCCTTTAGCTAGAAACTCCTCCGTTCACCTCACGCGTAGCGTCCGCCGCCGGGCGGCTTCGTTCTAACGGGCAACCCGGAAGTTATTCTGCCTATTGGGCGCGCTCGCACTTGGCTCTCAGGCGGGCCAGAAGTCGCGTTCGATGAAGTTGCCTACTTGGGCGTGTAGCCGAATGCGGGACACCGACCCCGCTTTTCTTATTTTATTTTGCGGCCTTTTATTCGAACGCCAATGTTTTTCCCGTACGGTCAGCGCAATGGATAGCCGGATTCGCCGGGGAGCAGGCCGTCGATGCGGAGGACCTTAACGCCGGGCCGCAGGTCAGTGGCATTGACGTAACCGATGGCGCCGGGATTGCCTTTCACTCCTTCCTGCAAGATGCCGAAGGAGTAGAGAGACGCGGGCGGATCCGATACTTCCGCGCGCATCACTTTCGCGACCCAGTATTTCGTGTATCGCTCCTCGGTCATCTCGAAGACGACGCGAAGGACCACGTCCCGCTCGCGCGCTCCGCGCGAGCGCATGAGCACGAGTACAGGCAAATTGCCCTTCCAATACTGCCGGTCACCGAAGTAGATTTTCCGCAGCTCGGACAGAGTCAAGTTGCTCACAGGATTGGCCGAATTCACGACAATGGCGACATCGGTGTCGGCTGGTGTTCCGGCCGCCCGGAAGGAAATCAGCGAGAAGACTGCCAGGCAACTAACCACGAGGGAAATCCGCAGCTTTAGGTGTGTTCTCATGGTCATCCCTCAGAAGGTGAAACAGGTTTGCAGGAAGAACCCGTTGACGACGGGGTCCGTAGCTCTGCGCTCTGTGTGGCGGTATTCGGCCTTGAACGCCGCAAAGTTGGTTATGTCGTAGCGAACACCTACAGTCGAGCCTGTCAGATCATTCACGATCGGCGCAGGTTGGAAGGCCGCGCCAACATTGAACAATGGGTCGCTGGGGTTTATGTTCGACCATTCGAAGCGGTAATACGGCTTCCACTTGCGCGCCTCTCCGGGCAGGCGGTAAGCAACCTGCACGTAAGCCGAACTACTGTTGAATTCCTGCTGGGTCAGCGTGTTGCGATGGCGGACGTGTGCAAACTCGGCTAGAAATTCAGGGGTCTCCTTGGTCCAAACAACGTGTGCCGAGGTGATCAGTTCGCGGAATTGGGGAGTGCCGGTCAGCGCCGGCGAAGGCGTTGCCAAATCGCCGTAAACCGCGCCGCCCACTTGCAAGCCGTTGAGCGCCGCCGGGCGCGCGAAGAGGTTCGCAAACCAAGCCCGGTTGTTGTTGACATCACCGCCGTCGCCAGGCCGGGCGATATTGCCAGACCTGCCATTTCCGAGGCCGGCGGTGTATCCCAACCCGAGCGCTCCGGAAGGAATGTTGCCCTCGGCCTGCATTCCTACGAAGTGCACCGGCTGGAAGCGCCCGCCGAAGCGGATCATCTCAGGGCGAGCGATCGTAGTTTGCAGCCACAGGCCGTGGTGAAAGGCGGTATTCCAGTAGTTGATCGGAGTGTGATAACGGCCAAAGGAGAGCTTGAAAAAATCGTTGTAGTCGTAGCGGATCAGCAACCGCTCAACGTCCACGTTGTAGACTGTGGCCGTGGGCGTCGTCTGCGCGGTGAAACTGGTCTCTCCGAAGACAGAGACTTTTTCCGAAAGTGGCGAGGAAAGATGAAGGATGAACTGCCCCATGTTGAAACCGCTGTGTGTGGTCTTATCGTCGGTCGCGGCAAAGTTCACATCTCCAAAGCCGCGGAAATGAAGGGCCGGAAACTTTCGCTCCGTGCCATTCGGCGCTCCGCCCTGTCCGCCGGAATGATCCATGGAGGCGGCAGTGTCCTCGTGCTGCGCCGAAGGAGCGGCGGGAGTGGACGGCGGCCGAATCGGTTCGCCGGCCGCTTGCGCAGTTGTGACGACGTTCTTGGATTCTTTTTCTTTCTGCAGTTCGGCGACGAGTTTTTCAAGCTTTTCAATCCGAGCGCGCATCTCCTGCATTTCTTGGTCACGCTCGTTTGTTGACGCACTCTGAGCCGCAGCGCACATCGGCAAAAGTAGAACCAGGGCAAGCCGCCCCCACACGCGATGCATACACACCTCCCTGACAATGTTCCATCGTAACCACACGTCGTCCTGAATTTCCAGTTTTAGAGGCGATTGCTCCCGGAGGGTTACTAGCCGTTTAGAATCCCGATTTTCGCAGCGGAACAGGAGGGCGTGGATTTGGCGTGTTCTTGGTAGCAGGCCTGACAAATGTCATTACTGATTGCGAGAGAGACCCAGGACCGAGTCGCCAAGATCTGGCCCTTTTACTCGGAGACACAGAGTCTGCTACGATTTTGATTGTTGCTAAGTAGTGCGGGGATGGCACCGAGGCAACTGCAAGTTTGAATCTGACACTCGCGGGGCAGGAGACTTCGGAATGTCACTTCTCGATCCACCTGCTGCAAAACCGGAAAAATCACGGGCCATGGCGTTTACGATTGCGGCGCTGACGCTTGTCACGGTCGTGGTGCTGTGGTTCACGTTCCGCTACTATCCGGAAAAAAAAGTGGCGGAGCGTTTCTTCAATGCGGTGGTCGCGGACGATATGGCTCAGGCGTATCAGCTCTGGAAGCCCAGCGCGAGCTACACGATGAATGATTTTCTCGCGGACTGGGGGCCTCAGGGCTACTACGGGCCGGTGAAGAGCTACGCGATCGAACGCCTCAGAAGTCCACGAGGTTCCATCAGCGTGGCTGTCACGGTGAGAGTCAGCCCCTATTCGGCGATGCCGGACGCGAGCGATGCGGAAAAGAGCCGCAAGACGCGCGTCGTGGAAGTTTGGATTCTCCCAAGAGACAAGTCCTTCAGTTTTCCACCGTAGTCATTTTCTTTCGCCAAGCGCTTCCCAGAAAAGGTCACCCGCGGATGTCGTCGAGGGCATGGAGGAGTTCCGGCGGGGTGACGCTGGCGGTGCCGAGTTTGCCGACGACGACGCCGGCGGCGGTGTTCGCGAGCATGGCGGCGTCCGCGAGCGGTGCGCCCGCGGCGGCAGCGAGCGCGAGAGTGCTGAGAACCGTGTCGCCGGCGCCGGTGACGTCGAAGACCTGGCGGCCGGTGGCGCCGCGCTCGATGCCAGGCTGGCCCACACGTGCGTAGGTGACTTCAAAGCTTGTCGCGGGAACGTGGAGATGACGGGCCGACGTTTCTTCGAAGATGCTCATTCCCTTTTCACCACGGGTGATGACCACGGCGCTGCAGCCGAAATGCGCGAGCAAGGCGCGGCCGGCTTCCTCGATGGATTTTTCGTCGGCGAGAGAGCGCGTGACGTAGAAGCCGGCTTCTTTTGCGTTGCAGACGATAGCGCGCGCGCCACGATAGGCATAAAGGCGCGATGTTTTCGGCTTCACGAAAACGGGAACTTTCAATTGATGCGCGGCGCTGAGGACGCGGTCGGCGAAGTCGTCGGTGATGAGACCTTTGTCGTAGTCGGAAAGCACGAGCGTGTCGAGATGCCTGAGTGCGGAAAAAAGCAGACGCAAAAGTTTTTCCTGAGTTTCCGGGCGGAGCGGTTCGCGGCGTTCGTGATCCACGCGAACAACCTGCTGGTGGCGAGCAATGATGCGAGTTTTTATCGTGGTGACGCGCTTCGAATCGCTTACAACTCCTTTGTGCGTGATGCCTGCAACTCGCAGGCATCGGTCCAGAGCTCGACCGGCTTCGTCACTTCCAATCACACCAAACGCTTCGACCTCTCCTCCGAGGGCGGCGATGTTTGCGGCGACGTTGCCGGCGCCGCCAAGGCATTCACTTTGCTCGACGAAATCAACGACGGGAACCGCCGCTTCCGGCGAAAGGCGCGAGGCCGTCCCCCAGAGGTAGCGATCGAGCATTAAGTCTCCGAGGACGCCGATGCGCTTGCCGCGCAGGCGGGGGAGCCATCGTTTCAGGCGAGGAACGGAATCGGAAATGTTGCTCGACATGCGGGCCATTTCGTTTTTTTCTAATCCTCCCGGAGCTACTCTGGAGCGATCGTTGCTTCTTCTCGCAGCATCACGGGAATATCGTCGCGCACCGGATAGACACGGCGGCACGCTCCGCATTTCAGGCCCGAGCCATCGGCGAGCAGTTTCACCGGCTCCTTGCAAACGGGACAAACCAGAATGTCGAGAAGTTCCTTGGAAATGGGCATGTGAGCCTCCGTCAGGGATGAAATCATTGGACGCCGAGCAATCTGGCACTGTATCAAAGGGCGTGTAACACGGGCAACCGACTGCCGGAAATAGCTGCCAAGTACGGGTGCTCTCTGGGTTGCAAGAAAATGGATTCGGCTTGACCGTCCTGGGAAGCGGGCGTAGCGTTCAAAATTGTATTCTCCCGCGTGAGGCATTCCATGAAAAAGGGCGATCGCCTGTGCAAAAAGATTTTCTGGGCTTCTCTGGCCGTGCTGTGGCCGGTAGCAGCGGCTGTTGGCCAATCGCACCAGGATTCCTCGCAGTCTTCGCAGCAACCTTCTTCGCAAACACAATCGCAGCCGGAGCAGAAGAAAAGCGTAGCTGAAGGAGACGCGACGAAGAAATCGGAGAAGGAAAAAACCAAACCGAAAAAGGTGTATACCGAAGAAGATTTGTCCGGAATGCGCGGCAATGGCGTCTCCATCGTGGGGGATGAAAAACCAGCGGGCGGCGGCGTGGTAGGGGCGAAGAAGGCCGCCGGAAAGCCGAAGACGGGCGTGGTGCCGATGTCCGGACGGGACGAGGCATATTGGCGCGGGAAATCCCGTGTGCTGCTGGATCAGATAGCCGCAACCGAACAGCAGATTGCGAAATTGAAGGACGACATAAAGAAGCATGGGACCGGCGGGTTTGACGTGACCACGGGAATGAAAAACAACGTTGCGTACATTAAGGATTGGAATGGCCAGATAAAGGAATTGGAGAGAAAAAAAGCGGACCTCGAGAAAAAACTGGACCAGTTGCAGGAAGAAGGGCGGAAAGCGGGAGCCGAGCCGGCGTGGTTCCGCTGAGCGCGCGCGGAGCACGAACCAAAGCGGGGAAACGCAGCGTGAAGCTACGCAGCGGGAAGAGACGCGCGGAGGCATCTGGCCTTCGAAACTTTTGTGCAGGAAAAAAGACCGAGACCAAAACTGACCGTCGGGCCAGTAGTTTTTGGAACGACTTTCGCAGTAACCTGACAGCGATTGCAGGTTCGTCGTTCCCTGCTCAGGGAGAGCACCCGTGTATTGCGACCGCTGTGGACTGAATTTCCTGCCCAAACAGTCCGTTTGCACTCGCTGCAAAAGAGTGCCGACGCGGTACTGGTTTCAATTCATGAGTCTGGTGACGATATTTGCCGCCGTGCTCTGTAACTCGCTGCTGGGAGTGTTCCTCCTGCCCCGGTTGGCGATGGCGAACCACGGGAAGGCGCTGTTTCGCGCGTGGTGGTGGTTCGATCTGAAAGCGGCGATGTATGGATGGGTGCCGCTGGCGATCGGCTTGCTGGCCTGGGACTATTTCGTCTGGAAAGACGCCCGGCCTAAGCTCAAGGGCTGGTTCACGCGGAAACTGCTGACGTTTTCTCTTGCGGCAGGAGTGGCGCCGTTGCTGCCGTGGTGGATTCCGGCGGGGCAGCCCCCGTCGCAATTCTTCGAGATGATTGGACGGCATCAAGGCGTACCCATACTGCTCGCCTGGGGCGTCGTGCTGGTTGTGATTATACTTCTCTGCATCGATCCTGAATCGCGCGACTATTTGCTGGGGCACGGAAGAACGCTGAGTATGGTCAGCACAGGGGTGCTGTTGCTGGTGCTGACGATGACGGTGGTCGGCTGGTCGCTGACGTACTGAGTGCGCAGACCGCGCGCCGTAGGCTCTGGCTCTGCCCGGAGGACATCAAGAGCGGGGCACCTACAGCCCTTTCCTTCCTCTCATGTCCGGGCATCCCGCCTTTCTTAACCTAAAGTAGGGAATGCCAGCTTAGCTGTACTAATGGTCAGGATACTTCAAAGAGACAGTTTCGAGCTAAATCCTTGCGAGCGAAAGGCCTTCGCGTTTCAATGGAATTACTATGAGAAACGCCAAAATGCCAGTCCTTTTCGCAATGTTGCTGATCTGCACGTTTGCTGGGCCGTCGTTTGGACAGCAACGGGTGTTCAATTGGCTGCCTGCCAATGACGAAAGCGTGCGCCTGGACCCTGCGTACTTCCACACGGCGCGGACTTATCGCCCGGGGCCGGATGGCGGGAACAATCATGTGGACATCAAGGCGCAAAAGCCGATCACAATTTTCATGACGCCAGCGGAGGACTGGAATCTGGCGCTGCAGCATCCCGAGAGCATCGTGAACCTGCGACGCATCTGCCTGCGGGAACATGTGGTGGAGACGACGTACGTCTGCGACATGCCTCCCGGAGCGCTGACACTGGTTATCCAAGACGAGCGAAACAACCCGGATGCGGCGGTGTTTGCGGGACTCGGCGCGGTGTTAAAACCCGATAGCAAGGTAGATCAAGCGGTGGGAGTGGGAATTGCGACGATATTGACGGGGCAGGGATCGGTCACGCGGCGATTTGTTTCTCCCAATGACGTCCACATCCAATACTACCGCTGGGATTGCGTAGAAAACTGCATTCAACCGGAGTATCAATGGACGCGGCAGATCAAAGAGAAGTACCAGCTGACGTCCTTCTTGAAGGTGTATGGCGGGTTCACGCCGGACCATGACGGCGAACAGGTCAGCATCAAAATCAAATCTCCGGTGCCGATGGTCGTGGCGATGCTGCCGTCGCAAGTCGCGAACCAGCTGCACACGAGGCCGGAGATGTTTGAGTCTGCGCTGGAGAAAAATGCCTGCCAGCAGCGGGGCGTTCAGTCTTTGCAGTTCGAGTGCAAGTTTGACGTAGCCGATGGCCCGCAGTCGCTCATCGTTGTGCCGGAAGCCAGCGCGCGCGTCCCGAACCACAAGAAAGCGGAAATTGAGATGCTGGCGGCGAGATGCGTGGCGAATTGCGCGCTGCTGGAAAGTAAGCGATAGAAAATTTCGGCCTCTGTTGCTGACCTGTTTGCCTGAAGACTTTTTGATATTTCTTTTGAAAATCAAAACCCTTGCACCCACCGCAAGGGATGGCAACCGACCTAAGGATGCTCCACGCACATGGCTCCGTGGGAGCGTGGTCGGTATCCCAAGCAAACTGTGATTTCTGAGCCGGCAGCAGAATGCTTGCCTTACTGTTCACAATGACTGCGGTCACTTTGGCCCCAGTTCCAACTATAAGCGAATAACCCCAAGGGCCAGAGTGATCCAGTCATAGAAGAGCGTTACAACTTCCGATCTCAACTGGTTTCTCTAAGTTTCATCAACATCTTGCTCAAAATCAAAATTCCTGTGCGCAAAGCCCGCGTAGGGGTTCGTGTGGGAACAGACGCGGAACGGAGGTGGGCTAGCGGGCGGTCCAGCCGCCGTCAATGAGGAGCGTGTGGCCGGTGATGAGGGAGGCGGCGGGGGAGGCGAGGAAGACGACGGCACCGGCAACGTCCATGGGCACACCGATACGGTGAAGGCCGGCGATGCGCTCGAGGACGTCGGCGCGGAAGGTGGAGTCGGCAAGAGCGGCGTCAGTGCCGGGCGTGGAGATGAATGTGGGCGCGACGGCGTTCACAGTGACGTTGTGTTTTCCCCACTCGATGGCAAGGCATTTGGTGAGGTGAGAGATGGCGGCTTTGGTCATGCAGTAGACGGACTCTCCAGGCAAAGCGGCAAAACCGGCTTGCGAACTCAAATTGATTATGCGGCCGCTTTTCTGGCGAATCATAATTCGCCCGGCGGCTTGGCTGGCAAAGAAAGTGCCCTTGAGGTTCACGGCCAGCGTGAGGTCGAAGTCTGCTTCGGTGTAGTTTTCGGCGAGATTCTCGGGTGCAACTCCGGCGTTATTGACAAGGAGATCGAGACGGCCGAAGTGAGAGGCAGTGTTCTGAACGGCGCGGGAGATTTGGTCCAAGCGAGTCACATCCATCTGCAGGGGCAAGGCCTGGCGGCCGAGGGTTTGAATTTCGCGCACAAGATCGCCGGCGGTGTTGACGTCGCGCAAACCGAGCGCGACATCGGAACCGGCATGAGCCAGGGCCAAGGAAATCGCGCGTCCCAGCCCACGCGCCGCGCCGGTGACGAGAGCGGCCTGTCCGGTGAGATCGAAGCGAGGATATTCTGTCATGGCAGCTCCTTCGAATGGTTTTCCGAAATGCGGTTATGCAGTAAGGATGGTGCTTAGGATTGCAGGGGACGTCAACTCTGGCGAGCCAGAACATCGCCACCGGATGCGGTGCGAGAAAAACGAGGCGGCCGGACTAGAGTCGGCGCCTGCACGGGCAGCGAATCAGGATGATGAAGCCGTAGGCAGATCAGGAGGAACCGAGGGGGCCGGCAGCGCCGCCGCTGCGCAACCATGACGGGAGAGAAGTGACTTGGTGCTGCATCCTGGCAATCGTTGACCAGGATTCCGTGGGGAGACTGAAAAATGCGGCGGTGACCTCTGGATCGTACAAGCGTCCTGACTCGGTCTGGATGACCCTGAATGCATCCTCGAAAGGAAGAGCTCTCCGATAGGGTCTGTCGGAAGTGATCGCGTCGAGGGTATCCGCCACCGCGAAGATCCTGGAGCCAATGGGAATTTGCTCTGCCTTCAAACCGCGCAGATAGCCGCTGCCATCGTAACGTTCATGATGCGTCCAGATCAGCTCCGCGGCATCCGCGAGAAAGGGGATTTGCTTGACCAGGTCATATCCCGTTTGCACGTGCTGCTGCATGAAAGCGCGCTCCTCCGCGGTGAGAGGACCTGGTTTGAGGAGTATGCCGTCGGGGAGACCGAGCTTCCCAATGTCATGAAGGTATGCGCCCATGGCAATCGTTTTGTGCTGAGCTTCGGAGAGGCCCATGGCCTTGGCCATTTCCAGCGCAAAGCGGCAAACGCGCCGGGAGTGGCCTTCGGTTGCGGCGTCACGAAGATCGATGGCGGCCCCGAGGGCTTCGAGAGTGTCTTCATAGCTGCGCTCCACAAGTTTGAGCGCGGCTTCGATCTGTTGGTGCGTTCGGCGACCATCTCTTCTAGATGCAAGCGATAGCCTTCAACTTCCTGTTCCAGGCGTTTCTTCTGCAGGGCGCGGTGAAGGCTAGCAATCACCAGATCCGCATGAAGCGGCTTCACCAGATAGTCGTCTGCTCCGCACTTCATGGCCAGTATGCCTGCACGCACATCGTTGAGGCCGGTGGCGACTAGAAAAGCTACCTGAGGGCTCCGGCGGCGAACTTCCGCAAGGAGCTCCATACCGGTCATCCCCGGCATGTTGAGATCGCAAACGATGGCGTCACGATTGTCATTTTCCAAAAGACGCAGTGCTTCCGCGCCACTGAGCGCGGTCTTACACTCAAAATCTGCCTCGGACAACAGCAAGGCCAGGAGCTTGCAGGCAGCGGGCTCATCATCAACGATGAGAACGCGGGCGGTTGGGGAACGCGTAACTGGGGCTTGGGCGGTTAGTGCTTCTGCTGCCGGAGTCAGGACTTTATCAGAGGTGAGCATTCCGCGAATCTCCAGTTTATCGGTGGGCGGATAGACTTCGTTTGGCGCCATCTAAGGACGGAGCAATTCTCAAACCAGTGGGTTCCCCCTAAAAGGTCCAGAACCAGAGGGTTCGCTGGGTCTTATGTTCCATTCTGGTTCAGCCAATTCGGTTTGGGACGGCAAATAATTTTGAAACGAACGAGGTCCTTGGCCGCTAGAGACCGCGGGCGGCACGGAAGGTGCGGACAAGAGCAGCGACATCCTGATGCTGGGCGTCCACGGCGTAGTTGAGACGGCGAATGTCCGCGGGGGTGAGCTTACCAGCGAGATCGGCGAGGGCGGCACGAAGCTGGGGGAATCGCGCGAGAGTGAATTGGCGGACGACGGGGACGGCGTCGTAGGGCGGGAAGTAGTGGCGGTCGTCTTCGAGGGCGACGAGTCCGAGGGAATCGATGAGGCCATCGGTGGAGTTGCCGGCGACGATGTCAACTTGATGATCGACGAGTGCGCGGTAGATGAGGCCGAGGTCCATGACTTTGGGCGTTTCGGGGAAGTGGAGACTATAGCGGCCGCTCCAGCCGCGGAAGCCGTCGGGACGCTCGAGAAATTCGTAGCCGACAGCGACGCGCCATTTGGGTGCGAGGGGCGCGATGTCGGAGATTTTTTGGAGATGAAGATTTCTCGCGTCGTCACCGCGGATGACCATGGCGAAAGTGTTTTCGAAGCCGAGGGGCTCGGTGACTTCGAAATGGAAGCGATCGGAGTAGAGCTGCTTGACGCGGTGGTAGACGGCGGCGGAATCGCCTTGTGGTGATTCATTCAGGACGGCAGTGAGGGCGGTGCCGGTGTATTCGACGTAGAGGTCGAGTTGGCCTGCTTCGAGGGCTTTGTGGACAAGGAGTGTGCCGCCGAGGTTGGTCTTGCGCTCGACGGGGATGCCAGTCTTTGCTTCGATGTGCTGGGCTAGGAGCTCGGCGAGGATAACTTGCTCGGTGAAAAACTTGGAACCGATGGTGATTTTGGATTGAGGGAGTTTGTGACAGGCGGAAGGGTAGTAGAGGAGGTTCAGGAGATAGAGGAGGTAAAGGAATCGGAGGGTAGCGCGGCGCATGTTAGGTGGAGGTGCTCATCGGGGAAGAGAGGAAAGAATTTAACACAGAGGTCGCGGAGAGCCCAGAGGACACAGAGAAAGAAGCGAGCGGGCCGGGCTGAAGCCCGGCCGCTACATAAGGTCAAGAGATGCGGAGGCGGCGTTCGAGGAGGCCGAGGAGGAAATCGGCGATAAGGGCGAGCAATGCGGCGGGGATGGCGCCGGCAAGGATGAGGGCATCGCTGACGAGGGCTACACCGCGGAAGATGAAGGTACCGAGGCCGCCGGCACCGATAGCTGCAGCGATGGTGGCGACGCCGATGGTGATGATGGTTGCCGTTCGAATGCCCGCGAGGATGACAGCAAGCGCAAGTGGCAGCCGGACGCGGAAAAGGATCTGCGAGCGCGTCATGCCCATAGCTTCGGCGGATTCCAAGACCGCAGGGTCGATACCGGTAAGGCCGACGTAAGTGTTGCGGAGGATTGGAAGAAGCGCGTAGAGGACGAGTGCGACGATGGCAGTGCGCTTGCCGATGCCGCCGATGAATGGAATGGGAATGAGAAATCCGAAGAGAGCGAGGCTGGGGATGGTTTGGAAGATGCTGGCGATACCGAGGGCGATGGTTCGCAGAGTGGGACGCTGCACGATGAACATGCCAAGCGGGACGCCGATGAGAATGGCGATGGCCATGGCGATGACTACGAGTGTGAAGTGATCCAGTGTGGCGCTGAGGATTTCGCCACGATGGTCCAAGATAAAGGTCCAAGGGCTCATGCGAGAGCTCCCGGAGACACGGAAAGGGATGAAGTGAAGGCACGAACCTCAGCGTGGTCGAGGCGAAGAAATTCCTGCGGCGTGGCGCAGGCGACAATGCGACCGGCCTGGAGCAAGACGATGCGCGAGGCGAGCAGGAGTGCTTCGCGCAGATCGTGGGTGACGAATACGATGGTTTTGTCCAGGCGGCGGACGAGGGCGCTGAATTCGCGCTGAAGTTCGGCGCGGGTAACGGGATCGAGCGCTCCGAAAGGCTCGTCCATCAGTAGTATCGGAGGATCAGCGGCGAGGGCACGTGCGACCCCCACGCGCTGACGCTGGCCGCCGGAAAGTTCGCGGGGGAGGCGATGCGCAAAGTCGCGGGGATCAAGGCCGACGAGATGAAGCATTTCTTGTACGCGGGCGGCCGTGCGAGAGGCATTCCAGTTTTCCAAAGTGGGAACGAGGGCGACGTTCTCCGCAACCGTGAAATGGGGAAAGAGGCCGGCCTCCTGGATGACATAACCGATGCCGCGGCGGAGGCGAATGGGGTCCCATTCTGTCGTGGCGCAATTCTGGACGAGGACTACTCCTTTGGGAGGAAGTAACAGGCCGTTAATCAACTTGAGAAGGGTGGTTTTGCCGCTGCCGCTGCGGCCGAGGAGGACCAGGGTCTCACCCCGTGGGATTCTTAGGGAAATATCAGAAACGATCATTCGCGTAGGAATATCGTTTATGTGATATGCCACATCGCGAAATTCAATCAAATTTTCTGAAATACTTGAGGGTTTCGCATTCATTTCGATTGACAGCCACAAAACCTAGCGCGAACATCTTAATGCACCTAGCCTCCCGACGCCGAATTTTGGCGCATCCTTCGCGCGGAAGCTGCATCCAACGGGAGGGGAAAACGCCATGGGAGCACTCGCTACACCTGCCCGCATCCGGCACGACCTTCACACCCGCCTCCTCGATGCCCGCTTGAGGACCGATGAGTTATTTCGCGTGGTCCGGGAAGAGGCCATGTATGACCGGCCGATTCCCGAAAGACACCGCATTATCTTCTACGTCGGCCACGTGGAGGCATTCGATTGGAATTTGCTAGGGGACCGCGCGTTCGGATTGCGGTCTTATCAACGGACCTTTAACCAGCTATTTGCATTCGGAATTGATCCCGTGGGGGGTGGGTTGCCGTCGGACAGGCCAGAAGATTGGCCTGCGCGCGAAGAAGTGGAGAGCTACAACCGGCGTCTGCGCGAAGAACTGGATCGCGCGATCGAGCAAGCGCTGGCGCGGCCTGCGGAAGGGCATCCAAGTTTGATCTCGATGCTGGAAGTGGCCATCGAGCATCGCCTAATGCATGCGGAGACGCTCGCGTATATGCTGCACCGGATGCCGAGCGAGAGAAAAATTTGCGGGCCAGAGCGCGCCGGGTGGAAAGCGCTGCGGGTGAAGTCCCATCTAGTGGACATACCGGCAGGGCGGGCGACGCTGGGGCTGGAACGAATCCACGGGGATGAATTCGGGTGGGACAATGAATTTGAATCCCACGTAGTAGAGACGCCGGGATTCGCGATTGAAAAGCACAACGTGACCAACCACGAATTCCTGCGGTTTATCCAAGCGGGTGGCTACGAGAACCGTTCTCTTTGGAGTAAGGAAGGTTGGGACTGGAAGAAGAAGGAAAACATCGAGCATCCGATTTTCTGGAGGCGCGATGGCAACCTCTGGTTGTACCGGACCATGTTTGGTGAGATTCGCTTGCCGCAGGAATGGCCGGTGTACACGAGCCACGCCGAAGCCACCGCCTACGCGAGATGGCTGGGGCGAAAGCTCCCGACAGAAGCGCAGTTTCATCGCGCGGCGTACGGGACGCCTGAGGGCCGAAAGGAACGCCTCTACCCCTGGGGCGAAGAAGCTCCGAGCGCAGACAAGGGAAATTTTGATTTTCAATCGTGGGATCCCTCTCCGGTTGGCGCGCATCCCGGTGGGGCCAGCGCATTTGGCGTGCACGATCTGGTGGGAAACGGCTGGGAGTGGACGCGGACGGACTTTGCGCCGTTTCCTGGTTTCGCAACCATGCCCTTCTATGCGGGTTACTCTGCCAATTTCTTCGACGGCAAGCACTTCGTGATGAAGGGTGGTTCGCCACGCACCGCTGCGTGCATGCTGCGACGGTCGTTTCGAAACTGGTTTCAGCCTCATTATCCGTACGTCTACGCGACCTTCCGTTGCGTCGAGGACTGACGAGACCAACCCCCGGGAGATCCCATGCTGACCTCTTCCCTTCCGCTACGGCATGTGTCTGAATTCGCTGGCGATGTGCGCGACAGCCTCACGAAGCCAGGCCAGAGAGAACTTCCCTCGAAATACTTGTATGACGAAGTGGGCTCGGCCTTGTTTGAAACCATCTGCGTCCTGCCGGAGTACGGATTGACGAGAGCGGACGCACGGCTGCTGGAAAAATATGCGGGAGAAATTGTGGGACGGCTTCCCTCGCCGATTCGAGTGGCAGAGCTTGGAAGCGGCTCGGGAAAAAAGACGCGATGGATTCTGGAAGCGCTCTCGAAGCGGCAAAAAACGTATTACTACCCCATTGAGATTTCCCCTTCAGCGCTGGCGGCGTGCGAAAAAGAACTGGGACAGCTTGATCTTGTGAGCATCGTCGGCCATGAACAGCCGTATCTGGAGGGGTTGCGCACCGTGGCCGAGGGGCGCGGGGAGCGGGATCATCTGCTGGTGCTGTTCCTTGGGAGCACGATCGGTAATTTTGATCGCGATGCGGCGGAAGACTTTTTGCGGGAGATGCGGGCGATCCTCCGCCCGGGCGATTCGCTGCTACTGGGCACCGACCTAGAGAAGAGCGTCGAGCTGCAATTGCTGGCTTACAGCGATCCGGCAGGCGTGACGGCGGCCTTCAATCTGAACATACTGGCGCGGATGAATCGCGAGCTTGGCGCGGATTTTGACTTGAGTTGCTTCCGGCACGAAGCGCGCTGGAACAGCGTGGAGCGGCGCATTGAAATGCACTTGCGTTCGACCCGTCGCCAAGTCGTGCAGATCCCGGCCGGTAGTCTCCGGGTCATGCTAGACGAAGACGAGACCATTTGGACGGAAAGCTCGCACAAGTACAAAGCTGAAGAAATTCCCGACCTGGCTGCGCGAACCGGATTCCACTGCGAGGAGCAGTGGATCGACGAAGAGTGGCCCTTCGCGCAAAACTTGCTGATAGCCGGATAGAGTGCGCATTCAACACGCCGGTTAGCAGATCTCTAGTTAACAATAACGCCCTACCTCCCCCCTGTTTTTTCGTAAGTCTATCACTCTACATGGAGTTAAAGTCCTTTGCTTTGATAGACTTTTGCAAGTGTTGATTCCAAAGAGTTTAGCTGCTGAGCAGGTTCTCTGTCGACGACCAGACAAAAGGTGCCTCCAGAAACAAAAAAAACGGCAGAGAATCTGCCGTAGCTGGGGAACCGCGTACTTTTACCTGATCGGTATAATAGCATATGAATTATAACTGGTCAAGATGTATTTTCGAGTAGCTGCTTCCACCTAGCGACAGCCTTCGCGCAAAACTTGCTAGTAACGGAGTGAAATGGGTGGCAGCTGCAGTTTCAGGGCTCGTTGCGGCGGAATCGCGCCTTCATTGACTTGGACTGATGCACGACCTAATATTCCCGGCTAATGACCGAGCCCCAATTCCTGATCGGCCAGACCATCTCGCATTACCGAATCGTGGCGAAGCTGGGTGGCGGCGGGATGGGTGTGGTCTATAAGGCGGAAGACACCGAATTGGGACGCCTCGTCGCCTTGAAGTTTCTGCACGACAACCTAGCTCGGGACCCCAACGCACTGGATCGTTTTCGACGTGAAGCAAGGGCGGCATCGTCGCTCAATCATCCCAACATCTGCACGGTTCACGAGATCGGGAAACACGAAAGCCAGTCCTACATGGTCTTGGAGTATCTCGAAGGGCAGACACTCAAACACCGTATCGCCGATGGATTGTTGCCTTTTGAGCGCGTGCTAGAGCTGGGGATCCAGATTACTGACGCGCTGGATGCAACGCATTCGAAGGGGATCATTCACCGCGACATCAAGCCCGGGAATATTTTTGTCACCCTGAGGGGAGACGCCAAGCTCCTGGATTTCGGCTTGGCCAAGTTGATTTCTCCAATCCCTCAAAGAGTGGCAAAAGACGACTTGAGCGGTGGAGAAACGGCCCCGATCTCAACGGCTTCTGGTTTTCTCATTGGCACCGTTGAATACATGGCGCCAGAGCAATTGCAAGGCGGGAGCGTGGATCGACGCACCGATATTTTTGCGCTGGGCATGGTGCTCTACGAAATGGCGACGGGGACGCATCCTTTTATGGGTCACACACCCACGTCAACGATCGCCAATATCCTCAAGGACGAACCACGCCCTGTCGCGCAAAGAAATGCCGTGGTTCCCCAAGAGCTCGACCGAATCGTACATCGCTGCCTCCGAAAAAGCCCGCCGGAGCGCTATCCTTCGGCGCACATGGTGCTCGAGGACCTCGAGAGTCTCCGCGGCAGTTCACGTCAGAATTTGGAGACGCGGGCCAATGACAGCGCGCCGACCAGCCAATCTTCAGCGCTTTATATCCCTCGGTATTTGGCACGCGCCTTGTTCGTGGCGATCCAGCTGGGGTATCTGGGGATGTATAGCGCCGCGCTCTACAAATTCCATGACGTACTGCGGGTCAGCCAAGAGCTGTACGGTTCGAGGACTCTTGGCGCGGCGCTGTTGCTGGTCGCCACGATCGGTATCCCGGTGCGTATTTATTTTTCGACTGCACTTGGTTTCGATTTTGCGGATATCGGCCTTCAGTTTCGCCTGGTATTTCCGTTCGTATTCCTGATGGACTTGTTGTGGTCGGCGGTACCGTTGCTATTTCTCGGGCAGTTGCAGGGAATGGTCCTGCTGTGTGCCGGTGCGCTTGCTTTTCTGCCTCTTTCCCAACGAACACTGCTGTATTCGGCGTATGGGCGCAGCGGCGGGCGGTCGTCTGTATTTTTGGCTCGGCGAACGATGGACACGAAGTGAATGGAACGGCTGCGGGAGCTTAGAAAGATTGGAGGCGCCAGACAAGGCGGGCGGACCAGGATTTTTGGGTGGTGAGGTCGGGACGCCAGATGGCGAGAATCTGGGAACCCTGGTAGACGCGTTCGAAACCTTCCTCGGACTCGGAAACCGTCTCAATCGGCGCAACCCAAAACTCTTCCGCTAATGGCGCGTGCAGGGAGACGCGCACCCGCTGCCAGCCATCTTCCATGCGCAGGATCGGCCCGGGCAGCTCTCCGCTGAAGCGCAGATTTACCTGGCTGGTGGGCGTTTCGAAGAAGCGGTCGGGCTCCGCCGGGGCAAGAAGATTGATGATCGACTCAATTCCTATGGCGACCGGCTTCTTGAGCGGCTCCTTGAGCTTCACGTTGATCTCGCAGGCCACTTCACAACCATTCGGCGCCGGACCGAAGGAGTACTGCTTGATGAGCAGCAGTCTTGGCGTCGAAGCTTCCGCCTTGCCATGCAAAGTCATCGAGTCTGAACGGAAAAGCTCGGCATTGTGAGGATCGGAATTCTTCACGGCAAAGGGGCCGCCCGCAAAACCAGCGTCTTCCTGCAGCTCGAGAGCTTCGTAATCGGCGTGCGTGCGAGATGGATCGAAAAGCAAAACGCGAAATGCGTGCCGTGGCCAGCGGTCGTAGCGGAGAAAGCGTTCGAGGCCGGGCTCCTTGACACGGGTCTGCTCGTGAATGGAAGCAACTTCACCCGTGGCAGACTTTCCCGCAGCTTCGCGCAAGGTCGCGTGATACGACTCGGGCCGGCGCAGAATGGAGTTCACCAGCGTCGCAGCAGCAGGCCGGAAATCGAACGCGGCGATGGTCCCGCCATCGCTGGGTTTCAACAGGGCTTGATACTCAGGGGCGGTGAAGAGCAATTCGCCGGCGCCATCCGCGTCGTAATCGAGCAGCTCGACACGGGCCATGAGTGCGCCGGGCGTGTGGAGGTCGGCAAGGGATTCGGCGCGAATGAGATTGCGCCACGGGTCGGTGCGGAGATGTGGGGCATAGATCCCACCGAATATACCGTGCCAAAAGGCGTCGTTGCACTGTGCCCGCAGCAGCAGATCGCGCGCTTTGAGCAGGTCCTGGGCGGCCTTTGTTCCAACCGGCCGTGAGGGAGCGGCAGCAATACGAGCAGAAACGCGCAGCATCTTTTTGTGGAGCAGATTTGATTCCTGGTATTTGCGGAAAAACCCGCGCCAGGAACCGCCGCGAAGGAAGGCAAGCACCTCCGGGCGGGCGCTGAATTCCTTGAGGACGGCGTGATAGCGCTGGCGGACGCGCGTCGGCAAAACCCACTCCATCATTTCGGTATAAGAAGCGGTAGGGAGATCGGCCCGCCCGAGTGGCGCGTGCGCAGCCAGATATTCTCCGGGCGTGGACACCTTCAGCCAGGCGGAATTCTTCTCAAGGGCGGCAAAAAAATCAGCGAGCCAGCCGTTCTTGTAGCAGTGCTCGTTTGTTCCGGGCCAGACTCCGAATTTTTCCATGTCATCGCCCATCGCTGCGACACCGCCGGGATGAAGGCTTGCCGCTTCGCGAAGATAGGTGATGACTTCCTCGACTTTGCCGAATGGAATGAGGTAGCGGAGTTTTTTCTGGCCGGGATAGAGCCAGACGCACTGGCCGCGGTCTTCTGCAATGTAGGCACCGAAAAGTTCTTCGGGCTCAAATCCCGCGGAGAGAAAGTGGATGTCATCCACAAGCGTGTAAGCAACGTTTGCAGCAGCAAGGGTGGATGGAAGCTGTGGCTCCCAGACGCGCTCGGCGAGCCACGCGCCGGTTGGACGACGGCCGAAGTGCTCATCGAGATAGGCGGCAAGGCGCGTAATTTGT
Organism: Candidatus Acidiferrum sp.; assembly: GCA_049644365.1. Classification (GTDB taxonomy): domain Bacteria; phylum Acidobacteriota; class Terriglobia; order Acidiferrales; family UBA7541; genus Acidiferrum. The sequence continues at coordinate 6,677 of JBARRT010000024.1, read as the reverse complement.
TCGCGCTGATCTTCCGTCGGAATGGAGATGAGAATGGGTTCGTAAAATCCACCGCCTACGAGTTCCACCTGGCCGACCCTGACCAGTTTTTTCAGGCGGAGAAAATACTCGGGACGGTGTTCTTCGATCCAGTTGAGAAGCGGACCGGAATAGTGAAGGCCGAGATGAACGCCGGGATGTTTTTCGAGCTCTTCGATGAACGGGAGATACGAAGTGTCGTAGGCTTTTTCGAGGACATGCTCGAAATTGCCGCAGGGTTGATGGGCGTGAATGAGCAGAGCAAGATGGAAACTCTGGGGCATGGGGACAGTTTTTTTCTCCCTGACCATGATAACAAGCCGGGTGAATTTATGAATTCAAGCCGTGGCGCCCGTGAGCCAAGTACTCACGTCGGCAGGACGCGGAAGGCAGCCCAAGTGGATGAAAAAGCGGCACGCCGAAGCGTGCCGCTTGAGTTTCTAAAAGCTGTGAGCCCCCGGCAGGACCGGCTACTTCCCTTGTTTTGCGTACCAATCGGCGTTGATCGGGGTGAAGCTATTCCACTTTTCCGGGAGATCTTCGAGTGCGAAAATAGCGGTCACCGGGCAAACGGGTACGCAGGCGCCACAATCAATGCATTCGGTCGGGTGGATGTAGAGCTGCGTTTCCGCCTCGAAAGCCGGTTCGTCCTTCCGGGGATGGATGCAGTCCACCGGGCAAACATCCACGCAAGCAGTGTCTTTTGTGCCGATGCAAGGCTCGGCAATCACGTAGGCCATTAACGATCTCCTTTGTTCGGACCACCGTCCGGAGGTGCGTGGGACATGGCGGCACGACCGACGAAAAATCCTTATACCACGCGCCCGTTGGACGCGGCAAGCAGCACAGTTGAATTGTACGCGGCGGGAAGGGGTTTCTCAACCGACAAGGGTATGGATAGAATGAGGGCGGAAGGGATGACATGAGAAATCAGACTGTATTTGTCGTATTTGTGATGCTGGCCGCGATGACGGCGTTCGCCGGGCCACAAGCTCCCAAAAGCGCAGCGCCGCGCGACCCGGAACTCATCGACGCGCAGGGCTACCAAAAACTCGTAGAGCAATACCGCGGGAAACCGCTGCTGGTGAATTTTTGGGCTACGTGGTGCGAGCCCTGCCGGCATGAATACCCGATGCTGAATGAGCTAGCGAAGCAATACGCGCCGCAAGGACTTAAAGTTGTGGGAGTGAGCCTCGACGACGACGGGGATTTGATCCTGATGCGGAGATTTCTTGCCCGCTACAAACCGGTCTTTCCCAACTACCGGAAACAAGCCGGTGGAGAAGAGGCGTTCCGGCAAGCCGCGCTGGCTGGTTGGACCGGTGCGCTGCCCGCTTCCGTCTTCTATGCAAAAGACGGGCGGCAGGCCGGTCATGTACTTGGCGAAGGATCGCGGGAAACGTACGAGACGGCAATTCGCTCGCTTTTGGCTGCGGAAACAAATTAGAGTGCACTGCCCGTTGGCGAGGAAGCTAAGTTAGCCCAACAATTTGCCGAGGGAATTGCGGATGCTCAACACCACAGGCAATCGAATCACTTATTTCGGTCACAGCACGTTTTCATTGACGACACCTTCGGGGCAAGTCGCATTGATTGATCCGTGGGTGATGACCAATCCGGTTTGCCCGCCGGCGCTGAAGAATGTCGCTCAGCTGGATACGATTTTTCTGACTCATGCGCATACCGATCACATGGGCGACTTGCTTGCGCTGGCGAGACAGCACCGGCCGAAAATCGTGGCGATCTTCGAGACCTGCCTGTGGATCGAGAGTAAGGGCTTCGAAGAGGAGACGTGCCCGATGGGCAAAGGCGGTTCGCAGAAGGTGGGCGAGTTCGACGTCACCATGACACATGCGTTTCATTCGAATTCGATCAGCGACGAAGGCCTGCGGCTCTATGGCGGGGAGCCGGCAGGCTACGTGATTCGAATGCCCGGAGGATTCAGTGTGTATCATGCGGGAGACACCGCGCTCTTTGGCGATATGAAGCTTATCGGGGAATTGTACAAGCCGGATGTTGCCATGCTGCCGATCGGCGATCTGTTCACGATGGGCCCGCGCGAAGCGGCGCATGCCATCCATCTGCTCGGAGTGAAACATGTCGTTCCCATGCATTACGCGACGTTTCCCTTCTTGACCGGCACGGTAGAAGCATTGCGCAAAGAGGCCAACAATATCGAAGGGCTCCAGATTCACGAACTGAGGCCCGGGGAGACACTGTGATTCGAACCAACAATTTGCGCAGTGCATTCATGCAGGATGACATTGACGAATACCTTTACAAGCTGCTGCCAGAGCGCGACGAAGTCGTTAGTGAGATGGAAAAGTATGCGGCGGAGAACGATATCCCCATCATCGGGCCGGCGGTGGCACGCATGCTGGCGCTTTTCGTGCAAGTGTCGGGAGCGACGCGAATCTTTGAGATGGGCTCGGCCATCGGCTACTCCACAATCTGGCTGGCGCGGGCGGCAGGGCCGAAGGGTAAGGTTGTTTACACGGATGGCGATCCGGAAAAGGCCCGGCGGGCCAGGGATTATTTTCGGCGCGCGGGTGTGGCCAAGCGGATCGAGATTCGCGTGGGAAATGCGCTGGAGCTGGTCAAGAAAGCGCCGGGCACATTCGATTTGGTTTTCAACGACGTGGACAAGCACCAGTACCCGGACGCTCTGCACGCGGCGCTGCCGAAGCTGCGGCGCGGGGGCCTGTTCATCACGGATAATACGCTTTGGTCCGGCAAAGCGGCGAGACCGGCGCCCCCCGATGATGTGCATACGCAAGGCGTCCAGGAATTCAACCGGCTGGTCTATGCTTCAAAGAAGCTCTATCCTGTACTGATTCCGTTGCGTGACGGCGTCACCGTCTGCCAAAAACTGTAGACGTTGCGCGATCTTATCCGCGGAAAAAATTGCGCACAAGGAAGCCGACGTTGGCGGGACGCTCGGCGAGGCGGCGCATGAAGTAAGGGAACCAGTCCTGGCCGAAAGGGATGTAGATGCGGACGCGATAGCCGTCGCGGACCAGGCGGCGCTGCAGGTCGGTGCGTACGCCGTAGAGCATCTGAAACTCGAAATCATCTTTGGAAATCTGGATGGCAGCAGCATGGCGAATGGTTGCCGCGATCATGCGCGGATCGTGCGTGGCAATGCCGTGATAGAAACCGCTGGAGAGCAGCATTTTCATTAGGCGGACGTAGTTCGCATCAACATCGGCTTTGCTAGCATACGCAACCTCGGGCAACTCCTTGTAAGCCCCTTTGCACAAGCGTATGCGGCAACCGTAGGAGAGTAAATCCGTGACATCCGTCTCGCTGCGATAAAGATAAGACTGAATCACGGTGCCGATTGCGGGGTTTCGGGCGCGCACGCGTTTGACTAGATCGATGGTGCGCTGGGTGTAGACCGAGCCTTCCATGTCCACGCGCAGGAAATTGTCGAAACGAGCCGCAAACTCCACAATGGAGAAGACCAAGCCCAGGCAAAAATCCACGTTGAGATCGAGCCCGAGCTGGGTGAGTTTGCAGGAAACGTTGGCATTCAGTTTTTCCTGGGCGATGCGCTCGTAAATCTCCAAATAAGCGTCGCGCGAATGCTGGGCGTCTCCCGTGCTGGAAGCGTTCTCACCAAGATAGTCGAGACTTGCAGCCATACCGGCATCGTTGCATGCACGGGCGGCTGCAATGGCTTCATCGAGCGTCTCGCCTGCAACGAAGCGGCGCGCCATGCGGCGCGTGGTGCCATTGGAAGTGACCCAGTTGGCGAAACCTTTGCTTTCAGAGAGCTTGAGGAGTGTCGAACGGAGCATGCAGGATTGATTATGGCAGTCTGGAAAGACTGAAACTAGTGCTTGTGCTCTTCCAGAAACTTTTCCGCGTCGATGGCGGCCATGCAGCCCGAGCCCGCAGCGGTAACCGCCTGGCGATAGCGGTGATCCTGTACGTCGCCGGCAATAAACACTCCTGGAACAGCCGTGAGGCTGCCGTGCTTGGCGAGCAGATAACCGTTGGAATCCATCTCGAGTTTTCCCTTGAAGATGATGGTGTTTGGATCGTGACCAATGGCGACGAATACTCCATCGACAGGAATCGTCCCCAATTCTTTTGTTTGCGGATTACGGATACGCACACCTTCAACGTGCCCTTGAGGGCCAAGAATCTCATCAACGATGGCAGGAGTAACGAATTCAACTTTCTCGTTGGCCCTGGCACGGTCAATCATGATCTTGGAAGCGCGAAACTCGTTCCGGCGGTGAATCAGATGGACCTTGCTGGCGTAGCGGGACAGAAAGTTGGCCTCTTCCATGGCGGAATCACCGCCACCGACTACGGCGATGGGCTTGCCGCGGAAAAAATAGCCGTCGCAGGTCGCGCAGGTGGAAACGCCGTGGCCGATCAGTTCTTTTTCGCCCTTCAGACCCAACAGACGCGCTGAGGCGCCCGCGGCAACGATCAAAGCTTGTGCTTCATAGGTATCTTTTCCAGCGATGATCTTGAACGGGCGCTTGCTGACGTCGACCTCCGTGACCGCGCCGGCCTTAAACTCCGCGCCAAATTTTTTCGCCTGTTTGCGCATGTTCTCGATGAGCTCCGGCCCCATGATGCCGTCGGGGAAGCCGGGGTAATTCTCAACGCGCGTCGTGAGAGAAAGTTGCCCGCCAGGCTCGTGCCCGTCGAGGACCAGCGGCTTCAAATTCGCGCGACCGGCATAAATCGCAGCAGTAAGGCCGGCGCAGCCGCTGCCAATGATGATGACGTTGTGCATTCAATCTTTCTCCAAACATTAGATTCGGCACAGGGCCCGCCGGATACAACAGAGCCGGTATTGTAGCATTCCCTCTATTACGTTTCGGAAGAGGGTGCATCCAATTTGGAAAGCGATTTGACTTGAGGTGCGTTGACCGGGGCGAATAGCCGCGGCTATAGTTCAAAGAAATATCAGGTTGCCCAAGGAGAAAGTCACGATGGATCCGCGCTACCCCGTTGGAACGTTTGAAATGCCCGCGCAAGTGACCGCGTCCCGGCGTCAGCAGGCGATTGATGAACTTGCGTCAACGCCAGCGAAATTGCGGGCCGCGGCAAAAGGGCTGAGCGATTCGCAGCTCGACACTCCTTACCGCGAAGGAGGCTGGACTGTGCGCCAAGTGGTCCACCACGTTCCGGACAGCCACCTGAATGCCTATGTACGATTGAAGCTCGCGCTTACGGAAGAAAAACCAACGATCAAACCGTACGACCAGGAGGCCTGGGCAAATTTGGCTGACTCGAAGTCGACCCCCATTGAAGTTTCGCTCACGCTACTGAGCAGCGTGCATGATCGCTGGGATCGTCTCTGGCGTTCCATGAAGCCGGAGCAGTTCGCCAGAGTACTGGTTCACCCGGAGCATGGTGAACGCAGCGTGGATTGGCTGCTTTTCCTCTACGAATGGCACGGGAGACATCATACGGCGCATATCACGGAGCTTCGCAAACAGAAGGGCTGGTAGGCCCGCGTCCACGAAATAAGCAAGCTCAGGCACACCGCATACTTTTTTGTTCCCCCGCCCGAAGTGGCGCGGCGTGCTTACCGTCGTGTAGGATTATGCGGTGCACAAGGAGACCGCATGAGCCGAACGGCAGGAACGTACGCCATATTCGAAACTTCCCAAGGGAATATTGTGGTGCGCTTGCTCGAAGCGGAAGCACCGAAAACCGTGGCCAATTTCGTTGGACTCGCCGAGGGAACCAAGGAATTCACGAACGAAAAAACCGGCCAGAAGGAAAAGAAACCGTTCTATGACGGCCTGATTTTCCATCGCGTGATTCCGCAATTCATGATTCAAGGCGGTTGCCCGCAGGGCTCAGGAATGGGCGGACCGGGATACAAATTCGCCGACGAATTTCATCCCTCGCTGAAGCATTCGAAAGCGGGAAAGCTTTCGATGGCGAATTCCGGGCCGGGAACGAACGGCAGCCAATTTTTCATCACCGTGGCGGCGACACCTTGGCTGGACAACCGGCACTCGATTTTCGGCGAAGTCGTAGAAGGACAGGATGTGGCGGATAAGATTTCAAACGTGCCGCGAGATTCGAGCGATCGCCCGCGCACGCCTGTAGCGCTGCAGAAGGTGCGCATCGAGCGCATCCCGTCCTAAGCCCGAAGCATGCCCATGCTCATACCTGAGCGCCTCCTGCGGTTGGTGATCGAACTTATCTTTATACTGCTTGGCGGTTTGTTGATGTGGTTCGGCTTTGCGGGCCCCGTTTACGGCCGGACCGTCGACCGGCACAGCATCAGTTGGGTGATCCTTAGCGTCGCGCTCATTCTGTGGGGTCTTCGCGCTCTCTACAAGCCGGGGCAGTGGTGGTTGCGTTGGGAGAATTGGACGCGCGGGCTTTCGCTCGCACTTCTAGGAATCCTGATGCTGGTGATTTCTCGGGTGCCGTTCTCTTGGGTGGGGCCGCTGCTTGCCATTGCGGGTGGGCTATTGGTGCTGCGGGGCGTCATCGGCTCCGCTTTGATCTTTCGGCCCAAGTAGAAGCGCAAATCGCGCCCTGTCTTTTCGCCATTGGTTTTCAGTTCGCTTCTAATATAATCCGCGCATCAACTGCCCTCCCGAAATCCAGTATTCGCTCAAGGCTGTCACTTGCCTTGATTGAAATGCAAAGGAGAAAAACTGTGCTGAAAG
>JBARRT010000023.1:0-19530 GCA_049644365.1 Candidatus Acidiferrum sp. | reverse complement strand
GCGCAGTTCTTTGACCTGTTCAATCACGCCAATTTCGGCAATAACTTCAGCGGAAACATTCAGAGCAGCCAGTTTCTGGAGCACACCGGCTTCATCACTCCTAGCGGCGTTGTCGTTCCGAAGTCATTCCGCGCGGAGTTTGGTGCCGAGTTCCGGTTCTAAGGCTATTTCCCAACCGGGGGTGGGGCCTTTCACGAGGCTCCCCCCCATTATTTTTTCCCACCTCTTCTCCTTCTGATGCCCGCAACTTGACCCGGAGTGCAGGTGCCCCTACAATGGTTAGTTCACCGTGACGTATTTTTTCGATTTGATGGATTGTACTTCCAGCCCGGCGGGAACCCGCTGGGCTGCGCTGTTTTATGGCGCGATTCAGGCGCCCAATTTTCTGAGGTGAAGCTGGAATGATGGATGGTTCAATTCCCGAAGGTCTTACTTTTGACGACGTGCTGCTGCTGCCAGGCAAGTCGTCCGTGCTGCCGACCGAGGTGGACACGCGCACACACTTCACGCGCAAACTGCTCTTGAACATTCCGCTGGCCTCTTCGGCCATGGACACAGTTACCGAATCACGCCTGGCCATCGCCATCGCGCGACAGGGCGGCATCGGCATAATACACAGGAACATGACCATTGACCGCCAGGGCGAAGAGGTCGACCGCGTGAAACGTTCGGAAAGCGGGATGATCGTGGACCCGGTCACGATATCCCCGGACATTACCCTGCGGCAGGCGCTGGAAATCATGACCAAGTACCGCATATCCGGACTGCCGGTGACCCGCGGCTCCCGACTGACCGGCATCCTGACCAACCGCGACCTGCGCTTCGAAAAGAATCACGCGCAACTGGTCAGCTCGGTGATGACGAAAGAAAATCTTGTAACCGTGCCGGTGGGCACGACGCTGGAAGAAGCCGAGCGCATCCTGCAAAAGCACCGCATCGAAAAACTTCTCGTGGTGGATCAGGACTTCAACCTCAAGGGCCTCATCACCGTCAAGGACATCCAGAAAAAACTCGAGTATCCGCACTCGACAAAAGACGAGCAGGGACGCTTGCGCGTTGGCGCCGCCGTCGGCGCGACGGGCGATTTCCTGGAGCGCGCGGTGGAGATGGCCAAGACCAAAGCGGACGTGCTGGCGATCGATACTGCGCACGGCCATTCCGAGCGCGTGCTCGAAGCGATCAAGGCGATTCGTCACCGCTTGCCGGAGATGCAGATCGTCGCCGGGAACGTGGCCACATTCGAAGGCGCGAAGGATTTGATCGCGCTCGGCATTGATGGGCTGAAAGTCGGGATCGGCCCGGGATCCATCTGCACGACGCGCGTGGTGACCGGTGCGGGTGTTCCGCAACTGACGGCGGTGATGGAGGCAGCGCGCGCGGCGAAGGGCACCGGCGTGCCCCTCATTGCCGATGGCGGCATCAAGTATTCCGGCGACATCACGAAAGCCATCGCGGCCGGGGCATCCTGCGTGATGATCGGCAGCTTGTTCGCCGGGACGGAGGAATCCCCCGGCGAAACGATTCTTTACCAGGGCCGGACCTTCAAGTCGTATCGAGGGATGGGGTCGACGGGCGCGATGGATGCGGGTTCGGACCGCTATGCCACAGTTCAAGATACGGGCGACCGCGGGAAATCCGTACCCGAAGGCGTCGAAGGGCGCGTCCCTTATAAGGGGCCGCTGTCCGCGCTGACCGACCAACTCGTGGGCGGACTGAAAAGCGGCATGGGCTACGTAGGGGCAGCAACGTTGCAGCAGCTGAGCGAGAAGAGCAGCTTCGTGCGCATCACGGCCGCAGGGCTGCGCGAAAGCCACGTACACGACGTGGTGATCACCAAGGAAGCGCCGAACTATCGGATGGAATAAGGGCGGATGGAATAGGCCGCACGGAAGAGGTCCAGTAAAAATGGCAGAGGGAGTACGTTTTTAGTGCCCGACCCGCAGCCCTGGCGCAATCCGCGCCCCGCTCCGCAGCTCTCCGAGATTCAATCGCGCCTGCGCCCGCCGCGGGCGTGGAACTGGCTTCGAGTCTGGTGGCCGGCCATCGCCTGGGCTTGTGTGATTTTCTCGATGTCTACGGAGACCTTCTCGGCGGAACATACGGCCTCGGTGTTTGAGCCTCTTCTGCGATGGCTGATGCCTTCGCTGACAGAGCACCAGTTCCGCTCGATCCATTACTTCATTCGAAAGAGCGCGCACTTCAGCGAATACTTCGTATTTTGCCTCCTGCTGTATCGCGGCGTCAGGGGCGGACGAAAAGGCTGGCGGTGGTCGTGGGGACTGGCGGCACTGTTCTGCGCGGCGGGCTATTCGGTGATGGACGAGATTCACCAGGCATTTGTGGCGAGCCGCACGGCGTCTGCGTACGATTCCCTGCTCGATTCCGCAGGGGCGTTCGCCGCTTTTGCCGTGCTATGGCTGTGGTTCCGCTGGCGACGATCCGTGGCCGTGGGCGAAGTGGAACTTGCCGCGGACAAGGCGCCCTCCACGTGAAGATCCGCGGCAAAGTGTCAAATCACGAAAAATTTGGACAGAAAGAAAAAGCCCGTCCCCGGACTAAGCGAGGGGACGGGCTGCTGAATACTTTCGATTAAAGGCGGACGCCGCGGCTAGCTCTTGGCTTCGACGGGTTCTTCCTTCTTGGTTTTTTCCTTCTTTTCCTTGGCTTTGTATTCGTAGCCAACGAGCTCGAGGATGGCTACCTTGGCGTTGTCGCCGACGCGGTTGCCGGCGTGGATGATGCGGGTGTAGCCGCCGGCGCGGTCGGAGAATTTCGGCGCGATCTCGCTGAACAGTTTATGCGTCGCGGCGGGCGTCATGATGTAGGACGCCGCCTGGCGCCGGGACTGCAGCGTGTCGCGTTTGCCGAGGGTGATCATTTTTTCGGCCACGGGACGCGCGGCTTTCGCACGCGTTAAAGTGGTGGTGATGCGCCCGTGCTCGATGAGATTGGTAACGAGGCTGCGAAGCACGGCGCGGCGGTGAGCCGGCTGCTTCCCAAGTTTTGATCCAGAGTTGAGATGTCGCATCGTCTATTTGTCCCTTGCCGGCTTACAGTCCGACGGTATCTTCCGAGGTCGGCGCAGCCGTCTGGCTCGGGAGCGGCGGCCAAATGATGCGGCCGTGCTCGTCAAACTTCATGCCCAGCGCGAGGCCCATCTTCACCAGTATATCTTTGATCTCGTTGAGCGACTTGCGGCCGAAGTTCTTGGTCTTCAGCATCTCATTTTCGCTCTTCTGAACGAGTTCGCGAATGGTCTGGATGTTGGCATTCTTCAGGCAGTTGTAAGAGCGCACGGAAAGCTCCAGCTCTTCGACCGAGCGATCGAGATGCTCGAGGCGCGGATCGTGGCCGGTTTCCTGCGGCGCTTCGATGGTCTCCACTGGCTCTTCAAAGTTGATGAAGATGCTCATGTGGTCTTTCACCAGCTTGGCGGCCAGGCCGATGGAGTCCTGCGGCGTGATGGCGCCGTTGGTCCACACTTCGATCATCAGCTTTTCGTAATCGGTCATCTGGCCGAGACGCGCGGCTTCGACAGAGTAGTTAACCTTTCGCACGGGCGAGTGAACGCTGTCCACCGGGATGTAGCCGATGGGCAGGTCTTCATCGTAGTTGCGGTCGGCGGCAACGTAGCCGCGGCCGTTCTTGACGCGCATCTCGATCTGAAGCTTTCCGCCCTCGCTGACCGTGGCGATGTACACGCTCTTGTCGAGGACCGCGAAGTCCGCGTCTTCCTCGATCTGCGCGGACGTGACCGGGCCGGGCTGCTCGACGTTGAGGTAGATCGTCTTCGGCAGATCGGTGTTCAGCTTGATCGGCACCTGCTTCAGGTTGAGGATGATGTCCGTGGCATCCTCGACCACGCCGGGAATCGAAGAAAATTCGTGCAACACGCCTTCGATTTTCACGGCGGTGATGGCCGCGCCTTCAATGGAGCTCAGCAGCGCGCGACGCAGCCCGTTTCCTACCGTCGTGCCCCAGCCGCGTTCAAACGGCTGTGCGGAAAAACGCCCGTATTTCTCCGTGAGCGATTCCAGCTCGGATGCAAGACGCTTCGGTTTCTGAAAACCCTTCCACATCGTGTTCCTTCCTTCCGGGCCAGGAAAATCGGCCCCAATACTGAAAACGGTTGACCCCGGCCAAGCCGGAGCGAATTACTTCGAGTACAGCTCGACGATGAGCTGCTCGTTGATGGGCGGCGTTTGCACGTCATCGCGCTTGGGCATGGCCACGACTTTGGCCTTGAACTGCTCGCGCTCCTGTTCGAGCCAGGGCACGGCGCTCTGGCTTTGTGCGACGTTGCGCGCTTCAAGCACCATGGCGTTTTGATGCATCTTTTCCTTGATGGCCACTTCTTCGCCGACGCTCACGAGGTACGAAGGAATGTTGACCTTCTTGCTGTTCACGCGGACGTGGCCGTGAAGCACAAGCTGCCGCGCCTGCGAACGCGAAGACGCCAGGCCCGCGCGCCACACGACGTTATCGAGGCGGCGCTCGAGCATGATGATCAGGTTTTCGCCGGTGGGCCCTTTGGCGCGCTCGGCCTTCTCAAAATAGTTGCGGAACTGCCGCTCCAGCAGCCCGTAGGTGCGCTTGACCTTCTGCTTCTCGCGCAACTGCAGGCCGTAACCCGCGACCTTGGGGCGCCGTGACTGCCCGTGCTGACCCGGAACAAAGTTGCGCTTCTCGATCGCGCACTTCTCCGTAAAGCAACGCAGACCTTTCAAAAACAGCTTCTGCCCTTCCCGGCGGCACAGGCGGCAGACTGCATCTCGGTGTCTTGCCAACTTCTATTCTCCCTTCCCAAAACTCTCTGAATCTTTTCTGTCGGTCATAAATATCAAACGCGGCGGCGCTTCGGCGGCCGGCAGCCATTGTGCGGAATCGGCGTGACGTCGCGGATCACCACGATGTGGAGCCCCGCGGCGGCCAGCGCGCGCACGGCGGATTCGCGGCCGGAGCCCGGGCCCTTCACGCGAACTTCCACGCTCTTCATTCCGTACTGGTCGCGCGCCACACCCGCGGCAGCCAGCGAGGCCTGCTGCGCGGCGTACGGCGTGCCCTTGCGCGATCCCTTGAAGCCGATCGCTCCCGCAGAGGACCAGCACACGACCCGGCCATCCGTGTCCGTGATGGAAATCTGCGTGTTGTTGAACGAAGCGGCGACGTACACCACGCCGTGCGGAATGATGCGGCGCTCCCGCTTCTTCTTGAATTCTTTCTTGCGCTTCGCCGCTGCCGCCGGTTTTCCCGGTGCGCCGGTGTCCGGCGTTGCTGCTGCGGCTTTTGGTTCCTTTGCCACGATTCACTCCATTCCTTAGACTTCTTGAAAACACTCGAAACCGTAAATATGGGAGCAGGGCTCCGCACTCCCAATTAGCCCTTCTTGCCGACGACCTTCTTCTTGGCCGCCACCGCGCCGCGCCGCGGACCTTTCCGGGTGCGCGCATTGGTGTGCGTCCGCTGGCCGCGCACTGGCAGGTTCCGGCGGTGCCGGATCCCGCGATACGCTTGAATTTCAATCAGCCGGCGGATGTTCATCTGGATCTCCTTGCGGAGATCGCCTTCCACACGGCCTTCCTGCTCGATGGCCTGGCGAAGATGATTGATTTCATCTTCGGTCAGGTCCCGAATCTTCTTCGTGTGATCGACGCCCGCCTTGGCCGCGAGCTTTTTTGCGCGCTCCTGCCCGATGCCGTAGATCGAGGTTAACCCGACCCAAAGGCGCTTCTGCGGCGGAAGATCTACACCTGCGATACGTGCCATGCGATTCTCCTCAAAAACCTTTATCCCTGGCGCTGCTTGTGCTTCGGGTTGGAGCAAATCACGCGGACCACGCCGCGCCGGTGGATCACCTTGCACTTGTCACAAATCTTTTTTACTGATGCCCTTACTTTCATTTTTTCCTGTCCTCGTCCCACTCACTCTATTTGTAACGGTACACAATCCGGCCGCGCGTCAAATCATACGGAGAGAGCTCCACAGCAACTTTGTCTCCCGCGAGAATCCGGATGAAGTTCTTGCGCATCTTGCCGGAAACGTGCGCCAGAACCTGGTGCTTGTTTTCAAGCTCGACGCGGAACATCGCGTTCGGCAACGGCTCGATCACCGTTGCCATGACTTCAATGGCGTCCTCCTTGGAATTTCCGGAGTCGCCTTTCTTCTTTTCCTCGCGAATGGGTCTCGCCATAGTCTCCCGTGTTTACCCAAACCAGTCTAAAGACCGGCCATTACATTTCTTACCAAGACGGTCCGGTCATTTCTTTCGGCCGCGTCAGAATCCAAGGCCCGTTGGCGGTAATCGCCACGGTGTGCTCGAAGTGCGCCGAGGGGCTGCCATCCGCCGTTTCCGCCACCCACTCGTCGCGCATCCGCACTTCCGGCCGGCCCGCGTTGACCATCGGCTCGACGGCGATGACCATGCCCTCTTGCAGTCGCGCGCCGTGACCTTCGTCGCCGTAGTTCGGCAGGTTAGGCTCGTCGTGCATCTTGGTGCCGATGCCGTGCCCGACGAACTCCCGCACCACCGAATAGCCGTGCTGCTCGACCCAGCTCTGCACCGCGTGGCCGACATCGCCGAGGCGGTTGCCCGCGCGCATCTTGTCAATCGCGCGGTCGAGCGATTCGCGGGTCACGTCCAGCAGCTTCTGCATCTCTGGACTGATGCGCCCCACGGGGACGGTCACAGCCGAATCCGCGTAATACCCGTCCACTTCCATCCCGAAGTCGATCGAGACGATATCGCCTTCGCGCAACTTGCGCTTGGGCGACGGAATCCCATGAACAATCTCGCTGTTCACCGACGTGCACAGCACGCAGGGATAACCGCGGTACCCCTTGAACGCCGCCTTGCCGGGCCCTCCGGCGATTTTCTCCTCGGCAAGCTTCTCGAGGTCCATCGTCGTCAGCCCAGGCTTCACTGCGTCCCGCAGCGCCGTCAAGACTTCGTGCACCGCCAGCCCGGCGCGGTGCATCTTCTCCAGCTCTTCCGCGCTTCGCAGATGAATCGCCATCTTCTTTGCCGCCGTCCTCACCGCGCCGGCTAGCGAGCTCCGCGTACGCTCTGAACGCTGTGCTGCACCTGGCGGCCCACTTCTTCGACGCTCTTTGCCGCGTCGATGTCCTGAAGCAAACCCAGGCGCCGGTAATACGCAGCCAGCGGAGTCGTTTGCTTCTCGTACGCTTGCAGCCGCGGGCCGATTACTTCTTCGCGATCGTCCGGCCGCTGCACGAGCTCGCCGCTGTCCTTGTCGCAAATTCCCTCGGCCTTCGGCGGGCGCTCGTAAATATTATAAATCTCGCCGCCCACCTTGCAGGTCCGCCGCCCGGTCAGCCTTCGCATCAAGACCGAAGGATCGATGACCAGGTGAATCACGAACGGCCGCTTGAAACCATGATGCTTCAGCAGCTCGCCCAGATATTTCGCCTGGGCCACCGTCCGCGGAAACCCGTCAAATACAAAACCATGCGAACAATCCGGCCGTTCAATCCGCTCCGCGACCATCTGCAGCACCAGCGAATCCGGAACCAGCTCGCCGCGCTCCATGATCGGCTTGGCTTTTAGGCCAAGCGGCGTGCCCTTGGCGACGTGCTCGCGAAGCATGTCTCCAGTCGAAAGGTGCGGCACACCGTACTTCTTTGCCAACTCGCTAGCCTGCGTGCCTTTCCCCGCGCCCGGGGGCCCGAGAAAAATCACTGCGCGGTCCAGCTTATCGGGGTGCCGTGTATCCGGAGCCACCCTGCTCTTCTCCCTTACCGCCGGCCGCGCAACCGCCCCTTGCGAGCAAACCCTTCGTAGTTCCGCATGACGAGTTGTGCTTCGAGCTGCTGCACGGTATCCATCGCCACGCCAACCACGATCAGGAGAGACGTACCTCCAAAATAAAACTGCACACCCAGGCCCTTCAAAAACCAGGTCGGAAAATGCCGGTCAAACCACGAACCGATTCCCCAGCCGAGGTGATCCAGGTGAATACCAGTGATCAGCCATTCCGGCAGCAAACAAACCAGGCAAAGATAGATGGCGCCGATAAAGGTCAGCCGCTTCAGAATCTTGCTGACGTGCTCGGAGGTCGTGCGGCCCGGCCGAATCCCCGGAATGAATCCGCCATTCTTGCGCATGTTGTCCGCAAGCTCCGTCGGATTGAAAACGATTCCGATGTAGAAGAACGCGAACAGAATGATCATCAAAACGTAGACCAGGTTGTAAAGCGGCTCGCCAAAGCTGATGGCTCTCACGAAGTTGTCAATAAACTGATACTTGTGAGCAAACAACAACGCAATGGTTGGCGGAAACGCCAGCAACGAGCTCGCAAAAATTGGAGGAATCACCCCTCCGGAATTGACGCGGAGCGGCAAGTACGAAGATTGCCCGCCCATGACGCGGCGGCCAACCACGCGCTTGGCGTACTGCACCGGGATGCGCCGCTGCGCCCCTTCGACGTACACGATGAAGGCCACGACGGCGATCATCAGGACGACCAGGAAGATCAGGGCTATGGGCGTGAAAGGCCCCCAGGCCCGCGTGCTGGCCTTTTCGTACAAGTCCTGCACCGCGCGCGGCAAGCCCACCACAATGCCGGTGAAGATGATGAGCGACATTCCATTGCCGATGCCGCGCTCACTGATTTGCTCGCCCAGCCACATGATGAAAGCGGAGCCGGTCGTCAGCGTGAGGATGGTCATCAAGACGAACGAGTATCCCGGCCGATACACAAGCGATTGCCCGCCAAGGCTCTGCGATTGCAAGGCGGTTGCAATCGTGGACGATTGAATGACGCTCAACACGATGGTCAGGTAGCGCGTGTACTGCGTGATTTTGCGGCGCCCGAGCTCGCCTTCTTTTTGCAAGCGCTCGAGGTACGGGAACACCACGGTCATCAATTGCAAGATGATCGAGGAAGTGATGTACGGCATGATGCCGAGCGCGAAAATCGTCATGCGGCGGAAGTTGCCGCCGCTGAAGAGATTGAAGATGCCCAGCATCGAGCCGGCCGCCTGATTGAACAATTGATCCAGCACGGCGGAATTGATGCCGGGGATCGGAATGTACGCACCAATGCGGTAGACCGCCAGCAGCGCCAGCGTGAACAAAACGCGGTTCCGCAAGTCTTGAATGCGGAACATGTTTTTCACGGCTTCGACGAATCGTTTCATGCGCTAATCCTGCGAATCTTCTTTCTGTGACCGCAAAGCGGTCAACCTTACGCTACAACCTCGAACGTGCCGCCCGCCTTGGTGATCTTTTCCTTGGCCGACGCGCTGAAGGCATGCGCGTGAATGGCCAGCTTGCTGGTCAGCTCGCCATCGCCGAGAACCTTGATGGGATCCCTGGCGCGCCGGACAAAGCCGTGGGCGCGGAGCAACTCCGGAGTGACCGTTTCGCCGGCTGGAAAAACATTCAGTTCCTCCAGATTCACGACCGAGTACGTCACACCGAACGGATTGTGGAAGCCGCGCTTGGGCATGCGCCGGTGCAATGGCATTTGCCCGCCTTCAAATCCACGGCGGCGCGAATAGCCGCGCCGGGATTTCTGCCCCTTGTTGCCGGCGCCGGCGGTCTTGCCAAGTTTGGAGCCGATGCCGCGGCCCACGCGCACCTTTTTCTTGCGCGAGCCCGCAGGCGGCTGCAGATTCGCCAGCGTGAAGGAACGGCGCACCTTGGACGCTGGAGTCGCCGGTTTATGCTGGCCACGCTTACCGCCCCCGCGGGGACCGCTTGAACTTTTTTTCGCCATCGCTCTACCCCACCACTTCCACGAGATGCCGCACCTTGTGGATCATGCCGCGCGTTTCCGGCGTGTCCTGGCGCTCGACCACCTGGTGCATTCGGCGCAAGCCAAGGCCGCGGATGGTCTGCCGCATGTCATCCGTGCAGCTGATGAAACTGACCACCCACTTGATCTTCACCTTGCCGCCCGACTTCCTGCCGTCGTGCTCGGTCCGGTTGTAGGGCTTGGACGAGCTTTTTTCGGTCGCCACTTTTTTGACTGCCATTAGTTGCTCTCGCTTGCGGCGGCTTTTTCCTTCGGCGGCCTGCCGCTGATTTCGTCTACTGTCTTCGAACGCATTTCCGCGACGTGTCCCACATCCTTGAGGCTCAAAAGCGCCGCGAACGTGGCCTTGACGACGTTGTGCGGGTTCGAAGTGCCAAGCGACTTCGTCAGCACGTTGGTAATGCCCGCCACCTGCATCACTTTGCGCACCGGGCCGCCCGCGATCACGCCCGTGCCTTCGGACGCTGGCTTCAGCAGCACTTGCGCCGAGCCATAGCGCCCCAAGACCTGGTGTGGAATCGAGGTGCCCTTCAAATTCAGCTTGATCAAATTCTTTTTCGCCTGCTCGATGCCCTTCTTGATGGCCATGGGCACTTCACGCGCTTTGCCCATGCCGAATCCCGCATGGCCGCGGCTGTCGCCGACAACCACCAGCGCGGAGAAGCTCAAATTCTTGCCGCCCTTCACGACCTTCGTGACGCGGTTGATGGCGATCACGTCATCCTTCAAATCGGAAGGATTCACGTCCAGAAGCCGCCGTACCGCTAAACTGTCTCGCAAAATTTGCTTCGACATAGGCTTAGAACTGTAACCCCGCTTCCCGCGCCGCATCTGCGAGCGCCTTGACGCGGCCGTGATACTTGTATCCGCCGCGGTCGAACACTACTTTGCTGACTCCAGCAGCCTTCGCGCGCTGGGCGATCGTCTTGCCAATCACTTTCGCGGCCGCGACGTTGCCGCCGCCCTTCAAATTCTTTTTCGATTCGCCATCGACTGAGCTGGCGGAAACCAGCGTCTTTCCCGAGCAGTCGTCGATCACCTGCGCGTAAATGTGTCCCAGCGAGCGGTACACGCACAAACGTGGGCGCTCCGGCGTGCCATCCACCTTGGTGCGCACACGTTCGTGAACACGCTGGCGGTGCAAATCCCTCGATAGCTTGCGAACTCGTGTTGTTGCCAAGGTCTCTTCTCCCTCAATCTCTCTAGGCGGCGCCGCCGGCCTTCGCTCCGGCCTTCCCGGCCTTCTTCTTCAGCCGCTCGCCGGTGATGCGAACGCCCTTCTGCTTGTACGGATCGGGCGGGCGCAGCGAACGCATGTCTGCGGCAACCTGGCCGACTTGTCCCTTGTCCGCGCCGCTGACGATGAGGTGCGTCTGCTTCTCCACCGCCACCTGGATGCCTTCCGGAATCGGAAACTCGATGGGATGCGACTTTCCGAGCGCGAAAGCAATCATTTTGCCCTTCAGCTCCGCGCGATAGCCGACGCCGACGATATCCAGCTCTTTCTTGAAACCGGAGGTGACGCCATGAACGGCGTTGGCCACCAGCGCGCGCGCGAGTCCGTGCAGAGCGCGGTGCTCTTCGGTGGCGCGCTTGGCGGTCAGCACTCCGTCCTTCTGTTCAAACGTGATCCCCAGCGGAATCGCGAAGGAAAGTTTGCCTTTTGGCCCCTGCACGTCGATCTTGCCGCCCTGCAAGGCGACTTTCACGCCGGCCGGCACTGGAATTGGTTTATTTCCGATACGTGACATCTTTTTCTTTTTCCCTTAACTCGAAATGCCGTCTACCACACTTCGCAAAGAATTTCGCCGCCCAGCTTGGCTTTACGCGCCGCGCGGCCGCTCATCAGCCCCTTCGGCGTGGTCATGATGCTGATGCCCAGTCCGCCCACGACGGGACGGATGTCCGTCACGCCGAGATACGAGCGCGCGCCCGGGCGCGAGATGCGCTTCAGCCCGGTGATCACGCTGCGGCGATCCGGCGTGTACTTCAGGAAAACGCGCAGCATCTTGCGCGTCTTGTTCTCGTCCACCAGCTTGTAGGTCGAGATGTAGCCCTCTTCCTTCAGGATGCGCGCGATCTCGGTCTTCAGCCGGGAAACCGGAACGTCAACGCGCTGGTGCTTGGCGGCCGCCGCGTTGCGGAGGCGCGTCAGAAAATCGGCAATCGGATCCGTCTGCATAATTCTCCTACCAGCTCGCTTTCACGACGCCGGGGATCTCGCCCTTCAGCGCCATACCGCGGAAACAGATTCTGCACATCTGGAACTTGCGGATATACCCGCGCGCGCGGCCGCAGCAGCGGCAGCGGTTGCGAACCCGCACCTTGAATTTCGGTTTCTTGAGCGACTTGGCGATTTTTGCTGTGCGTGCCATTTATTGTACGGCCCCTTTTTCGCGAAGCGGAACTCCCAGCCCCTTGAGCAGCTCGCGGCCCTGCTCATCGTTTTTTGCCGTGGTGGTCAGCGTGATGTTCATGCCCTTGATCTTGTCCACGCGCGTGTAGTCGATCTCCGGGAACACCAGCTGGTCTTTCAGACCCAGCGTGTAATTGCCGCGGCCGTCGAACGCATTCGAAGGCAAGCCGCGAAAGTCGCGCACGCGCGGAAGCACCACGTTGCACAGGCGGTCCAGGAATTCGTACATCTTGTCGCCGCGCAGCGTCACCGCGCACCCGATGGGCATGCCTTTGCGAATCTTGAAGTTCGCAATGGATTTCTTCGCGCGCGTGATGATGGGCTTTTGCCCGGTGATCTGGCCCAGCTCCACCGCGGCGGTGTCCAGCAATTTGGCGTTCTGGCTGGCCTCGCCCAGACCGATGTTGACGGTGACCTTCTGCACCTTCGGCACCGCCATGACATTTTTCCAGCCAAAGCGCTTCATCAGCGCGGGGACTGTCTCATTCCGGTATTTTTCCTGCAATCGGCTCTTCATTGCATTCCCTTATCTTTGTCCCTTACTTATCCAGCGTCGTATTGCAATGCCGGCAACTGCGCACTTTCGTGCCGTCCGGCAGCACCGTGTGTCCGATCCGGGTGTGCTTCCCGCAGCTCCCGCAGATGACCAGCACGTTTGAGACGTTGATCCCCGCTTCCTTCTCCACGATTCCGCCCTTGATATTTTTCTGCGGATTCGGCCGCGTGTGCCGCTTGATGATTCCGACGTGCTCCACCACCACGGTGTTCTTCTTCGCGTTGATGAAAAGCACGCGCCCGCTCTTGCCCGCGTCTTTGCCGGCGAGCACCTTTACGTTGTCGCCCTTGCGAATTTGAATGGTGTGCCGCTCGGCCCTATCGTGTCTCAGTGTCATGGCCTACCAAACCTCCGGAGCCAGCGAAACAATCTTGGTGAATTTCTTCTCGCGAAGCTCGCGCGCCACCGGGCCGAACACGCGCGTCCCCACGGGCTCACCCGCATCGTTGATCAGCACCGCGGCGTTGTCGTCAAACCGGATGTACGTGCCATCCTTGCGCCGCCGTTCTTTCCGCATGCGCACGACAACGGCCTTCACTACGCTTCCTTTTTTTACCTGGCTTTCCGGCGTGGCTTCCTTCACCGCGGCGGTGATGACGTCGCCAAGGCCGGCTTTGAGCCCTGCGTCGCCGCCCACCGGCATGATGCACGTCAGCTTGCGCGCGCCGGAATTGTCGGCCACCGTCAGCCAGGTTCGCATCTGAATCATTGGTCCGCTCCCCTGTCTTTCTTACTCGGCCGACGCGTTCCGCGTCAGCACTTCCTTCAACCGCCAGCGCTTCAACTTCGAAAGCGGCCGCGAAGCCACGATGCGCACGGTGTCGCCCGGCTTGGCCTTGCGATTTTCGTCGTGCGCGTAGAACTTCTTCGAGATGCGCACCACGCGGCGGTACTTCGGGTGCTGCACCAGCCGCTGCACTTCCACCACAATCGTCTTTTCCATCTTCGCGCTCGTTACTTTGCCAGTGAGCACGGTGCGCTCGCCGCGCTCCGCAGACGCCGCGCTTTGTGTTTCGGTTGTCATTACGCCTTCCCTGCCTTTTGCGGCTGCAGAGCAGCCGACAGTTCCTGTGCGCGCAGCAACGTCTTCACCCGCGCCAGATCTTTTTTCGCTTCGCGCAACCGCTTTAGCGCTTCCGCTTGTCCAGTGGAGAGCTGGAACCGCAGCCGGAAAATCTGCTCCGTCAAATCCTTGTGCTGCGCCTGCAGCTCGTCTTTGCCTGCTTCGCGGATCTTCTCAATTCGCCGCGGCATCGTTAAAACCCTCCCGCGCGGGCAATGAATTTTGTCGGGATCGGCAGCTTGTTCGCCGCCAAACCCATGGCCTCTCTTGCTGTCGCTTCGTCCACGCCCGCCATCTCAAACATGATGCGTCCCGGCTTCACCACCGCCACCCACTTCTCCGGCGCGCCTTTGCCTTTGCCCATGCGCGTTTCCGCGGGCTTCTTGGTGAACGGCTTGTCCGGAAAAATCCGGATCCACAATTTTCCGCCGCGCTTGATGAATCGCGTAATCGCCACGCGCGAAGCTTCAATCTGCCGGTCGGTGATCCATGCACATTCCATGGCCTTCAAGCCATAATCGCCAAACGCGAGATCTCCGCCGCGCCAGGCCTTGCCGTTGCGGCGGCCGCGCATCTGCTTTCTGTACTTCACTTTCTTCGGCATCAACATCGTTCTGTTCTCGCTTCCCGAATCTCTGCTAAATTTCTACGCCGCGGCGACCGTTTCGCGTTCCTTTTGAATCTTCGAAGCCTTCTTGGGAACGTTTTCGCCCTGATAGACCCAGCACTTCACGCCAATCACTCCATACGTGGTGTTGGCTTCCGCGGTGCCGTAATCAATGTCCGCGCGCAACGTTTGCAGCGGCAGCCGTCCCTGCAGGTACCACTCTTTGCGCGCGATTTCCGCGCCGTTCAACCGGCCCGCCACGCGCACCTTGATGCCTTTGCAGCCGAAGCGCAGCGCCGAATCCACCGCTTTGCGCATCGCGCGCCGGAACGCCACGCGCTTTTCGAGTTGCAGCGCAATCGATTCCGCCACGAGCTGCGCATCCAGCTCCGGACGGTGCACTTCCAGGATGTCAATATGCACTTCGCGCTTGGTACGCTTCTGCACGTCCTGCTTCAGCTTGTCGATCTCCGCGCCCTTGCGCCCGATGATGATGCCGGGCCGCGCGGTGTAAATGCGCACGACCAGCTTGTTGGCGGCGCGCTCGATGTCGATCGAGCTGATGCCCGCACTTTTCAATTTTTCTTTCAGCTCCTTGCGGAGCTTCACGTCTTCGTGAAGCAGGTCGGCGTAGTCCTTGTCCGCATACCACCGCGACTTGTGCGGCTTGTTGTAGCCCAGCCGGAATCCGTACGGATGCGTCTTCTGTCCCATTACTTCTTTCCCTTCTTCGGGGGCGCTTGCTTCCCGGTCAACGCCTTGCGGACACGACGCGCAGTACCGCGCACGCCCTTTTGCGCTTCGGCTTCCGCTTCGATGGCCGCGACGCGCTGCGCTGCCGCAACGTGATGCTCGGCCACGCCCACCCAGAGGTGCGCCGTGCGCTTTTGATAGCGGAACGCCCGGCCCATCGGGGCTGGACGCAGCCGCTTCCAGCGCGGCCCTTCATTCACGAAACAATTCGAGACGAACAGTTCATCCACATCGAGCGGCGCGCCGGCGTCTTCCGCTTTGCGCTCCGCATTGGCGATGGCGCTGCGCAGCACTTTTTCGATGTGCTTGGCGGCACGCTTTTGCGTGTACTTCAGCGTCTGCAGCGCGTCCTGCGCTTTCGCTCCGCGAATCAAATCCATCACCAGCCGCGCCTTCTGCGGAGACATCCGCACGTGCCTCGCCAGCGCGTGCGCTTCAATTGATCCGGTTTGTGTCTGTACGTCAGCCATAGCCTTATGCCTTCGGCGCTGCGGGTGCCGCTGGTGCTGCGCCGCCTCCTGGTGGTGCCACGCCCGCAGCCTTCTCGAGCGCCACCCTCACGCCGTGACCCTTGAACGAACGCGTCGGTGAAAATTCCCCCAGCTTGTGCCCGATCATCTGCTCGGTCACATACACGGGAATGAATTTCTTTCCGTTGTGCACGGCGATGGTGTGCCCGATCATTTCCGGCACGATCGTCGAGCGCCGCGACCACGTCTTGATCACTTTCTTTTCGTTGCGCGTGTTCAGTCCTTCGACCTTGATACGCAGGTGGCCGTCCACAAACGGCCCTTTTTTCAGTGAGCGTGCCATCGATTCCCTATTCCTCCACTCGCCGCAAGCGGCTCCACTGCGCCCGCCGCATTTTCTTGAATCCCCGCACCGGCCCGGGAACGCGGTGCGACTTCGGGCAGAACGGGCAAACAAACCGCGTGCCCTGCGCATTCGCAATCCGCTCCACAATGACCGACCATCCCGGTTTGCACAGCTTGTACAGAACCGGTTCCAGCGGAACCACTACTGCTTTTTTCACAATCGGGCGCACCAGCTTCGTGCTCTTGCTGCTTGCGCGTTTCGCCGTGCGCTTCACCGGCCGGCTCCGCCGTCCTGCTGATCGTGTTGTACGTGTTGCTCGCATTGTTTCTGCTCTCGCCGGGTTGTCTTGCCTGCACCACCCGGTTTCTCGCCTCAGTAAACTTCTGGTCCTTACTTCCTGCGCTGGACGATGTTCTTGTCCGTGCGCTTGTTGTTTCTCGTCTTCTTACCCAGTGTCGGGAACGCCCACGGGGTCTGCGGATGATTGCCCTTTACCTTGCCTTCACCGCCGCCGTGCGGATGGTCGACGGGATTCATAGCCACGCCGCGCACCGTCGGCTTGACGCCTTGCCAACGCGTGCGTCCTGCTTTTCCGTAGGTTTCATTCTCATGATCGAGGTTGCCGACCTGGCCGACCGTCGCCATGCACTCCACGGAAAACTTCCGAACTTCGCCGGAAGGCAGCTTCACGAGCGCCAAGTCGCCTTCTTTGCTCAGCAACTGCGCCGAGCCGCCGGCCGAACGCACCACCTGCCCGCCGCGCCCCGGATACAGTTCCAGGTTGTGCACCATCGTGCCGGGAGGAATGTGCTTGAACTGCAGCGCATTGCCCGGAAGAATGTCCGAGCCCTCGCCGGTCGAAACCGTCGCGCCCACTTCCAATCCCACAGGATGCAGGATGTAGCGCTTGTCGCCATCGGCGTAGTGCAGCAACGCCAGATTCGCGCTGCGGTTCGGGTCGTACTCGATGGCCGCCACTTTCGCGGGCACGCCGAGCTTGTCACGCCGGAAGTCCACCTTGCGGTACTGCTTCTTGTGTCCGCCGCCGCGGTGCCAGATCACGATTTCGCCGTGATTGTTGCGCCCGCCCGAACGCTTCTTCGGTTCCAGCAGCGCCTTTTCCGGCTCCTGCTTGGTGATGTGGCTCTTGTCCACGACGGTGATGAACCGCCGCGACGCCGTATATGGATTAAAGCTCTTCAGTCCCATCGCTGCCTCTTACCTTCTTACTGCAAATCTCTCTCAAACCGTCCCGGTCTTACAGGTTCTCCGCGTACTCAATCATCTTTTCGCCTTCGGCGAGCTTGACGTACGCTTTCTTCCAATCCCGCCGGTAGCCTTCGTTCTGGCCGCGGCGGCGCATCTTGCCCACAAAATTCGCGGTGCGCACCGCGGCTACCTTCACCTTGAAAATCTGCTGCACGGCTTCTTTGATCTCGGTCTTTGTGGCTTTCGAAGAAACTTCAAAGACTACGGTGTGCTGCGTCTCTTTCACGCCGAGGCCCTTTTCCGTGATGATCGGCCGCCGGATAATCTGATAGTGAGGGGCTGCCATCGCTTAGTCCTTCCCCTTCTTCTTTGCCGGCTTGGCGGCTTTCTTTGCCGCTGCCGGTTTCTTCGCTGCGGCTTTTGGCGCAGCTTCTTTTTTTGCCGCCTTTGGCGCGGGCGCAATCGTCTCCACGTCCGGCACCACGATGGGCTTCTTCTCCGGATCCAGCGTGTGGCTCAACCGCGCCACCGCATCCTTCGAGAGCACCACCAGGTCATGCTTCAGCACATCGTACGGCTGCAAAACGCTGGGCGCCGCCAGCTTCACGCCATCAATATTGCGGCTCGCGAGTTCCAGGTTGCGGTTTTCGCCGTGCGCCACCAGCAACGCCGACTTCGTGTGATTCAGCTTGCCAAGCACTTCGACGAGCGACTGCGTCTTGTGCGTCTCGAGCGTCCAGGCATCCACGACCGTCAGTTTCTGCTCTGCAAGCTTTGCCGAAAGCGCCGAGCGCAATGCGCCCAGCAGCATCTTCTTTGGCAGTGCGTAACTGTAATCGCGCGGCCTTGGTCCGTGGACCGTGCCGCCATGACGCCAGAGCGGCGAGCGGATCGAGCCGACGCGCGCGCGTCCCGTACCCTTCTGCTTCCAGAGCTTGCGGCCCGCGCCGCTCACTTCGCTCTTTTCCTTGACCTTGTGCGTGCCCCGGCGCAGTCCCCGCAGATACCACCGCGAGGCTTCGTGCAGCAGGTCCTGATTCACCTTCGCACCAAAGATCGCGTCCGCCAGTTCGACCTGGCCGACTTTCTTGCCACTCAAATTGACTACATCCACGACCGGCATAATCTCTTTTCCTTCTTTACGCTGAGCGAAGCGAAGTGCCGCTCCGCCTTATTTCGCTTTTTTCGCCTTGCGGATGAAAATGTACGTTCCACTTGGTCCGGGAACCGATCCCCGCACCAGCAGCAGGTTTTCGTCGGTGTCCACCTTCACTACCTTCAAATTCTTGGCCGTAACCTTGACGTTGCCCATGTGACCCGGAAAGTGCTGGTTTTTCCACACGCGCGACGGGAACGAGCTGCCGCCGATGCCGCCCGGCGCGCGATGATGCATCGAACCGTGCGACGCGTCGCCGCCGCGGTAGTGCCAGCGCTTGACGCCGCCTTGAAAGCCCTTGCCCTTGCTCACGCCGCTTACATCCACGAGCTCACCGGTCTTGAAGTTCTCCACCAGCACGCGGTCGCCAACCTTGGTTTCGTCCTTCGATTCCTCGATGCGCACTTCCTGCATCACTTTCATCGGTGCGACATTGGCCTTTTTGAAGTGGCCGGTCATCGCCTTGTTGACGCGCTGCGGCTTGACGAATTCCACGAGCCCCAACTGCGCGGCCTCGTACCCGTCGTTCTCTTTCGTCCGGCGCTGCACCACCACGCAAGGGCCCGCCTGAAGAACGGTGCACCCGACGAGCGTGCCGTCTTCGACGAACACTTGGGTCATGCCCAGCTTGATTCCGATAATTCCGTTGACCGCCATTGCTCTTTTCTCTCTCTTGCAGCTTGCCTCGAAGGGTATTGGCTGCGTACTGCTCAAGATTCTTGCAATCCCCTGACGACTTACTTCACCGCGTGCCCGAACGCCTTGATTTCCACGTCCACGCCCGGCGGCAAATCCAGCTTCATCAGCGCATCCACCGTGTCCGGCGTCGGCTCCAGAATGTCGATCAGCCGCTTGTGAGTGCGCATTTCAAACTGCTCGCGCGATTTCTTGTCCACGTGCGGCGACCGCAATACCGTCCAGCGGTTGATAGTCGTGGGCAGGGGAATCGGCCCGGCCACATCCGCGCCGGTGCGCTTCGCCGTCTCCACGATTTCCCGCGTGGACTGGTCTAGAATCCGGTGGTCGTACGCCTTCAAACGAATGCGAATTTTGTCGCCTTGTCTCATTTAGTTTTCCAAACCTACTCGATGATCTCGGTGACGGCGCCGGCGCCGACGGTGTGCCCGCCTTCGCGAATCGCGAACCGCAAGCCCTTTTCCAGCGCTACCGGCGTAATC
>JBARRT010000022.1:0-3224 GCA_049644365.1 Candidatus Acidiferrum sp. | reverse complement strand
CGGGCCCCCGGCCGCACCCTGTCTATTCAGATTCGCCAGGCCCTCCTGCTCGGCCTTGCGTTCAACCTCTATCGCTTGAGGCACCCCTCTCAAGGCGAGGATGTCAACAGAGCCATCAACACTTGTGAACTCTCTTGCAAGTGTTGAAAATAAAAGACTTAAGGAAACACTAACTCCCTTTAGAATCAACACTTACAAAAAACAGGGGGGAGGGGTGGTGATTGTTAACTAAGTTCCGGTTCATCCGGACCGAAGCAGGGAATCACCGGCACCTTCCGGCCTTCTTGAAAAGAGCCTTCTTTGCCCCTTGCCCCCTCGCCGTCTAGTCGAATGGCCGCGAACTCCCGTAGAATCATCCTTCGCAAAGAACCGAACCATGTCCGCGCTCCCCATCCCCGGCCCTGCTCCCGTCTACGAGGACTACGCCCGCTGCATCCACTGTGGTCTCTGCTTAAACGCTTGCCCCACTTACCGCCTCTGGAATCTCGAAGCGGATTCCCCGCGCGGCCGCATCCACCAGATGATTCACGTCGAGCTCGGCAATTTCCCCGTCACCGATTCGTTCGTGGATCACATTCACAAATGTCTCGACTGCCGCGCCTGCGAAACCGCCTGCCCCTCCGGCGTCGAGTATGGAAAGCTCGTCGAGCACGCTCGCGCGCGCATCGAGCGGGACTGCGAGCGTTCCTGGATCTCTCGTGTCGTTCGGGACTACGTCTTCCGGCAGTTGCTCCCCAATCCCCTTCTCATCGTCGATCTCGCCCGCGTTCTCCGCCTCTACCAGCGCTCGGGCTTGCAGGCCGTCGCGCGCGCCATCGGCGTGCTGAAACTTCTCGGTCTCTCCGAACGCGAACGCTTCCTACCGCGCATTGACGACGACTTTTTCTATGGCCGCCACGGCCGGACCTATCCCGCCGCGGGTCCGCGCCGCGCCCGCGTCGCTTTCTTCGCTGGATGCATCGCCAACGTCGCCTTCGCACGTCTCAATGAATCCACCATCCGCGTCCTCACGTCCAATGGCTGCGAAGTCGTGGTGCCTAAAGGACAGCTTTGCTGCGGTGCGCTTTCCGCGCACGCCGGCATCCGCGATGTGGCCCGCGAACTCGCTGGAACAAATCTTGCCGTCTTCCTTCGCGAAAACTTTGACGCCATCGTCACCAACGCCGCCGGATGCGGTTCCACGCTCAAGGAATATGATCATCTCTTTTCACCCGAAGAGCCGGAGTTTGCCCGGGCTCATGAATTCTCCGCAAAAGTCCGCGACGTCACCGAATTTCTCGCCGCGCTCGGCCTCACCGTAAAACTGAAACCGCTTCCCCTGCGCGTCACCTATCAGGATTCCTGCCATCTTCTCCACGGTCAAAAAATCCGCGAAGCCCCGCGCACGCTTCTCCGCGCCATCCCCGGACTCGAATTTGTGGAATTGCCCGGCTCGGAAATCTGCTGCGGCTCCGCCGGAGTCTACAACGTCACGCAAACGGAAACGTCTCTCGAATTGCTGGCGGAAAAAATGCAACACGCCCAATCCACGCGCGCCCCGATCATCGCCACCGCCAATCCCGGATGCCTCTTACAACTGCGTGCGGGAGCCGCCATCCACCGCACCAATCAGCAAGTTCTCCACGTCGTCGAACTCCTCGACCGGAGCCTCCACCCATGATCTCTTTACTTCACTCCTTCACTTTTTGCTCTCCAGAAACGCCGGCGCCCTTCCCGCAGCGATGTCAGGCTGCAGCGAAAAGGGCGTCGCGTCTTCAGGAGAGAAGACTGTTTCGACGGCGTTGCCGTCGCCGGGAATTATTCCGTCACACTAATTTTCCGGCGGAGACGCTCCCTGTTTGTACTTCATCATGTGCCGGCCCATGTGGCCTTCTTGCAAGGTGTAGTCCGAAGGCACCGCGAAGAGCGACGCGGCCGGTTCGGCCCGCTGAATATTCGTCAGCGTATAGGTGGTCTCGCCGAACTGCGGGTCGCTTCTCTTGCTCATCACCGTCATTTGCAGATCATTGGAGTACCAATGCTCGGAAACGATGGTGATCGGTTTTTCGTTTCCGATTTGTCCCGCCGGAATAATGCGCGTGTACCGCGTTCCTTGCGCGCTCACCCCCGCGATCGTTTGCGTCCCCAGATCTTCCTTCTTGAAATTTCCGCTCGCCGCTGCTTTTGCTTCCCAGGACTCGGCGTTGCCCTTCCAGCCGCCGTGCCTCTCGCCGGGTGTCCCGCCTTTCATCCTGCCAAACGCCTTCCCCATCTTCTCCGCCGTTTTTTCCTCGGGATGCAGAATAAAATTCTGCTGCGCCACCGGATCGTTGATCATCACAAACGACCTCGGTCCCGCGGAAGTGGCCAGCGGTCCGATGGCGGGCAGCGTCACTTCTTTGCGGAATCGCCCCTGGCTGTCGCGGAAAAGATTCGTCTGCGTCTTGCGCGAAATGTGATTTCCGTCTGCCAGGGTTCGCGACGTCTCGGAAATGGCGACCGCGCTGAACGGCGCTCCCGTCACGACTTTTCCGCCGTGCATTCCTTCGAAGCCCAGCAATTCAATCCGCTCGCCCATCGGTGGGGCCATGAAGTCATCGCGGGGTCCTACTCTATGGAACATCACGTCCCCGCCAGGATGTGGCGGCGGCTCTTGTGCACGCGCCACTCCAGCGCTCAGAAACAGTGCGGCACCCAAAATCGGGCTCATGCTTATTCTGCGATTCATTATTCCCTCTCCTCTTCTCTCCCGAACTGTTGCGAACTCTTCGCCGCAGCAATTCCCGCGATTCCGTTTTTCAATCGCCGCAGCACGATTACCAAAGCGTGCTCCGGCATTTCTTCACCAAAGTGGACCGCGGCTTTTACTTTCTCCCAAAGCGCCATCGCTTCCGTCATTTCGTGGACCTCCGGAACGCACCGACCTCTGTTCGCGCGATCACTGTTGCGGCAGCCTCACCGCTTGCGGCAGCCCGTCGTCTCCAACGAGCAAGTCCACCTGGATCCATTCGCCGGCGCGCTCTTCGTTCACCGGGAGGCCCAGCGCACCAAGCGCACCGCGCTGCATCCGCACACGTACAATCGCCGCATCGTCTGCTTCCGCAGGCAAGGCTCCCGGCAGCAGAGTGAAGTTCCGCAATTCGTTGTCCGCCACGAGCATCCCGGCCGAATCCGAGTTCGCGGAACCTTCCTGCGGCACACTGGCGTCATTCTTCAAATTTGCGTCGTTCGTCTTTGCGCCATCA
>JBARRT010000021.1:0-7903 GCA_049644365.1 Candidatus Acidiferrum sp. | reverse complement strand
GTGCGGTTTCTTTTCCCAGGAACGGCTCGAGAAGGAGTTCGATCGCCGCTCGCCGTGCCGCATGCAGAAAGGAAACCTCCGGAGAATCCGCCTCCGCGATGCCATTCCAATCCTTTAAGCCCTCGATCAATTTTTGAGCGCGAGCATCCTTGGGCTTCACTGTTTTTGCCGCTGCGATCAGCTGGTCGGCGACGAACACATGCGGAAAGCTGTACGTATCGGTCTGCACTTTCAGCATGTCCTCGGGCCGCAGATCATGCCGGTCGTGCAACAAGTCGTAGATACGCGCGGTTCGGTAAGGCTCCTCCCATCGGTCGGTCAGATAGGGTTTGTAATTCGGTCCCACGACACGCGCATTGGCCGTGACGATCAGACCGCTCTCCGGGTTCAGCGCTTGAGGAAGTTGGTCGAACGGGATGTAGCCCGTCCATTCGTAATCGTCCGTATCTCCAGGAACGGGCACTTCGCCATGGCCCTTCTTTCGAATCGGCACGCGCGCTGCCATGATGTATCCGATGTTGCCGTCAACGTCGGCATAAACAGCGTTTTGTCCCGGCCCCCAGACATGCTTCATAACCTCGCGAAATTCTTTCCAATTCTTCGCATGGCCTAGCCAGTTGTAACTGTTCGCGAGTCCGCCGGGTTCCGTAGCCGTCCAGCGCATGGCGTACGCCTTGTCCCCGTCGCGAGCCACCACCGGGCCGTGGCGAGTGACCACCACCTTCAAGTGTTCGTCCGGTGCGCCCTTCATGCGAATGGTTTCGTCAATGATTTGCGCCTTGGTCCAAGAGCCCTTCACGCGGTATTCGTCGGGCGCCGCGGGATTGAATGTCTCAACATAAAGATCCTGCACATCCGCCCCATTGTTGGTGAAGCCCCAGGCGATACGCTCGTTGTGCCCGATGATGACCATCGGCGCCCCAGGCAGCGTGAAGCCTTTCACGTTCCAACCCGGGGCCGTGAGGTGAACTTCGTACCAGATGGAGGGGATCGTAAGCTCGAGATGCGTGTCATTGGCCAACAAAGGCTTGCCGGTTGCGGTATGCGCTCCGCTGACCACCCAGTTGTTGCTGCCGAGCCCCTGGCGAATCTCGTTGCGCGATTGTTCCAGGAATTGCTGGATCGACCGCGACAAGGCTGAAGTCAGGTCCGGCGAGCCATCGGAGGCGGCAATCCCGTTAGCGCCGGTGTAGCGAGCCTTCAGCACTGTGTCGGGTTGGATATCGTCATCATCCTCGTCGTCACCCTCGGCGGCAGAGCGTTGTGAACCGTCGTTGGGCATACTCGGATCGCCAACGACGAAATGATCCATCGCGGATTCTTCGGAGAAGAGATCCTTCGCCCGTTCCGGTCCTGCCCGCTCTGTCACTTTGGCGCGATTCAGCTCTCTTTCTCTCGTATCCGTCAGCGTTCGATACATGTAACCTGAAATCGCAAGGCTGTCCGAAGGCTGCCATGGCAGGGGCTTGTAGCGCAGCAAAGTGAACTCCAAAGGCAGCCGGTCTTGATGCTCCTCGATAAACGTGTTCACTCCCCGCGCGTACGCTTCCATCAGCATGCGGGATTCGGCGTCCATCTGCGCCACGTCGCGCGCTGCCTCCCGGCTGAATCCCAGCGTCCGAAAATCCTTGTCAATGGAGAGCGTTGTGGGGCCAAGGATTTCGGAAAGCTGGCCGCGCGCAACCCGTCGCAAAAGGTCCATCTGCCAGAGGCGATCCTGCGCCATGACGTAGCCCTGCGCTTCTTCCAAATCTTCCAGTGAAGCAGCGCGAATGTGCGGAACGCCCCATTGATCGCGCTCGACAGTGACTTCGTGTTGGAGTCCGGGAAGAGGCGCGGTCCCGTCAATCTGAGGCAGCGGCCGATAGACAAACCACCAAGCCACGGCGCCAACGGCAACAACGAGAATAGCAACTACCCACAGAAGGATTCGAAGAAACGTTCGCAAGTTCACTCCCGCGCGGCTTAGGCAAACAGTCAGTGTAGAGGACGCCCCAGTGCCGCGCAACCGCCGTGCAGCTCGGATTCACTGTTGCCTGATGGAGGCCGCGTGGCGTGGCTTGCTCACTTCGCGGGCAACGATCAAGCATGGGCCGCCGGGGTGCTGCTACAATGCCGCAGGGAGCCCATTCGTCCATGTTCGCGATTCGTCTACTCGGCGTGCTGGCGCTGGTCGCTCTGAACGCCTTTTTCGCGGCGACGGAGTTCTCGCTCGTTGCCGTGCGGCTCTCGCGCATCCGTCAGCTCGTGGCCAAGGGAAGTGCAAGAGCACGCGTGGTGGAGCTGCTTCTTGGGGATCTGCACCGCGTGGTCTCCGGCGTGCAGCTCGGCATGACAATGACCAGCCTGGCGATCGGTGCCGTCGGTGAAGCCACCTTCGCGAAACTCTTTCAAGCCATGTGGACGGGCCCTTCTGGAACTCGCTCCGCGGTCATCGCTCATGCCCTCGCTCTCAC
Organism: Candidatus Acidiferrum sp.; assembly: GCA_049644365.1. GTDB lineage: Bacteria > Acidobacteriota > Terriglobia > Acidiferrales > UBA7541 > Acidiferrum. The sequence continues at coordinate 5,447 of JBARRT010000021.1, read as the reverse complement.
GTGTGCTTTTGCCCTCTTGAGCGCGCTGCACGTAGTGATTGGAGAGCTGGTCCCCAAGACCTTGAGCCTGGCCCGGGCCGAGCGCGTTGCGCTGATGGTAGCTGTGCCATTTCACTGGTTCCTGAATACTTTCCGTTGGGCGATCAGCACGCTGGATGGAGCAGCTGGGGCGATCGTAAAGGCCATGGGAGTCACCTCGCCGCACGGGCACGGCGTTGCGCATTCCACGGAAGAGCTGCAGATCCAAATTCAGCAGGCGCGCGAACGCGGACTGCTTGCCCCCGGCGAAGAAAAATTCATTCTCAGCGCGATTGAACTTGCGCAAATCCAGGTGCGGGAGATCATGGTGCCCCGGCCGGACATGCACACCTTGTCTGTGGAATCCACACTGGATGAAGTGATGCGCGCTTTCGCGACGACGCAGCGTTCGCGAATTCCGGTCTACCGCGGCACGGAGGACCACATACTCGGTTTTGTCCATATCAAGGACATGCTGTGGATTCTCCTCGATCGCGAGCGCCGCCTCGAGGAGAATCTCTCGCCGCCGCCGTTTGATTTGCGCCGCGTTCTCCGCGAAGTGCTTATCGTTCCCGAAACGAAGCCCGCCAGCGAGTTGCTCCTGGAATTGCGCACTCGCCGCGTTGGCATGGCCATGGTCGTTGACGAGTTCGGCAGCATTCTCGGCCTGGTTACGCTGGAAGACATCCTCGAACAAATGGTCGGAGAGATTCACGACGAATTCGACGTGATTGAACGTCCGCTCACGCTTGCGGACGGCGCATTGATATTCGATGCGGCTCTAAACGTGAGAGACTTGGACGCGCAATACAACATTACCGTTCCAGAAGATCCTGCCTATGCCACCGTCGGAGGATTCGTGCTCGATCAATTGGGATTCATTCCTAAAGGCGGAGAGAGCTTCGAATACGGCAACTTTCGTTTTTCGGTCGTGGAGATGGATGGAAAACGCGTCGCCCGAGTCAAAATCCAGCGCCTTCGAAGTACTGGCGCTGAGAAAGAGACTTCGGATCCACAGATTGCAAGTCCGCCCTCCAAGGATTCGAAGCCGGCGAGCGTGAAAACATAGTTTCCCAGTCACACATGGCTCGCTACTTCCTCAAACGATTCCTGCTGACACTCCCGGCGCTCTGGCTCGTCCTTACGCTGGTCTTCCTGATGATTCACATCGTGCCGGGTGATCCCGTCGAGCAAATGCTCGGAGAAGGCGCAGCGCCGGGGCAAGTCTCGCAACTGCGTCATTCGCTCGGGTTGGATTTACCGCTTCATTCCCAGTATGGGCACTATCTCCGGCAACTCGTGCGCGGAGACCTGGGACAGTCGTTCAAATTCCAGGCGCCCGTGCGCCGCATCATTTTCGAGCGTTACCCCGCCACTCTTCAACTGGCGTTTCTCGCACTTATCGTTTGCGCAGCCATCGCCATCCCCGCGGGGGTGCTTGCCGCTCATCGCCGAGGACAATTCTCGGATCGTGCCGTCGGTGTTTTCACTCTCTTCGGCCTTGCATTTCCAAACTTCGCCTTGGGCCCGGTGCTGATTCTTTTCTTTTCCATTGAACTCGGCCTGCTGCCGGTTTCAGGACGCGGCGGGTTGCTCTACTATGTGTTGCCTGCAGCGACGCTCGGTGCAGCACTCGCTGCCATTCTCACTCGCATGGTTCGCAGCTCCATGCTGGAAGAGCTTTCAAGCGATTATGTTCGCACAGCAAAAGCCAAGGGTCTCTCCACGTACGTCGTCTTGCTGCGACATGCATTTCGCAATGCGCTCATCCCGATCATCACGATTCTAGGTCTCCAATTCGGAACTTTGCTGGCGGGCACCATCGTCACAGAAACGATTTTTTCCTGGCCCGGCATCGGGCGCTTGACCGTGCAGGCCATTTCTTCGCGCGATTACCCGCTGCTGCAAGGATGCATTTTGGTGATCGCGGTCTCCTACGTCGCCGTCAACCTGCTAACGGATGTCTTCTATGCCGTGATTGATCCCCGCGTGAGGCTGTCATGATTTCGTCCCAGGCGCTCCGGGAGTTTCTTCGCCAAAGTATTCTCGCGCGCGTGGGATTCATCGCCGGCTCAATTCTCGTCGTCGCGGCTCTGCTTGCACCGTGGATAGCGCCCGCCGACCCCGCGGCGCAGAACTTGCCGGCCCGCCTCGAGTCTCCTTCGCGCGCACATTGGATGGGAACCGACGAACTCGGCCGCGACATCCTTTCGCGCACTCTCTATGGCGCGCGCATTTCGCTCCTCGTTTCCGTCTGCGTAGTTTCCGGTTGCGGTCTCATCGGTCTAACGATGGGTATGCTCGCTGGATACGCCGGCGGCTGGTGGGATCGCGTCATCAATCTTCTGCTCGTCAACGCTTTTCTTTCTTTCCCGGGAATCCTCCTGGCCATTGCGTTCGCAGCATTTCTCGGTCCCGGCATCGGCAAAGTGATTTTGGCGCTGATCATTACCGGTTGGGCTGGCTACGCCCGGCTCGCACGCGCGCAGGTGCTGAAAGTCAAAGAGATGGAATTCGTACTCGCCGCGCGATCGCTCGGCGCTTCTCACCTGCGCATCATGGTGGGACATCTGCTGCCCAATATCTTGCAGCCTATCCTGATTCAAGCCACCATCGGGATGGCCGGCGCCATTCTCGCCGAATCAACGCTGAGTTTTCTCGGGCTTGGCGTGCTCGCACCCATTCCCAGCTGGGGAGCGATGCTGAATGATGCGCGCGGCCACCTCTTCGATGCGCCGCACATGGTGGTCTTTCCTGCGTTGGCCGTAATGACCGCCGTGCTTTCCTTCAATTTGTTGGGAGATGCATGGCGCGACTGGCTCGATCCACGCCTGCGCTCCCAAATGGCCGCGCAGGAATTTTCGCGTTGAACTTTGTTTTGATGAAGAGAGCTGAAATTGTGAACAGGGAAGGAATCCTATTTTGTCAGCGTAACCGTTGCCCCCCGGCCCAGGCCTAAAGTACGTGCCGCGTTCGCCTTGTTCACTCCAATTTCGAGATATCCGCTCGAGCCCACATAGGCAATCGCTTCGCCGTTGTTACCACTGGCAAACGTATCCACGAGTCGTGCGACCTGATGAGTCCCTACTTGCAGTTTGATGGTTCCATCCTTCAGCGCCGCTTCCGGTAAATCCTCCGAGCGGAAATTCGTAATCAGGTTGCCGAACGCATCGGCGCGCAAGACAGCGCCTTTCACAACTCCATCTGTCTCTTTGGGGCGGGGAAGTGCGAATTTCTTGTAGTCACTGATCTCATCTCCCATGCTGGGGGTCTGCCAGCCCTTGGTAAGCCAGGAGGCGACCGGCGCGAAGATGTCTCGGCCATGAAAGGTCTTGCTCACCGGCTGCAAGTAATAGTGCTGGACGTTCGCATGGCGCACGACAAGGGTCTCCTTCTCGCGTTCATAAATCACCGACAGCACGCCGTTGTCCGGCGCGACAAAATATTGGTTTTGCGCACTGACCAGCAGCGGCCGCCGTTCCGTTCCCACGCCGGGATCCACAACAACCACATGGACCGTTTTCGGCGGAAAGTAGGAATACGCCGAGCCAATCGCCAGTGCGCCGTCGAGCAAATCGAAAGGCGTGACGTCGTGTGTGATGTCCACGATGGTCACGTCGGGATTGATCTTGAGGATGACGCCCTTGAGCGTGCCGACCAAATGGTCGTTCGTGCCGTAATCAGTTGTCAGTGTGATGATCGCGTTGGCCAATGGCTTCTCTCACCCGGATAGTTTTGCGCGATTCGCGCAGGCAGAGTGGGGCGGCACTCCGCATACTTCGACGCTAGCGAAGGCACGCGCCTCCGTCAAGAATTCACGCGCCGGGTGCTGTGCAAGCGCCAACGGGGCTTTCTGCGGCGCAAAGTGCTTCGAATCAGCTCTCGCCCTGCTCGGGCGCACACGTATGCCAGTCGGGGTCGGGGAAATGAGCTCGGCAGAACCATTGGGTGCACCGGTCGCAATACTGCTGGGCGCTTTGGTCGCAGGGTTCATCCAACCGCGAAACTCCCTGACAGAATTGTGGTTTGGATTTTGCGGCCGTTGCGTTCATCGCATCCTCCGCGGAATAAAGAGCGGCGCGGGGAAGAGGCACTCAGCGGGCTGGTTCGACCACTCCGACTTTGTTCACGCCGCTGCAGGCAATATACACCCGCCCGTCGGCCGTCGCCACCATGTGGCGCACCGTGCCTCCTCCGGAAGGGATCGCCGCGCGGGCGAATTGCTCTGTTCTCGGGTTGAACTGGACGATCGTATTCGGCTTCACTCCCGATTCGCTGTACCAAACCAGCCCGTCTGGCGTGATCGCGATTCCGTAGGGACCGGAGTCCGCTCCGCCCGGCGAAGGCCACATTTTGACGGCGCCGGTTGCGGGATCGAGCCGGCCCAGATTTCCGCTCCGGTAGTCCGTGAAATAAATCTTGTCGCTCGCGTCCACTGCGATACGCCGCGGCCGCGCGCTTTCCGGCAGCTTGTATTCCACGATCGCCATCGACTGTGGGTCGATCCTGGCCAGCTTATTGGTGCCGAATTCGCAGAAAAACGGGATGCCCTTGCTGTTGATGACAATCCCATAAGGCCGCGCATTCGCCATTTCCATTTTCTTCAAATCGATTTTTCCGCTCTCAGGGTCGAGCCTGCCGACCATGTTTCCGACCTGCACCGTAAACCACAAGATGCCATGGGAATCGAAGATCGCTGTGTGCGGGTCATCGGCCTTGGCGTCCGGCATTTTGTATGCGGCCACCGCGCCTGTGCGCGGATCGAGCTTGCCGATGTAGCCCTTCGCGTTTCCCGTGAACCAGATGTTGCCGCTCGAATCGGCAACCAGGCCGTGCGGGCCGGAGTCCTCGATCTTCAGCGCATACTCCTGGAACACTCCCGTCCTGGGGTCGACGCGCCCAAGTTTGTTCTGCAGTTGTTCCGTGAACCACAGCGCGCCGTCCGTTCCGACGGCAGGATCGTGTGGATGTGCCCCTTTCGTCGGCACATCCCATTCGCGAATCGTCACTTTCAGTTCGCCGACATCCGCGCCAGGTGCCGCTCCTCGCGACGCAAGCGCAATCCCCAGTCCCAAGCCAAGAATCGCGATCCCAAAAATCGTTGCCTCTCTGCTTCTCATAGGTGCCTCCCGGCCCAAATCATCCTCGCCGCGGGCCGTCTCGTATCTCCATCTTCTGCCCCAGAGAACGGCACGCCGCTCTCGCTCGCCCCTTGCGAGCCCCCCTTCCATTTGGTAATTTAATCATCAGAGCGGGCGTCGTACAATGGCAGTATAGAAGCTTCCCAAGCTTCGGACGTGGGTTCGATTCCCATCGCCCGCTCCAGAAAACCGCAAAATTCACGTTGATTCGGCTGCCCTTACTCACCGGCCACGCCTCGATTTGCGCCTAGAAAGCCGGGGTTTTGCGCCCATTTTGCGCCCAAGTTT
>JBARRT010000020.1:0-13499 GCA_049644365.1 Candidatus Acidiferrum sp. | reverse complement strand
AACTCTCTTCGCGGGCCCCCGGCCGCACCCTGTCTATTCAGATTCGCCAGGCCCTCCTGCTCGGCCTTGCGTTCAACCTCTATCGCTTGAGGCACCCCTCTCAAGGCGAGGATGTCAACAGAGCCATCACTGATTACAAGTTGGACTATATTACTGATTACAAGGATGTTATAGGTTTACGACGCAACGTGGAATGAAATGGTAGAATATGAGTGCGAAGTGCTAAGGTTTTATGATAGCAACATTTGTACTTTCGCGCACCCTTTCAAGCTAGCCAGCATCTAAGATGGTATTGCGCGGGGGCAGTTCCCGCCGCGCTGGAACATGGGGGCCACGATGGCTGAAAAGAAATTTGTCGTGCCAGAGATTCTTCCGATCCTGCCGGTTCGCGACACCGTCCTGTTTCCAGGCGCGGTCCTGCCGTTGACTGTGGGCCGGGAGAGTTCGCTGGCGCTTGTAAATGCCTTGCAAGGCGAGGAAAAGATGCTGGGCGTAGTTGCGCAGCTTGATCCGCGAATTGAGGATCCTGCCGCGGCGGACCTTCACAAAGTGGGCACGCTCGCAAGAGTGCATAAGACCGTCAAAATGCCGAACGGGAATGTGGTGATTTTCCTGGAAGGACTTCAGCGCATTCAAATCGTGGACCTGATCGGCTTGCGGCCGTATCTTCGCGCCAAGGTAGAGGCACAACCGGATATTCTCGGCGAGGCCGATACGGAGCTTGAAGCGCTGGAACGGAACGCGCAGGAACTCTTCCGCGACGTGGTGAGCCACTCGCCGCAGCTTTCCGACGATTTGCAATCGGCGGCAATGAACATCGACGACCCCGGCCGGCTGGCGGATTTCATCGCCGGCACGCTCCCAACGCTTTCCACACTCCTGAGACAGGAATTGATTGAGACGTCCAGCGTGCGGCGGCGGCTGGAGACGCTGATTCGCGAACTTTCCAAAGAGCTCGAGGTTCTGGAGCTTCGTTCCAAGATTCATGACCAGGTGCAGGAACAGGTCAGCCAGAATCAGCGTGAATATTTGCTGCGCGAGCAGATGAAGGCGATCCAGAAGGAACTCGGCGAATCCGACGATACGATGCAGGAGATCGATGAGCTCCGCAAAAAAGTTGACGAAGCGGGCATGACCGTGGAAGCGAAGAAAGAATGCGACCGCGAGCTGAAGCGGCTGGCGAAGATGACTCCAGCGTCGGCGGAGTACATGGTTTCGCGGACGTATCTGGAATGGATGACTTCGCTACCATGGAGCAAATCTTCCGGCAGCGAAGAGATCAACATTGCCAAAGCGCACGAAATTCTCGACGAAGATCATTACGACCTGCAAAAGGTGAAGGAGCGCATCCTCGATTACCTGGCGGTGAAAAAACTGCAGCCGGGAATGAAAGGGCCGATCCTGTGCTTCGTGGGGCCTCCAGGTGTCGGGAAGACCTCACTCGGCAAGTCCATCGCGCGTTCGCTGGGCCGCAAATTCGTGCGCATCGCTCTGGGCGGTATGCACGATGAAGCGGAGATCCGCGGACACCGGCGAACTTACATCGGCGCGTTGCCCGGGCAAATTATCCAAGGATTGAAGCGCGGGGAAACGAACGACCCGGTCATGATGCTCGACGAGGTGGACAAGCTCGGGCGCGACTTCCGTGGCGATCCGTCATCGGCGCTGATGGAAGTTCTCGATCCAGAGCAAAACAACTCGTTCCGGGATCACTACCTGGATGTGCCGTTTGATCTTTCGAAGGTACTGTTCATTGCCACGGCCAACTGGATGGATCCCATCCCGGAGCCACTGCGCGACCGCATGGAGATCATCGAATTGCCCGGCTACACGGGCGAGGAGAAACTGCACATCGCGCACAAATATCTGATCCCGAAACAGGCCACGGAACACGGGCTGAAAGTCGGCGAACAGATCGAATTCCAGGACGCGGGGCTGCAGGAGATCATCCACAGCTTCACGCGGGAAGCCGGCGTGCGCAACCTGGAGCGCGAGATCGCGACGATCACGCGGAAGCAGGCGCGGCGCATCGCCGAAGGCAAAATGGAAAAGATGATCGTCACACCGGAAGTCGTTCGCGAATTCCTGGGCGTGCCGAAGTTTCGGACGGAGAAGGAAGTCGAAGAACGCGTCAAGCGGCCGGGTGTTGCCGTGGGGCTGGTCTGGACGCCGGTGGGCGGGGACATCATTTTCATCGAGGCCACGCGGATGCGCGGCGGCAAGCAGTTCACCATGACCGGGCATCTCGGCGAAGTCATGCAGGAGTCCATGACCGCGGCGCTGACGTGGACGCGCGCAAACGGCGAACGCTATGGAATCGATCCGGACTTCTTCCGCAAGCAGGACATTCACATTCATGTGCCATCCGGGGCGGTGCCGAAAGACGGCCCGTCGGCGGGCGCGGCGATGGTGACGGCACTGGTGAGCTTGCTCAGCGGGCGGCCAGTGAAAGACCGGCTCGCCATGACAGGTGAGATGACGCTCTCGGGTATTGTCCTGCCCATCGGCGGCGTGAAGGAAAAAGTGCTGGGCGCGAAGCGAGCGGGCATCAAGGAAGTGCTGTTGCCCGCGGACAACGAGCCGAACGTCGTAGCCGATCTGCCGGCGGACATTGTTGGCGACATGAAGATCACTTACGTGCGCACGCTGGACGAAGTGCTCGAGCATGCTCTGCAGAAGGAGCCGATTGCGCCGCCCGTCGTGCCGCAACCGGAGCCGAAGCAGAAGCGGGTAGATCCGAATAGTCCAAGGGCGATCCACTAAGCGTCAGTCAGAAGGCACAAGCGAGACGTGGTCAAGCGGCTCGCGATTTGTAAAAAAGCCCGGCGAAAATCGCCCGGCTTTTTGTTTTGCACCCATGCCGGCAACGCGGCAACCAAGTCCTGCTAACATGGGTTGCAGGCATGGCGCGGGAAAAACAAAATCAAAAGGATGCCGCAGCGGAGTTGTGCCAGCGGGTCACGGAAGCGCTGATGCGGGAACGCGTCGTGCCGCGGTTTGTGGATTCTTACGTAATTGAGAACGGGCGCCATGCTTTGCAAGTTCATGCATCGCTTTACCGTGATTTGCTAACTCTGTTGCAGCGAGAGGCGCTGCTCGCTCTGAGTGTCCGAACGCTGGAAATCATCTGCAAAGAGCCGCAGCCGGCAGGGAGATCCAAGCCGCGGCCGATGCTGCGCAGGGATGCGGCAATCTTCCGCCGGAAGTTTCTGGCCTCGCTCGCGCGGCAGCAGGGATGGACCGCTGGCGATGCGCTTGATTTTCAGAGGGACTTGCAAATGTATGAGGAGCTGCTGGCGCGAGCATCGTCCACGCGGCGCAGCCGGAAACCGTTTGAAGCGGCGAACCATCCGTTTGTGGACCGGTGCGCGTTCTTACTCGATTCCTCGTTCATGGAGAAGGCGCGTCTGGCCGCGAGCCAAGCGCTGACGGGCATCGAGGAATTAGCCGCACAGATCGCGGCAGCGGAGAATCCGCCGCCGCGAAGTCCCCGCCTACACTAGAGCTGAATCACTGGGAACTACGTTCAACCTGCACGGCCGTGCCGTAGGCGAGCACTTCGGTGACTCCTTGCATGACTTCGGTGGCATCGTAGCGCATGCCGATGACGGCGTTTGCGCCGTGTTCGGCCGCGTGTTGCAGCAAGAGTTCGAAAGCGTCTTCGCGGGTTTTCTCGCAGAGATTGGTAAGGATCGTGATGTTGCCTCCGATGATGGTTTGCAGCGCCGCGCCCAGATTTCCAATGACACTGCGGGAACGGACGATGATTCCGCGAACGATTCCAAAATTTCTGACCACCCGATAGCCGGGCAGCTCAAGCCCTGAGGTCACCATTGCTGCGTCCACTCTAGCCATGTCGGATGCTCCTTGAACGAGACGTTTACCGCTGCGATTCTACCCGGTCAAACGGTGCTCGGCGAGGAATCTTCCTCTGCTATTCTCAAGGGACGTGGAGACAATTTTCTATATTCTGGCGATATTGCAGATCCTGACGGGAGCTTACCTTGTCTGGCGTGCGGTGCAGTGGCTCGGATATGTGCGACGTAGATTGCACTCGGACCCTGGCTTCTATGCGCCGAAAGCAGCCGTTCTGTGCCCGTGCAAAGGAGTCGAACCGGGACTGGAACGAAATCTTGTCTCGCTGACGGAATTCGAGCGGCAAAACTATGAGATTTTTTTCATCCTCGCTTCTGGCTCGGACCCCGCGCGCAGCATCATCGAGCGCGTGGCCAAGAACTCGCGTGTGAAGGCCCATGTGGTAGTTGCCGGGCCGCCCAGCAACTGCAGCGAGAAAGTGAACAACTTGAGGGTTGCCATTGAACAGCTGCCGCCGGAATTTGAAGTACTGGCGTTCGTGGATTCCGATGGCCGCCCAGGAAAATCCTGGTTGCATCATCTCGTCGCGCCTCTGGGTGACGTTCGAATTGGCGCGGCGACCACGATGCGCTGGTTCATTCCGAATCGCAGTGATTTGGCGACTGCGCTACTTGCGGCTTGGAATGCCCCCGTGGTTACAATGCTGAGCGAGAAGGGAAAAAACTTTTGCTGGGGCGGAGGCACCGCGATCCGCCGGAGTGCCTTCGAGCAATCTGGAGTGCTGGACGAATGGAAGAATTCCGTCAGCGACGATTATTCGCTGACGCGCGCCCTCGCACGCAACAATCGGCCGATTGTATTCTTGCCGGAGTGCCTGACACTTTCTTACGTCGAGACCGATTTCGACGGGCTTATGGAATTCACCAACCGCCAGATTCTCATTACTCGCGTCTACGCGGACAAAGTCTGGGCCCCGGCGGCGGCCACGCACTTTCTCTACTGCCTGACTCTGGTGTTCGGCACCTTACTCGTCTTCGGCGATCTCCTGGCGCAGAGACCGGCCTTTCATCTCGTGACGTTAACCTTTCTGCCGCTTCTGCTCTCCGCCATCCGGGGCTCCATCCGCCTCATTGGCGTGACGGAAGCACTTCCTTCCGCTCGATCCCAGATTACCGGCCAGGCGTGGATCTATGTGCTGGTGACGGCGTTCATTCCGTTCCTGTACCTCGTAAATTTTGCGAATTCGCTGGTTACGCGAAGAATCCACTGGCGCGGTGTGACCTATGAACTGATCAGCCCCGAGCAGACTCGTGTTGGCTGATTGAGAACATTTCGAGCGCCGTAGACTGGGGTTCATCACTTTTCCACAGGGCATGGACCGGGCGTGCAAATCGATAGAAACCACGCTGTTTTTTCGGCCACATCCTCGTACGGTGGAAAAATTTCGTTGACCATGCAATTCCTACCAAGAAATGTGATTCGTGCCCCCTCATCTGCTCGTAAGGCCTCAATTCCTTAGTAAGTTACAAACCACTCTTTTCGGCATTTCAAGTGCACCGACCATGGGGTTCGGTGTAGCGGCCTCAGGCGAACTTTCAGGGAGTTCCGGGCTGCGTCTGGGCCTTGCCATTCGATATGGGTACGAGTCGCTGATGCTACAGCCCTCTGTCTTGACTAGCTGACTGACTGAGTACCCGATCTGGGGAACGCCTCGTCGAGGGGCGAAGAATAGAAAACTCAGCGGCTTCGGTTTCTGCACGAGGCCGCATTCTGAGGGGGTGCAAGTGAAGGTGATCCGCAGAAGTGCACATCCGCATCAACTGACGAATTCTCGAACAACATTTCCTCGCAATATTTTCTTTTTCTACGAAAAAAACTCCGGAGTAGGACACTTTCATGTCGAGGCGGGCCCGGACGGCAGATTTCCAGTCGATCAGGCCGCAGGGCTTCTGGCGATGCATTGCATGGTGCGGGGCCAGTCTCCCAGCGATTATGTGGTAATGGTCCAGGCGGATGATGAGGCGCTGGAAGGCCTGAGCGAGAAAGCGGCTGCGCTGTTGCAGGCGGGAAACTCCGTCCACAGCCAACTCAAGCTCACACGCCGCGAAGGAGAAGTGCTTTCCGGCTTAATGAAGAGCCTCGCCAACAAGGAGATTGCGGCGAACCTGAATCTCTCCGAGCGAACCGTGAAATTTCACGTCTCCTCTTTGCTGGCAAAGTTTCGGGTGCGTGGCAGGATGGAGCTGGTTCGCGAGGCGTCGCGCCACACGGTTGGAGCTATGCCTATGCCTCTGCCCGTAGCTACGCGTGAGGCCAGCACCTATACTCCTGCTGCAAGAAGCTACCCCGTTCCGCGGCGCGAAGTGGCTGTGGTTCCTCTAGCGAAGCGGCAATTGATGGCCTGATTCAGAATCAGTCTTTTCTCTTAGAGGCAAAAACAAAAGCCCCCAACCAAGTTGGGGGCTTTTGTTTTGTCAATCGTGACTCGCATGGCTCATTTTTTTGCGGCGTTGAAAAGCTCAGTGGCCTTGTCCCAATTCACGACGTTCCACCAGGCCTTGATGTAATCCGCTCGCAGGTTTTGATACTTCAAGTAATAGGCATGTTCCCAGACGTCCAAGCCCAGCACTGCCTTGCTGCCCCCGGCAAGCAGGTACGGCGTGTCCTGATTGGGAGTGGAGTCGATAGCCAGCTTCCCATCTCTCACGACGAGCCAGGCCCAGCCGGACCCGAATCGTCCCAAACCTGCTGCAGCGAACTTTTCCTGAAACCCGGCGAAAGAGCCAAACGTTGAGGCAATCGCAGCGCTCAGGTCGCCCTTCGGCTCACCACCGCCGCCCTTCTTCATCTGCGTCCAAAAGAGCGAGTGGTTCCAGTGGCCGCCACCATTGTTGCGAACAGCAGCGCGTACGTTCTCGGGAATGGAATCGAGGCCCTTGAGAATATCGTCGATGGACTTGGCCTGCAAATCAGCATGGCCGTCCAAGGCCTTGTTCAGGTTCGTGACGTAGGCACCATGATGTTTGTCGTGATGGATCTCCATCGTCTTGGCGTCAATATACGGTTCGAGTGCATCAAACGAGTACGGCAACGGGGGGACGCTAAATGCCACGGGTTTTTCCTCCGGTGTGAGATTTGAATCCGAGTTTGTAGCGGTGCCGGCGCACAAAAAACCAGGAGCAGCCTTCCCTCCTCCGAGTAATCCAGCGCCGACGATACCTGTATTGGCCAAAAATTTGCGGCGATTCATAAGATCTCCAGCAAAGCGGAGGGCTAGTCAACCTGCGGGCGGAATTATACAGCTAGTCCCGGCTGGATGGTAATACCGCTTGAAAAAAGCTCCGTCTTGGATCCATGCGGCTTTCCCGCGGCTGCGGGCGACTTCTCTTCTTCCCGTGGCCAATCTCCTCACGCAATCATTGGATGCGCGACAACGCCCATCGGGCAGATTCGGCTATGACCGGCTCAGCCGAAGCCGCGAGCCGTTCCAGCAGAATGCTAGCGCGCGCATGAACTCTCGTGCCCCGTCGCAATTTGGAATTTCCCAGCGCGTTGCAGGCATTGCGCACCAACCCGCGCCATTTAGTGCGCTTGATGGCGCTGTCTCTGAACATTTCCCGGAATTCTGCTTCGCTCATACCCGCTAACCATTCGAGCCTTGGCTGTAGGAGACTCTCGTCTTGGGAGGAGAGAGATACGTCGGTTTGTTCCTCGTCCTGAGAAGGAAGAATTCTTGGCCGGAATTCCTCGAGGGCCGCGATCGGTGCTCGGCGGTTCCAGGGGCAGACGTCCTGGCAAATATCGCAGCCAAAAACATGACGTCCCATCGGTTCGCGAAATTCCTCGGGGATGCCCTGTCGCAGTTCGATGGTCAGATAGGAGATGCACCTTCGTGCATCCATCACGTAGGGCTCGACGAATGCCTGAGTCGGGCAAGCATCCAGGCACTGACGGCAATTCCCGCAGAGGTCCGGGGGAGGCAATTCATTTGGCCCGAGGCTCGGCGGCAATTCGAGGGTCGTGAGGATGACGCCCAGGAAAAAGAAGGAACCGAGCGTTTCGTTCAGCAGCAAGGTATTTTTTCCGAGCCAGCCCAAGCCCGCATGTTTTGCGAGGACGCGTTCTTGCACGGGGCCGGTGTCCGTGTAGGACCGCGCTTCGAACGGTCCGGAAAAATGCTCGCGAAGGGAGTCCACCAACTGGTCCAAGCGATCCCGCAACACCTCGTGATAATCGCATCCCCAGGCGTACCTGGAAATCCACCCACGGGGCTCTTCTTGATCGTTTTGTGGCTTGGTTTCCGTCGAAAGTGGATGTGCCGTGTTGTAGTTGAGCAAGCAGACGATAACGCTGCGGCCCCCCGGCAGGACGCTTTGCGGGTCGGATCGCCGAGGGTCCGCCAGATATTTCATCTCGCCCCCGTATCCGCGAGCGAGCCATTCCGAGGTCTGCGCCAGTTCTGGAAATTTTTCCGCGCGGACCACTCCGCAGCGGTCGAAACCTATGGATCTCGCCCGTTCCACAATCCACTGCGTATCCGAGACGTAATTCATGCGGCAGCCCGGTTCCTCAGAAAGATTGTGCCGCAGACAGGGGTTGGATGCGAGCTAAGGAGAGGCCGAGACTAACGCTAGTGCGCCGGCGCCGCAATCAATCAAAACTGCGCACGGCAGTTCCTTCGTCCGTATACACGTCGAAGACGGTGAACAACTTCGTGATTTGCAGAAGGTCGCGGACCTTTTTCGTCAGATGCAGCAATTTCAGGTTTCCATTCCTGTTTTTTACGGCGGTGAAGCCGCTGACGAGCTCGCCGATTCCCGAGCTGTCGATGTAGTCCACGTCCGCAAGATTGAGCAGAATCTGCGTGCGCTGGTCGTCCAGCAATCCGCGGACTGTTTTTCGCAGCAAAGCGCTCCCGTCTCCGAGCGTGATGCGGCCGCTCAAGTCCACAACAGTAACTTTCCCAGCGTCGCGATGCGTGGCGTGCAGTGCCATCTTTATTCCTTTATGCTCCCTGGTGCGGAGCGGTGCTTTGGCCACCGTCGCCATTGGGGGAACTGCCCGGAGCTGGCAATTTCTTGGACATCACAATTTCCGCGCCGCCGGTTTTTCCGGGCACCACGTCAAATTCGTCCATGAAAGCTCGCATGAGAAAAATCCCCCGCCCTGAAGTACTCAGCAGATTTTCTTCCGCGAGGGGGTCCGGCACTTCGGAAAGCTTGAATCCCGTCCCTTCATCCAGCACGTGAATGATCATCTTGTCCGGGGTCAGGTCCACGGCCAGATGAATCTTCTTCTCCGGACGCTCCTGGTTTCCGTAGTGGAATGCGTTGATCACGCCTTCGCGCACGCTCATGCCGATGCGATAGCAATCGTCTTCGCCGAAGCCGGCCGCCTCCGCTACGCGCAGGCACATCTCCTCGGCGAGATTCACGCTTTCGACCTGCGTCTCCAGCGTCATTTCAAGGTGCTTCGTGTCAGGCGCCATGTTTTGATGAGCCGATGCCCCGGGAGCCCCTAGACTGAGCGCTCTATGGGTAACATAGCCACGGAAACGGAGTCAATGGAGGAGAAGGGCCAGCCTGTGTCTCCTGCGCAAATCCCGGGCAAGAGCCGGCTTCAAGCCCAATAGGAACGGTCCAGTGTTCTGTACTGAATGGCCTCGCTCAGATGCCGCGGCTCAATGCTCGCAGCGCCATCGAGGTCCGCGATGGTGCGCGCGACTTTCAGGATGCGGTCGTGTGCACGCGCGGAAAGGCCGAGCCGCGTGATCGCGTTCTCCAGCAGCTTATCGCCCTCCGCGGAAATCGCACAGTGCTTTCGAATCATCTTCGGCATCATCTGCGCGTTTGCATAGGTTTTCTTCTCGCCGCTGAATCGCTCGAGCTGCCGGTCGCGCGCGGCGATCACGCGCTGCCGCACGGCTGCGGAATCCTCCGCAGATGACGGCGCGCGCAACTCCTTGTACTTCACGGCGGGAACTTCGATGTGAATGTCAATGCGGTCCAGCAGCGGCCCGGAGATTTTCGAAACGTAGCGTTGGATCATCGGCGGCGTGCAGTGGCATTCCCGCGTCGGATCGCCAAAATACCCGCAGGGGCAAGGATTCATCGCCGCGGCCAGCATGAAGCGAGAGGGGAACGTCACCGACACCGCCGCCCGAGAAATCGTCACCGCCCCGTCCTCCAGCGGTTGCCGCATCACTTCCAGAACGTTTCGTTGGAACTCCGGCAATTCATCCAGGAACAACACACCGTTGTGCCCCAGCGAAACTTCCCCCGGCCGCGGGACCGCGCCTCCGCCAATCAGTCCGGCGTCGCTGATGGTGTGGTGCGGCGAGCGGTACGGCCGCGTGCCAACCAGCCCCCGGCTGTCTTCCAGCACGCCTGCCACGCTGTGAATGCGCGTGGTCTCGATAGCCTCTTCGAGCGACATCGGCGGAAGAATCGTGGGAATGCGCTTCGCCAACATCGTCTTGCCTGCGCCCGGCGGCCCGATGAACAAGATGTTGTGTCCCCCCGCGCACGCCACTTCGAGAGCGCGCTTGGCGGCCTGCTGCCCGTGTACATCGCGCAGGTCCACGGAATACTGCGCCGCCTCCGAGAGCATTTGTCGCGCGTCCACCTTAAGGGGCGTAAACGACTCCGGCGAGTTCACCAAATCCACGGCTTGCGGCAAAGACTTGAGCGCAAAAACGTTCACGCCTTCTACCACTGCCGCCTCCTTGGCGTTTGCTTCCGGTACCGCGATGGACTTCAGCCCAAATTCCCGGGCCGCGAGCGCCGCAGACAGCGCCCCGCGTACCGGCCGGATGCTCCCGTCCAGCGAGAGCTCTCCGAGGAACATGCAATTGTCGAGCTGCTTCCCAAAGAACTGTCCCATGCAGCCCGTCAAACCGAGGGCCATCGGAAGATCAAATCCCGATCCTTCCTTCCGCACATCGGCCGGCGCCAGGTTTATCGTCACGCCCTGCCCATAGGGAAACTCGTACCCGCAGTTTCTGAGCGCACTCTTGATGCGCTCCCGGCTCTCTTTCACCGCGTTGTCCGGAAGCCCAACGACGTTGAAGTCCTGCATCCGCGCCGAGCCCACATCCACCTCGACCTGCACGAGGTAGGCGTCAATCCCGTACACCGAAGCGCTGAGCGTTTTGAAGAGCATCGTAGATGTGCCGACTTCGGCGTTTTCCGGCCTTAGAGTAGTCCCGGAACCTTGCGCGAATCATAAATCAATCGGCTACGATACGCTACAGATAACTCAGCATGGACGGCAAACGAGGAGCCCTTCCCTTTACACCCACTCAGCGGCCACGTATATTGACTATTGGCAGTTGCATTGCGCAAAGCGCGGGTATTCCATCTCGTGTGAGGTTCTTCGATGACCGGCATAATCATTTTAGGCCTCCTCGTTCTGCTCGTTGTTCTTGGAATCGGGATGTACAACAGCCTGGTGCGGCTGAAAGTCCAGACCGACAACGCCTGGGCGGATATTGACGTTCAGCTCAAGCGCCGCTACGACCTGATCCCCAATCTCGTGGAAACCGTGAAAGGTTATGCGGGCCACGAAAAGGGCACGCTCGAAGCGGTCATCAATGCGCGCAACCGCGCGATGAACGCGACCGGCCCCGGTGACAAGGCTCAAGCGGAAAACATGCTCTCCGGCGCGCTGAAGAGCCTCTTTGCGCTTGCCGAGGCCTACCCGCAACTCCGCGCCATCGAAAGTTTCACGTCGCTCCAGAATTCGCTCTCCCAAATCGAGGACACCGTGCAGAACGCGCGGCGCTACTACAACGCCGTCGTGCGCGACCTCAACACCAAGATTCAGCAGTTCCCGGCCAACATTTTTGCCAACATGCTCGGCTTCAAGCCGCGCGAGTTCTTCGAAGTGACCGCCCCCGCCGAACGCGAAGCGCCCAAGGTGAGCTTCAACGCACCCAGCGCGCCGACGGCCAAGTAAAAACGCGGCACGCATGAACCGCGCCCTGCTCAAACACAATCGCCTTGTATGCGCCGCCATTTTCTTTCTTGCAGTTCTCTCGCTGTTTGCTTCCGCCGCCGCTGCTCGTGAACTTCGCATCGAGAAATTCGATTCGGAGATCGTCGTCTCCCCGAATGGCACGATTGACGTCACCGAGACGATTCAAATGCAATTCATCGGCTCTTGGAAAGGCTTGTATCGCGAGATTCCCATTGAATACGTCACGCCGCAGGGGCTGAACTACACGCTATTCCTTGACGTGAAGCGCGTCACCGATGGGAGCGGGAGCTCGCTGAAGTTTGAAAGCAGCCGCGAGCGGCACTACCGCAAACTGAAGATTTACGTTCCGGAGGCGCAAGACTCTCACCGGACCATCATCATTGAGTACAGCGTCTCCGACGCGTTGCGCTTTTTTGAAGACCACGACGAGCTCTACTGGAACGTCACCGGCGACGAGTGGGACGTGCCCATCCAAGCGGCGAGCGCACGCGTGATCCTGCCCGAAGGCGCAACGGGCATTCGCGTCAATGTTTTTACGGGAGCGTATGGCTCGCGCGCACAGCAAGCCGACTCCGAGATCGTGGGCAACGGCGTGGAAGTGCGCACGCGCCAGCCGCTTGGCTATCACGAAGGCCTGACGATCGCTGTGGCTTTGGACAAAGGCATCGTCCACGAACCGACGGCCCTGGACAAAGCGTCGCTCTTCCTGAGGAGCAATTGGCCGCTCGGCTTGCCTTTCATCACTTTCGTCATCATGTTTTATCTCTGGTGGACCCGCGGCCGCGACCCGCGCTTGCGTCCGATCGCCGCACAATACGAGCCGCCGGATCAACTCACGCCGGGCGAAGCCGGCACGCTCGTTGATGACTCCGCCGACATGCGCGACATTACCTCCACCATCGTTGATCTCGCCGTGCGCGGCTATCTGGTGATCGAGGAGCACGAGAAAGACCGCATGCTGGGCCTTTTTCACGACAAGGACTACAACTTCATTCTGAAAAAGGACCGCGCGGAATGGACGAAACTCAAACCCCATGAGCAAGTCCTCTTGAATGGAATCTTTTCCGCTGGCACCGTTGGCGAAACCGTTTCCATGTCCAGCCTCGAAAATCGCTTCTACACAAACTTGCCGGGTATCAAGAACAGCCTTTTCGCGTCGCTCGTCACGCATGGCTACTATCGCCGGCGGCCGGACAGCGTTCGCGCCGCGTACATCGGTATCGGCGTGGTTTTCGGAGCGCTTTCGATCTGGGTTGGGAGTGGGATCGCTTCCAAACTGGGTATGGCGCCGCTCACATTTATCATTGCCGGGGTTCTCAGCGCGCTCGTGATCTGCGCCTTCGGCTGGTTCATGCCGGCGCGCACAGAGCAAGGTGCGCGCGCTCTCGAAGGCGTCCTGGGCTTCGAAGACTTTCTCAATCACGTCGAATCCGACCGCTTCAATCGCATGATTAAGACGCCTCAGATGTTTGAGAAATTTCTTCCATACGCCATGGCCCTCGGCGTGGAGAAAAACTGGAGCAAAGCCTTTCAAGGAATCATGACCCAGCCGCCGGATTGGTACCGCGGTTCGTTCGGCCCGGGTTTCTACCCCATGATGTTCACCAGCAACCTCAACGACATGTCCTCGCGCGCCAGCAGCGTCATGGCCTCCGCTCCGCGCAGCTCCGGTGGCTCTGGTTTTGGCGGCGGTGACGGCGGTGGAT
>JBARRT010000019.1:0-4516 GCA_049644365.1 Candidatus Acidiferrum sp. | reverse complement strand
TGGCATGGTGCCTCTCCCCGCAATCGGTCTGCACGCAATCAAAAATATGAATCCAAACGCGCCAACAATTCTATCCGCTCTGCGCCGTCAAATTCTTGCTATAGTGAAGCCATTCTCTCAGTTTGGGAGGTTCGCATGAGCGAGTTCGAAGCGCCCGCAAATGGTTCGCGCAGATCGTTTCTCCAGTTGTCGGCCGCTGCCGCCGCGGCGATGGCCTTTCGTATCTCCACCGAGCCGTCTCTCGCTGCCGCGGAGCGCAAGCGCATTCCTCTTGGAGCCGTCGTCATCGATTCGAACGAAAATCCGCTCGGCCCCTGCGATGCCGCGAGGAAGGCCATCGCCGACATTACTCCGCAAGGAGGCCGCTATTCCTCCTGGCTGACCGAAGATCTCGTGAAAGCATTCACGCAGATGGAGGGCCTGAAACCGGAATACGTGCGGATGTTTCCCGGTTCGAGCGAGCCGCTGCACTTTTCCGTGCTGGCGTTCACCTCGTCGGCAAAGAGTTACGTCACAGCGGATCCCGGCTACGAAGCCGGAATGCGTGCGGCGAAATTTTCCGGCGCCCGCATCGCCAAAGCGCCGCTCACAAAAACCTACTCGCACGACGTCAAGGCCATGCTCGCCGCCGGGCCGGACGCCGGCCTGTTCTACCTCTGCACGCCAAACAATCCGACCGGAACGATGACGTCGCATTCGGACATCGAGCGCCTCGTGGCCGAAAAGCCCAAAGGCTCGGTCGTTCTGGTGGACGAGGCTTACATCCATTTTTCCGATGGCATTTCCGCACTGGACTTGGTCAAAGCGGACCGGGACGTCATTGTGCTGCGTACTTTTTCGAAGATTTACGGAATGGCAGGCCTGCGGTGCGGCATGGCCATCGCTCGTCCCGATCTATTGGCAAAGCTGGAAAGCTACGGTGGCTGGGGCGCGATGCCCATCACCGCCGTCGCCGCCGCAACTGCCAGCCTGAAACATGAGCATCTCGTTGAGGAGCGCAAACAGTTGAACGCCGCCATCCGCCAAAAGACATTCGAATGGCTCGACCGTCAGGGCTTTTCCTACGTTCCCTCCGAGTCCAACTGTTTCATGCTCGACACCAAGCGCCCCGCAAAAGAAGTGATCGACGCCATGGCCGCCCGCAATGTGTTCATCGGACGCATCTGGCCCGTCTGGCCAACCTACACCCGCATCACCGTTGGCACCCAGGATGAAATGGATGCATTCCAATCCGCCTTCCAAGCCGTAATGAAAAACGCGAAGATCGTGAGCTACGCACCTTCGTTGAACAAGCGCCGCTCCTATCCCGACGGCCAATCCTGGCCCATCGTCTAGCGACGTTTTGTCAGCTGTAACTTAGGAAATGATTGGGACTAGGCATGCGCCTCTGGCGTTAGCGTCTTCGGCAATTCATTCGCCACAGGGCCATGGAACTGAGCTGTCTCGGTTGAGCCGGCCAGTGCCGTCGTGGAAGAATTCCCACTCGAAACAACCTGTGTAATCTCATCGAAATAGCCGGTTCCGACGAACCGCTGGTGCGTGACCGCGCGGTAGCCGAGTTCTTGCGCGGCAAATTCTTCCTGCTGCAGTTTCGAATACGCCGTCATTCCTGCCTGTGCGTAGCCTCGCGCCAGGTGGAACATGGACATATTCAGCGCGTGGAACCCCGCCAGCGTGACGAACTGGAATTTGTAGCCCATCTTGCCGAGTTCCTGCTGGAAGTTGGCGATGGTGACGTCGTCAAGTTTTTTCTTCCAATTGAACGATGGTGAACAGTTGTAGGCCAAAAGTTTCCCCGGGAATTTCGCGTGAATGGCCTCGGCAAACTTCCTCGCTTCTTCCAGGTCGGGATGAGAGGTTTCGCACCAGATCATGTCCGCATAGGGCGCGTAAGCCAGGCCGCGTGCAATTGCCGCGTCAATGCCGCCGCGGAATTGGTAGAAGCCTTCGGGAGTGCGCTCCCCGTGGATGAATTCGCGGTCGCGCGGGTCGGCGTCGGAAAGCAGGAGACCCGCCGAATCCGCGTCCGTGCGCGCGATGAGTATCGTCGGCACACCGCAAACGTCAGCCGCAAGGCGCGCCGCCACGAGCTTCTCAATGAATTCGCGTATCGGCACGACCACTTTTCCGCCCAGGTGCCCGCACTTCTTCGCCGACGAAAGTTGATCTTCGAAGTGCACGCCCGCAGCACCCGCTTCGATCATGGCTTTCATCAGTTCGTAGGCGTTCAGCGAGCCGCCGAATCCCGCTTCCGCATCCGCGACAATCGGCGCCAGCCAATACGTGCCGGATTTTTTTCCTTCCGCCGATTCAATCTGATCGGCGCGAAGCAGCGCGCGATTGAGGCGATTCACCAAGTTCGGCGCGGAATCGCAGGGATAGAGACTCTGGTCCGGATAAACATCTCCCGCCGTGTTTCCATCCGCCGCCACTTGCCAGCCGCTCCCGTAAATCGCTTTCAGTCCGGCCTGCACCATCTCGATGGCTTGATTTCCCGTGATGGCGCCCAGCGCCGGAACGTAAGCGTCCGTGTGCATCAAATTCCAGAGCCGCTCCGCACCCAGGCGCGCCAGCGTGTATTCGATCTGGATCGAGCCGCGCAGCCGCAAGACATCCGAGTAGGAGTAGGGGCGCGTAATCCCGGACCACCGGGGATCGGTGCTCCAGTGCGTATGAGGCTGATGCTTACGGCCATTCCCATTGCTGTGGCCGTTGCCGTTGGCGCCATTGTTTCCGCTGGTGGACATCGAATGCTCCTTGCTTTCCAAATCTCCTCAGTTCGCCAGGAAAAGTGCGACAAAACCTTCTTATGCAGGATCAAACTCGGACTTGCGAATCATTTCCTCACTGATCCTGCGAGCCTCGTGAAGCATGGCTGCCGCTGGTTCGTTGCCGCCGTTCACAGTTTCTCGCAGCAAGCGCTCCAGCTCTTCGTCGAACAATTCGTGAATCAATTCCGGCGTGTGCCGAATCGGCAGGCCCGCGTCGTCGAGAATCTCGATGCTGTTCGAATGCCGCACACGTTGCGCAATCATCAGCCGATAGATGCGATCCGTCGCCAGATCTTCCATGTAGCCGTCGAGCAGGCTCGCGCCTTTCCCGTGGAGCACTCCGTTGCGGTAGCGAATGACCGTTCGAATCGCCGCACGCGTGCCTGCAAGCGTGTGTTTGCCAACCCCAGCCGGAAGCGGACGCAGCTCCGGATGCTTTTTGGAGTCCAAAGGACGCGCTTGGAGCTGGTTGGGTACCGGGAATTGCGATACGGCGATTTCGTTTTGATCGGGATGTCCCGTCCACGCGCCGTCCATGAGTGAGTTCGATTCGTTCTTCTTATCCTCTGCCAGCGCTTTCAACGCGCGCGCGTTTAGCTCGGCGTCTTCACGGCTGGGATATAGCGCGGTCATTCCCCCGATGGCCAGCATGCCGTGCTTGTGGCAGATCTCCGGCAAAAGATTTCGCAGATTTTGGAAGAAGGCCACGTTGTGCGGGATAGTGTTGCGATCGGGCAGCACCCACTCGGGATTCTCGAGATTGAAATGGATCAGGCTCGCCATGTAGTCCCAGCGGCCGAGATTCAGCCCAAGGATGTGGTCCCGCAAATTCCAGGCGAACTCTTCCATTTGAAACGCAAGGGGATGCGATTCGACCAGCGCCATGCACTTGATCGCGTTTGCGGGCAGCCCTTTGAGGCGCGCAATCATCTGGAAGAGATCGCGCCACCAGAGAGCTTCGTCGGCCGATTCGGATTTTGGAATGTAGATGCACAGCGGATGTTTCAGCGTGCTGAAATCAACCTGGTAGGCAACCATCGCCACGTCGAAAAGCGACGCTGGAATCAGCTCGCCGGATAAAACGCCGGCCTGATGAATGTGCAGTCCGCGCGGCCGCGTGAAAATAACCGTAGCGCTGGGATTGATACTGACGGTCTTGCTGCGCTTGCGGTCGAAGTACGTGAGCCGCCCCGCGAGCGCTTCGAGAATGTTCTTGATTCCGCGCGAATTGTTCTCCCAGGCATTGGCGTTCGAATCTTCGAGATCCAGCATCACGCCGGGAGCACCGGAATTCAGCATTTTCACAACCAAGTCCGCATCGTCGGCGGGACCAGTCATTTGATTGCGCTGATCCGCGCACCAGACCGGCAGCTCAATCCGCCAGGCGTTTGTGGTCGCTACCGAGGGCGGCAAATAATCCGGCAGCTTGCCTGCGTGAGCTTCCGCGAGTGCATACTCGCGCCGCGCAATCAACGCGCGCTGCCGCAGCGTCAGGGCCGCATGCAACGGAGCAAGAAACTCCAGAAATCCCTCGGGGAGATCGCGGGCGGGATCGAAATCAGGCGGCGCGGAATTGACCGGCACCACGCGATTCGAAAAGGGCAGGGGAACCTTCGCCGGATCCGGCTTGCTGATCGCGGTAGCCATGGTCGCGTCCAGGCCTTTCCGTCAGAATTCTGACGAACGCTCGTCTTGGAATAGCAAAGGCAATTCGAAGGCCAATCGGCTGGAAGCTGCACTTCCTA
>JBARRT010000018.1:0-3710 GCA_049644365.1 Candidatus Acidiferrum sp. | reverse complement strand
GGCTCTGTTGACATCCTGATGTGAGCGAGGCGATGCCTCAAGCGGTAGAGGTTGTAGGCCAGACCGAGCAGGAGCGCTTGGCGGACCTGGGTGGCCAGGCTGCGTCCGGGTGCGCGCGAGGAGAGTTTGCGTTTGACGGCGGAGAACACGCTTTCGATCTTGGAGCGTTGGCGGTACGGTTTTTTCGGAAAGGCGCGGAACATCTGATTGCGAATAGCGCCGTTCGGGACACCCCGGCGCCTGGCGGGGATAATGCTCTTGGCTCCCAAGCGTTGCCGAATGTGCTGGTGGTTGGCTTCGGAGTCAAACTCCGCGTCCGCCAGCACCACCCCGATCGGAGCGCCTTGTGCCGCCACATCGAGCAACCCCGGCAGAGCACGCGCGTCGCACCCCGGCCCTTGACGGGCCCGCTGCGCCAACAAAATCTGCTGCCGCACATCCACGACAATCAACCACTTCAACCAAGGACGACGAGGCCGGGGCCCGTGCGCATGTTGCTCCAGGCGGCGGTGAAAGAAGGTGCTGACGGAAGTATCGGAGAGCCCCGTGCCGTCGATGGCGGCAGAAATGGGCCGGCTCCGGCGTCGCCGCAGCCGACGCACGGTTTCCTGCAATCCGCGATCGACGGTGTCATCTTCCAGCCGCCGCAGAAAACGATACAGCGTGGTGTAGTCGGGCACCGCCTGCAATCGCAATGCGGCGCGCAACTCTTGGTGCTCGCGCAAGCGTACTTCGGCTTCGCGAAAAGTCCAATCTTCGTAGCGCATCAGGCACAGCACCGCCAGCAACTGCGGCTGGGTGAACTGATGTTTGCTGAAGCGACTGCGGTAGGGTGGCAAAACCTGCGTGGCCACTTGCAGCGCCACGCGAGCAAAGGGCAGGAGTCCGACTTCGGCCATCGTCCCTCCTGCTCCATTAGAAAACACCGTAAGCCTCTCCTTGTCGATCCCTGGCTACGAAACCTGTGCCGAGGATGTCAACAGAGCCCAACACTTACAAAAAACAGGGGGGCGGGGGTTCCGCCTTGCCCATCCGACAAAGATGCGCATCCTGAGTCCGCCAACGGCGGCGGAGCCGAAGGATTCTTCTCCGGCCTCACTCTTTGCACTCCAGTGCGCCAAGAGCGTTTCACAATTCCCTTACAACCAAGCGGTTCCGCACTCTTTCTCAAAAATGCCGCGGTGCCACCCTACAATTTCCATTCTGGGAATTGTTCGCAGGACACAACGCCGAGAGGCCACTTTTTTCGTCCTCTCTTTTCAACGGCTTACACACTCTTCCAAGCTCCGTATCCTGTAAGTTCTGTATTTGCCACTCATACGAAAACTGCCGGGTGTATACCAACAATTCCCATTCTGGAACTCTTCCAACTCTCCGGATCCCTGATCGCTTTTCAACCCAGCACACTCCAACGAGAAACTTCCGCACCCTTATATCCTCTTCTCCTACAATCCTCCGGGACGCGGATAGCGGATCCAAATGTGAGTACTCTGCGGAGGACCTCGTGACTTCGAGCGACACGTTCGACCTGATCGTGATTGGCTGCGGGCCTGCCGGTGAGAAGGGCGGCGCCCAGGCCGCGTATTTCGGAAAGCGCGTCGCCGTCATCGAGCGCGCCGAGCACATGGGCGGCAGTTGCATCAACACCGGCACCGTCCCCAGCAAGACCCTGCGCGAATCCGCCCTCTATTTTTCCGGACTCAAGCAGCGCGGCCTCTACGGCATCGACTATTCGCTCAAAGAAAATCTCACCGTCCACGACTTCATGCACCATGAGCGCGAAGTGGTGGACATGGAGCGCCAACGCATCCTGAAAAATCTCGCTCTCCACAAAATCGAGCTTGTCCGTGGCCAAGCCGCCTTCGAAGACTCGCATACCGCCGCTGTCTCAGGAGCGCAAGGCACGCGCCGGCTGAAAGGCGAAGTCATCCTCATCTCCACCGGCTCCAAGCCACATCGCCCCTCGGAGATCGCTTTCGACGACGTTCACACCTTCGACTCAGACACTTTTTTGCAGATGGACCGCATCCCCAAAAGCCTCGCGGTCATTGGCGGCGGAGTCATCGGTTGCGAATATGCTTCCATCTTCAAGGCGCTTGGAGTTGACGTCACTCTCGTGGACGGCCGTGATCGCCTTCTTCCATTTCTTGACAACGAGATTTCCGATCGTCTGCGCGACCGGCTCGCCGCCCTCGGCATGCATTTCTTGTTTAACGAGCGTCCGGTCAACACCGAAAACTCCGCAAACGGAGTGCGCCTCACGATGAAAAGCGGCAAAGTCCTCGAAACGGACGCCGCGCTCTTCGCCGCCGGGCGCCGCGCCGCTGTTGATGGCCTTGCTCTCGAAAAAGCCGGCCTCTCCATCAACGATCGCGGCTACATCCCTGTGGATGAACACTACCGCACCGCCGTTCCGCACATTTACGCCGCGGGCGACGTGATTGGTTTCCCCGCGCTCGCTTCCACTTCCATGGAACAGGGCCGCGTCGCCGTCTGCCACGCGTTTCACCTGAAGTACAAAGAGCGCGTCGCATCGCTGCTCCCCATGGGCATCTACACCATTCCGGAAATCTCCGCCGCCGGAGAAACCGAAGAGTCCTGCAAAGAAAAGAAACTCGATTACGTCGTCGGCCGCGCTCTTTACGAAAACAACGCGCGTGGCCACATCACTGGCGACACCGCGGGCATGCTGAAACTCATTTTTTCTCGCGCCGACCGAAAACTTCTCGGCGTCAGCATCATCGGCGAAAACGCCACCGAACTCATCCACGTCGGCATGATGGTCCTCGATAACGGCCTCACCATCGACGAATTCATCGAGCAAGTTTTCAACTACCCCACCCTCAGCGAAACCTACAAATATGCCGCCTACGACGGCCTCGGCAATCTCGCCGGCCACAAACTCCGCGAAGGATGACTCAATGCGTACAGCGCTTCTCTTTTTCTTCAGTATTTTGTTTGCGGTTTCAGCGCCTTCCCCGCGAACTTCCGCACCGCGAGCCTATCTCGGCTTTGACCGCAACATCTACCCCGGCGATACCGCGCTGCCGATTCTGCGCAAATCCTTTTCCTTCACGGGCTACTGGCTCAGCCCTCCTCCCGGTGAAAAATCAAATTCCTGGTCTGGCAAGCGTGAACTTCTTCGCTCCCGTGGTTTTGGCTTTGCATTGCTCTTCGCAGGACCTTCTTCCGGCGAGTTGCGTGATACCCCGCATACCCTAAAGCGGGTCGCTGAAGATACGCAGGCCGCGGCTGCGGCAGCACACCGTGAAGGTTTTCCTCCTGGCTCTATCATCTTTCTGGACGTAGAGGAGGGTGGCCGTTTGCCCAGCACCTACTTCGCCTACCTAAAACTCTGGGCCTCCGAACTTTCTCGCCTCGGCTTTCGCGCCGGCATCTATTGTTCCGCCATCCCGATCGATGAAGGCGAAGGCCTCACGCTCATCACCTCCGACTTCATCCGTGAACAGGTCCGCCCCACGGAACTCGTTTACTGGGTTTATAACGATGCTTGCGCTCCATCGCCCGGATGCGTTGCTCCGCAAAATCCTCCGCACCCATCGAGAAGTGGCATCCCTTACGCGCAGATCTGGCAATTCGTTCGCTCCCCGCGGGATAAGGAAACCGCCGTTCACTGTACCGGTTACTCAAAAAACGGACACTGCTACGCTCCTGGCGACACCGCCCACTCCTGGTTCCTGGATATGAAC
>JBARRT010000017.1:0-14074 GCA_049644365.1 Candidatus Acidiferrum sp. | reverse complement strand
GGTCAAAGAACTGCGCAAGGAGTTGCAAATTCATTTTTTCACCAAGCTTTAGGTTTTTGGCCACGCGCAAGTCCATGTTGATGAATGGAGACCCGCGCAGCGTGTCAAACCCGATGGCGTGGCAGGTCTTGGTATTGAAGAGGCAATCCCTCAAGGCCGCATTGGAGAAGCCTAAGGTGCTCTTCAAATTGGAAGGATCGCTGTTGAGTACAACGATGTTGTAGTTTCCGCGACCACTGCCGATTCCCAGTACGTCCTGACCTTCGATTCCGTCGTATGGCCGGGCCGAGGCTGCCTGGAATACAGGCGCAACTTGGAAGCCCCAAGGCATCTCGAAGACACCGGAAAACACGAATCGGTGCCTCTCGTCATTGGGTACAGGGCCCAGGTCGATCGGATCAAAGGGGTTGTTGGGGTCGGAGGGTCGGTTGCGGAATGCCGCCGCGTTTCCTTTGTAAGCCACCGCCTTGGAGAGAACGTAGCTGGTGTTAACGCTAATGTGGTGCGAGAGACGCCTACGAAGGGATACGTTCAGGCCGTCGTAGCGAGAACGTCCGGTGGACTCTTCGTTATCGATCCGGCCGAGGATCGGCAATCCCGCTGCCGCGAATGCTGCAGAAAGCGGGCGCGCTCCGCCCAGTGACACCAATGTGGGATTGATATTGATGGTTTTCGACTCGTGGATAGCGAGCTCGTGGATGTAGTCCACTTCGACCGCCGTGATCGAGTTGAGTGCCCAACTATAGCCGGCATTCCACTGCTCGGAGTACGGGTTGCGGTAGCTGGGGTCCATCAGGCGGCCAACTGCACCGGCTGCCAATTGCGAGGATGGTGGGGGATTCGTCGGCATTGGATCTATGCCGAAGCGCCATTGGCTCAGGGGAATAGCCGTGCCGGGTACGTCGCACCCGCTGCAAGGCTGTCCTGGGCCATTGCCGGTGATGGCAAAAGTCGTATTGAAAATCGTGGCGTTGGCTTGCTGCAGCATGAACAACGGAATGTTTTCAAACGTCTGGCCGAAGTAGAAGCCATACCCCGCGCGGAGGATATGTTTGCCCTTGCCTGTGAGGTCGTAGGCGAAGCCAACGCGAGGACTGAAGTCCTTGTTGTCATCGTGCGGCAGGGAAGCCGTATGCGGATCGCCGATTGCCTTCAGTTGCTGGTACGTGCGGCTGTTGGCTTGGTCGCCTCCGCCGATCAAGTTGAAGTCCTTGTCCCAGCGGATGCCCAAGTTCAGTGTGAGTCTGCGTGTCACCTTCCAATCGTCCTGAAAGTAAAGACCCAGCATCTTGGCGCCGTTCTTCAAGAAGAAATGGGGGTCGCCAGCAGTGTTCGACATCCCGCTGACGGCACCTGGTGTAGCGAAGCCCTGAGGGTACGTCACGTTGTCGGTCGTAATCTTGCTCGGGTCAGCGAAGAAATCGATTTCGAGTGTCGGGTTAAATTCGAAGAAGCCGCCGAGTTCGGGCTCCCAGACATAGTCGAAGCCGGTCTTGAAGCTGTGGTGACCTTTGATAATGGAAAGGTCGTTGCGAAGTTGCCACTTCTTCTGGATGGACTGCTGGGGCACGTTCGTGTTGGTACCGAAGCTGATGGGGGTTCCGCCGCTACCCGGGAAGGTGAACGTGGGGACCTTTTGCTTCGAGTCGATCAGGTTGTTCCAGTATTGGTAGCCGACGGTAACGGCGTTAATCACGTGCGGGGTCAAAACGGAATTCAGGGTAGCGTTGCTGATAATGAGATGGTTGGTAGTGAAGTTGCCGGCTGTCAAGTCGTTCGAACTGGTCGATTGGTCGTTGTCTCCGGTGTTGTTTTGCGCGCTATAGCTGACAAAAAGGCTGTGCTGGTCAGTGAAGCGATGGTCATAACGGCCGGAGTAGCGCCAGTCGAAGTAGGGGGTTGGAAGCGCGCTAACGGGCTCTGGGGTCATCAAGGGATTCCCAGCGTTCTTGACGATGGTGAGCTCAGTGAACGCCTGCGCCGAGACAGGAATGGCAGTGTGCTCGCGCTCGCGCTCAAGGGCGAAGAAGATAAAGTCCTTGTCGTGCCGGATTGGACCACCGACATTTCCGCCGAATTGCTGACGCGAGAACTGGGGTGTGGGACTACCACCTTCTTTTGAAATCGCATCGTTCGCATTAAGGGCGGTCTCGGTGTCGTAGTAATACAACCCGCCGTGCCAAGCGTTCGAGCCAGCTTTAGTGATGACGTTAACTGCTGCGCCTTCGCTTCGGCCGTTGGCGGCGGAGAAGCGCTGCGTGGAGATGTTGAATTCTTGAACGGCTCCGAGCGGCAATTGCATGACGGGTCCGCCCACGGTGTTGTCCTTGTTGTCGATCCCATTGACCGTGACATTGACGTTGCGGCCACTCGAACCGTTGATGCCGAAAATGGCGATCCGATTCTTGGTCGGGTCGTAGGAGTCTACGGGCCGGGCACCGGGAGCTAAGTAGGCCAGATTGCCCAAATCACGGCCGTTGAGGGGAAGGTTGTTAACGTCGCTCGGTGTGATTGCAAAGCCGACTTGGGTTTTCTCCGTGTCCATCACCGGGGCCTCCGTAGTAACCTCGATGGTTTCGGAGATCTGTCCGGGTTTCAGCACGAAGTCGAACATAGTGGTCTGTCCAACCTGGAGTTCGGCGCGGTCCACGGTTACCGTCGCAAATCCAGTGTGCGTGATCCTGAGAGAATACGAGCCAGCCGCAAGCAACTCGAACCGATAAAGTCCAGTGTCGCCAGTGGTCGATGTTCGGCTCCACCCTTGATCTTTGCTCGTGATAGTGACTTTGACGCCTGCAACGACCGCCCCGCTCTGATCGGTTACGGTTCCTTGGAGGGCCGCACTCGCAGTAGCCTGAGCCGAGGCGTCGCCGCTTCCCAGGCTAAGAAGGACCACCCCAACTACCAATAAATACAAAAGTCTTTTCATTTGTGTTCTTTTCTCCTAATTACAGCTGACTTTGAACTAGTTTCTTGGCCTGGTTCAACCCGCGATGTCCGTTTTGCTCTCTCACTACCCTAACAACTTTGGGATGCCAATCACTGAGAAAAGTCGCTGGTCGAAACTACCCCCGAATATCCAGCGCTTTCTCGAAGGGATCCACTCGAGCGGTCGCACGAACCTACCTTTGCGGCAAGCCAACTAAACGACCAGAAATCCGGGCTCAACTCCCTGAAATTGAGCTCGATACTCTCTCTTTAGTTTCCATAATGGCAATTTCTATGCCAATGCAAATTTGATGTAAACCACTGAAAATAAACAAAATATTAAGATAAATTCCATGTAAATCCACAGAATTTGGGAGGTAGCCCAACGCAGTCATACCAAAAATCATATTCACTCGTCCCTCGAGCATTCCGGAGATTTCTTGAGAGTAGGCACCGGAAGGAAGGCGTGCACGCGCTCTTGACCCCGCTGCGAGTCGGCCTTGGCTTGTCTCCGCCACCCCTGTGAACTACAGTCTACCTGTGGAACCCGATTTCCCTCCCTTTGAGCCGCATCCGCTCCTGAAGAGTGCTCACGCCATGACTCTCGCGACCGCATTCGTCCCAAGGCGGTTCAGCATCCCCACCGCGGCAGCGCGCCTGTTTCAGGTGGATCCAGATTCGCACCTCCTGGGGCACTGCCACTGGCAGCCTGGGAAACAAAAGGACGTCCCCACACTCGTCATCGTCCACGGGCTGGAAGGTTCGAGCGATTCGAATTACGTCCGCGGTATCGCGGAGAAAGCCTTCCACCGCGGCTTCCACGTCGTGCGCATGAATCAGCGAAATTGCGGCGGAACGGAAACCCTGACACCGACCCTGTATAACTCCGGGATGAGCGGCGACTACCGCGCCGTTTTCGAAGAACTTTCAGACGGCGACGGATTCGAACAGATTTTCTTCGCCGGCTATTCCATGGGTGGAAATCTTGTCACGAAAATGGCCGGCGAATTTGGTTCAGAGGCGCCCAAAGCGCTGCGCGGAGTATGCGTCGTTTGCCCCGCGCTCGACCTTGGCGCCTGCGCCGACGCTCTCGAGCGCACCGAAAACTATCTGTACCAGCGGCACTTCGTCGCCGGCCTGATGTCCCGCTACGCAAGGAAGCAAAAGTTGTTTCCCGATCGCTACCCGCAAAACGGCTCGCGGCCAGTTCGAACTGTCCGCGAATTCGACGACTTCATCACCGCGCCGCAATTCGGCTACCGCGACGCACAGGACTATTACGACCACGTCGGCGCGAAACGCGTCGCCGCAAACGTCCGCGTGCCGCTACTGATGATCACCGCCCAGGACGATCCGTTCGTTACCTACGCTTCCCTCCTGGCTGCGCGGATCAGCGACAATCCCGCCATCCGTTTTGTCGCGCCCGAATACGGCGGCCATTGCGGCTTCATTTCAAAACACTCGGGAACCGAGCGTTTCTGGGCCGAACAGCGCATCGTCGATTTCTGCGAGGCAATCCGGAGATCCACCCGCTAGCCCAGCGGCTTTTCCAGTGACACGGCGAACCCCGGCGTCAGAAGTCGCGCAGGCCCGTCCGTGGCAATGACCATATCGTCCTCGCACCGCAATCCAAATTCACCCGGAATGTAAATCCCCGGCTCATTCGAAAACGTCATTCCCGGCTCCAGCACGGTCTTGCTTCTTCGCACTAGATAAGGATGCTCGTGCCCGTCGAGCCCGATGCCATGGCCGAGCCTGTGCGTGAAAAACTTATAGCCCGGCCCGTAACCCGCGTCCGTAATGATCTTCCGCGCCGCATCATCCACCGTACCGGAGAATTTTCCCTTCCGCGCCGCATCGAGCGCCGCATCCTGCGCCTTCCTCACAATTTCGTAAACGCGCGCCACTTTTTCCGGTGGCTTGCCGAAAACGCCCGTACGCGTCACGTCCGATTGATAGCTGTCCACCGCGCATCCGCCGTCGATCAAAACCACATCGCCTTCTTTAAGTTTCTGCGGCTGCACCGTGCCATGCGGCAGCGCCGCCGACGCGCCCAGCAGCACCAGCGCGCCGCCGTGCAGTCCCATTTTCGAGAATCCCACTTCCACCAGCCGGCCAATGCCGTCCTGCGACATTCCTTCTTTGAGCGATGCAAACACCGCGCGAAAAACGTCGCAGGTCGCTTCGCACGCCAACCGCATCAACTCCAGTTCGTGCTCCGATTTTCGCCCGCGGCACGCAATCGTCAACGCATCAGCGCTCACGCACTCGAATCCCGGCGCCGCCGCGCGCAGATGATCAAAGAACGTGAACGCCGCGGTTTCCTCCACGCCCAGCCGCCCTGTTCGAACGCCGCGCTCTACCAGCGCCTCCGTCGCAATCTTCGTCGGGCTTTCATCTTCCTGCCACACGCGGACTTCGATCGGAAACCGCAGCTTTTCGCGCAACCGGCCTTCTTCAAATCCGGGCACGATCAAGACCGGAGCGCCCGTCCGCGGCACGATGAGCCCCAGCAGGCGTTCACTGACTCCCCAGCGGACTCCAGTGAAGTAGTAAAGCGAAGTTCCCGGCGCAAAAAAGAGCGCATCGAACTTTGGCGCAATCTCTGACATGAGCCTCTGCGCATGCATCAGCCGCTCGTGAAACTCCTCCGCCGTAATCGGATGGACCCGCGACCCCAGCGGCTTGAGCCCGGAAAACGCTGGCGGAAGCGTTTCCGCGCCATCTTCAGCCGCGGCATTTGCGATTGGCGCAAGAGCAAACGCGGAAGCACCGGCCGTACTCTTCAAGAAACGGCGCCGCGAAGCTCGAAGAACAGGATCCAGATTTGGCTTGTGCATGGCAGGGAAGAGGTTTATCCGGCGCAAGCGCACGTTGTCAAGATAAACGAAAAACTAGCCCAAACAAAAAAGAAGGGCAGAGTCGCCTCTGCCCCCACAAAAAACCGAAGTTGCATGACTCCTAATTCGACGGCGGATTCGACGGGTTAGGATCCGTCGGTGGTTGGTCCGGGTTCGCGCGCGCGCGCGTTTTCCTACCCGGAATATACGTAATATCCAGAGGCTGCTGTAACGTGAAATCCAGCCGCGTTTCCGAAGGAATTTTCACCTGCTGCCCCTTCGTCAACACTTGAACGCCGGTCCCCGCGCCTCCACCCACGGCCGCGCCGATAGCCGCGCCTTTGCCGCCTCCGGCAACCGCGCCGATCAACGCGCCGATAGCCGCGCCGCCGCCGATCGTCGCCGCGCTGCGTTTGCCGCGCGACGCGCCAGACTGCTTCACGTCACTGGAAACTACGTTGTACGTCTTGCCCTGAAACACGATGCTCGCTAGCTCCAGGCTCAATTCGCTGCGCCCCGCGATGCGGCCCGCTGAACTTGCGCTCACAAGTTTCACGTACGCATCCGCTCCGGCCGGCACGATCACCCTGCCATCTACCACAATCGGCGCATCCAGCGAAGCCTTGAAGACCTCTCCCGCATGATTCGTGCTCGAATCAATGCCGTCAATCGTTCGAATCGTCACGATCGAATTCGCCGGCACGGTCACCGTCACCGGTTGCGGCGGCGCTGGTGCCGCTGGTGCAGCATACTGCGAAGCAGGCGCGGCATCAGCCGCAGGAGCCCCTTCATCATTTTTCACGGATCTTGCAGCCGGTTTCGGCTTCCGCGCCGGCTTGGCCGCCGGTGCAGGGGCCGGAGTATACGCCGGCGCAACCGGCTCCGGAGCCGCCTGAGCCGTGACCACGCTCATCTGATCGTTCACCTTGGTCACGCCCTTGGCTTGGCTAGCGATCTTATACGCCGCCAGCCGCGCCGCGTCATCGGGGACCTGTCCCGTGAGCGTCACCTCGCCGCCTTTGCTCGAGACTTCAACGGCCGCAGATTTGAGCGCGGGCTCGGAAAACATTTTTGCCTTGATGTCCGTCGCGATCGCGTCATCGCTGGGCGCCCCAATTCTCGAGCAGGAAACGCTGAGACTCAAGACCAGCAAAACAAAAATATGCATCCTGTTTTTGCGCATTTCTTCCTCCATGTTTGGCACCGAATCAGGGCTTGGGAGGGCCGGGCAGCCCGAAGTACCTTGTCCGCCGCTCGCACGGCCGCGGTTTCACACTCAACTGTTAGTGATGCCGAAGCGCTGCTGCCTCTCTTTGCATTCTGGCGCAATACAGCTCCGAATTGCAATGCAGCATTGGAGTCAGTCTCACCGGAGGGCAGGCTGCATTCAAGGCGACGAATCCCGCACTCTCGTTGCGCCTAAAATGCAAGACGGAGAGGCTCGCAAGAGCCTCTCCGTCTTGGCTGGCTTAGTTTAAGAGGTAGATTACCAGATGAGCTTTACGCCCAACTGGATGATGCGATTGCCGCCGCTGAACTGGTGGCTATTCAGGAAGCTGCTGCCGCTGGTCACGTTGGCGTAACCCGTCACCAGAGCATTGCCCGGGTCAAGCACCGTCAGGACCGTCGGGATGTTCAGGCTGAAGTTGCGGTGGTTGAAGGCGTTGTACATTTCCACTCGGAATTGGACATGCGCCCGCTCCGTGATATAGGTGTTTTTTACAACGCCCATATCCCAAACATTGAACCCCGGCGTGGGTACGCTGTTGCGCCCCGCGGTCTCTGAGACAGGAGCCCCAAGAAGGCTTCCGCCGACGAACTGTGCGTTGGGGTCTATGGCCAAATAACCGACCACACTCGCATTTCCTCCGCAGGCTGCGATGGTCGGCATAACTGAGGTTGCTCCACCCGAGCCTCTGCATACGAACTGGATTCCCGTTCCTGTCCGCAACGAAGTTGCGTTGGGATTGAGAATCGCCCGGTCGCCCGTGCTGGAGCCATCACCATTGATGTCCGATCCGGCCTGGGGCGTAATGGGTTGGCCATCCTGCGCCAGCCATGTTGCGCTTATCTGCCAGCCATTCAGGAAGTGCTGTCCGAAGCCGCTCTCGGTGTTTAGCTTGGGAATTTCATAAACGAATGAGAGAGCGGACTTCCGCGGGATGTCGATTACAGAATTGCCACGCTCGTTCTTAAGATTGTAAGGATCAAAAGGTCGGCGCGGATTGTCGAAACTGGTAAAGAATTCATTGGTTGAGTTGTCAATGGTGTGGGACCACGTAAAGTTATAGCGCATGGTTAAACCATGGCTGAAGCGGTGGATGTAATCCCCGGAAATGCCATGGTAGGTGCTGAACCCCTTGGGGTCGAACGCGGTCATGAGCCCAAAGAAGCCGTTGGCAGCGAAAGGTTGCGTGCCTTGAACCGCAGCCCAATTTGCTCGCGTGGAACCACCCGTGATCGTAGATGGAACGTCTGAAGCCTTGAAAAAGACTGGCAGGTTGACCAGGCTCGGATCCACCATCTGCGCCGTCTCTACGTTACGGCGAATTTGAACTGGTAGACTGATGCCGTGCGTACCGACATAACGGACTTCAACGCTGTCGTTCTTGAAGAGCTGATGTTGGACGCCCAGCGACCAGGTAATGATCTTCGGCTGTGTCTGATCCACGATCAGGCTGCTTGTACTCGCGCGCGCGTCGGCCTTGGTAGTCGGGGGCACATTGACGGTCAACAATCCGCCGCCTTGCAGGAATCCCTTGCCAGTTTTGTCGGCAGGATTCAGGAAGCTGGCGCACCACGGCGGTGCTCCGGGTAGCGCGCAGGTGAGATCAGGGTTTTGTTCCGTCTGAAGCTCTGGAGGAAGATTGTTGGATAAGACGTTGGAGAAGGTTACGTCGAAGGCCACCTGTGCTCCTCCTCGAATGGCCCACTTGCCGTTGCCGAAGGGATCAAGAGCGAACCCAACGCGGGGAGACAGGTTATTCTTGTCTATCTCCGGTTTACGGAAGATCAAGCCGTTCGGAGTGTTCGGGAACACGCATTCCGGGCAATCGGCGATAGCATTGAGGGCTTGCGTAGCGCCGCTTGCCGCCAGAGTGGAAACTTCATAACGAAGGCCCAGATTCACCGTCAGACGACGGTTGATTTTCCAGTCATCCTGAACGAAGGTGTAGAATGCCTTCTGGCTGTTGTCGAAGCCGCCATCGCCCGCGCCTCGCAGCGCGCCGTTTGATCCTGTCGGAAGAAGGTCATTCACGAACTGGTTCAAGTTCGCATAGTCCCACTCACCGCGGGCACGGGGAAGTGCAAAGCTCGGTGCGATCCACCTTAGAGCCTCAGCTCCCCACTTAAAAGTGTGACGGCCGCGAGCGTAACTCTGGTTATCCGCAATCTGATAGACGTTGGTAGTGCGCCCTTGGGGACCATTCCCCTCAGGACCGATGTTCAGGCTAAGGTTGTCAATTTCCGCGTTCGGGAAGTTAATGAAGTTCGGCGGAGTGGCAAAATTTGCGACTAGCCGGGAGTAGGAAACGTGGAAGTCGTTGACGTAGCGCGAATTTATTGCCCAGATGTCACTGAGTACCAGCTTCTTGCTGTCGCCAATGACCGCCCCGTTGAATTGGGTCTGAGGCGTCTGTAGGTTCAGATCCACATTGCGGCCGCGGCTATACAGAAACCGGCCACGCACCTGATGCTTACCCTCGTTCCAATCGACGTTGGTCTGAAAGTCATGCCGGTTCACGAAATTGTTCGCGAACGTTTGGATGTCGCCAACGGGTACCTGGACAGTCGCCCCAGCTGCTCCGAGAGCGCCCCCCGTATCCACCACCGGCACAGTTTTCGTCTGCGCCGGAGCCACGGGGAATTGCGCAAGGATTTTCCCGACTTCCGTATAGCCTTGCTTCGCCGCGATCGCATTCAGCATGCCCAGTCCAGCTGAGGTCGGTGGTGTATTGGTCGGCCCGGTGAAAAGCTGGCCGGTATTGTTGTAATTGTAGGCGCCGAAGAAAAACAGTTTGTCCGTTACCAATGGACCGCCAATAGTCGCGCCCAGATCGTTGTGGTCAAAACGGGGCTTGTTTGGAATATTGCCTGCTGCGATCTGGTCGCCAATCAGGTTATCGGCGGCATTCAGGTTGCGATTTTGGGTGAACCAATGCGCGGTTCCATGCACATCGTTGGTGCCGGACTTGGTTGTCAAGTTAAACAGGCCTCCGGCCGAGTGTCCGTATTCCGCGCTGAACTGGTTGGTGATAATCGTCAAGTCTGCAACAGCATCTGGAATGACGGGAGAGGTACGCCCGGTAACGGTTACATCGTTGTCGTCCGCACCGTCAATCGTAAAGCCATTTGCCCTCGGACGTACGCCACCGACTGAGCCTCCGTCACCTTGAACTCCGGCGCTATTTGAGGTAATGCCCGGAGACAACAAAGCCAGTTGAAGCGGCGTGCCGCCGTTGTTCGGCAACTCCGTCACCAGGTGAGTATCGAAGGTGTTGGCCAGCGTCGCGTTGCTCGTTTGAACGAGGTCGGCGCCGCCCGATACTTCGATCGTCGTTGACGTTGCGCCAACCGACAGTTGGATGTTTGCCTCAATCGATTGATTCGAATTGAGCTGAACGCCCTGGCGTTCGTATTTCTGGAACCCGTTTTTCTCAACCGTAACCGCGTATGTGCCTGCCAAAAGGTTGGGAAAAATGTACGTGCCGGAGCTCGTCGTGGTCGTTACTTGAGCGACTCCCGTTTCGGGATTCGTGGCCGTAACCTTCGCATCCGGAACGACCGCGCCGGATTCGTCCACTACGGTTCCGCGCAGCGTCCCGTCAAATCTTTGGGCCGAAGCCGGAATCGCCAGTAGCAACATCAGTGTTGCCACGAACAGCAACGAGATGGTTCGTCCTGAACTGCAACGCAAACTCTGAAACAATAAGCGGAATTTCTCTTTCCCACCCATCATAATGTTCTCCCTCTATATGAACTTTGAAGCTCATTGGAAATCCCTGATTCCCGAAAACTCTCCAAGAAACACGTCCGTGCTTCGGACAGTCAGAATCAGAGATGATGAACAGAGGTGCAGGTGCCTTGCCACTGTGGGAGTTGATTAAAGGTCAATCTTATCTACAACTTGCAGCCCATTTTGCCGGATGTGTTTTCTAAATTTCGATACTTCTGGAGGGTTTATCTATTTTAGATATAGGTATGCGTAGAAAATTTGTGCGACTAACTCTCTTCCGGAGGAGAAGATATCGGAGAGCGATTCCGGATTTCCTGTAATCCCGCCTGTGCTACTCTCTGCGGGATGAACGACGCCTCGAATTTCAATAATTTTTGGCCCGAGTATGTCCGCGCGCACAGCCAGCCTGGTACTCGGGCAATCCATCTTGTTGGTACACTTGCAGGTTGGGTGTTGCTGCTGGCCGCAATTCTGCTGCAGCACTGGTGGTGGATTTTGGGTGCACTCATTCTCCCGTATGCGCTGGCGTGGGTGTCACACTTTTTTGTCGAACACAATCGCCCCGCCTCGTTTCAGCATCCTCTGTGGTCTTGGTGGGCCGACCAGCGAATGGTTGCCCTGATGCTCGCCGGAAAAATGAACCAGGAAGTTCGCCGCTTTACACTTGAAAACTAATCCGCGTTGCTCAGAGGAATCTGAAAGCCTGAACTACGTGCGGAATACTATTCCGTCCGAATGGCGAGAATGTCCTTGCCTCGTATTTTGAGTTCGACCGCGAGGGGTGGGCGAAGATCGGATCCCTGCACGATCGCGCCACGCACCAGGAAATTTCCCGGAATGGTGCCCATTCTCAGCGGATCAAAGACCGTGCGGCTGCAAGGGTTTCCGACCATGGGATGCTTCGCGCTTTTGAACCCGTATTCGCTTTTCAGCTTGGCCAAATCCGTGATGTATTCGAGCTGGCAATTCCCAAACGGCGACTTCTGGGCAAACGCCCAATAGCCACTCGGCTGAGTCGGAGAGCCCGCGGGCAAACGGACGAGCAGCGCAGGAATATTCTCTCCCGTAAGTCCATTGCGGATATAGAACTCTTTGGAGGACCACGGCTTGGCCATTTCCGTCGTGTCCGCAATGCCGGGATTCGATTCGGTAGCGTGTGGCAGCAGCGTACTCGGATCGGGCGCCGGAGAAGGAACTTCGATCTGCGGCTGCTGATCGGCCTTCGGCGGATCCGCGTGTTTTGGCCGCAGCGCCCAGCGCGCCCCAAGGAAAACGACCAGCAGCACGGCGAGTAGCCCAATCACCAATCTAGCACCCGGATTGCCGCCGGGACCGCGCGATCCCGGTCCCGCTACTCCCGGGATGGCAGGCATCTCCGACTTAAAGCGTTCCGATGGGGGCTGGTCGGTCATAAGCTTCGTTCCGATTCTATACACAAATCGCAGCAAGTTGACAACCGACTGTCCACAGTCGACAGAAAAGGGAAACGCATGCGCGCAGCTTGGGCTCTTGCAGTCGCCCCGTAGTGACTGCTGCGGGTGGACGGATGGCCCGGACGCAAAGACCGAGACGAATTTGGGTGCCGCTCGTCTCCCCACTTCGTTTAGTACTCCCGCAGTACCTTCCTCAGGTGATTACCCGATTCAGATTTGAAGGATTTTCCCGATTGTTTGGATTAAGTGAAATCACTATACGTTTCAAAGCGCCGCTACGTAATCAGGCGGTAACTAACGGCCTCCACGCTCTCACCGGTTACGACTCGAACGGTTCGTGGACTACGCCTCGGGAGGCCCTATGCGAGTGGATCGGTTTGTGCTTTCTTTTCTCTTGATTCTTGCTTCGTCTCCACGTCTCAACTCACAACAAGCAACCTCCACACAACCCCAGCGCGACCCACAGGCGCTGGCCGTACTCCAGCAGGCCATCACCGTCATGGGCGGGCCTGCAGCTGTGGCCCAGATTCAGAGTGTCGTTGCGCAAGGATCAGTCGTTGCCGCTCCTGGAACAAGTGCTCCGTCGGGTAGTTTCATCTGGGAAGATCAATTTACCGTCCAGAGTCACGAATTCAAGGCCACATTTCAGTCCGTTCTCTAGAACAAGTATTCGTCAGTGGCCACGGCAGCCCGGGCTTAGTCTCAAACGGAAAGATTACCTATGATTGTGTCAACTCAGATTTGAAATCCTCTTCTGCTTCTTTGACTTGAGGGGTTGGTGTGTTGGCCTCGATGCGAGAAGGTGTCTGCAGCTCGCGATAAAAGGTGTCCAGCCTCTTCCTATCCAGCATGACCCTCTCCCCTTTGGAAAGCGGGGCGATTTCGGGCAGGCCATTTTCCGCGAGCACCTGCGGAAGAGAAGGCACTGCCCGCGTCCGCCCATGTCCATACTGTGGTGACCGTGGCGTACCCTTCGCAACCCCTCCTCTTCGACGCTTCCCCGTGGCACGCACGCGCAGCCGCGAAAACTTCGCCCGTAGACTCTTCGGTTGCGCGTAGCGAAACGGCTCACCTGAACTCAGCACATGCCAAAGCAGCACGGCCAGCTTTCTCGCGCAGGCCACCACTGCTACGTTGCGGTTTTTCCTCTTCACCATTCTCCGGGCGGGTGGCCCGGGCGGCGGGTGGCCCAGACAATAAATCCAGAGACGAATTTGGGTGCCCCACACGTCGGTTTTACGTGTGGGGTTTTTGACTTTTCCTCGATCGTCTCACCCTGACCGCTCCGAATCACTTTGGGCGGGTGGCCCGGGCGCAATGAGGTGAGACGAATCTGGGTGCCCTGCCCTCGGTTTTGGAGGGCGGGGCTTTTGACTTGACCTGCTCCCCATTCTCCGCGCAGAAGTGCATATGATTTTAGACCCCTTGAGCGGTCCCCTAGCTCCGCCCACGGAATCATACGACACCAACTTCTCCTGAACTCATGACTTTTGCCTCATCCAGTTCTTCGAGTTGCGGCGCGCTGGGAGCCGCAGGCGACCGCCCCTAAACACTCAAACCTTCTAACCTAACCTACAAATCTTTCAACGTTTTACCGCCCCGTTCGAATGATACCCAGAAAGTAATTTACACGTACTGTACTTTTGTGCTATTCTTCCTCGTGTATCTTCACACTGAGCTTCGAAGTGCCGAATCCCATCCTCGATGCTTTGAGCATCTCACGAAGGATGCTCGCCCTGAACTCCCACCGGGAGCCGAAGAAGTCTTCTCCGCGCCCCGGCCCCCTCAGTTCATGACCCTGGCCACCGTCCCTTTATCCCACCGCTTCCCGTGTCCGATAACACTCATTCCGTGCACCCATAACCTCTGTAGAATCAACACTTGCAAAAGTCTATCAAAACAAACAACTTTAACCC
>JBARRT010000016.1:0-3779 GCA_049644365.1 Candidatus Acidiferrum sp. | reverse complement strand
GCCACGCGCGCAAAAGGCAGGAGTCCGACCTCGGCCATGGTCCCTCCTGCCTATCAGCAAACACCGCAACTCACACTTCGTCGATGCCTCTCTTGCAATCTGTGCTCAGGATGTCAACAGAGCCATCTGTGATCAGTGATATAGTCCAATTCATTATGTCGTCTCTTCCCAACTCTCGCGCAGGCCTGCGCAATCCTCCCCAACCTATACCCTATTCATACTCGCCCCAAATTGCTTTAGCACAAACTGGGCCGCCTCCTCGCGTGTCTTGACTTGCCCCTCCAATTGGGCATCTTCAAGACTCCCCAGGATCTGGCTGAAAACCGGCCCAGGCCTGAACCCCATGGCTTGCAAGTCGTCCCCCGTGATCAACCGTTCGGGGCGAACCTGTTCCGGCGGCGTCTCGGCGATGAATCGCCGGACCAAGTCATACGAGTCCAGGTTGCCGTGGCTCGAAAGGCAATCAAGTCGATGTAGCGCTATGTGCTCGTCGAAATGCGGCAGCCGCACAAACCGTTTCAGCGTGGAAGCACGCATTGATTCTACATCCTTGAAGCGCATGTGGTTGTCGACCAGCGCGAGAATCTGTTCGGTGTCCTCGTTGGAAAAGCGCAACCGTCGGCAGATCTCCTCGGCCATACGAACACCTACGTCCACGTGTCCATCGAACCGAATCCGGTCGCCCGTTTCCGAGGCGGACCTGAACGTTGGCGGCTTGCCCACGTCATGAAGAAGGACGCCCCACGCCAGGGTTGGTGAAACGCCGGCGGGAAGCGCTTCCAGCATGAGCCGGGTGTGAATCCACACGTCTCCTTCCGGATGAAATTGCGGCGGCTGCTCGACGCCCTTCATCGCGGCGATTTCCGGCAGGACTTGTTCAAGGAGTCCCGTCTCATCCAGTAATTCGAACGCTCGCCGGGCTGCCCCTTCCGTCAGCATCTTGGTGAGCTCATCGCGCATGCGTTCAGGAGAAACCTGGCCGATTTCCTTTACATGCCGGCGGACGGCATTGAACGTATCTGATTCCATTTCAAACCCGAACCGCGCCGCGAAACGCACCGCGCGCAACATGCGGAGCTTGTCCTCCGTGAAACGGCGATCCGGTTCGCCGATCGCACGAATCACTTTGGCTCGCAAGTCGTCCTGGCCACCCACGTAGTCGAGCACTTCGCCCGTATCATGCCGCATCAATAGTCCATTGACGGTGAAATCGCGGCGTTGCACATCTTCCTCAGCCGTCTTCGAGAAGGTCACGTGGTCCGGATGACGGCCATCGCTATAGCCGATATCGGAACGGAAAGTGGCGATTTCTACGTTTAACTCCTCCCGCAGAATCTGAATCACGCCGAACTGAGCACCTACAGCCACGCTTTCAGGGAAAAGAGCCATCACTTGATCGGGCGTAGCGTCCGTCGTCACGTCGTAGTCGGCAGGTTCGCGGCCAAGCAGTAAATCGCGCACACATCCGCCCACGAGCAACGCCTGGAAACCGCTGCGGCGAAGCGTTTCGCAAATCGAATTGGCCAGCTCGCGTGGTGTCACGCAGTGATTATGCTCCAGACGCGGCTGCGAGAGGAGATCGGAGTTCTCGAAAGTATCGGCCCGCGGCTATCTGCTGCGGAAGACCAGGCAAGTGATGTCATCGGACTGCCGCGTTGCGCGCACGAATTCGTCCACTTTCTTCATCAAGTGCTGCAGCGTCTGCTGGGCGTTCCAATCGGGAAGATTGCGGATGGCCCCGTTCCATCGTTCGTTTCCGAACTCTTCGCCTGCTTCATTGAAAGCTTCAACGACGCCATCCGTAAAGAAAATCAGCGCGTCGCCAGGCTTAAGCTCCAGTTCCGCAGTCTCGTAAACGACGTTCGATTGAATTCCCAACGGCAATCCGCCAACGTCCAATCGCAGAAGATCTCCGTTTGCGCGGCGAAGGATCGGCGCGTTATGCCCGGCATTCACGTAGACGAGACGCCGCGTGACGGGATTGTATTCGCCCAGGACCGCCGTGGTGAACCGCCTGCCATCCAGGCTATGCGCGCAGGCGTAGCGGTTTAGCCGTGCCACAAGATCCGCGAGCGGAGCGTTTTCTACCGCGACGGTACGCAGGCTGGCTTGCAGCGTGGCCATCAGCAGCGCGGCAGGAACACTCTTGCCCGCCACGTCCGCGATCACCAGCATCAATTTTTCATGGTTATCGGGATCGGGGTAGAACGCGTCATAGTAATCGCCGGCAACGGAATTCTGCGGCCGCGTGGCGAACGCGATTTCCGCCCCCGCTACATCCGGCGCCTGCGAAGGCACCAGCCAGCTTTGAATTTCGCGTGCGATTTCCAGGTCGCGCTTCATGGTGACTTTGTCCGCCAGCTCCAGCGAAAGCAGCAGCAGGAAAAGCATCACGGCAATCACTTCAAAGTTCATCTGGGACTTGCTTACTGACATCACCAGCATCACAAACGCGATAAGCAGAAGGACGCGCCGGGCCGGCGACATTTTCAGGAGCAGCGCCCAGAAGAATTCCTTGGCTACATGGAGCGGCCGTCGCCAGCGCGGCAGCTTCTGGATTTCCTCCCAATCCACGTCGCGGCCATAAAAACCGTAGCTGGCGCGTGCATCGGCTACGAATTGCGACCAGAGGTCGTCAATTTCGCGGCCTTCGCTGACGCGCTGCCAGAAGTGCCGCACGCGATCCGCAAGCCCCACGCGGGGCCGGGCGGGCGGGGCAACGGGGATAGGAAGCTCGCTCATGAAATTTTGCGAATGGAGAATAGAGTATAGGACATTCGCGGGTGTTTCGCCGAAAGTTAGGAGTCGCCGCCGTTGTGATCCGGCTCATCACGCAAAAGTGAGCCGCCGAATTGCACTTTGCTGAATCCGAAGCGATCGCGAAGCCGGTCCGCGGCGCTGGTGAGCTTTTCCAGTTTTGCGCGGCGTTCCGCTTCGAGCAGATCCAGCTGCTCGTTGCCGTGCGTGAGGCCGCCGAGGCTTACGCCAAGCAGCCGGATTTTTCTGCGCGGATCGCGGTGCACGCGAAAGAGTTCTTGAAATACGGCGAAGATACCTGCATCGAGACGCGTGGGTTCGCCGAGCGTCTTTGATCGCGTGTGCGTTTCGAACCCCGCATAGCGAATGGTCAGTGTGAGGGTTCGTGTGGCGAGGCCGGCTTCGCGGAGACGCTTGCAGGCTTTTTGCGAAAGATGGCTGAGCATTGCGCCCAGCGCGTTCGAATCCTCCGTGTCTTCGCCGAAAGTGTGATTGTGCGAGATGGATTTCGGTTCCGCGTCAATTACGAATTCATAGGAATCGCCGCCGCGCGCTTTGCGATATAGCGCCGTTCCCCATTGGCCGAAAATCGTTTCCAGTTTTTCCTGCGGCACGGCCGCGATCTGCTCCACGGTTTCGATGCCCAGCG
This sequence comes from Candidatus Acidiferrum sp., assembly GCA_049644365.1. Classification (GTDB taxonomy): domain Bacteria; phylum Acidobacteriota; class Terriglobia; order Acidiferrales; family UBA7541; genus Acidiferrum. The sequence continues at coordinate 373 of JBARRT010000016.1, read as the reverse complement.
CCCTCAGCGCCCGCTCCGTCACTTCGCCGATGCCCGGGATCTTTCGAACGGGAAGGGGTGCAAGGAATCGCGCTTCGCGCCCGGGCGCAACCCACACCAAACCGCGGGGTTTTGCTTGATCAGACGCCACTTTCGCGACTAGGCGAGTTGTTGCGAGTCCTGCGGAACAGGGAAGCGCTGTCGTTTGCGTGATTGTTCGAAGCAATTTGTCCGCAGCGGCCAGCGGCGGCCCATGCAAGCGCTCGGTGCCGGAAAGGTCGAGATAGGCCTCGTCAATCGAAACCATCTCCACGATCGGAGAAAATTTCGCGAGGATGGTGGCGACGCGGTCGCTCCACTCTCCATATTTTTCGTGATGCCCATCCAGAAAAAC
>JBARRT010000015.1:0-50571 GCA_049644365.1 Candidatus Acidiferrum sp. | reverse complement strand
CTTAACCATAGGGGATTTTGCCGGCGAGGCCTGGACAAGCTCGTTTCCAGTCAGTCCGCCGCTGGCTGACACAAGATCAACGGAAATACCTGGGACAGACAGGAATGTCTGTCCCAGTTCTTTTTGTGTGCCGAGCATGTCCGACAGCTGGGAGGTGCAAGTCCTCTTCACAACCAGATGGAGGTGAAGTGATAGCGAAGCGCAAGGGCCGAACCGTGAGGTGAGGTCTGAAAGAAGCGTGGAGCAAAGACGCGAGCCGATGAACAAAAACTGGATGTGAGGCAGGCAGTGTTCGGGCGAGCTGGCAAATGGCAGCGAAGCCCCTATCCATCAAGGGCACTGAATGTAGATCCAGCGGTTGCGTGTCGAAGGCGGTCGAACTTACCTCGGGAGACCTGCCATCGGTCTTGAATTCAAGACTGAGGAGCGAGAGATCGCTTCTGATCAGGTGGCAGGAGTCAGCAAAGGGCGTAGTAGCTGCGAAAGCAGCGAAGGCCCGAACGGTCCCCGCAAGGGGATAAAGGGAGCGATGAGTACGCGGCGCGACTCAACAACCGACAAGCGGCAGAAAAACCAGTACTGTCTGGCCTTCCCGGAGGAGAGTAGGGGTGCAGCCCCGATGGCCTTCGAGGGAGGGACCGAATCGGAGTTGGCGAAGCGCAGAGCAGAAAGTCCGACTACCGAGCAGTGGATGGAAGAAGTCTGCGAGCGGGAAAACTGCAAGCAGGCGATACGACGAGTGAAGGCCAACAAAGGCAGTCCAGGCATCGACGGGATGACCGTCGAGCAACTGTCTGGACACCTGAAAGAGCATTGGCCAGCCATCCGGGAACAACTCCTCAGCGGAACCTACAGACCACAACCGGTAAAACGGGTGGAGATCCCGAAGCCGGACGGCGGAGTGCGCAAGTTGGGCATTCCGACGGTGCTGGATCGGTTCATTCAGCAAGCGGTGATGCAGGCGCTGCAGCGGAGCTGGGATGGAACGTTCTCCGAACACAGCTATGGGTTTCGGCCCAAGCGATCGGCACATCAGGCGGTGGCGAAGGCGCAGGAATATCAAGCCGAAGGCTACCGCTGGGTGGTGGATCTGGATCTCGAGAAATTTTTCGACCGGGTCAATCACGACCGATTGCTAGCGAAGATTGCCGAACGGGTCAGCGATAAGCGCTTGCTGAGACTGATTCGTGCGTTCTTGCGAGCCGGAGTAATGGAGAATGGGCTGGTGAGTCCGGTCGAGGAAGGAACGCCGCAAGGTGGTCCTCTTTCGCCCGTGTTATCGAACATCGTACTCAACGAACTGGATCAGGAGCTGGAGCGGCGCGGACATCGGTTCACCCGATATGCGGATGACTGCAACATCTACGTCCGCAGTCGGCGAGCCGGTGAACGAGTGATGAGAAGCGTGACGCGACTCCTCACGACGAAGCTTAAGCTTCGAGTGAACAGCGAGAAGAGTGCGGTGGCTCGACCATGGGAACGGAAATTCCTGGGGTTCAGCTTCACGAATCACAAGCCACCAAAGAGGCGCCTCGCGCCGAAAACGGTGGCGCGGTTCAAGGAGCGAGTTCGGGAACTCACAAGCCGGACGCGGGGCATAAGCCTCGTCCGAATGGTCCATGACTTAGCGGAATATATCCGCGGATGGATTGGTTACTTCGGACGCTGCGAAACCCCGGAAGTGCTCGACAAGCTGGAAAAATGGCTCCGACGCCGACTTCGGTCGATGGTCTGGAGGCAGTGGAAGCGCGGAACCACAAGATATCGAGAGCTCCGCCAGCGCGGCATCGCTGCGCAGGAGGCCGCGCAAACCGCAGGCAGCTCCGATGGACCGTGGCACCTCGCGAACACACCAGCGCTGAAAATCGCTCTGTCCAACGCTTTCTTCGCCTCGCTCGGGCTTCCCGAGCTCACGGCTCATGGTTAGTTCAACCCGCCGAACCGCCGGATGCGGACCCGCATGTCCGGTCGTGTGGCAGGGGAGAGTGGGCGACCACTCCCCCTATGCCGATCCGGCTTGCCCTTCACGTTGGCTCTTGATTCCTTCCATCGGTGACCTGGGATGCCGCGCCTTTGTCTGCCGGATTCCTCTCTGCCGTTTCCCGTTCTCGACGCAAAACGACCAGCACACGTCAGTGTCTCAAAGGGGACAGACCTGCCTTGCCGAAACTCCTAGACTCATTCCGCTTGGGAATTCTTCTCTCTGTGGCAGAGGAGCTGTTGATTTTCCCGCTCGGTAAAGAAGGAGATGTAGACATGCTTGGATTAATTGCCTTGGTTTTGATTGTTCTTTGGCTGCTTGGGTTTCTCGCATTTCACGTCAGTGCCAGTTTGGTCCACCTCTTGCTTGTCGTGGGCCTCGTGCTTCTCATTTTGCATTTCGTAAGGGGCGGGACCAGAACAGCCTAGGTTGATCACTGGACGCCAGAGTGTTGGAGTGCCAGCACTTGTCTGGGACGTACTGAATTTCTTGTCCGTTGTTGTCAGTATGGTTTGAACTAGGGGAGATAAACGAATCTGTGAACCCAGGGAGCGGATGTCTTTCTGCTCCTCCGAATCAAAAGGAGAAACTTCATGAAGAATAAATTGCTGTTGAGTATGGTCGCCGCATCCGCGTTATTGATGGTTCCGGCGATTGCCTCAAGTGGGGACAAGAGCGCCGAAGTCCGCACCTTGACGGGCTGTTTGTCGAGGGGCGACGGCGCCCACGAGTACAAGCTGACGACCGAAAATGGCTCCACCTGGGAGCTTCGCAGCAAGACAGTCAAGCTCTCGCCTCACACGGGTCATACCGTAACCGTGACCGGCAAAGTACGAGCTGCCGACGTGCACGGCGCCAAAGAGAAAGTCAAAGATGAAATGAAAGAGCATGGCGTGGACAAGGATTCTACTGAACATGGCCATCTCAAGGTGACCAACATCAGTATGGTCAGCGATAGCTGCAAGAAGTAACGACCGCGGTCTCTGGAACCGCTAAGAAAAAAACTTGAAGCCCATTCTTCGCCTTCTTTGCGATGTGTGGGCTTTTCTGTCTTGGAAGGTGTGCGTTACTTCTGCAGCCGGGAATGCAGCCGACTACCCTTCCCGCGGTGCATTCGCTGGACTTTAGCCAGACTTCATTCCTGTGAATCCACGCTCGGCACGTTGCAAACGAAACATCTTGGGAGTAGGCTCTGAAAAGCCTCACCCCTCCCATCTCCTCAACATGTGGTTCCGTGAGGCCAGACCCCAACTCCGTAAGTGACCAACCGAGTCATTCGGAGGAGGAGGATAATTTTCATGTCAGCGGAAAACAAAGCCATTGTCCGCCGGCTCTACGGAGAAGTCTGGAATGACCGGCGAATCGAAGTCGTGAACGAAATAATCTCCCCCAGCCACGCTCTTCATGACAACAATGCCCACGGTTCTTCCATTGGTCCCGAAGCCTACAAACGCACGGTCACTCGGTTCCTGACGGGTTTCCCTGATCTGCGCTTCTCGATCGAAGACGTCGTTGCCGAAGAAGAGAAGCTGGCTGTTTCTTGGAGCTTTTCCGGTACCCACAAAGGTAAATACATGGGAATTGCTGCCACTAACACGAAAGTGTCGGTCGATGGAATCACGATCCATCACATCGTGAATGGGAAGATCATGGATTCGTACGCCAGCTGGGACGCTCTCGGGATGCTCCAACAACTTGGCATGGCTCCTCCCTTAGGCCGGGCCAGGGACGCCGCTGCTCGCTAAGTTCTCACCGTCCAGGAGGCAAGGACTGGGCTCTCGCATGGCCCTCACATTCTTTTCCAGTTGAAACGATTCTTCCCCCTCCATCACTACTCAATAGGAGGCAGTACACCTTGCCAGCACACTTATCTTCAATGATCGAGCCCGTCTACGACATCCTGATCGAGGATGCAGACGGCCGCCACCTGCGATTGGAACGCCTCCGGAACCTCGAAATTGCGCGGCAGCGTTTGCCCATGCTTGCAGCACAATACCCTGGCACCCGGCTTATCCTCTGGAATCATGAAACGCGTGCCATCTTGGCAGCGACCGAAGGCTATTAGAGCGGCCACCACGCGACGCGTGGGACAAATCGATTGGGATGGGTACGCCGAATGCCAGCTTGTCCTTCGGGTTACTGGACCGCTCCTTTTTATAGTCTTGTGTCATCATACTTGCGGGGCTTACCCCAGTCCGCCCAACCGTTCGCGCTGCGAGGCAAACCCGTGAAGCTTATTCGCCTGGTCCTGCTGTTCCTCTTGCTTGCTCCCATTGCCAATCCTGTTCCGAGCGGTAGTGCAGCAGAGACTCCTGTGGCTTTGCGCGTGACGCAGGGCTCAAACGCAAATCCCGGCAATTCCAAGGTTGTGTATGTCAAAGATTTTGAACTAGAAGTCGTGCGCCGCAGCACGGACAAGAACTCGCCATCGGGGAGCGCGTCAGACCCTGCGTCAGGCGAGCCTGCTGGTGCTGCGTCCAGTGCGCCGCGCCCTCCTTTAAGCTCGGCGACTGCCAGCCCATCCAGCAAGACCTCGAGCTCGCCCGCAATAGCATCGCCGGCGGACTCCAGGGCCGAAAACAGCCCTGCTGTCCGGGCGAATGCCCTCGTGAACGCCGTGTCCGAAAGTCTTGTGAAAGCTTTGGAGAAGGCGGGCTATACCGTTCATCGCCAGCGAGCTGGGGAGGCATCGCCGCAGGCCGGCTTGCGCATACGAGGCGTCTTTGCGGAGCCCGACGAACAGAACCGCATCCGGCGCCTGGTCGTCGGAGGAGATTCAACCACGCCGAAGATGTTGCTCTATGTCGGCGTCGACGACCTGACACGTCCCGAACAGCCGTTATACGAGCTCGCCAAGCCACCCGGCAACGATGCCAGACATGGCCCGGTCATTACCGTGACGTCGTTTTCTCCCGTAGCCCGCTTTGAGTTGGATAAGAACCCCTCGGACGATGACCTCAAAAAAATTACGGGGGACATCGTTGCAGATCTGAATGCGTTACTGCACGCGAATCCAACGGTAGTATCCCAGTGAAAGAATAGGGATGCCGCGAGCTGCCTGCAGAAATCAATTGCGTACTCAACATCAATAACCTTAAGAGCAAGCCGCCACTCGACGTGCGTTTTGATCATCCCCTGCGATTCTAGAATTAAGGTATGACCAAGCCTTCCAAGGCCGCTTCTCTCTTCCTCACTCTCTTTGGGCTGCCTTTTTTGGGTGCCGGACTCTTTTTCATCTACGCGCAGATCGTAAGCAGGGCAAATTTCAAGCCGGGCGACGCGATTCTCGGTGTCATGTTTGGTTTGGTCTTTGCCGTAATCGGAGCAGGGCTGATATACGCGGCGATCGGCGGCTACGGACGCCTGAAGAAGCAAGCTGCGATTGAAGAATCGAATCCGCTCTCCCCGTGGCTCTGGCGCAAGGACTGGGCCAGCCGCCGTGTGGAAAGCCTGAACCAGAAGACCGAAATCACCTACTGGGTAATCTGCATTCTTTCCAATATGATCCTGCTCCCGGTGGTCGCAGGGCTTGCGCCGAAGCTGGTGCGCGGCGGTGATCCTCGCGCCTTCCTGCTTCTCGGCTTCGGCTTGATTGGCGTAATCCTCCTCGCAAACGCAGTTCGCGCGACGATTCGTCACCGGCGCTTTGGCAATACCTATTTCGAATTCAATGCGCTGCCTTTTTCTCCGGGCGACCGCGTCGGCGGAAGGATTCATTTGAAGCTCGAAACGCAGGCTGCGCACAGCATCGACCTGCGCCTCTCCTGCGTTCGTAAAGTCGTCTCGGGCTCTGGCGACAGCAGCACTACGCGTGAAGTGGTTCTCTGGCAGGCCGAGCAAAATGTTCCCTCGGGAGCTGTGGGCCCGGGACCACTCGGCCGCATGATTCCAGTGGACTTCGCGCTTCCCGCGGAGAGTTACGTCACCAACCACGATAATCCGAATGATCAGGTTCTCTGGTTGCTCCACGCGCAAGCCGACGTTCCCGGCGTGGACTACTGCGACGATTTCGAATTGCCCGTCTTTCGGAGTGCGGCATCGGCCGAGGCGGCGCGCTTTTCGCAATCGCAAGCTTCTTGCGGGGCAGAGGCATCCGGCTTTCCCGCGGCGCCCTCCGAGTCGGACTCCAGCGCCGTGGCGCAACCGGCGCGCACGAAAGTCATCGTCTCGATGCATTCAGGCGGCACTGAATTCTATTTTCCGGCGTTTCGCAATCCGGGCCGCGCTCTTGGGCTTCTTGTATTCACGTTGATTTGGAGTGGCGTGGTCTATTTCCTCTATTCGCACGCTCCCTTGCTTTTCTTCGTCGTTTTTGGTTTGTTCGATCTGCTTCTAGTCTACGGCGTTTTGCACGTCACCCTGGGAAGCGCTCGAATCGGCGTGGCCAACGGCGAAATCCTTTCGCGCACGGGCATTCTTGGACTCGGCTCCACGCGTCGGATTCCGGCTTCCGATGTGGCCTCGATCGTGCCCGTCGTCAGCATGCAGCAGGGCGGCAGCTCGGGAAACGCGCTCTATGCAATCCGCTTGCGATTGAAGAATGGGCGCAAATACACTCTCGCGGACGAAATCGATAGCCGCCAGGAGGCTCGCTGGGTCGTTTCGCAGATCGAAACCCTCGCAGGCCTGAAACTCGATACGCATGTCGAAGTGGATTCAACGTTTGGTGTCTCGTCTCCGCCTCCGCAACCGGGGACCGGCCAAGTCTTCACCCGGCCCCAACCGAAAAAGTCCGTGGCCGCCTCCATCGGTATATTTGCCTTGGTCACAGTGGCAATGTTTGGCTGGGTTTTCTGGCGGACGCCCACGGGCGCTTCACGGGGGAGTGGTTCGCGCGCCGCAGCAGCGTCGCGTCCGAATCCTGTTTCACGTCGCGTCTTCTCCGCGCCCATGACGGACGCGGATGTCGAACGCGTGCTTGCGTTGCCAGCGCAGGATCAAGCGGAAGAACTCCTGGAGCGCGCGATTGGCCGCGACGAACGTGCACTCGAATTGTTCGGTCAGCATGTCGAAGGATGGATCGGGCATATCCGCATGAGCGATCGCATGAGGCAACTGGAGCGGCGTTCGCAGTTTTCCAAGGACCTCCGCGTGCGCTATGCCAACGCGGACATCAATCTTGTACTGGACGGGTGGCAGAAGAACGAGCGCGCCGCCGATCTGCTGATCGAACGTGCGCGCAACGACCAGCACTATCGGGCCGCGGCCGTCTATTTTCTCGGCATGCTCGCGGGACGCGGTGTGGATTACGACCGCATCCATGGCGTGCTGCTTGGGTACGCCCGGAATGACAAAGACGCCATGGTGAGGCAGTGGGCGGTCGAAGGCATGCGCTATCTCGGCAAAGACGAAGTTCTCGATGAGTTGTTTACTTCGTTTACGGAGGATCCGTCCACATCTGTCCGCGACCGCGCCGCCTGCAACATTTCCAATTGCGGCAACTTCCTGCGGAAGCAGCGCATGAGGATAGTGCCAAAGTTCATTGATCAGGCGATGAATTCCCGAACGAATTCCCAAATGCGCAACTGGTGCTTCCTCGCGCTCCAGCAAATTACGGACGAAAAGCTACCGGCAGACGCAGTCATTTGGAGCCGCTGGTATCAGGAGCACGGCGCCGAAAAAATGGCGGAATTCGAGCGCCTCGATTGGTGGCAGGTCCGTGGCGAAGAATAGCAAACAATTCTGAAACGGAAGAACTGCCTGCGCAACAGCCGGTAATTTATCTCAGCTCTGGCCCGCTGCTTTAGCCATCTTCGCCGTCCATTCCTCGGAGCGGCGTTGCATCTCTTCGGGTGCGACGTCTTCCACGTGTTGCGCCAGGCCCCAGTGGTGGCCGAAGGGGTCGGTGACTTTGCCGTACCGATCGCCCCAGAATTGGTCCATCAGTGGCATGTCTACCTTTGCGCCGGCACTGACGGCACGATTGAACATCGCATCCACATTTTCCGTGTACAGGAACATGGAAACGGGATTCATGGCGCCGGGCGATGGCGCGCGTGTCATCCCGGGAATTTCATCGGCGAGCATCATCCGAGAGTCGCCGATTTGAATTTCGGCGTGCATGATCATGCCGCCCGGTCCCGGCATACGCATGATTTCCTTTGCACCGAAAACGGATTTGTAAAAGTCGATCGCTTGGGCTGCGTTCTTGCAAGTCAGTCCCGGCGTAATCGTGTGATACCCCTCGGGGATAGCGCGGACAGGATTCGGCATGATGGCCTCCTAATTCTCTTGGACGTGCGCGCAATGGAAACGGGAGGAAGACCGGCAGTACAATGCGCGTAAGCCTGTAAATACTCCTCGGCGTCGTTCCTGTCAACAGGGCCGCTTGCGCGGAGAGCCGAGAGTTGGCGCAGTTTTTTGGGGAGTGAAAATTCGCGCAGAAGCTGCCGCAGGAGGATTATCGCCATGAGTTATGAATTCCTCGTTGAAACGTATGAGACCGAACGGATCAAAGTGGTGAGCGTCTGGAGTGAATTTCAAGACGCCGATCTCCCCGTACGTCCACGCTCGGGCGACCCACGAGGCCGCAGCGTACACGAACAGATGGTGCATCAGTGTGTGAGCGAAGATCTATGGTTCCGGAATATGCTGGGAATCGACGTCAATGCACCGCCACTGCCGGCCACAGAGACGCGGTTGGAATTTATGAAGCGGTACGAGGAGGACAGCGGGAAGCGGTTGGAAGTGCTGCGCGCGAAGGATGACTCCTGGTGGGAATCTGATGCGAAATTTTTTGACGTGAAGCGATCCTGCGCTTGGGTCATCGTTCGGAGAATTGCACATACCGCACATCACCGGGGCCAGCAGATGGCCATGCTGCGCATGTTGGGACGCGATGTGCACAGTAACTACGGGCCAACTGCTGACACGGGCGGACTGATGCAAAACCATGCGCCGACGATCTACGCCTATCCGAACCTGCAGGCGCTGTTCGATGGTGAAAAGGACGGCGGCGCGAAGGTGCCGCTACCGGGCGGCGGTGGCAAAGCCGTGACCGAGCGCCCGGACAAGAACAAATAAAGGGAAGACTGCAGCGCAATCACTCCGGCCTGGAAATGACGCCGCCACCCAGTAGCGGCGCTCTGCCGGCAAATACAGCACACCACAAGCGGGAGCGCGCAGAATGATCTCCTTCGGACCAAGTGTGATCCAGGTCTGTTAGCTAGGGCCGGTAAAGAGCTGGAAAAACTTTCTTCAGATTCTCCAGTTTGGGTAGATCGTTGTACACGATGTACGGATTACTGGAATTATTCTTGAGATAGTCCTGGTGGTAGCTCTCCGCCGCGTAAAACGCTTGAAAGAGCTCGACCTTCGTCACAATCGGACGGGAATAGACCTTCGCGGCATCAAGCTGGGCGATGTAGGCCTGCGCGATCCGTTTCTGTTCCTCGCTTGTAAACAAGATCAAGGAGCGATATTGAGAGCCGGTGTCCGGGCCCTGACGGTTCCTTTGGGTAGGATCGTGGGCCACGGAAAAATAAACCATCAAGATCTGCCCATAGGTGATTTCTGACGGGTCGTACGTAATGCTCACGGATTCGGCGTGGCCTGTTACTCCCATGCTCACACTTTCATAGGAAGGAGATTGGACGTAACCGCCCGCGTAGCCAGAAGTCACCTTAGATACTCCTTTGAGGTGTTCGAATACTGCTTGGATGCCCCAAAAACATCCTCCGGCAAGAACAGCAGTCCGCTGACCTTTGGCAGAAGCCAGCGGCGCATCGCTCGCGGGCGCTGGGAAAGGGAGCTTCGGAGTTTCCGGCGATCGGGAACCCAGGGCTCGCACTGCATTCCACCCCACCACGCCAACAATCAGCGCGACTGCGATACTCCTACCTATAAACGAGCTCTTCATTGTCCGGCTCCCAAAACCATCCATCCTAGTTTACTCTGTCTACCGAGGATTGGATGCGGAACGGCTCCTGCTGGATTAGGTTAGATTTCACACTTAGCCTAGCTTCGTTCCTAGTCCCCGAGCCCTTTTCTGCAACCACCCGTTGTTGGAACGGTGTGTCCGGCTGATGCATCATAGAAGCCGAGGCGTTTACTATTCAGCCCGAGGGGTTAAGTTCATGCGCGCACGAAGCATCCTTGCTTTAACCATCGCTCTTTGGTTCCCACCCATGGTGCCAGGGCAAGTAACCCACGGGCAGAAGCCAAAGTTGCCTCCACCCCATGCCACTGAATCCGCCGGTAACGGGCCGCACCGGGAGAAGCCGGCCGCGGGGTTTCTTCCCACGGTGCCGCAGGGCTTTCGCGTCAATATTTTTGCGAAGGATTTCAAGGGGCCGCGATGGCTTACGGTAGCGCCGAATGGAGACATTTTCCTGGCCGACACCGGAGCTGACGAAATCATCGTGTTACGCGATCCGAAAAATGCCGGTGGAGCGCAAGAGCGCGAAGTCTTCGTGAACGGAATGAAGAGGCCATTTGGCATCGCCTTCCGAGAGAACTACGTTTACATCGGGAACATGAATGAGCTGCTGCGCTTTCACTATGATCCGAAAACCTCGAAGCGCCTCGGCGAAAAGGAGCACCTCCTGGATTTGCCGTCGGGAGGACACAATACGCGATCGCTGGCATTTTCCGCGGACGGCAAGCATCTGTTTATCGGCATAGGTTCGGACTCGAATATTGACACGGGAGAGGATCCCCGCCGCGCGGCTGTCACCATCTGCGATCCCGACGGCAAGAATGCGCGACTGTATGCCACGGGCCTGAGGAATCCCGTAGGCTTGGCGCTCGAGCCGGTTACCGGAGGAGTCTGGACTTCCGTGAATGAACGCGACGAACTGGGCGATGATCTGCCTCCGGACTATTTCACATCGTTGAAGGACGGCGGCTTTTACGGTTGGCCCTATAGCTACATCGGCGACAACGTGGACCAACGCGTGAAGCCGCAGCGCCCGGACCTGGTCGCACGCGCGATTATTCCGGATGTCCTGCTCGGCGCGCACGTGGCCCCCCTGCAATTCGCTTTCTACACCGCGAAGCAATTTCCAGAGAGCTATCGAGGCGGCGCGTTTGTGGCGGAACACGGCTCCTGGAACCGCGCGAAGCGCTCGGGATACCAAGTTGCGTTTGTGGCCTTCAAGAATGGAAAGCCCTCAGCCGATCCCGTGCCGTTTATGACGGGCCTCGTACCCGATCCCGGCGGACAAGATGTCAATGGACGGCCGGTGGGCGTGGCCATCGCGCCGGACGGTTCGCTCCTCGTCTCGGATGACGGGGCAGGCGTGGTCTATCGCATCTCATTCGCGAAGTAGGAGACAGGATCAGAATCTATTGAATCAGAAACAGTCACGTCCGCGCTACGCGGTTCCGCGGCGGCTGTAGCCCACACGCATGCGCAGTCTGAAGCCAGTGTTACTTGACAATTAGCTTGAGCGGAATCGGCTGCAGTTCCAGGGGCTGCCCTGAGGACGACATCGCCGCTGGTGTAATGACAATCGTTGAAGTTCCCGCTGGCGTAACGATGGATTGCTGTGGGACGGCAGCGCTCCCTCCTCCACACCCCGCGACGCCGAGAAAGACGCAGGAAATCGCTGCGGTGAGAGTGCTGTACCTCGCAAAACCCCTTCTGCCTTCGGCACTTTCGACCCTCCGGAGATTCTTGACGGCCATCAGGAGAACCAATCCGAGCGCCAACAGCGGCAGCACACGCTGCCCGGAAACGGGTGTGACGCGTATGGGAATTGAGGGTGGCAAACTTGCGCCACCGCTCGTCGCTACGGTAACCGTAAACGGAGAGGGCGCGCTATTGGCGACGGACACGCTCGAAGGCACATGACACGTCGCGCCGAGCGGCGCGCCGCTGCAGGCCAAGGAAATGCTTCCGCTGTAGCCCGGCCCGGGTGTCAACTGCAACAGGTATTGAGCCATTTGACCGGCCGTGACGGACGCGGTTGTCGCACCTCCCGGAGCGGCCCCTGCGGTGAATGCCGGATTGGCGATGGCGCTAAGCGAAACACTTTGTGGAGAACCCTGCGCATCGTCCGTGATGGTTAAGGTTGCCGTGCGCTGGCCGGGGCCAATCGGATTGAATGCAATCAAAATCGTGCAGTTCCCAGCGGGGGCAATCGCAGCTGTGCAATTGTTGGTGAAACTGAAGTCCGAAGGATTAGGGCCGGCGCCAGCCACGGAGGAAATGTGGAGAGGCGCATTCCCCGAATTGGTGATGGTCAACGTTTGTGGGGCGCCGGTTGTTCCCTGTGTAATGGTCGGGAAAGAGGGTGCGGTCGGAGAAAGGGTGACGGCGGGAACGGCGGCGAGGCCTGTGCCGTTCAGGACAAGAGTTTGCGGGCTCCCAGGAGCGTTGTCTGCAACCTGAAGCGTGGCCAACAATGGGCCAGCGCTGGTGGGCGAAAAATCGATACTGACAGAGCAGTTCGCATTTGGTGCGAGCGTTGCCGTGCAAGTATTTGTTTGAGAAAAGCTGGAAGCATTTGTCCCGATGATCGATATGGAATTGATGGCCAGGGCTTGGTCACCGTTGTTGATGATCGAAAACACCCGGGTTGGGCCGCTGGTGCCAACCGTGACGCTGCCAAAGTTTGCGGTGGATGGAAAGATCGTCGCGGCAGGACCGCTGAGAGCCTGAACTGGGTTGCCAGAGATGGCAATTCCCGATGCGCCTCCTATTCCGTTCATCCCCCCGTTGAAGGGAGATCCCGAAATCTCCGTGAGATTTCCAGACTGCTGGTCGATTTGATAAACGTGAATGCCGACGCTGCCAAAGGGAGAGAGAGAGTAAAGGTACGGGCCCAGGGGATCGGCGACGGAGGTGCCTAGGGAAAAAGAAATGTTTGTGAAAGGTCCCTGAACTTGCGTCAATGCGCCCGTGACTTGGTCAATCGAGTAAGCGACGACATTATCGCCGGTAACTTGCGCAACGTAGAGAAACCTGCCGGAGTTATCGACGAACATAGCACCGGGTAAAATGCCGGGATTGGGACCCAGGTTCACAGTGGATGAAGGGCGCCTCGCAGTACCATCCACCGGGGAGATTATGCAGCTGTCGATGAACCCGATATTTTGGCCCCATCCAGCAAAGAAAAACCGCCCCTGAGGGTCCATGGCGTTTGAGCGCCCGCGCCCAGCCGAAGTATCAGCCAGCCCGTTGAAACTCAACGCGCCCGACGAGGGATTGATGGAATACACCTCTGCTCCACCCACTTCCAGGCCGTTTTGACCCTGACTCAGGCCAACGTACAAGCGAAGCCCCTTGGGATCGGTCAGCAATTGAATAAGTGCGCCGCCGCTGGAAAGTGAAGTGCTCTGTTGTGTGACGAGCACGGGGCTGGAACCTGATGTATCAATGGCCAGGGAAACCACGGAACTCGATCCCACGAAATCGCCGTCGTAGTAACCGACGAAGACAAAACTTCCCGACTTTTCGGTGGTGATGGAAATAGGTCGAGTGGGGGCGTGATTGGAATTCAGAGTTGGAGGGACGGCAAAGGGAGACGCGGGGACTTCCGTGAGAGCGCCTGTGCTCTGGTCGATTTGGAACATAGAGATATCGTTATGGGTGGGATTGAGGACGAAGACAAACCTACCCCGGCCGTCGATAGCGACGAGGCCACCTTCAAATCGCTCGTTAAGGGGTGACCCAGGGACCGCGCTGAGGGCCCCCGTTTGGTTGGCTTTGCTAAATCCTGTTATGACTGAAGAAGTCGGAGTTGTCGGCTGAGAACCGTAAACATATTGTAGGGGAGGGGCCTGGGCATCGGCCGCGGAAGTGGCTCCCAGCAACATGCTCAACACAAGAAGGAACTGTATAACTCTCGAACGGAGCTGAATTCCGTCCATAAGAGTCAAGGGCGAAACGGAAGATGCTTCCCTTTGCGTGGACATTGAACTTCCTCGGCCGTTTTTCACGCGGCTCTTTCTGATTTCTGAGAGGGAAACAATTGCAGCTTCACAGTACCGTTGCCTTGAGGAAGCGTCAACGCAAATTATCTAATTAGATACTACAAAATATAGATTACTGTTATGTTCTCAGGCTGCAGGGGAAAGAAGGAACTGTCCGCGCGGCGTTACGCTTCGCGAAGGATGCGCACTAATTCTGCGGCGGCATGCGGCAGGCGCGCGCCGCGCCGTGAAACGAGATAGAGGTGGCGCGGCATATTCAATTGCCGCACTTTCACTTCCTTCATCCAGCCGTGCTCGAGTTCCCATTGCACGCACATGCGCGGCACGATCGCCACGCCCATGCCCATTTGCACGAAGCGCTTGATGCTTTCAATCGTGGGCATTTCGATCGGCATGTTCAGCGCCGTGCGGTTTCGCGCAAAGAGCTCGATTACGCGCCGCCGGAACGGCGATTCCACAATGTGCGCGATAAAGTTTTCATTGCCGAGTTCCGCGACATCCACTTCGCGCTTCTTCGCCAGGTTGTGCTTTAAAGGCACGACCAGCGTCAGCTCATCTTTCAGAATTTCCGTTGCCAGCAGCTGCGCGTCGCGCGGCACAAAAGAAACCGCACCGAGATCCAGCCGGTAGTTCAAGACCTCATGTGGAATGTCCCGGGAGAACATGCGGTGCACGCGCACCTGCACTCCGGGATGCAACTCGCGAAATTGTGCCAGCGCGGGAAGCAGTGCGTGGATCGAACTCTCGTTCACGCCAAGCGAGAGTTCACCCCGCTTCAAACCCTCCAATTCGCTGAGACCTTTCTTCACCTCATCGCGCAGATTGATCAGGCGCTCGGCGTAGTCCTTGAGGAGGGTTCCCGCATCGGTGAGGCGAACCGGCCTCGCTCCGCGGACAAACAGCGGCTGGCCCAACCCGTCCTCCAGCTTGCGAATGGCCAGGCTGATGGCCGGTTGGGTGCGGTAGAGACGCTCCGCCGCCCGCGAGAAGCTGCCCTCCTTCGCCACCATCAGAAATACTTGTAGTTCGCCCAGATCCACTGTTTCCTCGGTCCGGACAGTATAAGGCAGTATTATCAAAAGTAGAATAAAGATAAATTGGACTACAGGCCCTCTCCCGTGCGTAACTACAGGGTGGGAGACCCTATGGACGTCGTACGCATCTTTGACACTACGCTCCGTGACGGCGAGCAGTCGCCCGGCTTCTCGATGAACACGGAGGAGAAGATCCGCCTGGCACGCCAGCTGGCGGCCCTGAATGTAGATGTGATCGAAGCGGGCTTTCCGATTGCGTCGCGCGGCGACCTCGAAGCGGTCAAAAAAGTCGCGCAAGAAGTCCGCACCGTGCCCATTGCGGCACTCGCTCGGGCAAAAAAACAGGACGTGGACGCGGCCGTTGAAGCCTTGAAGCCGGCGGCCTCCTCCCGGTTGCACGTTTTCCTCGCGACCTCCGATTTGCACCTTCGCGTAAAGCTAAACATGACCCGCGAACAGGCGCTTGAAGCCATTACCTCGATGGTGCGGCATGGCCGCCAGCACGTCGGCGAGGTCGAATTCTCCGCCGAAGACGCCGGACGAACCGACATCGGTTTTCTTTGCCAGGTGTGCCGTGCTGCCGTGGATGCCGGCGCGACAGTCCTGAACCTGCCGGATACGGTGGGATACGCGGTTCCGGAAGAATACGGCGCGATGTTCACCAAGGTGCGTGAGTACCTCGGCGATCCCGACGGCATTACGCTCAGCGCGCATTGTCATGACGACCTGGGCATGGCGGTCGCCAATTCGCTGGCAGCCGTTCGCGCGGGAGTCCGGCAGATCGAGTGCACCATCAACGGAATCGGCGAACGCGCCGGAAACGCATCGCTTGAAGAAGTGGTGGTCGCCCTCGCGGTGCGCAAGGAAAGTTTTGGCGTGACGACGGGAATCCGGCTCGAAGAGCTCTTCCCCACAAGTCGCATGCTCACGGAAATCACCGGCGCGCAGGTCGCGCCGAACAAAGCCATCGTGGGTGCCAATGCGTTCGCACACGAAGCGGGAATCCACCAGGATGGAATCATCAAGAACCCGCTGACGTACGAAATCATTTCGCCGCAGAGTGTCGGCGTCCCGGCGCGCTCGCTCGTTCTTGGAAAACATTCGGGCCGCAACGCACTGCGCCAGACGCTGCGCGATTTGGGCTACGAGGCGAGCGATGCGGAACTGGCGGAGGTTTATACCCGCGTAACCGCGCTGGCCGATCAGTCTAAGCTGGTGCGCGCTCGCGACATCCTTGCTATCGCGCATGAAGTCATCCGCCGCCGTCCCGCGGCCATGGCGGCGGAATCGTCCTCCGCAGCGTGACCTTTCCGCTGCTGAGAAGTTTGCAACGCGAGAATCATGGCACGCTGAGCCTCTTGTAGAAGCATCGGCGGCTTGCCTCAGTTTTGAATTGGTTCGGGGATCCTCATGAAGAAGACCATCGTGCTGTTGCCCGGGGACGGCATCGGCCCGGAAGTGTCGCGCGCCGCGGCCACCATCCTGCGCGAAACCGCGCACGAATTTAACCACGAGTTCGAGTTCCATGAACTTCCGATCGGTGGCGCCGCCATTGATGCCGCGGGCACGCCTCTTCCGAACGAGACGCTTGACGCTTGCCGAAAGGCCGACGCCGTTTTTCTAGGAGCCGTCGGCGGCCCGAAGTGGGATTCGCTGCCGGTGGGGAAGCGCCCGGAAAGTGGGCTGCTCGGTTTGCGGAAGGGCCTGGGACTGTACGTCAACGTTCGTCCCGTGAAGCCCCTTGAGCCGCTGAAGGGAATCTCGCCGCTCAAGCCAGATCGCCTCGGCGATCTAGACCTCGAGATTGTGCGCGAGCTCGCCGGCGGAATGTATTTCGGCGAACGCGGCAACGCCACTGAGAAAGGCGTGGAACGCGCCTGGGACACCGAGTCCTACTCGACGCCGGAAATCGAGCGCATCGCCACGTTTGCTTACAACCGTGCGGAGAATCGTTCGCGGCGGCTCTGTTCCGTGGATAAGGCCAATGTGCTCACCAGCTCTCAACTATGGCGCCGCACGGTTACGGCGATGAGCACCGTCTTTTCTTCCGTGAAACTCGAGCATATGTACGTGGACAATGCCGCCATGCAACTGACCTTGCGGCCCTCCCAGTTCGACGTGATTCTCACCTCCAACATGTTTGGCGACATTTTGAGCGACGCCGCGGCGGCCTTGGCCGGCTCTATCGGCCTGATCCCTTCGGCGAGTTTCGGTTCAACCGCGCCGCTGTTTGAGCCCATTCATGGTTCGGCGCCTTCCCTCGTCGGAAGCGACGCCGCCAATCCCATCGGCTCGATTCTCAGCGCCACGATGATGCTCCGCGACGCCTTTGGCCTCTCACTCGAGGCCGACTGGGTCGAGCAATCGCTCCTGCGCGTCCTCTCCGGCGGCTATCGCACACCGGACATCACGGAGCCCGGCGCTCGCGCCGTGGGCGGCTCGGTTTTCACCGAAATCCTTCGCGAGGAGATGCAGCGCACGCTCGAACATGCCGAGCGCTATGGTTGGGGCGTGTAGGCTGGCTCGTCCGCCCGGCCCTCTAGGCGACCATAGCTCTCTTCGACCCCTTCTCATGCTGTTCGTGCCCCCGCGCCTTGCGAGAACTTGCTGAGAATGCTACTTTTACAATTTCCCAAGCAGCCCGCGGCGAGCTGGAGTCGGGGACACTCGGTGGCATTGCTTCGTAAGCGGGCTGAATCCGTTCCAGTTTGGCTGAGTCCGAGGGTGCAAATCATCATTACTCATAGCGAGAGTTCTGGGCATTTTTCGCGACGGATGAACGGTCGCTAGTCCCACGCCTACCATGGCCCATTCAGGTTCCAATTCGAGCGACAGATTGCCCGCCGCAGGGGTACGTGAGCCGGTGTATTGGAGAGTGGAAGGCTCGCTCCTGGAGCTGGGTGCGATGCGCCCGGTGGGTTTCTTCACCTGGAACTCGCAAAGTTTTTCAGAGCGCTGGGCGCGCCGCCTGGGCATGGCCGGGATGGCGCTCGCGCGGCCGTTTGCTTACGCCGCCAACCGCACGTTTGCCACACGCTTTCTGCATACCTTGCTCCGCGGCATCAGCCGCGATCGACTGGATCTGCTCGGTGAAGAATACTTCCACTACGTTCTGAAGCCGCAACTGCGCCGCGAGGCCGTCGAGAAACTGATCGAAGCGGTTCGCGGCGGTGAGCGAATCGTTCTTGTCGGGCAGCTCCTCGAAAGCATTCTTCGCCCGCTGGCCCATCATTTCGGGATCGACTCGTTCATTTCTAACCGTTTGGAATTTCGAGACGGCCAAGCCACTGGAAGATTGATGGATCCCATCGTCCGCCCGCGGGGGCCGTTCGCCTGGATTGCTAGCGGTGCCACTGACGGCCGTGTTTCGCATGAGAGATTGCTCGTCCAGCTCGGCTGGACGGAGAAGCCGGGGCAACTCAATGACGCCGTGCAGACCACTGCTCGCCCTGTTTCTAGCGAAGCCAAGTCCGTTGCTCGATTCGGAGATGCGCCTCAAGTCCAACGCATTTTGGTGCGCGAAACCCTGGCGAACCGGCACCTGCTGCTTATTGGCGTAACCGGATTCATCGGCAAAGTCTGGCTGGTGGACCTGCTCGAGAATATTCCGAACATCGGCAAAATCACGCTCCTGATTCGCCGCAACCGAACCACTTCTGCGCAGCGCCGCTTCGAGAAAATTGTGGAAGAGTCTCCTACGTTTGACACGCTGCACGAGCGACACGGCCGAAAACTCGGCGTATTTCTCAGGGAAAAAGTGGAAGTCGTCGAAGGCGACGTGAGCCTGCCGGGCCTCGGCCTCGATGAAGCAACACAAGCGCGGCTCGCGAAATCGCTCGACCTCATCGTGAACAGCGCCGGCCTCACGGACTTTAATCCCGATTTGCGCGACGCCATTTCTTCCAATGTGGATTCGGCGCTCCATTTGCTCAACTTTCTCCGGAAGTCCGATCACGCCGGACTTATGCATCTTTCCACGTGCTACGTTGTCGGGATGCGCGACGGCCGCGTCACCGAAGAGTTGCAGGGAAACTACAACCCGGCGAACAGTCCGGATTTCGACGCGGAGCGCGAAGTGGAATCCCTGCGCGAAACCATCCGCCATGTCGAGGCCCGCGCCGAAAGCCCGGAGCTCACGAAGGCGCTTCGCCGCCAGGCGCTGGGCCGCAGCGGCGACGTTGCTTCCGCGCCCGCCGCGGAACTCGACGGTGTTTTGAAACGTAACCGGGCGCGCTGGGCGCGCAACCGGCTTGTGCGCGTTGGCATGCGCCGCGCCCAGCACCTCGGCTGGCCCAACACTTACACCTTCACGAAAAGTCTGGGCGAATCCATCCTCGCGCGCCGCGGCCGCGATCTTCCCATCGCCATCGTCCGTCCCTCGATTGTGGAGAGCTCGGAGCGCTCGCCCTTCATCGGGTGGAACGAGGGCATCAACACGTCGGGGCCGCTTTCTTATTTGCTTGGCACGAACTTCCGCCAGCTTCCTTCGAACGAACGAAAATGCCTCGACGTCATTCCCGTGGACATGGTTTGCCGCGGCATGACGCTCATTGCCGCCGGCGTGATTGCGCGGCGCCACGCCCGCATGTACCAGCTCGCGACTTCGGCCATCAATCCCGTTAACATGGGCCGCAGCATTGAACTCACCGGCCTGGCCCACCGCAAACACTACCGCACGACGCAGAGCGTGGACAGTTGGCTGAAAGTGAAATTCGAATCCATCCCAGTTTCGAAGCAGCGCTACGAGCAGCTTTCGATTCCAAGACAAAAAGCCGTCGTGTCCGGCATCAACCGCGTGGCCGTCACACTCGGCATGAAAAAACCGCCGCTCGCCCGGGCGGAGCGCGACCTCATTCGCGCGGAAAAACTTATCGAGCTATACGAACCATTCATTCTCCACAACGAGCATGTCTTCGAAAGTGAAAACGCGCGGCTGCTTTCCGCTGCGCTGCTTCCGGAAGAGCGTCCTCTATTCGGCTTTGCCCCCGAATCCATCGATTGGTGGGACTACTGGATTAACGTTCACATCCCGGCGTTGCGCCGCTGGTGTTATCCCTTGATGGAAGGCCGACCGCTCGAATCGCGTGAGCCGCGCGCGCTCGATTGGTCTGCCGAACCCGCGCGCGAAGCGGCGCTCTCCAAAGCTGCAATGCCGACCGATCCTTTATGGCGATCTTCCTAACTGGCTCGACCGGCTATCTTGGCAGTTACCTGGTCGCCGGCCTCCTTACGGAGCACCGCGACACGCTGAATCTTCTTGTCCGCGCAAAAACTGAACAGGAGGCCCACGAGCGGCTCTGGACCTCGCTCCAACTGCACTTTGCCTTTCCCGAATTCCTCGAGTTCCTAAATACACGCGTTCGGATCTTCCGCGGCGATCTGACCAGCGACCTTTTCGGACTATCGGACGACGAATACCACGCGCTGGTGGATTCGACGGATTCGCTGATTCACTGTGCCGCGTCGCTCAACCGCAAATCCGAGAAACAATGCCTGAACGTGAATCTGCGCGGCACACTGGAAGTCATTCAACTCGCACGCCGCGCGCAGAATCGTCACGGGCTGCGGCGCTATTCGCACGTCTCGACCGTTGCCGTCGCGGGGAAGCGGCAAAACGAAATTGTAACCGAGGATGGCGCTATTGACTGGGCGCGCTCCGATTACGATCCCTACGCGCGTACAAAAAAATTCTGCGAGCACATGGCCAATCAACTCTTGGCTGACGTGCCGAAAACGATTTTCCGCCCCGCGATCATCCTGGGCGACAGCCGCCGCGGCGACACATCGCAATTCGACATGGTGCAGGCCTTCCACGTCCTGGCGCAGATGCCTGTTCTTCCGCTGCGCCCTGACGATAAAATCGATATCGTGCCCGCAAACTACGTCGGAAAAGCGATCGTGAATATTCACCAAAAAGACGCGCCCGCCCACGGCATCTATCATTTGTCCTCGGGGACCGGTTCACAGACCTACCACGAATTGACCGATGTCCTAGCGCAGGCAGGTGGCAGGATGCGGCCCACGTATTCGCCATGGCTGGGCGGGACTTTTTCGCGGACCGTGAACTGGGCTGCGAATCGCACCGGCGCCATTGGCCACGGCGCCTCGCTCCTGAAAGTTTTCTGGCCGTACTTGGACTGGAACACGGTTTTTGACAATTCACGCGTCGTCGCCGAACTGGGCGAGACGCCAGCGAAATTTTCGACCTACGCGCATGCGCTCTTGAAGTTCAGCCGTGAAAACAAGTTTCGCTATCCGGCCAAACCCTGGCCATCGAGTGCAAGCGTGGCGACGAATTTGACCGCACGGGGCGCCGGCTCATGACGGATTTTCTGCTCGTCGCCTGGGTTAGCGCACTGATCGAGATCCGGCGCTTTGGCTGGATGCTGGGTCTTGGCAAGCGCTGGACTCCCGGCGAAAAGCTAAAGCTGCTGTTTGCGGGCTACAACGGGACCCGCAACACGGGCAGCGACGTTCGCGTCCAGGAGATGCTGCGCCAGATTCGCCATGTTCTGGGCGCCGATAACGGTGACTTCAGCGTGATGACGCAGAGTTTCGACCGCACCAAGGGCTACTTCGAAGGTACCCGGCAGGTTTATCTTCCCGATGTCTACCCGCCGTTCCTCTTTCGCGAGGTGCGCCGGAATCACGGCGTCATCGCATGCGAAGGCTCGATGTTCAAGAGCAAATTCGCCAACGCGCTCACGACGATGATGATTGGCTCGCTCGGGCTGGCTTCCGCGGAAAATAAACCTTCTCTCGCGTACGGCGGGGAAGCGGGCCACATGGACGGAATCATCCAATCCATGTGCGAACGTTACGTCCACGATTCGATGGTGATCACGCGCAATGTGGAATCGCAAACGCTGCTGAGTTCGCTGGGGATCCCCACGGAGCTTGGCACGGATACCGCATGGACGTTTGAGCCGCACCCGCTCGAGTACGCACGCAAAGTTCTGCGCGAGTCCGGCTGGGATGAAAAAACACCCATACTCGTCCTATGTCCAATCCATCCGTTCGTGTGGCCCGTGAAAGCATCCGTCGCAAAATATCTCGCACGCGTCACGACCGGCGCCTACAAAGACAGCCAATACCGCACCGTTTATTTTTTCGAATCCGGGCCGGAAGTGGACCGCAAATACCGGCACTACCTTTCTGGATTTACCAACGCTACGAAAGCATTCTTGCAGCGCCATCGCGTTTTTCCGATTTTGGTCGGCATGGAGCGGCTGGACGCTGTTGCGTGCCGCGATATCGCCGCACAAATTCCGGGCACGCCGGTGTTCACTTCGGACGACTACGACATGTTCCAGCTCGTGTCGCTTCTGCGCGCGGGCTCTTACATGGTTTCTTCGCGCTACCACGGTATCGTCACCTGCATGCCCAGCCTGGTCGCCTCGGCTGGTGTCACCATGGACGAGCGCATCCGCAACCTGATGCGCGAGCGCGGCCATCAGCAATTTTTGCTGACCGTGGACGACCCCGATCTCGAGCCAAAGCTTCTCCAAGTCATGGAAACGCTGTTTACTGAAGCCGAATCGGTGCGCGAGGGCATTGGGCGCACGGTCGTCCGCAATCTGAAAGTCATGGCGCGCATGGGAACGTATCTCGAGGACGCCATGCGCCGGACCTACCCCGAATTTCCGCTGCGCTCCGGAGTTCTTTCGTGGGAAGAATATCTGCCGCCGCTCAGCAGCAATTTGCTGCGGCTTGCCGAGCGCTACGACTCTTCGCCGGTTGCGCTCGCCGCGGTTCGCTGACTTTTCATGCCCAACTTTCTCGAAAATATTTTCGCGCAATTGAAACGAGCGGAGGGCCGCGTCGTTTTGCGGGAAATTCGCGGCGAACAAATTGTCAGCCTGACGGGAGGCGAGCTGCTGGATCAGGTCCAGCGTGTGCGCGGCTATTTACGCCGCTCCGGTTTGCAACCGGGCGATCGCTGCGCGCTCCTCGCGGCGAATTCCATCCGTTGGGCCGCGTTTGACCTGGCGCTAATGGCCGAAGGCGCCATCGTGGTGCCGCTCTATTCGCGCCAGGCGCCTGCCGAGCTCGCTGCCATGATGAAGGATTGCCAGCCACGATTTCTCTTTGTAAGTGATGCCGCTCTTGGCGAAGGTGTCGCTCAGGCTTGGCCGCAAGCTCCGCCTCGCGTTTTGTTCGGGGATGCTCTGCAACAGCCTCCGTCGCCGGGATTGATTCCGGACCTTCCCAATCCGCGGCAAGATTCGGACCTTGTCACTATCATCTACACCTCAGGCACGTCGGGGGAGCCCAAGGGAGTTTGCCTCAACGTCGGGAACATCACGCACATGATTTCCTGCGCCACCGAGCGGCTCGATCAATTGATGGGCGAAACGCACGAGCCCGACCGTGTTTTCCATTATCTTCCGTTCAATTTTGCTGCTTCGTGGATCGTGCTTCTCACCTATCTCACGCGCGAGTCGGTTCTTACGCTCTCCACGGATCTCAACAAGCTTGCCGACGAAATCCGGCTGGCCTCTCCGCACTATTTTCTGAATGTTCCCACGCTGCTGGAACGGGTGCGCCGCGGCGTGGAGGAAGCGCTATCGAAGCGCCCAGCCATGATTCGTTCGCTTTTTGCAAAGGCGCGCGACGCCTGGCAGCGCCTGCACGTGGGCCGCGGCCGCGCGCTGGATTCTCTTTGGCTCGCCATCGGCCGAAAAGTTATTTTCGGAAAAATCAAAGAACGTTTCGGGGGGCATCTTCGTACGCTGATTTGCGGCTCCGCGCCTCTTTTGCCGGAGACCCAGCAATTTTTCCTGATGCTGGGCATTCCCGTACTGCAAGGCTACGGACTCACGGAAACCACGGGCATCTGCACGTTGGACGATCCGCGCTTGCCCGTTGAACCGGGTTACGTCGGCACTGCGATTTCTGGAATTGAAATGAAAATTTCCGAGAACGAAGAAATTATTGTGCGCGGCCCGCACATTTTCCCGGGATATTGGAACCGGCCGGAAGAGACGGCGCGCGTGCTGCAAGACGGCTGGTTCCACACCGGCGATCAGGGCGAAGTAAACGTGCGCGGAAATTGGCGAATCAGCGGCCGCATCAAGAACCTGATTATTCTGAATTCCGGCCACAACATCGCCCCGGAACGAGTCGAGGAAAAAATTGGGCAGCTTCTTCCGGCGGTGCAGCAGGTCGTGGTGGTTGGCAATGGCCGCGGGTATCTCTGCGCGCTGGTCACCGGCGCCGTCGAGCGCGCCGCCGTTCAGGCCGCGCTGGATGCCGTGAATCCGGAGCTGCCGCATTATCGCCAGATTCACAATTTCACGGTGATTGCAGATGCTTTCACTATCGAGAACGGCCTGCTCACCGCAAATGGCAAGCTTCGCCGCTCGGCCATCAATGCGCGCTATGTTTCGGAAATTAACGCCCTGTACGATGTCGAGGGAGTCCGCGAAGCAGCCAGCGGGAAACTCGCATGAAAAGATTTGCCGGCAAGACGCTGCGTTGGGAGTGGCGCGAAGGGGTGATCGAGTTGACCCTCGATCACGAACCCGCCAATGAAATCGGCACGGCGATGCTTGCGGAGCTTGAACAGTTTGTTGCTGCATGCGGCTCGCTTGCGCCGGAGACTTCCGTCTGCATCATTTCGAGTGCGCGCAAGTCTGTTTTTTCGGCGGGAGCGGATCTGCGCGAACTGTACCGCGGTGCGGCGCCGCTTCCGGAGAAGGAGCGCCTTGCGGGTATTCGTAATTTTTTGGAACGCATCCATGCAGTACTGAACGCTCTTGATGCCGCGCCCTTCGTCACCATCGCCGCCTTGCACGGCGTTTGCTTTGGCGGCGGACTCGAACTCGCTCTCGCTTGCGACATCATCATCGCGGACAAGATGGCGCGCTTTGCGTTTCCCGAATTGCGGCTAGGGCTCATTCCCGGGTTTGGCGGAATCCCGCGCCTGAAACGCGATCTTGGCAATGCTTTCGTGCGAGATTTGCTTTTTACGGGCCGCACGATCAACGCGACTCGCGCGCAAGCCGTCGGGCTTGTGGCGCAACTTGCCGGCGAAGGCGAAGCTCTCCGCATCGCACGCTCGACCGCTGCTCAAATCACAAAATTTGACGCCGTTACGCGCGCCGCCGCGAAAAAATTCATCAAGCCGATTCCTCACGAAGAGCTGCGCCGCGAAATCGATCTTTTTTGCGAGCTCTTCGCGCGGCCCGCTGTCATGGCTGCTCTCAAGAAATTCGTCGAAGACTCCGGGCCCATGCCGTATTTGCCTTGATCTTGAGGCCAGCCTCGTTCAATTTTCTTTCCTGTCGCAGGAGTGCTAAATTTACGTGTCCATGCGCACACTGGAACAAACGACGCAGGAAGTCCTCGATCTGGCAGCGAAGCATTTTCAGTTGCCGGCGGGATCGCTCGCGCCCGCCGATGATTTTTTTAAAAAGCTGGGCATCGACAGCCTTCAGACACTGGAGATGCTCTCGCGCATCGAAAATCACTTCGGCATCGAGCTGCCGGACTACGAAGTCCAGGGGGTCAGCGACTTCAGGACCCTGGCTGAGCGGATTCAATCCCGCCTGTAATGCTGGATCTTTCTAAATATCAATCCATTGGCCAGGCGCTGAAGGATGCGTTGGATCAATTTGCGAACGAAGTGTGCCTGATCGAAGCCGACCGCGAACGAGAGAAGGAACGCCTAACGTATCGTGACTTCAAGGAACGCGCGCACCCACTGGCGAGAAGTTTGCAAGACGCCGGTTTCGCACCGGGCGACCGGGCAAGCATCATCATGACCAACCAGTCTAAGTGGCTGATTTCGGCCTACGCCATTTTTTTTGCGGGCGGCACGCTGGTTCCCCTCGACTACAAACTCACTCCCGACGAGCAGTGGCAGCTTCTGAAGCACTCCGGCGCCAGCGTGCTCATCACGGAATATCCCATCTGGCGGCAGCTCAGCACTTCTGCGGGCCGTGCGGCCGCGGCGAATGTGCGGACGATTCTCGTGACCGAGGCTCCAGCAAATGCGGAACTCTCGGGCGCACTGCGCTGGGAAGATTTTCACGGCGCGGGCGAGCCGAGATTCGTTCCGCGCGTACGCAAAGACACGGCTTGCATCGTGTATTCCTCCGGAACCGGTGGCCGCCCGAAGGGCTGCATGATGACGCACGAGAATTATCTGGAGCAGTGCGTCGCGCTCACTTCGCTTTATCCGTTCTGGCCGGGCGTGCGCTACCTCAGCATCTTGCCGACGAACCACGCGATTGATTTTATGGTGGGATTTTTCGGGCCGTTCACGTGCGGCGCGGCAGTCGTGCATCTTCGAACATTGCGTCCCGAATACGTGCGCGAGGCTTTTCCGAAATACAAAATCACTTACGTCAGTCTCGTTCCGCTGGTTTTGAAAAATCTGCAAAAAGGTTTGCAGGCGCGGTTCGATGTGTTGCCACCGGCGAAACGGAAGATTTTCAACGCGCTCGTGGCGGTCAACAAAGCCTTGACGAAAGGCCGGCCGCGGCCCGGCATCAGCCGCCGGTTACTCAAACAGGTGCATGAGGCCTTTGGCGGCGAACTTCGTGCCATCATCGTCGGCGGCGCGTTTACAGAACCGCAGACCTTGCAATTTTTTTACGATCTGGGAATTCCCGTCGCGAACGGTTACGGCCTCACGGAAGCAGGCACGGCCATCACCGTCAATGATTTGAAACCATTTCGCGCCGACACCGTCGGCAAGCCACTGCCTGGCATGGAAGTGCGCATCATGAATCCTGCCGCGGACGGGGTCGGGGAAGTCTCTGTGCGCAGCAAGACGGTCATGTCCGGCTACCTCAGCGACCCAGGACTCACGGCCGAAACTATCGTTAACGGCTGGCTGATGACCGGCGACCTGGGCCGCTTCGACGAAACCGGCCACTTGCTGCTGAGCGGCCGCAAGAAGAACATGGTCGTTACCGAAGAAGGGAAGAACATTTATCCCGAAGACGTTGAGGCGGTCTTCGAGAGCCTTCCCGTGAAAGAATTCTGCGTATTCGCCGCCAATTACATCTGGCCAAAACGTTCGATGACGGGAGAAAAGCTTGTGCTCGTCATCCATCTCGAGCCGGGCCAGCAATACAACGAAGAACTCCGGCAGGACATCAACGCGCGCAACAATCGCCTGCTAAACTACAAGCGGATCCACGGGGTCGTTGTCCTGGATGAAGACTTTCCGCGGACGGCTTCCTTGAAAATCAAAAGAAATGTTCTGGCGGAGCGTCTCGCGAGTCTAGACGGTGCATCGGCGATTCTGCCCTTGTGAAAGCGTATTGAAAACGATTAGGTGGAGCAGGAGTTAGCAGTTCCAGTTTGCCCGAGAGACAAATGGATCGCTTTTTCGCCATCGTGAACCCCGCCGCCGGTGGCGGCCGTTCCGCAAAGCTCGCCGGCCCCGCGCTTGCGAGGCTGCGAGAGAAGGGATTGCGCATTGACGTCATCGCATCGACCGGCAAGGGCCACGCGGTGCAGCTTGCGCGCGAGGCTTACGATCAGGGTTACCGCCATTTTCTTGCCGTTGGCGGCGACGGCACGGCGCATGAAATCCTCAACGGCGTTTTTGCCGGCCGCAAGTCCGTTGAGCAAGTCGCGCTTGGTTTCCTCCCGCTCGGCACCGGTAATTCCTTCCTGCGCGATTTCTCAAAGGATGGCGCGGAAGCTTCTATGCGGGCCCTGCTCGAGGATCGCAGGCGTTCCATCGATTTAATCCGTCTCACGCACTCCGGCGGGGAAGTCTATTCCTTCAATCTCTTGAGCGTTGGTTTCACTGCCGATGTCGCCGCGCTGACCAATCGCATGTTCAAGCCGCTCGGCCATCTTGGTTATTTGTTGGGAGTGTTCGTCCGCGTCGTGCAACTGCGCCGGCGCTCCTTCGCCTTTCGCTGCGATCAGGATCAGGAATGGAACGAGCGCCGTTCCCTTTTCCTAGCTTTCAGTAACAGCAAGTACACCGGCGGCACGATGCTCATCGCGCCGCACGCGGATCCCGCTGACGGCCACATTGAATTTGTACAGTGGGGACCAATCGGAAGGCTAGGCCTTCTTCGCATGCTGCCGCGGCTGTATGACGGCACGCACATCGAACACGCGCTTGCCTCGCGCCGTGCGGTGCGCCACGTTGAATTCAAGATCGGATCACCCGTTGACGTCATGATCGACGGTGAAGTGGCTACACTGGAGTGCCGCTCGCTCGATATTCTGCCGGCCGCAGTGGACGTCTATATATGAAGAAGAGCTGGCTGGCTTTGCGCAGCGCGATTCTCTGGATCTTGAGCGGCTTGCATTTTTTCATTGTTGCGCCGCTGCTCGTCTTTCTCGGAATTTTTCTGGATCCGCACAAGCACGACTGGCTGCAGCGTACATTCTGCCGCCGCATTGTGTTTCTTTCGGGCGCCAGCGCGGAGGTCCGTCGCTCGCCCGGCTTCGACCCCAGCCGGACCTCTTTCTTCGTGTCCAATCATGTCAATCTTTTCGATCCTTTCATGCTCTACTGCGCCATTCCGCAGTTCGTCCGAGGCTGGGAGCTGGAATCGCATTTCAAAATTCCGGCGTATGGCTGGTTGATGAAGCGCTTTGGGAATGTTCCCGTGCCGGACATTCGCCGCTCGTCGGACCTGAAGCGCATGTGGCGGCTGACGCAGGACGCCATTGACGGCGGCACCAGCCTGATCATTTTTGCCGAAGCCAAGCGTACGCGCGACGGCCATGTGGATCAGTTCCAGGACGGCGGCTTTCGCGTTGCGCAGCAACTCGGCGTTCCCATTGTGCCTGTGAGCCTGGTGGGATCCTTCCGGCATCACCGCACCGGTCACTGGATGCTGTGGCCGGCACAAGTAACCGTCATTCTGCACGACACGATTGACACCAAAGGGCTTACCAAAGCCGATGTGCCGGCGCTGCGTGATCGAGTGCGCGAAATCATCGCCGCGCCGGTGGAAGAACAGTTGAAGCGAGAGGGGAGCTGATTATGGGGGGGTACACCCCCCATCCGATGCATGAATATCAAAACAAGGGACTTAAAAGAAGGGCAATTCGTAATTGATTGATTCTAAAAGGCCGAGATTTGCCGTTGCTTCAGACCAATTCGCAAGTCCATCAAACGAAAAGAGTTGAGTGCGAATGGGGATGGAACGTTGCCGAGGCTGAAAACAGTTCCAATCGGAAGGCACAGCTATATACAGAAGTAAGTATATCACAGGTTAACTGAAAGTCAAGCTGAGAATCAACGTGTCATCGACGTCTGGCGAGGGAGAAAAATTCTCACTAAAGCGACAGTTTGATCCCCGGAAGCGTGCGCCCCGCACGCGTTTCCCGCCAGGTGTAAACAATGCGGTGAATGACGGTGATGGTGGAAACCACGGCGATCACCCAGAGCACCGGTCCCATGCGATTGAAGAGGCCGCCGATGATCAAGAGTACCAGCCGCTCGGGCCGCTCCATGAATCCCACTTTGCAGAGCGGAATGAGCGACTCGGCGCGCGCCCGCGCGTAGCTCACCATGACCGAACCGGCCGTAGCGACCGCGGCGAGCACGACATAGGGCGTGCGGCCACTTACGGAATAGTAGACCAGCAGGCCCATGTACAGAGCCATGTCCGCATAGCGGTCGAGTGTTGAATCATAAAATGCGCCAAACGCGGTGACGCGGTTCTGCCGCCGCGCTACCTGTCCGTCCAGCATATCCAGGAAACCAGCAAAGAGAATGATGAGCGCGCCCAGGAAGAAGCCACCTACGGCAAAAAAGGCCGCAGCGATGAAATTGACGACCAATCCGAGAAAGGTCAATACGTTTGGATTAATCCCTGTGGCCGCGACGGCCCCGACAATCTTGTCGAGCAGCCATTTGCTGCCGGTTCCGATCGCCCCCGTAAACGTAGCCATAGCTGTATCAGTGTCTCAAATGACGGCCAGTTTCGCGAAATGGCCCGGCTCTTTCCAAATCTGCGGCATCCTACACTAGCTTCGCTGCATGCGGCAAACAACGAGTCACACAATGCCAGCCAAAATGGAAGATTTGAATCGCTCGTATCTGGCAATTTTTTCTTGACGGGATTTCTCCTTCAGCCTACAGTTTGCGAGTTCAAGGAACTTTCATCTACCATGATCAACGAACTGAGCCGGCGTACCTTTCTCTTGCGCGCAGGCACGGGCATCAGCGCAGCGTGGATCTCGGCAAATTGGCCTGCGCTTCTTTCTGCCTCAAAACACGCGCATAGCGCCGCTGTGGCAGCCAGACCGCCGAAGCTGGAATTCTTCACGCCGGAGCAGGCGACGGAGATTGACGCCATCTCCGCGCGCATCATTCCCACGGATGAGCTGCCCGGAGCACGCGAAGCGGGCGTCTTGTATTTCATCGATCGGGGACTCGCCACGTTCAGCGCGGATGACCAAAAAACGTATCGGGAGGGTTTGCCGGAGTTGCAGGCGAGAGTAACTGAGATGTTTCCGAACGCAGCCAAATTCTCCTCCTTGACGCCCCAACAGCAGGACGAGGTCTTGCATTCCTTGGATGAAAATGCGCCGTCCCCCCAGCGGCCCTCCCGGGCGAGTCCCGTCGCCCAGAATTTCTTCGACACAATGCGGCAGCACACCATCGCCGGATTCCTGATCGATCCCGACTTCGGCGGCAACGACAGTGGAGCGGGATGGAAAGTCATCGGCCGCGAACGCGAACACATGTTTCAAGCGCCGTTCGGTTTCTACGACAAGGATTACCCAGGCTGGCAACCCATGCCGAAAGAGGCAGACAAGAAATGACGGTCGACCAGCCCAAGTACAAAACTTCCGATGAAGTCGATTTTGTCATCATAGGCTCCGGCGCTGCCGGCGGAATCCTCGCCAAGGAACTTTCGACCAACGGCTTTCGCGTGGTTGTTCTGGAGCAAGGACCCTATCTGACGGAAGCAGATTTTACGCACAACGAAGTCGAAATCTTTGCCCAGGACAAGCTTACCAACCACCCAAAGCTTCAGCCGAACACGTTTCGCAAGACGCCCAGCGAAAAAGCCAAGCCGCGGCGTGCCGTCCTTTATGGCCGGTGCGTCGGCGGCACCAGCGTGCACTTCACCGCGAATTTCTGGCGCTTCCACGAAATTGATTTCATCGAGCGCAGCAAGATTGGCGCCATTCCCGGCACGACCTTTGCGGATTGGCCCATCACGTATGCCGACCTCGAGCCGTACTACACGAAAGTGGAATGGGAAATCGGGGTCTCTGGCCTGGCCGGTGCCAGCCCTTTTGATCCGCCGCGTTCGAAACCGTACCCGATGCCGCCGCTGCCGGTGAAATCTTCCGGAGTGATTTTCGAACGTGCGGCCCGGAAGCTGGGATGGCACCCGTTCCCCGCGCCGATGGCGATCCTGTCGCAGCCGCGCCCCGGACGAAGCGCTTGCGTTAATTGTGGTTTTTGTCTGGCATTTGGTTGCGAGGTTGGCGCCAAATCGAGCTCGCTGGCGACCGCCATTCGAATGGCGGAGAAGACCGGCCGCTGCGAAATCCGCCCCAATTCGTATGTCCATCGCATTGAGACGGACGCGAATGGCAGGGCAACTGGCGCCGTCTATTTCGACGAGAAACGCAACACGCACCTGCAGAAAGCCAAAGCGGTTGTAGTTTGCGCGAACGGCGCGGAGACTCCGCGCCTGCTGTTGCTCTCCGCCAACAAACAATTCCCCAATGGCCTCGCCAACTCCAGCGGCTTCGTCGGCAAGAATCTTATGCTGAACAGCGGCGGTGTTACCGTCGGGGTGTTCGAACATCCGCTCAACGACTACAAAGGCTTCGCTGTGAGCCGCGTGCTGCACGATTTCTACGAGCTTGATCCACAGAAGGTCGGCTTCTACGGCGGCGGCGGACTGGATGCACGATTCGATCTCACGCCCATCAACTTTGCGTTAAACGCTCTACCTCCCGGGACGCCCCGCTGGGGGAAGGACTTCAAGACCTCCCTCGCGCACTATTTCAATCGCACCATGGAGATTTTCTGCCACGGCACTTCGTTGCCTGTCGAAAACAACAGCTTTTCTCTCGATCCAGATTTGAAAGACGGCTGGGGTCTGCCGGCGCTTCGCATGACCTACAAGGATCATCCCGATGACCTGAAGCTGTGGCGTTGGCAAAACGAGCGGGCGCGCGAGCTGTTGGATGCTGCCGGTACGCAAAAGCAGTGGTCCCAGCCCGTTGGTGAATCACAATTCGCGGTCCACCTCCTTGGCACCTGCCGCATGGGGAACGATCCGAAGACTTCCGTCATCAATGGCGATCACCGCGCGCATGACGTTAAGAATCTTTTCCTTTGCGATGGCAGCAGCCTGGTAACCTCCGGCCGCGGCCAGCCCACCATGACCATCGAGGCGCTCGCATTTCGAGCCGGCGACCGCATCACCGCGCTCGCGAAGCGCGGCGAGATCGGCGCCTGATCTCACTTCGGCCGACAGCACTGAGCCGGGTTCTTCGAAACCGTGCTGCCGGGTGTTCGTCACATCTCCTGCGAGGATTCCAAATGAGTTGCAATGGTCTGAAACTGTGGCTGTTGATTAGCGGAATGGCCTTGAGCCTCTGTCTCGGTTTTTCCGGCGTGAAGGCGCAATCCAGTTTGCAGCAATCGGCCCCGTCAGGAGCCCCTCCCAAGCTCGCCGAAGAGCAATTCAAGAATATCCAAACTCTGAAGGGCATCCCTGCTGACCAGGTGGTTCCCTCGATGCAGTTTATCGGCGCTTCGCTCGGCGTCGAATGTGAGTACTGCCACGTCCATGGCGCGATGGAGAAAGACGACAAGAAGCCCAAAGTCACGGCGCGCAAGATGATCGCCATGATGATGGCCATCAATAAAGACAATTTCGAAGGCCGCCGTGAGGTGACTTGTTTCTCCTGCCACCGCGCGACGAAGGATCCGGTCGCAACTCCCATCATTAGCGACGAGGAGGCCAAGCCGGGTAACGGTGAGGCAAAACAACTTGGCGAAGCAAAGCCCGTTTTGCCCGCGGCCGATCAGCTCCTTGATAAATATCTCGCGGCTCTTGGTGGCGCCGACGCGCTGCAAAAAATCTCGACACGCGTGCAGAAGGGAACGGTCACCGCTTTTGGCGGCGAGCGATTTCCTGTGGAGATTTATTCGAAAGGACCGGACAAGCGTCTCTCGATCATGCACCTCAAGGGTGGAGACAGCATCACGGCATTTGACGGGAATCAGGGATGGCTCGGTGTTCCCGGGCGGACGCACATGATGTCCGCCGCGGAAAGCGCCGCTGCGCGCATGGACGCGGACCTCACCTTCGCGGCGCACTTGAAGACGATGTTCGCAAGATTTCGCGTGGATGCGGGCGAGAAAATCGATGGCCAGGAGACTTTCCTCGTCGTCGGACGCAACGAAGGGCAACCGCCTCTCCAACTCTATTTCGACAGGCAATCCGGGCTGTTGCTCCGCCTCGTTCGCTATGCGGAAACTCCGCTCGGCCGCAACCCTACCCAAATTGACTACGCCGACTACCGCGACGCCGGGAGGGTGAAGCTGCCTTTCCGCTGGACCCTGGCGCGGCCCGGCAATCGCTTCACGATTCAAATCAACCAGATTCAGCAGAACATTCCGGTGGACGATGCCAAATTCGTCGCGCCTCCTCCAGCGCCTCCAGGGCCGGCGCCGAAACCGCCGGCTCCTTAGTGACTGGGACCAAGTTTCCAGTTGCGCGTCGCTCCGATATCCATGAAACTCGGTGGGCTTTTCAGAACCATGGAGGGTTCATGATCCGGCTTCGCGCGTTGTTCCTTGCAGCGATAGCCTGCGCGGCTTCGGCACACGCGCAGCGGCCACAAACGGCAGTCGCCCCGAAGACGGCTCCCGCTCCAGCAGAAGCGAAGCCTCCCGCTGCCGTTCCGACTCCTCTTCCGCACGCTCTCGAAAAAGCGGACCTCGAAGCATTCTTCGACGGAATTGTTCCGCTGCAATTGGAGCGGAGCGACGCCGCCGGCGCTACGGTTTTAGTCAGGAAGGACGGGAAAGAGCTGCTGAAAAAAGGCTACGGCTTCTCGGACATTGCGAAGAAGAAACCCGTGGATGCAGACTCCACGATTTTTCGTCTGGCTTCGATTTCCAAGCTCTTTACCTGGGTCTCCCTCATGCAGCTCGTCGAGCAGGGCAAGCTGGATCTCGACGCAGACGTAAATAAGTATCTCGATTTTCAAATTGCTCCCGCCTTTGGTAAACCTGTCACGCTCCGCAATCTCATGACTCATACTGCCGGCTTCGAGGAGGAGATCCGTGACATCCTGCTGACTGATCCGAAAAAAGCGACGCCCTTGCGGGAATTCCTGATCGAGAACCAGCCGCGGCGAATGTTTCCTCCCGGTGAAGTACCCGCCTATTCAAATTACGGCGTCGGTCTCGGCGGTTACATTGTCCAGCGCGCTTCCGGGCAACCGTTTGAGGACTACGTGGCCGAGCATATTTTTCAGCCGCTGGCCATGACGCATTCTAGCTTTCGCCAGCCCCTGGCGGAAAACCTCTCTCAGTTGCCTTCCGAGGGCTACCGGGACAGCACGGAAAAGCCGGCGGTAGGCTTTGAGATTTTTACCCCTGCCCCGGCAGGCGGCGTTTCGTCCACAGCTTCAGACATGGGCCGGTTTGCGGAGGCCCTTTTGAACGGCGGGGAACTGGACGGCCACCGGATTCTGAAGCCAGAAACGCTACAGGCGATGTGGACGAAGCAGTTCGGCACGTCCGATGCGCTGCCCGCAATGTGCATGGGCTTCTATCAGACCTGGCGCAACAAGCTGCGTTTCATCGGTCACGATGGCGACCTCATCGCTTTTCACAGCATGTTTCTCATCGAGCCGAAAGAGAAGCTTGTGATTTTCATTTCGTACAATTCCGCGGGCGCAGCAAGCAAAACCCGCACGGAGATCCTGACTTCTTTCGCGGACCGCTATTACCCGTCCGCGCAGGCGCCTAACTTTCAGAAGCTTGCCGCCGAAGAAGTCAAAGCCATCAAGGGAACCTACCAAGCCACTCGACGCGCTGACAGCACCAAGCTGAGTCTCGGCAATCTGATTTCACAAGGAGACGCCGAGGTGGATAAGGACGGTGTCCTGAAGGTAGCCGAATTCAAGGACTTGCGCGGCCACGTGCGAAAGTGGAAACCGATCGGCAAGGATTTGTGGCAGGACGAAAACGATCAAAGGCGGATGTTCGCGATCCGCGACAGCGCGGGGAAAATTGTGCGTATCGCGTTGAATTTTCCCGGAGTTCAATTCGAACGAGTCGTTTGGTATGAAAACAGCAACGAGATTTTGCCGGTTCTGGGCGTTAGCCTGGCGATCCTAATGCTCGTAATCGTGGCTTCTTTGGTCCGCCTGGGCCGGCGGATCATCATGCCCAAGCGAGCGGCATTCAAACCGCAGCCAGGAACGCTTGGGCTGACACTGACCCCACGGCTGTCCGCAATCGCTTGGATTGTTCTGGCGATCGGGACGGCGGTCCTCATGTCCCGCTTGGAAAATGAATCCATGCTGCCGAGTCACGATGTGGACAAGTATTTTGTGATGATGAATCTTGTTACCGGGCTCGCGATTTTCTTCAGTGTGTTCGCGGTCGTGTCTGGCTTGCTCGTTTGGCGGCGCTCCGAAATCCGCGTCATCTCTAAGCTGAAGTTCTCGCTGGTCGCGTTTGCCAGCCTGTTTCTCACCTGGTTCTCTCTGCATTGGCATTTGATCGGCCCAGCACATCGCTTCTAGAAAGGGAACTGCTTTGGCATCGCCCCAAGTGAAGAAGCGGGTCGCGCCGATAACCGTATATTTTTCCAAAGCTGAGAAATTTACGAGAGAAATTGGTGG
The DNA here is from genome assembly GCA_049644365.1 of Candidatus Acidiferrum sp. GTDB lineage: Bacteria > Acidobacteriota > Terriglobia > Acidiferrales > UBA7541 > Acidiferrum. Next base: position 14,850 of record JBARRT010000015.1, on the reverse strand, counting down.
GCCTGGGTGGACTTGAACCACCAACCTCGCCCTTATCAGGGGCTTTTATGGTGCTATATGCATAGCAATTATAGAGTTTGGGTAGAGCATTCGGCTCTCGACCGAATGCTTGAGCATGTATTGCCGACGAGGTCCGCGGAAGTTATTGAATGGGAAGTTCATCTGGGGAACGTCGCCGCGTTCCAGGCCTGCTGCCGCAGCCACACTGGATGGGTCCATGGAGTGTGATAACCACCCCAGGGGTATTTGTAGAGATCCAGAGGTTGCGTGCAATTGCAGAGCGCACGGTCAGGCGCGGCGGTCAGAGCAACTTGACTGAGGTAACCTTCAGCATGTCACCTTCAACGTCGCCTGCAACGTCCACATGGAGGTGATCCTTCCTATCCGACGCCTTTAGCTCCGAGAGAATCTCGTCATTCCCCTTCCTGTCGAATTTCAGGTACTTGCCGTCCTGAGTGAAGATGCCATACCCACTGGCGCTGCACTTGACGGCGCATTCCCGCGGGTGGGCATCGGGGTCCTTAGCGAATTTGGTGTGACAATTGACGTCGATCACCGAAACGTTTTTGAAAGTTTCGGTTGCGGCAAGGGTGGGTAGGGTGAAGAAAGAACACAGCAGAATCAGCTGCAATAAACGCATACTTTCCTCCGATTTGGTCTTTGGTTGAATTTCATCCGCCAACTGCCGGATGAGAGCTTTCATTTTGTGAGCTGGTCCTCAAACTCTTTTCGCGCACAACCGTAAGCTGGAAAAGCGCGAACCCACCAATGGCGAGTTCTGTGTCGCGCATCGCGAGATCATAGAACATCCCGGTGATCGTCAAATTCGCCACGATCGCGGCCAGCCAGAAGATCACCGCGAGGCTGGCGATTCGCGTCCAACGCGTAAGCAGCAGGGCACCAAGAAGAATCTCGATGATGCCTACGGCATGCATAAACGTGGCTCCCTTCACAGGGACGATTTTCGTGGCGACTGCACTTAGGTACATGCTCCAATCCGTGAGCAGATTGAAGAATTTGTCGGTACCTGCAACGATCAGCCCTCCGCCGAGCCCCGCGCGAAGCGCCCACCAGGCTTCATTCAATTCAACATCGAATTTCGGCATCTTGGCTCCCTTCTGCAAGAAGCAAGACAAAGTCTGTGAGGTTGCAATAGCCTCAATCGAGAATCCGGATTTGCCGTCTCGGCGTAGCTATCACCCGCTTTGCCAAATTCTCTAAAGGACCGTAGCCCTCCGAGAAAACTTTGGGTCTTGAAGCCCTCAGGAATCCTCGCGGGACCCTGGTGAAGAAGGGCTGGCAATCTTGGAACTTCAGTTCGGCTGAACGACAACGAAGCGGGTTGCCTGGCCTCGGCTGACCAATAGCAGGAGCGACTGATCATGCGTGCCGGTGAGGACCCGATTGTATTCGTCTACGTTCCGGACTGGTTTGCGGTTCAATTCCTGAATGACGTCACCTCGTTGCAGGCCGGCCGCAGCCGCCGCGCTGGAGGGGTCTACAGAAGTGATAACCACCCCAGGCGTGTTTGTAGAGATCCCAAGGTCACGTGCAATTGCAGGGGTGAGGTTTTGTACCTGGACGCCTTGCAGCCCCGCGGCACTGCTTTCTCCGCTCTCGGAGGCAGCTCCCGTTTCTGAAAGCTCATCGAGCGTGACGTTGACGTCCCGTGTCTGGCCGTTGCGTGAAATTTTCAAATGAACTGTAGAGCCTGGGGCGGTCTGAGCAATGTGCAAGCTTAAATCGTCAGGTTCATTTACTACCTTGCCGTTCAATTCAAGGATGACGTCGCCTCGTTCAATCCCCGCCTTCGCGGCCGGACTTCCTGGAGTTACGTCCGCAACCAACGCGCCGCCGCCTTGATTGAGACCGAAGGCCTTCGCCATGTCGGCGTCTACGCTCTGGATCGCCACACCCAAATGACCGCGGACGACTTTTCCGTGATCCACAATTTGTTCCATTACGTTGTGGGCCATATCAATTGGAATCGCAAAGCCAACTCCCTGATTGCCGCCGCTCCCTCCAGTGACGATGGCCGTGTTGATACCGACCAAGTCGCCATGGAGATCAAGGAGTGCTCCACCGGAATTGCCTGGATTGATTGCAGCATCCGTTTGAATGAAGTCTTCATAGTGTTCGATGGCGCCGCCAAGACCCCGCCCTGTGGCGCTGACGATTCCCATGGTGGCCGTTTCTCCGACACCGAAGGGATCGCCGATGGCAAACACCACGTCACCTACCTTTAAGTTTGTGGAATCTCCCAGGGTTAGTGATGGGAGACGCGTGGCATTGATCTTGAGCACAGCCACATCGGTTCGAGGGTCGGTACCGATGAGTTTTGCCCGGAATTTTTTCTTATCTTGTGTGAAGACTTCTATATCAGATGCACCCGACACGACATGATTGTTCGTGAGGATGTAGCCATCGGGATTCACAATCACGCCGGAGCCCAGGCTGTACTCTCGCTCCGTCTGCGGCCTGGCAGGCTGCTGGTTGAACTGGTCTCCAAAGAACCGGCGGAACAATGGATCATCGAAGAACAGGCCGGGAAAGTTGTTTTGCTGCTTGACCATCTTGGTCGATGAAATATTGACCACTGCCGGCAAAGCTGGATCAATTACGGGAGCGTATCCGTTTTTGAACTCCGCAAGGTTCACAGCGGAAGGATTCTTGTCAATCTTAAGGGGAACCTTACTGGCAGCTGTGGCGCTGTTTCCGTCTTGTGGGACAAACGCGACAACAATGAGTCCCAATACAAGCATCGCCAGGATTGTGATCACGATCATTCCCGAGCGTCCAAGACCTGGTTTGGTGCCCGGTTTGACTGCTATGAGATTATACGGCTGAGGGTCCGAGTTACTGCTTCTCATGTTCCTTCTCCTTTGCTGATATCTGGAATCTCAAATTCGTCGCAACATCACTCCCAGCGAGAAGGCTTAGCTGGGCCATCTCGTCTTTTCCTAGGGTCTGATTGCGTTTTTGGGTGATCACTGGTCCGTGGGGCTCGTCTGCTATTACGCGATGGCTCCACAGGGGACGTCCGTGTGGATCACGGAAGGTCAAGGCGCGTTTCGACTTGATGACCTCTTCCGATACGATGGTCGCGCGGCCCTGATTCGCAGCCTGGAATCCGATAACGCGAAGCCGGTCGCCGTCGACGAAGAAGAAACGGTTGTCACGAATGAATTTCGTCGGTCCGAGGCGAACGTTGACAAGCCCGTTTCCGGTCGCGACCACGACTTCGGTGGTCGAGCAGCGGGTGGGCAAAAGCCTCTCTCTTCGTGAGGCGAGGAGGCCAGAAGTGCAAGCGTGCCGCAAGACGTGCCGGACGGTGCCCTCGATGGCAACTCGTCTCATTCCCCCGTGGTCGGGCTGATCGTCACTTTGGGGAGTCTGAGCATGAGCCAGCACTCCAAACAGAAAGATGCCCACGGCTGCAAGCCAAAGCAAAACAATCCACAGGATTCCCTTTCGGTTAGGATTCTGCATGACTTGCAACTCCGCGGGTAGGTTTGCTAGGCGGCCGATTGGTATTTCTGGAAAGCTTGTCAAACAGAATTTGGTCAAGGCGGTTTGTGAATTGGGCGGGACGCATTCCTGGGTCGGCCGATAGATCCCGTCCGTCCAGAACGGCAGTCATCCACCAGCAGCTATCTTCGACTGCATTGGAGAAAAACATGGTCGTGTTGGTGCCAAGAAGCGGAGGAATGAGTTGGTAAGCAGTCCCGTCCGAGAGCACGAACTCGCTGAGGACCACGTCAAATCGACGGAGGTGAAAGAGTTCGATGGCCTCTTCTTGCGAGGTTGCGAAATAGACGTTGCATCCGCGCTTTTCCAGATGGTTCTGGAGGACCGGAGAATTTCGTGCACCCTCCCCAACTAGAAGAACCGTCAATCGGCTGCTATTCATAGGCCCCTTCAACACTCTCGGTGAAAACAGGGGCACAACCGCCGTGTGCTCAGGCGTGATCAGGGTATGTGCTATCGATTTGCGTGAAGATCATTGCCATTGCACTGCGGCGGAAACTCGCTGTTTCACGCGTCTAATCAATACGATGTATCGTATTACGATATGGTTGTCTGCGCAATTGCAACGTATATCGCGCTACGATATACAAAGTGGCCCGCTGTTTGGTGGTTCGGAGCCCGCAGCAAGGGTCTCTTAAGGAAGATCAGCCATACGTTTAGTTCTGCAACTTTCTGTTCCAGTTGAGCGCGGCTATCTCTCGCTGCTCCGTGGCCGTCAAATGACCGTGATCGCACTGGTCCGATCCATCGAGGCATTCTCGAAGGTTTCGGTCCTGATTTGCCCGCGCGACGTCCTGCTGTTCTTGACTGCTCAATTGCGTGTGGTCGCACTCGCCCAACCCTTCTAGACAACTCTGCAGATTGCGGTCATGGTTGGCGACCACCACCTCTTGTTTTTGATCAGCAGTGAGTTGCGTGAGGTCACACTCGCCTGTTCCGTCCAGGCAAGCCTGGACGTTTCGGACCCGCGCTGACTGCGCAACCTGTTGGCGCTCCTGGTCGGTGAGCCCGGCCAGGTTGCACTCACCGATGCCGTCCATGCAATTTTGCAAGTTTAGATCGCGATTTTCGCGCGCAACCTCGAGTTGCTGTTCAGGATTCAATTGCTTTTTGTCGCAATCGGAGAATCCGTTGAAACAATCCAAAAGATTACGGTCCTGGGTGACGCGTCGCACCTCTTGCAGTTCTTGTGGATTCAGAGCTGAACGATCACAAGCTGAGAATTCGTCCACATAATTCGCAAACTGTTCTGAGTGCGTGTTCAGTCGGTTCTGTGCTGCGAGCTGTAACGGCGCCGCGCAAAACATTATCAGTGCGATTGAGATCCAAAAAGTGAATTTCATGAAGTTCCCTCCTTGGGTGCCGCGAAATCGCGCGGCTTTCGGCAGACGCGAATCGCCTGGACAGAGACTTTTCGCATACCATCTGGATTTCCACGCAGCAACTGCGCCTCTATAGACAAATAGACGCAGGCTGGATGGCAACGGTTGGCTCCTGCGGTAGCTATATATCGCAATACGATACAAACACAAAGCAACGCTTGACAGATATATCGCATCACGATATGTTGAGGCTGCAAACGCACCTCCCGGCTGGGATGGCCGACCACGGCCAAGGGAGGTGAGCCGAGGCGGGGCCAGGGAACACTTGCTCTTCCTAGCCCCGCCGCTGAAGCCAAACACAAATGATTCCGAACCCAAGCCGGAATCAATCCCAGGAAGGAGATTCTCTAAATGCGAACGAAATCTTTCGTTATCGCGACTTTGTTCTCGGCCATCAGTTATCTATGTGCGGTCCCCGCCTTCGCGCAGTCTTCGCAGGAGACGGGCAAATTGAAAATCCACGTTGATCCTAAACAAGCCTACGTCTTCGTAGATGGCAAGGCCATCCGCGATGGCAACCAGACGATTGAATTAGCGGCCGGCGACCACAAGGTGGGCGTCTACAACTACGGTTACTTGTCCAAGACACAAGACGTCCATGTTGGTACTGGAGAAACCACCGACTTAAGCGTCAGCTTGCAATCCTCGGGAGACGTTGTTTCGGGACCGTTCGCTGACATCGAATTCAAAGGTGATCCTCGCGCGGCAGTCCTGCTGAATGGCCAGACGCCTGCCTATTTCGTTGGCCATGTCGACGAATTCGATTGGAATTGGATTTGGCACCAACGGCTGCTGGTCAAGCCGGGAACCTACCAAGTCACAGTGACCCATGAAGGAAATACCATTTGGTCCGGGCCGGTGACCGCCAAGGCCGGACAGCAGGTGACGGTCTATCTTGATCGCAATGGAGAGATGAAAACAAAGGAGTGGAAGGAAGGGTTGACCATGCCGCCGCAGCCTCGTTTTCACGCCGGAATCGCTAGCGCGACGGTGCCGGTTGCTCCTGTTTCCGCGCAGTTGAACGCGCAGGCCACCAATTTGAGTTGCGGGCAAGCAACCGACATCGCTTGGAAATCCACCGATGCTGCGGACGCTTCTATCGCCGGGATCGGGCAAGTCCCCAATCACGGGGACCGGAGTGTGACACCCACGCATGACACGACGTATGTGTTGACTGCAAAAGGCCCGGGAGGCGAAGCGACGCAAAGTGTGACTGTGCACGTTGACGCCATGCCGATGGCCAGTGTTGCCGTGAGTCAACCGGAAATCCGGTACCACAAAATTGGGGACAAAGTTGTGGAGCAAGATACGGCTACGGTGAACTGGTCGGCTTCCAACGCGAACTCGGCCAGGATCGAACCGTTCGACAGTAATGCTGTGAGCGGTAGCCGGACCGTGATCGCCGATCCCAAGCAAACAAGCATGGGGCCGATCAACGAAAGCCGGACCTTTACACTTACAGCTACAAATGCCTGCGGTGGGCAGACCACCAAAACCGCCATGCTGCATGTCGTCGGGTCCATCGATCCACCGCCTTCGGCAACCTTGCTCAGCGTCTTCTACCCCACGGCTTACCCCACAAAGCACCATCCGAAGGTTGGTCTTCTGACCGAAGAGAAAATGACTCTCAACAATATCGCGACGCAATTTAAGAATTTTGGATTGTATGAACACAACGCGAGTCTGGTGGTCGTCGGATACGCCGATGTGCGCGGTTCGCGCAAATACAACACCGCACTCAGCGAGCGCCGCACTGCCCTCATTCGGGACTACTTGGTCTCCAAGGGAATTCCAGCCGACGAGATCAAGATCCGCGCCGAAGGAAAAGATAAGCAACTCGACCAAAAGATGGCGGAAATGCTCCTTGCCAAGAGCGATCCAAAGCCAGCCAAGTGGATGGTTAGAGACAAGAAGATAACTTGGCTTGCCTTCAATCGCCGCGCCGACCTCGTCCTGGAACCCACGGGTCAGCAATCGGCAAAGATCTATCCGGCTGACGCCCCTGATGCGCGCATCGTTTGGCAGCGTCGTGAACCGCCGCTGAAGAAAGTCGCGATGCTGTCAAAAGCACCCACGGCCAGTATCCAGCAGGCGAGCGTCCACAACTCGGGGAACTAAAGAGACCTTTCGATCTCTCCACTCGGGTAGCCTGGCGTTCACCGGGACGGGCGCTCTGGCCGTCAAAAAGCGAGAGCGCCGAAGGAAGGCCGGCTGCCCGAGACGGGGGTGGAAACTTCATTTGCTGGTTCATCCCGGAGACTAAGGAGAATTAAAAGATGCGACTCTCTCTGAAAGCTATGGCAATTGCGGCTGGGCTCCTGTGGGGCAGCGCCATACTGTGCGTCGGTTTGCTAAATTTAGTAGACGCCAACTATGGCACCAACTTCATTCAGCTGACCAGCTCTGTCTATCCCTGGTTTCATGCATCCCGAACCATCGGAAATGTCGCTGTCGGGACCATTGACGGACTAATTGATGGCGCGTTCGCTGGAATGATTTTTGCCTGGTTGTATAACGGTGTTATGAGCCTACCAACGCACACCGAACACGCAACTGCAACGCCGCCCCACAATTGATGGACGCGGCCCTACTTGTGCCCAAGGACTCGCGGTGAGTATTGTCGGGCGTAACCTTCCAACAACTGGCGAGTCCTTTCGGCACTCAACCGTCACCCAGCCAGCTTCGAGCGTGCAGTAGTGGGAAGAACTTCGCGAGTGGGCTAGAAGTAATTCCAAGGTGCCCCGCCAATTTAGGGGAAAAGGAGACACGTATGCACACTGAGAATGTAGTTAGACACCAAACGACGGAGCCACCGATTGTGATCAAGACTACAGGCCTAAGCGTCGAGGCCAAGGAGATGCTCGACGCGATTGCCAGACGGGCCTACAACATATTTGAAGCGAAAGGCAGAATCAAGGGGCGCGACCTGGATAACTGGTTGCAGGCAGAGGCGGAACTGTTCGAGCGCACACCCTTTAATATCGGAGAATCTCAAGACGGGGTGACGCTGCTGGCGGAAGTCCGCGACTTTTCTCCTAAGGAGTTGGAGATCGATCTAGAGCCGAAACGAGTGACCATTATTGGCAGGGCTCGCACCCAGGTGGAACAAAAAGCAGGCACGAGCACAGGCTCGCAAAAACGCACCGTTCGATTGCTTCGGAGCGTGCAACTGCCAGTAGAGATCGATGCGGCTCACGCAACGGCCCGATTCAAAGGTGGAGTGATTGAACTCAAACTGAAAAAAGCGATGCCAAGGAAAATGGATACGGAGAAGGCAGTTTCGAACAGCAACGTTGCCTGAAGGAAGGCAGGGTGGAAGGCTACTTTACGACGCCCGCCGATCGCGTGCGACTCCGAACGGCGGGCGGACCTTCAAATGCGAGTGCATTCGGATGTTTGGCTAGCGGCTTTGTTTCCTGAGATGTGGTTTCTCTTGAAGGTGCCTTCGGTTCTGCGTACTGAGGTTCCGGACCTTGGGCCGAGATTGGGAAGACTTATTCTCTTTTAAAATTGTGGAAATAACTGACACGAGAGCGTCGCCGCTCCCGCGCAGTTCGTGCAGCCGCCGACGCACGACGCGCTCCAAAGCACGTTGGCCTCGGGGCAGCAGAATTACAGAAACTTGCCGCTGGTCGTCCCCGCTACGGTCACGGCGGATATAGCCATGCGCCTCGAGTCGATCGACCAGGCCCACGGCACTGTGGTGCCGGATAAGTAGACGTTTTGCAAGCTCTCCAATGGTCGCTTCGTTCTCTCCTACAAGTCCCCGGATGGCAAGAAGCATCTGGTATTGTTGCGGTTCAAGGCCGGCGGCCTCCGCAGCGTCATCGCTGCCTCGGAGAAACTGGCGGATGCGATAGCGCAGTTCAGCAAGTGCGGCATATTCCGAGTCGCGAATTGTTCTTCTCATATCTTAAGTATATCGCAGTACGATATAAATGCAAGTCGATGGGCATCCTGGTCCGCTCCTTTCACATCTAACTGAGTGAAAGGATTCAAGATGTACGAAAGGAATGCAGCTTTAGTTCTCAAAGCAATCAGACGAGCAAGACGGCCGCGCCCGACAGAAGGGGAAGCAGCTGAGTTCGAGTATAATTGGAAAAACCCCCAAATTGCGGCGAATCTTTCGGCCGGGATGTTGGAAAACAATCGGATGAATCGTCCCAAACGAGCAATCGACCTCCTTGTTTCTGTAGCCGGACACGGCTTGCTGTTAGCCCTTGCGATCCTGCTTCCGTTGTATTTCAGCGACGCCATTGATTTGCATCAGATGGAAACGACGTACTTGGCGGCGCCACCTTTGCCGCCGCCGCCCCCTCCGCCTGCAGCAGCGCTTCACTCGATCCCACGCCCGAAGAGGTTTTTTTCCACCAGCAAGCTCTTTGCGCCACGCGTGATTCCCAAGCACATCGCACAATTGAAGGATCTTCCGAGTGCACCCCAAACAATAGCCGGCGTGCCAGGAGGTATTATCGGAGGAGTTCCGGGTGGTCAGCTAGGTGGGGTGATTGGAGGAGTTTTGGGAAACATGGGGAGCACGTTTCCTTCCCCGCCACCTCCGAGACCTGTTGTCCATCGCGGGCCTTACCGCGTGGGAGGCAAAGTTCAGCCGCCACGGATCATTCAGCAAGTTCAGCCGATCTACCCGACTCTGGCCAAAGAGGTTCACGTCCACGGTGATGTCGTGATTGACAGCGTGATCGACGCAAACGGTAATGTCACGGAAATGAAGCTCATGTCCGGAAACCCGCTGCTGGTTACCGCAGCGTTTGACGCCGTCGGGCAGTGGAAGTACCAGCCCACTTTGCTGAACGGAACTCCTGTAGCTGTGGAAATGACAGTAACTGTTCATTTCAATCTTTCAAGTTGATTTGCGAGCAAGGGCCAGTCGGAGGAGGTTCTACGCCGGTTGGCCGCCCACCATTAAGAAAGCCCACAACAACTAGAGTCAAGTTCGGTGCGGGATTTCCAAGGTCGCCCTTGTTTCTGTGCCTTCGCGCCATCTGCGACGCGGCCGTCGCCAGCGGCGGGGAATGTGGACATCACCTGAGCCGCGAGGTACACCGCGATTCCGATAGGTTTGCTTGTTATATCGTTATACGATATAAATAAGATTGTGCGCCAAGAATGGAAGCGTGGAGCGGGAGAGTCTTGAACCTCAAAAGTCGGCGCTTTGACGGTCGAAGGATCCCTCAATGTTCATTGGTACACTTCCTCGATGCTGTGCGAAGACACGAAGTTTGCCTTCTCGTCGGCATGTAAGGTTCGTTGAACAGTCGAAGGTCAGCCCAAATAATATTAATGTTGCGAGCGAAACCCCGTAGCTCCTGATGCACGATATTGGGAGCGCTTAACCACCACTCTGTATTCGCGCTAGGTAAGAGGTGAGGACGTGACAGAAGCAGGGAACGCCGTCAAACAGCAATGGTGGGGAAAGCCTTTGGTCAATTGGTTCCCACGCATTCGCGAGCGTGAGGAGCAAGTCTTTCTTCTGTTGACTCTAGTAATTGGAGTACTCACCGGCCTTGCGGTTGTCGGGTTCATTTTGGTGACCGAGCGGCTGGGGATGCGACTCTATCCCGTTAGTAGCGCGGCTTGGCGCCGCGTGCTGATTCCAGTTCTCGGTTCTCTCGGTATGGGGTATCTGCTCTATCGCTATTTCCCCGACGCCCGCGGCAGCGGCGTTCCTCAAACCAAGGCCGCCTTGTTTGCGCGGGAAGGCCGCATCACGCTCGGCACCGTGTTGGGTAAATTCTTTTGCACTGCTGCAACTCTTGCCAGCGGTATCCCTCTAGGACGCGAAGGTCCCTCCGTCCAGGTTGGAGGCGGCATCGCTTCTGTGCTCGGCCGCTATCTTGGGTTGAGTTCCGAACGAGTCAAGGCGCTCATCCCCGTCGGAGCTTCCGCCGCGATCGCCGCCGCGTTCAACACGCCGCTTGCCGCGGTTGTGTTCTCGCTCGAAGAGATTACCGGCGATCTTCACGCGCCCATATTGGGTTCCGTGGTGCTGGCATCGGCAACCTCGTGGGTGGTTCTACGGGTTCTGCTCGGCAACCACCCCCTGTTCCAGGTGCCTCAATATCAACTCGCGAATCCGTTGGAATTTGGAATTTATGCCGTCTTAGGGGTTGCTGGCGGCTTGGTTTCCGTGGCATTCACGAAGCTGCTGTTACGAACTCGGGAATGGTTCATGAGCTTGCCGAAGAAAACGGTTTGGTTCCAGCCTGTAGCAGGTGGCGTACTTGTTGGCGTAATAGCCCTATTTGTCCCACAAGTTTTAGGAGTCGGCTACAGCTACGTGGGAGACGCGCTGAATGGAAGAATGACCCTCGGGATTATGGCCCTATTGGTGGTCTTGAAGCTCTTCGCGGTCACGACCAGTTACGGATCTGGCAATGCGGGCGGTATTTTCGGCCCTAGCCTTTTTATCGGAGCGATGTTGGGTGGAACAGTGGGGGGGATTGCGCACCACTTCTTGCCGCAATACACAGCCTCGGCAGGAGCTTATGCTTTGGTCGGTATGGGAACTCTTTTTGCCGGCATCGTTCGGGCTCCTATGACTTCGGTTCTCATGATCTTTGAAACGACGCAAGACTACGCCGTCATTGTTCCCCTCATGATTTCGAATCTTGTCAGTTTCTTCATTTCCGCGCGTTTGCAGCGAGAGCCGATCTACGACGTGTTGGCCTATCAAGATGGAGTTCATCTGCCAAGCGCCGCCACTCGTCATCAACGGGGAGGACGTCAAGTAGCACATCTTATGAAGTCTCCTGATGAAACTTTGCCTGCTGGGATTTCCGTGGGCGAGGCCCTGCAATTGGCGCTCACCAGTAGCTATCGTTGCTGGCCGGTATGCGATGCCCGGGGCGTCGTTGGAGTGCTGAGCAAGCGAGGTCTCGAACGGGCGGCCAATGAGCATGGAATGGCCAAGCAGCTCGCCGACCTGGTTGACGCGCAAACGTTTCCTCATCTTCACGCCGATCAGTCGCTTCAGATGGCTCTGGAGCGCATGGGGGGAGCCCGTTTGGATCTCTTGCCCGTGGTGAGCCGCGCCGATGTACACAAGTTGGAGGGAGTGGTGATCCTGCGTGATGTTTTGGATTCCTACGGCATTGGCGCGGAGAACGAGGACTGAACCGAACGGAGGACCAATTCGAAGCCCCCTCCGATGTTGATTTCTTCACGGGGTAGCTCATGAGAACAGCGATTCGGAAGTCTTTCAAGATTCTTGCGCCCGGCAACTCTTTACGCAGGAGAACAGCTTACAGCCTGGCCCTTGTGAGGCTGATTCTGGCCCCGGTGATTTTCCTGACGGTCTACTACCTGTTCCAGATGGGTTGGATCGTAGATCGTATCGTGAATACGGACGCACCCGCGGCCACTCTCGCGCAGCAGGCTTCTATCGAGATGTTGGAGGCGCGCCGTGCCGAACGGAACTACTTGCTCCTTCACGATGCAATTTATCTGCAGGCGAACAGCGAAGCCCTGACCAAGACGCAGCGTATTCTGGAAAACATACAGAATCTTAAGACAGGGGACCAGGTGGCGTTGCTGAAAGCATCCGAGGCTCTCGCCCTCTACCGCCAACAATTTGCGTCAGCGGTCTCTGTCTTGGACCAGCCCGGCCAAAGACCGGCCGATCGTTTCCAGGCTGTGGTGAGAGATTATGAGCGGGACCTGAACGACCTGTTGAAGAGTGCCCGGCGTATCAAACGAGCACAACTCATGGAGGAGCTTCGCAAACGGGTCGGGTCGTTCGATGCTCAGATTTCGAAGACTGTCCAGGAGGCAAATCCCGAACTGCAACGTGTCACGGAAGACCTTCAGCGCTCTAGCCAGCAAATACTAGAGGAGGCATCTCTTCTGGAATCCGTAAATTGGGGGCGGGTCCAGAGAGATCACGCCCAAGCTGGGCATCTTATCCGGAGAGCAGAATGGACGCTGGGAATAGTTTCAGTCGTGACCCTGCTCGTCAGCATTTGGGTGAGCTATATCTTGCCGGGCCAAGTCATCAAGCCACTCCTGAGCTTGAAGGAGGCAGTTGATCACGCGGCACAAGGAAATTTTGAAATAGAGTTTGAGGTGCAGGGGAAGGGCGAGATTGTCGATCTGGTGGACAGTTTGCGAAGCATGCTCGTAGCAGTGCGGCAAAAAGCATGAACAAGAAGAAATCAGTCCCGCTGACGGCCTCACCCGAGTCTAGAGCACAACCCTATCACGTAGAATCGAGACGGAATGGTAGCGTGAGTGTGTTCCCGGTTATAGTCAACGAGCTCGGGAAGACTTCATTTCGAATTCGATATGCTCGTCCAAACAAAATCAGCAAAGGGAATCATAGCAGTTGGCATCTTTTTGTTCTTTGGCGCAATCATGGCGTGTCTTGCCGGAACGACGTTAGTTTGGCGCGGCACCGTTCTTGACCGCATGTGGGCTCTTAATGCGCCTGCGTACAGACAGCTTGCACCGCTCGGGAAAACAGGCGGAATCCCCCTGCTCTTGCTCGGTGCAACCATGGCAGTTGCTGGCACGGCCTGGTTCAAGCGCCGCGTTTGGGGGTGGCGACTGGCAGTTGCCATCATCGCAACCCAAGTGTTCGGAGACCTACTGAACGCCTTCATGGGTGATCTCGTTAGAGGCGGCATCGGCTTCGCAATTTCTGGAGCTCTGCTCGTCTATCTTCTGCGCCCGGAGGTCAGAGCAGTTTTTGCAAGTGGCGATGCGCCGAGCCTTCATTAAAGAATTCGGGCAGTGGGAAAGTGGTGCGTTTCTGAGATGACGCAAACCTCCGGCATAGAATTTTTGGTCTGGCTGCTCATCGCCGCCGCGATCATCGCGATGCTGGCGAAACGCCTGAGGATTCCCTACACGGTATCCCTAGTCTTGGGCGGCTTGCTTCTGGGAGTTATTCAGCTTCCTATCCTGTCGCCCCTTCAACCCGGTCACCGTCCCGACTGGCTGACGCCCGATGTGATTTTGATATTGTTTCTTCCGGCGTTAGTCTTTGAAGGCAGCGTGAAGCTGGACGTGCGGGAGCTGCTTCGCAATTCGGTACCGCTGTTGCTGCTCGCCAACGCAGGTGTGCTGCTCGCTGCCCTTGTGACCGGATACCTTGTGCATTGGCTGATCGGCTTGCCTGTGCTCATTGCACTCCTTTTCGGGTGCATCATCTCTGCCACGGACCCCATTTCTGTACTGGCCGTCTTCAAGGATCTGAGAGTAGACAAGCGATTGTCCCTCATCATGGAAGGAGAAAGCCTTCTTAACGATGGAACGGCAGTCGTTCTCTTTGGAATTCTGTTCGGAGCAATCGTTGCCGAAAAACTGACAGTGCCGAAAGGTATCGAGCAGTATTTCCTAGCAGTGGCTGGTGGAGCGGTCTTGGGGTCGGCTCTGGGATATCTTGCGAGCCGCATTACCGGGACGGTGGATGATCCCCAGATTGAGATTACTCTGACAACCATCCTTGCGTACGGCAGCTATCTGCTCGCGTTTCGCCTGCACCTGTCAGGCGTGATAGCGACCGCATCTGCGGGGCTGATGCTGGGGAACTTTGGTGCGAAAAGAGGTATGAGTACTGGCACACGTACTGCGATGCAGTCATTTTGGGAGTACATTTCGTTCGTCATGAATTCTCTCGTGTTTCTTTTGATTGGCCTGGAAATCCATGTTCGTGAACTCTTACAGAATTGGGCCTCCGTACTGTTGGCCATCGGTGTCGTATTTCTGGGGCGCGCGTTGTCGGTCTATCTGCTCGTGCCATTGAGCAATCGTTTCGCAGAGAAGATTCCGCTTCGTTGGCAGCATGTAGCCGTATGGGGCGGACTCCGCGGAGCACTGGCGCTCGCTCTTGCGCTGAGCTTGACCACCGCGTTTCCCTATCGCGAGCAAATCTTAAACTTGACGTTCGGCGTGGTCATCTTTTCCATTCTAGTGCAGGGAC
>JBARRT010000014.1:0-5530 GCA_049644365.1 Candidatus Acidiferrum sp. | reverse complement strand
GCGCGGGCGGTGCCCCCGTATTCGGTGTGCCCGAAAGCACGCCGGCGAGCAGGCCGTTCTCTTTAACGATCAGGTTGAAGACGTCGGCGACGGAGCGAACGCCCTGGGCGGGCTTCCAGTCGTACTTACCCGACATAACGCGCGCGAGTCCGGTGAATTTCTCGGAAAGCGTTCCAGCATCTTTTGCGAAGGCCGCCTGCAATCCTGCCGGTTGCGACTGCGCCCGCGTCAACGGCACCATCAGAGCGACCGCAAGCGCGCACACCGCGTACTGAATCAGAATCTTCTTCATGTAGAACTCCTCTATGTCACTAAATGGCTCGTGCTGCTCGTAACGCCGAATGCAGGTCCACGCGGCGTTTTTTACCCCTCATGTGTTCTTGGCGATGCGCCTGCTCACGGGACAATATGCCGCGAAGAACCAGTGTTTGCAGGAAAAGTGATATGCGGCGTCCGAAATGAGACAAGCGGTCAGAGTTGGCCGTCAAATACTGGTGCCACGGATCATCGAGTGTGCTTGCTTACATCCTAGAAGGCTTTCCTGGCAGGAGACTTTAACCTTGTGACCAAGGTTTCGGAATCTATTTCCTCCGAGGTATTGCTTCCGACGCATCAGCAAGCGCATATGCCGTCACAGCCATCACCGCTGCATTCTCATTCAATTGCTGCACATTCACCTTATCAAGAGTGTCCGCGGCAGAATGATGATAGTTAAAGTAGAACCGCGAATCCTGCGTGGGCGTGAGACCGGGAACGCCTAGCTGGACCATACCTGCGATATCCTCCGCAGTTACCTCGTCAGATCTGGTGAGAACGCTTGCTCCAATCGGTGCCAGTGCGTTCGCAAGGGGCGCGAGATATCTGGCAGCCTCAGGCGCGCCAAAGAATGTGAGGCCTGTTGGATGGTCGCAGCCTAAGTCGCTTTCCAGCGCCGCTATATGGTAAGTGAGTTCACTGGAGTGTTCCTGGAGATATGTTGTCGCGCCACTTAGGCCGAACTCCTCATTCATCCAGGCGACAAAACGGATTGTGCGTTTTGGATGGATGTTCAGTGACTGCAACAAGTGGATCGTCTGCATTGAAATAGCGACCCCGGCGCCATCGTCGATCGCACCTGTCCCAAGATCCCATGAATCCAGATGTCCGGAGACTAATACAACCTCTTCGGAGTGTTCCGACCCCTTCCAATCCGCGATTACGTTGTAGCTGCTTGTCGGAGGAAGAGTTTTCGGCGTGAGAGTGAGCCGCATCGTCACGGGTCCTTGTTTTGACAATCGCGCCAACAGATCTGCATCCTCTGCGGTAATTGCAGCTGCGGGAACCTTGTCGACTCCCTCGCCGTACAAAGTCAGACCTGTGTGCGGAAGTCGAAAGTCTCCGCCGCCCAGAGAGCGAACGAGCACAGCTGCGGCTCCTAGCGACCCGCCAAACGATGGGCCGACGCCACGGTAAGCTAGATTTTGCCCATACGCATCAAGACCAAACCCTTGCGCAGTTAATTTCTTATCGAAAGGCTTGTTGAACAGGACGATCTTTCCCTTGACTTCACCAACGGGCAAGCTCCTCAATTCTGCAAAGGAGCCTACGACCATCACATTTGCCGTAAGACCATCCTCCGATGTTGGCGCAGAGTTTCCCAATGCTGTGACAACGATCTTCTGCGTTGTCCCCGGCGGCATGCCCGGCCACCGGGTTAAGACCGCGTCTTCCTTTCCTCGTACCCAGTGAGGAACAGTCGTTTTTTCCAGCGTGACGCTCGTCCCCATCTCCCGCATCTTGGCAGCTACCCATTCGACAGCGGCCTGAGCCTGCAGCGAACCACTGAGCCTCGGACCTATATTGTCCGTGAGGTGCGCAAGCATGTTGTATGCATTCGGGTCCGTCATTGCCGCATCGCGGATGCGCCCCATGGTTGCGAACTGTTCTGCCGTCCATGGTCTCGAGTCTGAATCGGTAAGGCTGGTTAAACGGTCCAGAAAGGAGTTAGGTGGCGGAGTGCTCGCGGGCGCGTTTTGAGCCCAGCAGTTCAACACAAAGAATGCAGCAACTATAGATGAAGCAAAAAGACGGATTTTCATAGACTGTTTCCGGTACGATACCCTTTCTGTCGAAAAATCTTCTCCCGCCTTAGTCCGCAGTTTGAGCAGCTAGGTCGTTCATCCGGTCTCGTGTCGGCTGGAGAACTCCACGTTCGATCTGGCGTACAAGGCCAGTAATTGCGGCGTTCATATGTACCGGCACTCCGGACGCGTGGCCTAACGTCACCACATGGCCGTTGATGAAATCGACCTCAGTCTTCAGGCCACGCTCGAAGTCCTGGAGCATCGAGGGTTTGACATCCCCATAGAAGGCAATTATTGCTTCGACCCACGACTCATAGCGTTTCTCTACCGCGACATTGCTCGCCCATCCGGGCGGAATCGGGTCCACGGCCAGACGCTCCAGCCGCGTGCCAATCGCAAGTGCCACGGATAACGCTTCCTCGTACGTTCGTCGGAAGACCTTCTTGCCTGCCTCCGTTTCCATGTACTGACGCATGGTTTGCGAACAGAGCGCACCGAGGGTTGTAACCGAGCAATTGATCAGGAGTTTCGACCAGATGGCACCAGTCAGGTTCGAACATACCTTGACCTCAATCGCTCGACCTAAGACGCGCGCAACCCGCTCGACGCGCTCACTGACACCACCAGCGAGTTCGCCTATCAGCAGATGCCCAGCATTCTTCTGCTCGTAGACGCCGGGTTCTACCATCGTGGCACCAAGATTTGAGAATCCACCAACGATCTTATCTTCGCCTAGACGATCCGCAAGCACCCGTGCAACACCGCCATTCTGTATAGGCAATATGACCCCTTCGGGAGCAAGTAGGCCCACCACGTGGGGCGCGACTTCCAGCGCGTCGTGCGCTTTGGTGGCCAGCAGGATCAGGTCAAACTGGTCTCCCTTTCCGTAGGCCTCAATTGCGGCAACGTCGATAGCGTCTGCCCTCACCTCTCCTCCGATGCCGGACACTCGCAGGCCCGATCTGCGCAATGCCTTCGCGGAATCGAGGTTGCGGGCCGCAAGCCGGACGGGCAGTCCTGTGCGGATGGCACGCGCCGCAATTGTTCCGCCCAAGGCGCCGATGCCCACTATCAGTGTTTGCATTTTGAAGGCTCCAAGATGCCCGCGATGAGACTGAATCCCGCCAGTTGCAACTTGCTCCAAACAAGCCATGGCCCAGGCGTCGCAGCGCGGGCGATCCAATCGTCGAAGGTCCGGATGGTGTAGCTTGGCGTCCCGTCCGCGCATGTTGGCGCTCTGGACGGGTCTATGACACCAGCGCGGACGGCGGCACCTCGATTTCGCCGCTTGCGATGTAGGCCGTGGCACCACCAACGCTGACAGAGGTCACCACGTTCCCACTCTTACGAGCCTCCGCTTCAATTTCGCTTCGACGCCCCATCGAGACACCTTGCTGGATCGAAAGGTGATAGGCCATCCCGCCAAAATCGGGCTTCGATGCCATTGCCCCGATGAGGCCGGCACAAGCGGCGCCTGTCGCAGAATCTTCTTCGATGCCCAGCGCGGGTGCCCACATGCGAGCATAGAGCTTGCTGCCATCCCGCAGATTTCCCGCGAAGAAGAAGACGTGAGGAGACCACGCGCGCGAGAGCGTTGCCGCCCAGGCAGCCCGATTGATCGTCGCCCGATCGACGACCTCGTTCGAGCCCAGTTGCGCAAAACAGAATGGAACACCGGCGCCCGCGAAAAAGACTTGGCTCACCTCGGCGGGCTCGATGGATAGCACGGCGGCGAGTTCAGTCGGAGAAGGTGCCCCGCTCGGTGCCTCGATCTTCTCCGTCAAAGTCAACGTGCCGTGGAACCCCCGGTTTCGCCGAGCGACGTCAACCGTCACGGGACCGATATTCTCTTCCAGAATGAGCCGGATTGGATCACCAGGCCCTACATGCTGTTTCATCACGAGCGCACAGGCTGTGCCGACCGAGGGAGCCCCCGCGACGTCGAGCTCCGTCCGAGGTGTGAAGATGCGCACCCGACACGTGTTCGCAGGATCCTTCTTCGGCAGGACGAAGGTCGTTTCTCCGAAATTGAATTCGCGGGCAATCTTCTGCATGCCCTCGGTCGAAATGCCGGCCGCGTCAGGCAGAACCGCGAGTTGAACACCGCCGAACGGTGTCGAACTGAAAACATCGACGATGTGAAATGTGTACTTCATGAGATCAACCTCCATGCGCCGCCTCAGGCCTTGACGACGAGGTCGATCTCGACGCAGGCCCCCAGCGGTAGCGCGGCGGCCCCGATCGTCGTGCGAGCAGGAAAGGGTTGACTGAAATACTTTGCGTAGATGCCATTCATCGCGGCGAAGTCACTCATACTCGTGAGAAACACACCGGCGCGCACGACATCATTCAAACTCTTGCCGGCCGCCTTGAGAACCGCCGAGAGGTTCTGGAGGACGCGCTCCGTCTCGGGCACAATGCCCCCCTCGACCACCTTGCCAGTGGCCGGGTCTTGGGCGACCTGTCCGCTGAAGAAGAGGAAACCATCGATTTTGACTGCCTGGGAAAATGGGCCGACCGGCGGCGCGAGTTCAGGCGAGGTAATTGCGGTCTTGCTCATAGCAAACTCCTGTGGATACTGGGTTAGCGGTATGGAACATATGCCGCTAAGAACCAGTGTTTGCAGGAAAAGTGACATGCGGCGTCGGGAGTGGGACAAGCGGTCTGTCCGCAGCGATGTCTCCTTCGAAAGTCCAGCTATAATCCGTGCCGGAGGGGTCGACACACCCATTGCTCGAGGCCACACCAGATATGGGACGGAAGAGATGGATTTTGATCCTGTGTGCGTGGACGATTGTAGGACTGTTGTTTGCCGTGCGCAGGATCATGGTCGTGAAGGTACAGGGTACGCACGTCAGCTGGGTGATCGTGGGTGCGCCCGAATTTGTCTACTGGTACGTATGGGCGGCGTACACACCGCTTGTGATTGGCCTGGCCAAACGGTTCCCGTTGACGGGGCCGAGGTTTGTACCTCATATCGCGATCCACACAATCACGTCCTTCCTGATGGCTCCCCTGGGAGCGATCACCGAATACTTTCTCAGCCGTGTACTTCTGCAGTCAGTTTTTCGCATAACTGATCCTGGTGCGCTGCGCCTTCTCCCGACGTTCACAGTCAGTGTTCTATCTATGAGCTTCACAGGCGTGCTGACGTACTGGTTAGTTGTGGGACTGTATCAGTCGATCCACTTTTACCAGGCCGCAATGGAGCGCCAGACTAGAGCGGCGCAACTGGAGATGCAGCTCTCCCATGCCGAACTTGAGAACCTTAAGAGCCAGTTACATCCGCACTTTTTGTTCAACAGTCTTCACACCATTGGAATCCTGATGCAGGAAGACGTCGATGCTGCGAGCCATCTGCTAGTCTGCCTCGGCGACTTGCTGCGCATGGCCCTCGAACGGCGGGAGAACGAGATCACCTTGCAGAGCGAGCTCGAGTTCGTCGGCAAGTATCTGGAGATCGAACT
>JBARRT010000013.1:0-36590 GCA_049644365.1 Candidatus Acidiferrum sp. | reverse complement strand
TTGCGCTAGTACCTAATCGGACGCGCGTTTTGGCGAGGTAGTGGAGTTTGAGCGTGGAGCTCTGCGCGCGTTCGATTAGGCGGCTAGAAGGAAGCCGCTTGTGGTTGCGGCGGACGCGGGCCCTATGGAGATTGAATGGGAGGAGACAGCGGTGTGGAGTGTCGCGGAGACTTTGCGGTAGAGCACGGCAGAAGGCGCCAGGAACGGAGTGGGGCAGGAGAGTATCGTGGAGGACGCGCTGAGGAAGTTGAGAATGGAGTTTTGTTGTGGGTTAAGACGCAGAGATAGGGAGCACGCCGAGCGGCGCGAAGGATTCGGGTTGGAGAGAGGCTTTTCATGCGGCAGAAGTGAGCAGCGGTGGAGAACGAAGTTGGATTTCTGCAGGCGTAAGCCTTTCGACGACCACCATCGGTCCACCACACTTGGGACAACGCCAGAGGCCGTCCGAGCCAGCGGCATTTTGATTCGCCTGCGGTTCTTGTGCCGCGCCAAGCAAGTGAAAGCATAGCGGGAGGAAAGCGGCACGTCGCCGATTGGCCAGGAAACCAAAATTGCGAATGCGCACGAAACCTTTGGGGAGCAAGTGCAAGAGGAAGCGGCGCAGGAATCCATCAAGCGAAACGGTTAAGAGCTTCTGTTCGTTGTTGTGAGCGGAGTCCCGCCAGCGGAAGGTGACCTTCCCCTCCGTAAACGAGACCAGGCGATGGTTGGAGATGGCCACGCGATGGGTGTAGCGGCCCAGATACTGGAGCACATATTGGGGGCCACCGAAGGGAGGTTTCGCGTAGACCACCCAATCTTTTCGGAAGAGTGACCGCAGCCAAGCAGCGAAGATTTTGGGCTGAGCGAGGGCTGCCAAATTTCCACGGAAGCTCAGTCGGCCGCTCTGGAACGCCTGCTTGAGACCGGCGACGAACTTGCCGCGAAAGACGCGACGCAGCACTTTGATGGAGAGAAAAAATCGCGAGCGTGATTTTATCCAGTGCGTGTGATCGAGACTCAACCCACCGGCAGGAATGACGCAATGAACATGGGGATGCAAGCTGAGCTTTTGATTCCAAGTGTGCAGCACGCTGAAGAAGCCAATTTCCGCGCCAAGGTGTCGCGGATCACAAGCGACCTCAAGGAGTGTTTCGGCGCTGGCCCGGAGCAGCAGGCCATAGATGAACTTCTTGTTCTGTAACGTCAAGGGGGCTAATGACGCAGGGAGTGTGAAGACGACATGTATGTAGCGCGTCGGGAGAAGCTCCTTTTGACGCGCGGCGATCCAGCGATCGCGTGCCGCCGTCTGACACTTCGGGCAGTGGCGATTGCGGCAGCTGTTGTAGGAAATGGTGGCGCGATGCCCGCAGCGAGTGCATTGATCGACATGACCGCCGAGTGCTGCGGTACGACACCGCGCAATGGCCAGCAGCACTTTGACATGCTTCCAGCGGATCCACTGGCGATTTCGTTCGATAAAAGCAGCTCCTGCGCTGCGGATGAGATCGGCCACCTCAAGGGGCGGCCGACTCATCTACCCTTCCTGCGCTGACTCGTCTTTCAGTTGTAGCGAGTCCAGAGGACTCGGCGTGGCGCTCAGGTGACGTTTGGAGAGATGGAGGTAGATGGCAGTCTGTTCCAAACTTTGGTGGCCTAACAGGATCTGAATGGTGCGCAGATCAGCGCCGGCCTCCAGCAGATGAGTGGCGAAGCAATGGCGCAAGGTGTGGGGATGGATGGGACGATTAAGGCCCGCGCGCTTCGCGGCTTCTTGGGAGGCGTGGTATAGCGTTTTTGCGTCGATCGGGTAGTTCGCAGTATGCCAACGGTTGCCGGGAAAGAGCCAGTCGCTGGTTTTTCTCCGCAACCGACGCCAGTGCTGGCGCAGTTCTTCAAGCAGCTTGGGGCTGAGCATGACGTCGCGGTCTTTGCGGCCCTTTCCTCCGCGGACATGAAGCACCATGCGCTTGCTGTCGATATCGCTGGCCTTCAGGTGTGTTACCTCAGCACGCCGCAGGCCGGTAGCGTAGAGCGTCATGAGCAGAGTGCGATGGAAGGGAGTGCCAGCGGCATCGATGAGCCGTGCGACTTCTTCCTGGCTGAGGATCGCTGGAAGGTGATGGTTCTTTTTCGGATAAGGAGTCTCGGCGACACTCCAGGCTTTCTTGAGCGTCTGGATGTAGAAAAAGCGCAGAGCCGCCAGGTGGTTCGTAACGGAACCCGACGATAACTTCCGCTTCTGGAACAAATGGGCTTGGTATTCGCGAATGTGCCGCGGGCCTAAGCGATCCGGTGGGCGGTTGAAGTGTCGAGCAAAATCTTCGACTGTGTGGATGTAATGGCGTATGGTATCTTCAGAAAAGTTACGAGCCTGGAGCTCTTCCAGCATCATTTTGCGAAGTCGGGTCATGGGGATGGCCTCCTTATGACCCGACAACTTATCTCAACCTTTAGGCAACCACCGCTCCACTACCTCACGCGAAGCGTCCGCCGCACAAGCGGCTTCGTTCTAGCGGCCCATTCGGGAGTTATCGCATGGTGGCTAGAATCGAAAATGCCGAGCAGTGCTGCTTCTACAAGTCACGCGTTACATGTCAGTGTAAGTCCGCGCTCTCTTAGAACTATAATGACGCCCACGGATGGCCCTGACCTCTGGCACAAAACTCGGTCCCTATGAGATCCAATCCCCACTTGGTGCGGGCGGCATGGGAGAGGTGTACCGGGCGCGGGATACGCGACTTGATCGCAGTGTTGCGATCAAGATTCTGTCCGCCGCATTCTCCGCAGACGGTGACCGGTTGGTCCGCTTCGAGCAGGAAGCGCGCTCGGCATCTGCCCTCAACCACCCCAATATCGTAACCATCTACGAACTCGGACAGGACGGTTCGACTCACTACATTGCGATGGAGCTGGTAGAAGGGAAGACGCTGCGCGAGCTGCTTGTCTCCGGCTTGCTGCCAATGCGAAAGGCAATTGAAATCGCGGCGCAAGTTGTGGAGGGCCTGACCAAGGCTCATGAAGCGGGCATCACGCACAGGGACCTAAAGCCCGAGAATCTGATGGTTTCTCATGATGGCTTCGTCAAAATCCTCGACTTTGGCCTGGCGAAGCACGGGTCGCCAAGCGGAGAACGCTCGGACGTGTTCAATACGTCCACGTCGCTGACTGCACCGGGTCTGGTTCTAGGAACGGTGGGCTACATGTCACCGGAGCAGGCCGGCGGCCGGCCGCTGGACTTCCGGTCAGACCAGTTTTCTTTCGGTTTGGTGCTCTACGAGATGGTTACCGGAAAGCGCCCATTTCAGAGAGAGACAGCAGCGGAAACACTGGTGGCAATTCTCCGCGAACAGGCCGAACCGATCGTAGCGCAAAACCGCGACGCCCCCGCTCCGTTGTGTTGGGCGATTGAGAGGTGTCTGGCGAAAGAGCCCGATAAGCGCTACGTCTCTACCCGAGAACTCGCACGGGAACTTGCAGCTATTCGCGACCGCTTCTCGGAGAAGCCAGCTATGCACGTGGAAACCCGCCCGACCAATCTTCCTGTGTTACGAACCGGGTTTGTGGGGCGAGAGAAGGAAGTGGCCGGCGCCAAAGAACTCCTGCTGCGTCAGGATGTGCGCTTGGTCACGGTCACGGGTCCAGGTGGGATCGGCAAAACGCGTCTCGCGGTGGAAGTGGCAGGGGGCCTTATCGAGATGTTTCCAGGTGGGATCCATTTTGTCCCGCTCTCCCCGCTAAGCGATCCGGGCTTGATCGCTTCCGTGATCGTTCAGACGCTGGGCATCCGGGAGGCGGGAGGTCAGTCGCCGCTCGAAATACTCAAAAAGAATTTACAGGATTCATTGCGCGCACCGATGCTGTTCCTGCTGGACAACTTCGAGCACCTGATTCAGGCGGCGCCTACCGTGGCGGAACTGCTGGCCGCGGCCCCCAATCTTAAAATCCTGGTAACGAGCCGTGCAGCGCTGCACGTGTACGGTGAACATGAATTTCCGGTGCCGCCGCTTGCACTCCCGGGTTCGCGCTCCATGCCTTCCGTGGAGGTCCTTTCACAATACCCCGCCGTCGCACTGTTCGTACAACGCGCCATCGCCGCCAAGCCAGATTTTGAACTTAACCGAGAGAACGCGTCCGCCGTCACTGAGATTTGCGCGCGACTGGATGGTCTGCCTCTCGCGATCGAGCTCGCAGCCGCCCGGGTCAAAGTTCTTTCACCCTCTTCTCTGCTGACACGCCTGGCGAGCCGGTTGCAGCTATTAACGGGGGGCGCAAGGGACCTGCCCCAGAGGCAGCAGACGCTTCGTGCTGCCATGGATTGGAGTTACGACCTTTTGAACGCTGCAGAGCAGAAGCTTTTCCGAAGATTATCGGTGTTCGTGGGGGGATGCACTCTGGAAGGCGTGGAAGCTGTGTGCGACACCAAAGGTGATCTCGATTTGGACTTGCTCGACGGTATGGCATCCATGGTGGACAAGAGCCTGGCGCAGCAGGTCGAACAAGCGAAGGGTGAGTCGCGGTTCGTGATGTTGGAAACCATTCGCGAGTACGCTCTGGAAAAACTGCAGGCGAGCGGGGAGCGGGCCTCGACGAAACGCGCTCATGTGGCCTACTGCCTGGTGCTGGCAGAAGAAGAGGCTTCGGAGCCTAGCGGCGCACAAGGGACAGAATGGATAGAACGCTTCGCGCTCGAACATGACAATTTTCGCGCGAGCCTTGAGTGGCTGACCGAAACCGGAGATGCGGAGTGGGGTTTGCGTCTTGGCACCGCCCTGTTTCGCTTTTGGGAGACTCGCGAGTATCTCGCTGAGGGCAGGGACAGGTTGGGCAGGCTGCTGAAGCTCGCAGGAGCGGCAGCTCCCACGAAGGCGCGCACGCGCGCGCTTTTTGCAGCAGGCGTCCTCGCCGGCGAGCAGGGAGATTACGCCTCGGCGGAGGCGCATATCAGCGAAAGCCAAAACATCGCGCGTCAGTTGGGCGACAATACGGGCGTCGCCGTCTCCCTTAACGCGCTGGCGGTCTTTGCTCGCGACCGGGGTAGCATCGCAAAGGCGCGCGCCCTGTTCGAAGAAAGCCTCGCGCTTTGGAGAGAATTAGGCGACTTGAAGGCTGTCGCTCGCGCTCTCAGCAACTTGGCAAATGTCGTCAAATTGCAGGGAGACTATGACCGCGCGCGCTCCCTTTACGCGGAATGCCTTTCCATCTTCCGAGGACTGGGAGATCGGACAGGTGTCGCCTGGTCGCTTAACTATCAGGGGGATGTCGCACGCGATCAAGGTGACTCCGCCGCCGCGCGCGCATTGTACGAACAGTGCCTGGCAATCTTTCGGGAGCTCGGTGACCGGTGGGGCATTGCTGGCACACTGGCTGATCTGGGAAGCTTGGCGAGGGAACAGCGGGATTATTCCTGTGCGCACTCTCTGTACCGGGAAAGCATAATCATTTTCCAGGAGCTGGATCATAAACGGGGAATTGCCCGCCTGCTGGAGTGTTTCGCGTGCTCGGCGGCTGCTCAAGTCCAGGCGGAGCGTTCCTTGCGGCTGGCAGGCGCAGCCGCTGCGCTGCGCCAAAACATTGGCGCTCCGCTCACGCCGGCGGAACAAGTTAAACTGGAAGCAAGTCTGGACCCGGCACGGCAGGCAATGACCAACACGGCAGGCGCGACGGCCTGGTTAGAAGGTTGGGCTTTGCCAGTCGAAAAAGCGATTGAGGAAGTGCTAATCCCCGAAGCGGCATCTCCTTCGTGTTAACGCACGAGCGCCCGAACAAGCTGACGCTCGTAGTGAAGGAAATCCGGATGACCCCTGATGATTCAGCCACGCTTACTCTGCAGTTGTCGCGTCGATGAGTCGGCGCACGGCGGAGACTCGATTGGCGGGAATGCCTACGCGCTTCGCGTGTTCTTGGATGAGTGCCTCGTCTGGAGCGAGATAGACGCAGTATACTTTATCACCCGTTACGTAGCTATGGAGCCACTGAATCTCGGGACCCAATCCCTTCAAAACGTTAACTGACTTTTGGGAGATTTCCCGCAATTGCGCGTCTGTTAGATTTCCCGCTCCCGGGACTTCGCGTTCGATGACGAATTTGGGCATGGTCGTTTACCTGATGGCCACGCATGCTAGCATGCAACTGGAGCGGCTTCAAGAAGGCTTGGCCAAAGCTGCCCATGCCAGCGAAATACGGCCAAGAACAACAGAATGAGGTTGCCATGGATCTTCGGTCGCTCCAAAAGCCGCTGAAAGAGCAATACCGCAATGACCCAAATGCTTCGCGAATCACTCTCCGGGCGAAAGGCGAGCAGACGGATGTTCCGGTTACATGCTCGGTCGATATCGGACGTGCCATGTACCACGCCGAAGCCCACAAAGGCGTTGGAGGCGCCGGAGCCGGCGCCTGTTCTGGCGAACTTTTGCTTGGGGCTCTTGCGGCTTGTGCACAAATCACCTGTCAGATGGTGGCTGCGGCGATGGGCGTACCAACCGAGCGCATTGAGGTCACGGTGGAGGGAGACTTGGATCTTCGAGGCACACTTGGCATATCAAAAGACGTGCCCGTCGGCTTTGAGAGCGTTCATCTTCATTTTGACGTTGCTGCTTCTAAGGCAACTCCGGAGCAACTGCGAGGATTGCAAGAGAAAACAGAACAGTATTGCGTGGTGATGCAGACCTTACTGCGGCCGCCGAGGCTGCAAACCGAGTGGATTCGTCACAACTGAACGCACGGCCCCACGAGTCGCCCGCCGCGCTGCTTCCTCCCCGCGATTCGGCTACAATCGTCTCCTCGTTTTAAGGAAACACCGGCGCGCTTCGTGCCCGCCGCTTTCGAGGAGGCTTTCTTTGAAATCCGCCGCCGCTCCCCAAAAAATCGGACTCATCGGACTCGGCCTTATGGGCCGTCCCATGGGCATGAATCTCTTGAAAGCCGGCCACGCGCTCACCGTCTGGAACCGCACCGCTTCCAGCGCCGATGAACTCGTCGCTGCCGGCGCCAAGCTTGCCAAATCCCCCCAAGAAGTTGCCGCCGCTTCCGATTTCCTCCTCACCATGGTCAGCGATCCTCCTGCTCTCGAAGAAGTTCTCTGGGGCCCCACCGGCGCCATGCAAGCCCTCAAACGCGGCGCCATCTACGTGGACTCCAGCACTATCTCTCCCGCCCTCGCCCGCAAGATCGCCGCGGCCTGCGCCGAACGCGGCGCGCGTTTTCTCGACGCACCGGTCACCGGCGGCGACTGGGGCGCAAAAAAGGGTGAGTTGCTTTTCATGGTTGGCGGAGACGCCGAGACGCTCAAGGAAGCCGAGCCCATCCTCGCCGTGATGGGCAAAAAGATTTTTCATCTTGGCCCGCACGGCGCCGGTCAAACCATCAAGCTCGCCATGAATCTGATCCTCGCGCTGCAGGTGGACGCGCTCGCCGAAGCTCTCGCTCTCGTTACCCGCGCCGGCCTCCAGGGCGAAAAACTCGTCGAAGTCCTGCAATCCAGCATGGCCCGCTCCGGCGTTCTGGACATCAAAGCGCCCAATTTGTTGAAAGGCGAGTACGTCCCCAGTTTTCCTCTGCGCCTGATGCATAAAGATCTCGGCCTCGCGCTCGATCTCGCCAATCAACTCGGCGTCGCCCTTCCCGCCACCGCCGCCGCCCGCGAAACCTATAATTACGTCAAGGGAGCCGCCAAAGAAGATCTCGACTATTCCGCCGTCATGAAATTCTGGAAGCCCTGACGCGCGTTCCTCCCTCTGCTACAATTTCTCAAGACGGAGGCTTCTCATGAGTACGCCGGGCACTTCTCCCGACCCCGCAAAAATTCAAATGTTTCGCGCCCGCCTTCGTGAAGAATGGACCGGCGACAGAACCGTCGCCGCTTGGCGCAAATGGCACGCGCAAATCGCCGCCTTCACCCGCGGCGCAACCGAAGCCATCCTCGAAGCCGCGCAGCTTCATCCCGGCATGCGCGTTCTCGACCTCGCGTGTGGCGTCGGCGATCCCGCGCTCTCCATCGCCGCCGAAGTTGCTCCTTCCGGCCGCGTCACCGCCACCGACCTCGGCCCCGGCATGATGTCGTTCGCCGAAGAACTCGCGCGCAAGAAAGGGCTCGTCAACATCGATTTCCGCGAAGCCAACGCTGAATCCCTTCCGTTCGCCGACGCTTCCTTCGACATCCTCACCTGCCGCTTCGGCATTATGTTTTTCCCCGATCTCGGCAAGGCTCTCCGCGAATGTCTCCGCGTTATCAAGCCAAGCGGCCGCGCCGCCTTTGTCGCCTGGGGAAAAAAGGAGCAACCCTTCTTCACCACCACGGCGGGCATCATCCTCCAGCGCGTTCCCGTTCCGCCACCCCCGCCCGACCCCGATGGTCCCAGCCTGTTTATGTTCGGCGAACGCGACCGGCTCCGCCGCGCTCTCGAGTCCGCCGGCTTCTCCAATGTCCACGAAGAAGACCGCATCATCCCCGGCCGCTGGTCCGGCTCCGTCGAGGAATACTGGGAGCAGTTCACCGAAGTCGCCGCGCCTTTCCGCCCGCTCCTCGACCAGCTCACTCCCGAACAGCGGGCCCAGGCCCGCGCCGAAAGCCTCCTCGCCGTCAAGAAGTTTTGGGACGGCCATGAAATCAATCTGCCCCTCGAAATCGTAATCGGCTCTGCTACGCGCCCTTGAACGATAGGACAAACTAGCTTGACCACAGTCGTACCGTGCTTGCAAGTTCTTGTAAAATATAAGGTTAGTGGGTCGACTTCCGTCCTGACGCAGAGCAAGTGACCCGCCTTGCGAATCGGGGGAGGCCTATGGTCCGTTCGCGATTTCTAAAAGAGCTAGCCACCCTGGTGGTCCTTGCCGCTGTGTACTTCATAGCCGGTAAGCTCGGCTTGAGACTGGCCCACGTCAACGCCAGCGCCACTCCCGTCTGGCCCTGCACCGGGATCGCCCTTGCCGCCTTTCTGGTCCTCGGCTACCGCGCATGGCCCGCCATTCTTACGGGAGCTTTCCTCGTCAACTTCGCCACCGCCGGCACTCTCGCCACCTCTCTCGGCATCGCCGTCGGAAACACACTCGAAGGCGTCGTCGGCTGCTACCTGGTTAATCGCTTTGCCGCTGGTCGCCATGCCTTTGAACACGCGCAGGACATTTTCAAATTTGCGTTCCTTGTCGGCATCCTTAGCACCACGGTCAGCGCCACCGTCGGCGTCTCCACCCTCGCCTTAGCCGGATTTGCGCCTTGGTCCTTCTACGGCTCCATCTGGTCCACGTGGTGGCTAGGCGACGCTGTCGGCGCCGTGGTTGTCACTCCCCTCGTTCTCCTCTGGTGGGAGAATCCCCGCCTGCACTGGACTCGCAAGCAGCTCATCGAACTGGCGTTCATATTTGCAGGACTGTTTTTAACCGGCTGGATCGTCTTCGGCGGCCGTTTTCACGCCGCCGTGAAAAACTATCCCCTCGAATACCTTTGCGTTCCATTCTTGATCTGGAACGCCTTCAGCTTCGGCCGCCGCAAAGCCGCCACCGCCATTGCCTTCCTGGCCGCGATTGCCACCTGGGGCACCACGCACGGCTTCGGCCCCTTTTCCCGCGAATCGCAAAACACTTCTTTGCTCTTGTTGCAGGCCTTCGTCGGCATCATGGCCATTACCACCATGGCGCTCGCCGCCGAAGTGACCGAACACAAGCGCGCTGATGAACGCGTGCATCATTTGGCCGTCACCGATCCGCTCACGGGGCTCGCCAACTACCGGCGGCTTCTCGATGCCCTCGACTCCGAAATCAAGCGGTACGAACGCACTCCCCGCCCGTTCGCCCTCGTGCTCCTCGATTTGGACGGCCTGAAAAAGATCAATGACACCTACGGCCATCTCGTGGGCAGCGAAGCCATCTGCCGCCTGGGAAACATTCTTCGCATTCATTGCCGCGCCATTGACACCGCTGCGCGTTACGGAGGGGACGAATTCGTGCTTGTTCTTCCGGAAACGGAATCCGCTGCGGCTCTTCGGGTTGCCGATCGCATTGCCGAGCGGCTCAGCACCGACGGCGACGAGCCACCCGTCACCGTAAGTACCGGAATAGCCGTCTACCCGCATGATGGCAAGACCATCGATGAGCTCCTCTCCGCCGCCGACCATGTCCTCTATCGCAAAAAAGCCTCCGCCAAACGTAAACTCTCCCAGTCCACCTGACGCCTGCGATCCCTCGCCACCGGCCAGGTTCCCCTTGCATCAAAGAAAGACCATGCCCCGCAAAGCTCATCCCTGGGGTGCGCCGCCCTGGACCGTGGATTTCCGTCCCGCCTCGCGCGCTCTCCCGGATCGCGTGGATTTCGCCATTGTTGGCGGCGGTTTCTCCGGTCTTTCCGCCGCGGCCTGGTTGCGCAGGTTGGCGCCTGGGCGCTCCGTCCTTGTACTGGAGTCCGCTTCGCTCGGTGAAGGCGCCAGCGGCCGCACCGGCGGCATGGCGCTCGCGGAAACCGCGGCTGGCAATCTCCCCGGCCTCGGCGACGTCCTCGCCGGCTACAAGAAAATTTTGCGCGCTTTACGAATCGACTCGTGCTTAACGCTTCCCGGCGTCTGGGAACTGAGCCGCTCCGGCCCGGCGAAGAAGCATTCGCCGATCTGCTGGAGCGATTCCGGTGAGCTGAAAGTCGTCCGCCGCGTGCCGGGCGGCACAGTGGACCCGGGCAAAATCCTCGCCGGTCTGGCGCGCGCCGCGGAAAACGGCGGTGCGCAGATCGTGGAGCACGCCGAAGTTCGCGCGTTGGACTTCTCGGATCCCGTGTGCCTGCGTGTTCGCTACAGTAGCCGCGGCCGCATCCACCGCAAAGAAATTCGCGCGGAGCAAGTCCTTCTCGCCACCAACGCCTTCTCCCTGGAACTGTCCGGCCTGCGCGCCGCTGCCGAGCCGAAGCTTACCTTTGCGCTGGCCACCGCTCCGCTCTCCGCCGCGCAGCTCAAAGCCCTCGGCCTCTCCTCGCGCCGCCCGTTTTACACCGTGGACCTTCCCTATCTTTGGGGACGCTTGCTCGAATCGAACGCCGTCATCTTCGGCGCCGGCCTCGTCCCTCCTTACATTGGCCCGGCTTCTCGCTTTCCCTTCGACTCCAGCTCGATCAAAAACCGCACGCACAATTTGCACCGCTATGATGTTCGCCGAGGCGAATCCGCCGCACGCCTCCGCTGGCTCGAAAGCCGCGTTCGCCATTTGCACCCTGCCCTTGCAAACGTGCGCATCACCCACTGCTGGGGCGGCCCGATTCTCTTCACCGAAAAAATGCTCCCCATTTTCCGCTGGTTTATCCCGAAGGACCATCCTCGCAGCAAACACGTGATGATCCTCGCCGGCTACAACGGCCACGGCGTCGCCCTCTCCGTCTACCTCGGTAAATGGGCCGCCGAAGCCCTCCTCGGCCGCCGCCCTCTCCCCAGTTGGCGCTGATCCAACCTTCTCGCCGCTTCCCCGCCGAGCCGCGCAACTCTTCTTCCAATTCCATCCTCTCTCTGGGTATAGAATGGTTTTCCGAAGTTCAAAACGAGAGAGTCAGAAACGAGACAAATCATGAGAAAAGCGCTGTTCGCACTCCTTTTATTGTTCAGTGCACGCCCCTTGCTCGCGCAAGCGGCGCCGGAAGGACTCTGGCAGGGATATGACGGCGAGTGGCGCCACGTGTCCAGCCAATTGCTCGCGCTGGCCGAGGCTATGCCCGAGGAAAAATTCGCCTGGCGTCCCGCACCCGGAGTGCGCTCCACCAGTGAGGTCTTTATGCACGTCGCTCTCGCGAATTTCTACCTGCTCAGCGTGACCGGTCCCAAAATGCCCGCCGACATGAAAGAAGGCCTGGAGAAATCGGTCACCTCGAAAGCCGAGGTCATCAGCTGGCTGAAACGTTCCCTCGACGCCGTGAAGTCCGCCCACTTGGCGGTCACGCCAAAGGACCTCGAACGCAAAGTCCACATTGCCGATCGCGACGCCACCGTGGACGGCATGTACCTGCGTATCATCGTTCATGCCAACGAGCACATGGGCCAGCTCATCGCCTACGCCCGCATGACCGGCGTCACTCCCCCCTGGTCCAAGAAGCCCGAGTAGCGGCGAGTTCCCCTCGCCATTTTTCTGTTTCTGCCCGTGCGCTCTTCTCTTGTAGGGGCACGATACAACGTGCCCTCTCCTCACTGGATTCTCAAAATTTCACTTCGGCCACCACCTTCAATAGCCGTAACAGCGTGGCACTTTCGTCCGGCGTCAATTCTTTCCGAAGCTTCTCTTCTGCCGCTCGCCGTTCTTTGATCAGGAATTCTCTGTACTTGTTGCCTTTCGCCGTCAGCTGCACCAGCAGCGCTCTCCCCGATTTCGCCTTTCGTTCCGAAAGCAGCCCTTCCTGAATCATGGTCTTGACGGCGCGGTGCACTACCGTGCGGTCGAACCCCAGCAGTGTCGCAATCTGATTCTGGTTGCGCGCCGCCCCGCCGCGCAGCGTGGACAGAATGAAGCCGCGCGTTTGCGAGCATTGTGTTTTCCTCTCCAGTTGCTTTCCCACCGAATAGTAGGCCGCCGCCAGATGCACCAGCACGGAATCCTTCAGGATCTCCGGCGGTATCAGTTTCTTTTCAACGATGATCATAGGAATTTCACCGTGGCCTCCAGCGCCCTTCGCCATTGCGGTTGCTCCACGTGGCGCGCCGATTTCTTCCCAATCGCGATGACCATCACAATCTCATGAGTCCGCGGGTTAAGTCCCAGGAATTTGCCGAGCCTGCGCCCGTCAAATCCTTCCATGGGACACGTGTTCCATCCCAGCGCTTCCGCTGCGATCATCAGGTTTTCGCAAGCCAGTGATGTGCTCTTCGTCGCCCATTTGAATAATCCCTGCCGCGCCACCGGCACCATGCCGATGATCTTCCACCAGTGGACCACTCTCAGAATCGCCCATTTCAACCAGCCGAAAATCCCGAACCATCCTTGCAGGAAAAACCATTTTGCCAGCTTCGCTCTTTTCGCGGCTTTGGAAATCTGCGTTTCGCTGAACCCTTCTCTCCGCATCCATTCCAGTTGGCTTTCCGTCGTCGCTTGCCACGACCCGATGTCTGCCACCGCTACGGCCAGCGCCGAAGCCGTCTCCGCAGGAGCCTGCCCCATGCAAAGCCGCGCCGCACGTGTTTTCATTTCCGGCGTTTCCACCCAATAGAACCTGTACGGCTGCACGTTAAAGCTCGAAGGAGCCACCCGCGCCGCATCCAGCATTTGTTCGCGCACCGCCTCCGGAATCTCCACCGGGTCGAACGCCCGGATCGCCCTCCGCCGAAAGATCGCCTCGAGTATCTCGTTCATGGCCTACCCCCATGTTGCCATTACAACATAGATGTGCTGCCATTGCAACATGATTGTCCTCAGTCGTCGGTGTAAACTGAAGTGTCCGGCAGGTATGGGCTGCCAATAGAACTTACTTGGTGGAGTCGAGGCAAGGCAGGGCAGAGATTTTCGCGTCGGGGGTTTCGTACGATGTGTCTCCCACCGAGTCTTTTATGGTGAGCAACACCCAGTTTTGGGGTTCGTCGGCCGACCTGGTGAAGGTAAAGACAATCGTTCGCTCGCCGCTGGCTTTGTAGCGCATGGTACGTCTGACGACGGGAAACACATCCGTGGTTTCGTCCTCGGCCGACGGGCCGCAGCGGGCGATTAAACGATCGGGGGTCACGCTATCGGTGGCCTTTTGGATGCGCCGTACGCGCGCTTCCTTAAACCACTGCGCGGTCTTCACGATGAGGAACTGCGCCAAAAGGAGACCGGCAACGACAAGAACAACGCTCCCGGCCATGACCCAGGATTGCCTGTTGGCTTTGATGTCTGTGAGCTTCATAGCGCGCCAGCCTTTCTGCGCCTGCTCAAATCATCGCTCCGCAGGTCTCCTCTGGGAAAATATTTTTGGAGGCCGCCGCGAGAGGGTAACTTTGCTGTGAGAAGCAGTACAGGCCGGAGCTGTGCTCTTAGGGCCGAGCATTCGGCGAGAAAAATCCGATCGGCAAATCGCGCGCGGTGCGCAGGCCGGCCGGCGCGTCGAGAATCACGGGAATTGAATTCACGACGACCGACGCCGTCGCGATGTCGCCGTGCGAACCGCCCGGAATCACGAGGCTGATGTTCGGATGGCCCGTGAGCGAAATCGTATCGGCGGGATCTTTTGCGCCGACGTACATTTGCAGTTCGAGGTACACGAGCTCTTTGCCGTCTTTCGAAGTGCCGCGCGCGATCTGATGGACGCCCGCCGCCTGCCCCGGCTCGACGGTCAAGTACTCGGTCTGCACGCGTTCGGTGGCCACTTTCGGCTCGATGGTTTCCGTAATTTGCTCGACCGGCAAATTCAAGCTGTCCGCCACCATGGCCACGGACTCCGGCAAGCCGACGTGCTTGATCACGCCCGCTTTCACTTGCGCCCGGAATTCTTCGAGGGTCATGCCCGCGCCGATTTTTTTCTGCAGCGGCAGCCGCCGCTTCGAGGCATCCACGATGCGCAACGCTTTCGCGTGCTCGATCCGCTGCGCAACCGCGGCCAGCGTCACGACGAGTTTGTCCATCACGAAGCCGGGATTCACGCCCGTCCCGACCAGCGCGACGCCCCATTCTTTCGCGGCGGCATCGAGCTTCGCTGCCAGCTCCGGATGCGTGCGAAACGGATACGACAGTTCTTCACATGTCGAAACGATGCACGACTCCGCTTCCAGGCACGCGAGCAACTGGTCCATCACTTTTGCGAGTGACGACGACGTCGAATGGATCACCACGTCCGCGTTTTGCTCCAGCACATCCTTGGCGTCCGCGGAAATCGCCACGCCCCACGGTGCGTCCGTTGCGCCGATGACTTCCCCGAGGTCGCGTCCGATTTTTGCCGGATCCATATCAATGGCGCCGATAATTTCAATGGCCTGCTTTTCCCGCATCAGCCGCGCGATGGATGCGCCGATCGGGCCGACACCATACTGGATGGCGCGAATTTTCTTTTTCACGTCGTTCTCCGCTTTCCGTTCGAATGCGCACCACGCGCATTTTCGGCTTCGAAGGAAACCCCTACGATAATGGAAATCCCGCACGCATACAACGAAGAACGTCGCCTTGGAGTGCGGAAGCTTGCCGCCACACTTCAAATTGTAACGGCGTGCGGGACAAGCGCGACTGTTGCTGGCACGCAGATTGCGCCGCATAATGGCGGAGAAGAATGCGAGAGGCTCCAGGAGGTTACGCAATGCCAGCGAAAAAACTCAGCGACGCGGAAGTTTCGGAGCTACTGCCGAAAGCGAAAGGCTGGAGCGTCGCGAATGGAAAACTGCACAAGGAGTTTGCGTGCAAGGATTTCGTCGCGGCATTCGGGAACATGACGCGCGTCGCCCTGGTTGCCGAAGCGATGAACCATCATCCGGAATGGTTCAACGTGTGGAACAAAGTAGTGATCGATTTGAATACGCACAGCGTGAAAGGCATCAGCGATTACGATTTCAAGCTGGCGGGGAAGATTGACGAGATTTTTGGCGATTGAGATGTCCGGCAGAAAATTCACAGCCGGCAATGAGTGCAGCCAGCCCAACTGAAAAATCGCGCCGAGGCTGGATATTTCTTCTGCTTCGCTGGTTAGCCGCGTTCGCGATTCTCGCGCTGCTGCTTCATTTTTTCCCGATGGCGCAGCTTCGCGACGCCCTGTCGCGCGTGCCGCTTACGCGTTTTCTAGCGGTGCTTCTGATTTATCTCGTCGCGCTGACCGGTGGCATCACCAAGTGGCACGTCGTGGTGAATTCCGCCGGCGCAAAACTCAGCTTCGCGGCGAGCGCGCAGTGCTACACCAGCGGACTTTTCGGCGCGTTGTTCCTGCCGTCGATTATCGGCGGCGACGTCGCACGACTCGCGGTGGGAATATCACGAAGCGCGCGTCCGGCTGCGGTCATCACAGGAAATGTCGCGGATCGTTTCCTCGACGTAGCCGCGCAGCTCACGCTGGTTTCGTTCGGGCTTATTCTGCTTCCTGGATCTTTGCCGGCGGCGCTGCAGGCCCCGGCGCGACACGTTCTTGTTGCCGGCGCTGCCGTTGCTGTACTTGTGCTTTCAGTTGTTTTGATCTTGCACCGGCCGCTCTTGCGCGGCCGCTCGATTCGTTTCCGGCGCCGACTCGCGCAGATCCGTCACGCGATTCGTTCCATCTCGCGTCATCCGCATCGCCTGGTCTTCGGCTGGCTGCTCGGCACTTCGGTGCAAGGCACGTATATTTTGCTGACCGCGCTTCTGGGAATTTCTTGCGGACTCGTTCTGCCGTTACGCGTGTGGCTCTTCGCCTGGCCGCTGGCGAAAATGGCCGCGGTGATGCCGATCACGCAAGGGGGAATTGGAGTCCGCGAAGCAGCTCTGGTGTTGTTGCTGGCGCCGTTTGGCGCGCCGGCCGCGCGAGTGCTGGCCACGGGAATCGTCTGGGAAGGCGTCATCATCGCGGGCGGCCTTCTGGCGGGATTGACGGCCCTGCTCTTGCGCCGCGCGGAGACGGATTCGAATCGACCGTAGCGTTTCATAACGAAGCGGTACCCGGATGGAGATCCCGAGAAAAGGTGTGTCGAATCGGGACAGTAGATTCGGAGTGACACAAGGCGGATGGAGAAGAGTTCGACAGGGATGAAGGAAAAGGGCAAACCGCGACGCATCTCCGTTTTGTTTCAGGGACTTACATAGGAACGAGGTTCGATTCGCAGATGGCTGGTCTCGTGCAGCCAGGAGTGAAGTAGGTGTGTGACTCATCGGCAAGGCGGCCGCTGGTGTGTCGGCGGCAGGGGCATGGCTAGCTGAGGAGCCGGACGGGAGAGTCGTGAAGTCCAAAGAAGCACAAGCGCGAGCAGGGAGAAAACGAGAAGAGAGGGAGAGCCTTCCGGCGAGTTTCCGGCGGATGGAGAGAAGAGAGTGGTGGCTGTGGGGAACGGCGTTTGCGGTGACCCTGCTGGTCACGCTGGCGTTGAGCACGTTCGTGCTACCGACGAAGCAGCTCGAGGAAGATCTGTTTTCGTTTTTTCTCCTGCGACAGGCGGTGCGAGGACTGGTGGGACTGGTGCTGCTATTCGATGTCTACACGGTCTACCAGCAACTGCAGATTCACCGAATGCGGCGCGAGCTTTTCAAGAGGGAGGAACTCTTCCGGCTGATTAACGAGAACGCCGCCGACATGATCGCCATCGTGGACATGCAAGGGACGCGCATCTACAACAGCATGGCGTACCAAAAAAATTCTGGGGTATTCGCCCGAGGAACTAAAGAGCTCCACGGGCATCGAGCAGAAGCGCTGGCGTTGACCATGGAACACAAACCCGACGCCATCCTCCTGGACTTGCGGATGCCGAAGATTTCCGGGATCGATTTGTGCCGGACCCTGGGTTCCTGCAGCAAGACGCAGCCGGTTCCCGTTTTCCTAGTGAGCGGCGAACCCGCTGCCAACACCCAGCGGTATTGCAAAGAGCTGGGTGCGGCGGGATATTTTGAGAAGCCCATCGATTTCGATGCGCTGCGCGGTTGCCTGGGGCGGCTGCAAAAACAGAATGCCGTACCACGGTTGGAGGTTCGAGTCCGGCTTCGCGTGCATATAAAAATCGCCGGGGTCGATGCCCATGGAGCAGACTTTCAAGAGAAGGCGTACACGGAAAACGTCAGCCTCAGCGGCTTTCTCTGTTCTTGCGTCACGGCCTTGCGGATGAATTCCGAGGTGGAAGTCTACCTCATGGAACCCGGGGAACAGTATGTTGGGAAGGCCCATGCAGTCCGCTCGGAATCTTCGGTAGCGCCTTCCACGCGATATGGTTTTCGATTCACGGAGAAAAAAGGTGCGTGGGTTCTCGACTAGGTACTAAACTCCGAGGCGCGCGGTTCCGAGGTGTGGCCAAGGGGATTGCGCCTTTGCTTTCTTGCCGCCATCACGGCTGTTTTTGCCGTTGACACGGACATTTCGGGGTGTTACAAAGCCCGGAAAGACAAGCTCTTTGGTGGTGAGTCTCCTAAACGAATTGCAAATGCAATCGCGAGTGAGGCCGCAGACCTGCCTGGCAGGGCAGGCCTGCTGAGCCGCCGAGGTCCTTGTCATGCAACACCCCACCCACCCCGGGAGGTGAGAACGAAACTGTTTTCACCTCCCTTTTATTTTGGGAATGACGGCGGAGTGCAAATAACTGCCGTTAAATCAATAACATGCCTATTCCTCTCGCTTTTGTCACACAGTCACCTGCACTGCACCCTTGCAAAGCCTATCCTGAGCTAAGATGACGCCTGGTTCTTACACGGAACATGGCTGCTCCAGTTCCCCTACTGCTTTCTTTGGAACACGTCACGGTCTTGCGCGGCGCGCGCGAGCAGCGGCCCGCCCTGGACGACATCACGCTGCGAATTGCGGCAGGGGAACATGTGTGTATCCTTGGGCCGAATGGGTGCGGGAAGTCCACGCTGATCAAAACGATCACGCGCGAGTGTTACCCGCTGGCGCGCGAAGGGTCTTCGATCTCCATTCTGGGGCGCGAGCGATGGAACATTTTTGAACTGCGATCGAAGCTGGGAATTGTTTCGCCGGACTTGCTGGCATCGTGCACCACGGACGCGACGGGACGGGACGTGGTGCTTTCGGGATTTTTCAGCAGCACGAGAATTTTTCCGCATCACCATCCCGACCGCGAGAATCTGGAGAGAGCGAACGAAGCTCTGGCAAGGCTCGGCATCGCGCATCTGGCGGAGCGCGCGGTCGCGGAGATGTCCTCGGGCGAAGCGAAGCGGACGCTGATTGCGCGGGCGCTGGTGCATGGGCCACAGACGTTGCTTTTCGACGAACCGAGCAACGCGCTGGACATCGCGGCGCAGTTGCAGCTTCGCGACACGATGCGCGAGCTTGCACGATCCGGGCTCGGGATATTGCTGGTGACGCATCATGTTTCGGAAATTATTCCGGAGATAAAGCGCGTGGTGCTTTTGCGAGAAGGACGCGTCATAGCGGATGGGCCAAAATCTTCGGTGCTCACGGCGAAGCATCTTTCGAATTTGTTTGGGGTCACCGTTCGGCTCATCCAAGAAGACGGCTTCTTTCATCTCTATTGAATGGAGGCAGAGTTCAAAGGCGAAGCCGCGATTTTTTCGCAGCGGGCGCGGTCAGCTCGCCTGAGCCAGGCCGTAGAGTAGCTGGACGAAAGAGAAGACAGCGCCGTCCAGGCCCTGAACTTTGGGATTCTTGGATTCGATGACGTAGTACTCGTCAGGCGCGTGCGCGCCGCTGCCGTGGCCGAGGCCGAAGGGGCCGGCGGCGAGGTGGAGCGGCTCGCCGGTGAAGACGTATCCCGGCCAGGAGCCGGCGCTGCGCGGAAGAATGACGGGATCCACTCCGCCTTTGCGGTAGACCTCGGTTTCAATTCGAATGAGCGCCGCATCGGCCGGTGTGCTGTTGGGATCGTAGCCGCCGGTCATTCGCACCTCGATATCGCCGAAACCTTTTTTCGCAAGATGCGCTTTGAGAGCGGCAAGGGCTTCCGCGGCGGTCATGTCCGGAACGAGGCGCAAGTCGAGTTTGGCGATGGCCCTTCCGGGAAGAATCGTTTTTCCGCCGGGGCCGGTGTAGCCCCCGACGAGGCCTTCAATATTCACAGTGGGGCGCGACATCAAGAGTTCGAGCGCTTCCTGCCAGCCGACGTCGTGCACCCAGCGCTCCACGCCTAGAAGCTTCTTGGATTCGGCTTCGCTCAAGCGTCTTGCGGCTTCAGCGATCATTTTCTTTTCGGCTGCAGAGATGGGGCGGGCCTTCGCGGCAAAGCCTTCGATGGCGGGATCGTTGCCGTCGGGTGAGACGAGAGTGGCCAACGCTTCGACGAGATGCCAGGCCGGGCTGTCGAGGCGGGCTTTGTTGCTGGAGTGCACGTCCTTGCGCGGACCGCGGCCCCAGCGCTCGCCGCTGGAGATTAATTCACATTCAATGACGCCCTTTGCGCCGAGAGTCATGGTGACTTCGCCGTCGAGTCCCTGCGAGGCGCTGGGCATGAAGATGCCCATGCAGTTTTTCAGCGCGGCGAGCACTTCGGGCCGGCGCACTACTTGCGGAAAATGCGGCGAGCCGATTTCTTCTTCGCCTTCGGCGACGAAAACGAGATTGACGGGGAGTTTCTTGCCGGCGCCGCGAATGGCGTGGAGCGCGGCGAGGAACGAGGCCTCCGGGCCTTTCTGATTCACGGCGCCGCGGCCCATGACGACTTTTCCGAGGCCTGGTTTCTCCACAAGTGCCGCTTCGAACGGTGGAGAGGACCATTCCGCGGGATCCGCCTGCTTCACGTCGTACATGTAATAGAGCCCCAGGGTGCGGGGCGCGCCGGCGTCGAGCGTGGCGAAGATTCCGGGCTGGCCGTCGGTTGGAATTTTGGTGGCTTGCTGGAATCCGGCGTCGCGCAGCATGCGCATGCTCAGCTCGCAGCCTTCGTTCATGCCGCGGTTTTCGGCGGCGATGGACGGCTGACGGATCCAATCCTGCAGGCGCCTGACGGATTCGTCGTGACGCTTCTCGACTTCCGCGCGAATCGCGTCGAGATCGCCGGGATGTGCCTGCGCCCAGCGCGGCATCGCCAGCGTCGCAGCGGCAGCCGCGGCAGTGGCAGCCGCGCCTTGCAGAAATGCGCGGCGGTCGGAGGGCGAGAAAGTTGTACTCGCGCCCGCTTCGTGGTTCGCGCGTGTTTCAGCGGCTAGATTTTCCGCCTGTTCCTGTTTGCTGTTGCCGGAATTAGAGAGATTTTTCATGGCGGCCTCTTGAAGCGCAGTCACGATAGGATTGGGATTCGGGCAGTGGCCCGCAACGTCAACGCGGGAGAGTATACCTTCTGGATTCAGTCGGCAAGTGTGCAGGCTGAGCGGCGTTGAATGCAGCACGAGTCGCGAGGAACGGCAGCAGCGCGCGAGGACGGGAACTAATCCTTTGTATATTGAATTTGACTGGCTTAGACTTCCGCGGGCTTCAGTGAGGGGGACATTATGCCAACAACGCGAAGGACTTTTCTTGGTGCTGTGGGAGTGGCCGCGGCCCTCGGAGTGGTCGAAAAGACGGCGTTTGCGGAAGCGTCAGTGGGCGTGCCACGCGCGGCAAACGCAGCTCCAGCCAACGGCGAGAAAGTTTTGTTTTGGGTGGCGGCGTCGACGCCCTGCGGAAAAGATTTGAAGTTCGATGAAGAACTGTACAAGGACCTGCTGGCGTATTTGAAGGCCAACGGGGCGGATGGTGTGGTGGTGCTGGGAACGACGGGCGAATTTCCGTCTTTTTCCATGGCGGAGCGGAAGAAAGTTGCGGAGACGGCGTTCAAGCACCGCAACGGGCTGAACATCATCGTGTGCTCCGGCACCTCGAATTTTCCGGAGACCATCGAGTTGTCGCAGCATGCGGAAGCCAACGGAGCGGACGGCCTGCTGATCGTTCCGCCGTTTTACTACAAGCATCCGCACCCGGACGGCCTGACGAAATACTACACGCTGATTTTTGAAAAAGTGAAAATTCCAATCAACCTCTACCACATTCCGTTTGCGAGCGGTGTGCCGATCACGCTGGAGCTGCTGCACAGCCTGGAAAAATATCCGAATCTCGCGGGCATCAAGGATTCGATGGACGACGTGCCGGAATATGAACGCTTCGTGGCGGAGTTTCCCAAGCTGAATATGCGCACCGGGACGGATACGAATTTGAAGTACGCGCTGGACCACGGCATGGGCGCGATCCTCGCCGAAGGCAACAACTTCACGAAACAGATCGCGGAGGTGTTTGCGGCGAAGCGCGCGGGCAAAGACTTCAGTGAGCCGCTCGCGAAACTGAACGCGGCGCTGAAGATTCTGCGCGCGGGCGGCGTCGATTCCTACGGGCCCATGAAATACGCATTGAGCCTGCAAATGGGGACGCGCCAGTTTTATCAGCGGCCGCCCAACGGCGACGTGACGGACGAGCAAAAGGTAAAAATCAAGCAGGCGCTCGAACAAATCAAGCAAATGGGATGAGCGGAGCCGCAGGAGCGGCGGAAATTCAGCGGAGGATTGAACATGGGGCGGAGAAAATTCAGCGGATGGAAGATTCTGATTCCGTGGGCTGTCGTACTCGCGGCGATTCCGGCAAGCATTTCGGCGCAATCCCGCACCAAGGATACCGAGTGGCCGTCCTACGCGGCCGACCTGGCGGGGACGCGCTACCGACCGCTGGACCAAATCAACGCCTCGAACTTCAACGATCTGGAAATCGCGTGGCGCATCAAGACCGATAATTTCGGCGACCGGCCGGAGTACAAACTGGAAGGAACGCCGCTGATGGTCAACGGCGTTCTCTATGCCACCGCCGGATCACGTCGTGCCGTGATTGCGCTGGACCCGGCAACGGGTGAAGTGCTCTGGATTCACGGCGAGCATGAAGGAA
The DNA here is from genome assembly GCA_049644365.1 of Candidatus Acidiferrum sp. Classification (GTDB taxonomy): domain Bacteria; phylum Acidobacteriota; class Terriglobia; order Acidiferrales; family UBA7541; genus Acidiferrum. The sequence continues at coordinate 14,212 of JBARRT010000013.1, read as the reverse complement.
AGCGCGGCGGGGCTGCGCCAAGACAACTTTCCGGCCGCGGGTTGGCATACTGGTCCGACGGCAAGGAAGAACGCATTCTTTATGTGACGCCGGGTTATCGGCTGATTTGCCTCAACGCGAAAAATGGAATCCGTGTTCCGACCTTTGGCGACAATGGCGAAGTGGACCTCAAGGTGAATGACGATCAGGAAATCCTTCCCGATTTGACGACTGGAGAAATAGGAATTCAGTCCGCCCCGGTGGTGGCGAAAGACACGGTGATCATCGGCGCGGCGTTCCGCGAAGGCATGACGCCGCGCAGCATGCGCAACAACAAGGGGTACGTGCGCGGGTTTGACGTTCGAACAGGCAAACGGCTCTGGATTTTCCATACCATCCCGAAAAAGGGCGAGTTTGGCTACGATACCTGGGAGAAGGGCTCGGCGGAATATACGGGCAACACTGGAGTTTGGACCCAGATCACCGTGGATGAGCAACTCGGTTTGGTCTACTTGCCGGTTGAGTCGCCGACTAGCGATTTCTACGGCGGGCACCGCCCGGGAAATAATTTGTTCGGCGAAAGTCTCGTGTGCGTGGACCTGAAAACCGGCGAGCGTAAGTGGCACTTCCAATTGGTGCACCACCCGCTCTGGGACATGGATATTTCCTCGGCGCCGATTCTTGCGGACATTACGGTTGAGGGAAAACCGGTAAAGGCTGTCGCGCAGCCGACGAAGCAGGGATTCCTCTACGTTTTCGATCGCGTGACCGGAAAACCAGTTTGGCCGATGCCGGAGAAGCCGGTGGAAGTCGGAAATGTTCCTGGCGAATGGTATTCGCCGACGCAACCGATCCCGGCAAAGCCCGCGGCGTACAGCCGCAACGGGACTTCCATCGACGATCTGATCGATTTCACGCCCGCGCTTCGCGAGCGAGCGAAAGAGATTGTGTCGAGATACCACCTGGGTCCGGTATACACGCCGCCGGTGGTGAGCAAAGTGGAGGGACCGCTCGGAACGCTCACACTCGGGACTGCGTCTGGCGGCACCAATTGGCCGGGCGGGTCGTACGATCCCGAGACGCACACGGTGTACGTGTACGCGTGCAACTCGTGTATGGAACCGATTGGGCTCGTGCCGGCGCCCAAGGAAATCTCCGACATCAGCTACATCGCGGGAACCGCCGGACAAGAAGTGGAAATTCTGAAAGGCCCGGGCGAAAACGCCGGGGCGGATTCGCCGAAGCCTCCGAAGAAAAAAGCTGGCGCAGGTTACGTTCCTATGAATATTGATGGCTTGCCTTTGGTCAAGCCGCCTTACGGAACGATTTCCGCGATTAACCTCGACAAGGGTGAAATTTCCTGGCAGATCGCCCACGGAGAGACCGATGACGTGGTGCGAAATAGCCCGGCGCTGAAGGGAATGAACATCCCGCGCACGGGCCAGGAGACCTACAACATTGGGACGCTGGTGACGAAGACGCTGGTGATCGCAGGCGAAGGGCACGTGACGACCACCGCGGATCATCCGCGCGGGGCGATGCTGCGCGCTTATGACAAAGCGACCGGCAAGGAAGTCGGCGCAGTGTTCATGCCGGCGCCGCAGACTGGATCGCCCATGGCGTATATGGTGAACGGCAAGCAGTACATCGTGGTGGCCGTCAGCGGCGGGCCATACTCGGGCGAATACATTGCGTACACGCTGCCGTCGAACGAGGAATAGAAATCGGCGTGAAGAGTAAGAATTCATTCATGGCCATTGCCGGGCTGGGTGTGATTGGAGTGTTTTTTAGCGCGCTTCGCGCACAGGAGCCGGCGCCATCGGAGCGTTCGGTGTGGGACGGCGTTTATACGGAAGAGCAGGCCAAGCGCGGCGAAGCGCTGTATGAGAAACAATGCTCGGCTTGCCATGGCGACAAGCTCGCCGGCAGAGAATCGGCGCCGCCGCTCACCGGAGGGGCCTTTCTTTCGAATTGGAATGGGCTCACGCTGGGCGATCTGTTCGAACGAATTCGCAGGACCATGCCGCAGACTTCGCCGGGAAAACTGACGCGCCAGCAGAACGCCGATATCCTGGCCTATATGCTGAGCTTCAATAAGTTTCCGGCGGGTAAAACCGAGCTGTATCGCCAAGCGGAAATGCTGAGAGAGATTCGTTTTGTGTCGGAGAAACCGGCAGCAAAGAAATAGCGACAGGAGGATCGAGCAATGAAAAAGTTATTTCCCGCAATAGTGATCGGCGCTGCATTCATCGGATTTATCGCCGGATACGCGGCGAAGCCAAGCGCGCAGCCGATTCTCAGTGGACACTTCGACGACTTCTCGATGGTTCCTAGCGTTTCCGCTCAAGAAAGCAAACCGGAGGTGAAGCCGTTCGGCTTCAATTCTCCGAATGAGCCGCCGCTCGCGCCGGATGCGCCGCCGATCATGCATTGGAACATTGACGACATTCGAAAAGCGCACACGGAGATGGCGGAGAAGGCCGCCAAACTGGTGAAAGAAGTCGGCAGCGGAAGTTCGCAATCATTTGGCGGCGGGCCGGTACACGTGCAGACGCGCGGTTTCAGCATGTTCATGCTCTATCGCATGTTTCGCGATAAGCCCGTTCCGAGCTTGACCAAAGTGAACAGTGTGCTGGACGACGCCGAGCAGCACGCCGGAGCGTACGACTTTTATATTTTCACCGGCGGCACGGGCGAAATGATCCTCGGCGGAAAGATCGCTAACGAGCAGAATCTAAAAGACAAAGATGGAATTATTCCGGGAGAATACCGGGGACAACCGGTGGTCGGCGGAAAGACCTACAAAGTGAAGGCAGGCGACTGGCTGCTGATTCCACCGGACACGCCGCACCAGCCGAAGCCCGATCCCGGAGGCTTCAGCTACTTCATCATGAAGATCAACGTTGGAGTGTATCCCTGGAACCTGATTCGCTAGGCAGGCGTTCAGACCGGCCTATTTAGCTCGCTGGAGTCAGCGGAGCTGGCCGGGCGCGATGCCGTGCCGGCGTGCGTCCTCTTCAATTTCGTTGATCTGCTTCTGAATCTTTTCTCGGCGGGTCTCGCGGACCTGCACTTGCGCTTCGACATTTTCACGGACAGTGCCCTTGGCGCTTCTCATTTCTTGGATTTCGCGGTCGAGTTCTTCGATCTGCTGGCGGAGCGGCGCAAGCCGGCCGCGGTAATAGGACGCATCCCGCCCGTCCGAAGCGGTCGTCGAAGTTGGCGCGCGCGAAGAGTTGTTTGACGGGTGCTGATCACCGACCACGGAGATGCTCCCGCCGACGGCGGAAATCTCCTCCTCCGTCCAAATCTTTTTCGGTTTCTTTTTTTCCTTGGCTTGGTCTTTCCCGGCGCTCTGGTCTTTGGCCGCCGTTGTTGCAGCACCGGTGGGAGGTGGTTGTGGCGCAGCAGGAGCAGGAGGCTGGGATTGCGGCGTGGGCTTGTCGGAACCGGAATCCGAGCCGGACTGGGAAGATTGCGCCGGGCAGTTCAGAGTGGCGAAGAAAGCCAGAACGCTGGCAAAAATGAGCGAGCGGCGCATGAAGCCTCCCGGCCGTTTCCCCTTCAAAGATGGGCCGATACAAGCAGTATACCGGCCGAGGAATCACGGATCGGCGGCCGCAGAACCAGGTTTGCCCAAGTCGGCAAGTCCAAGTTCCTTGCGAACGGCGAGGAGTGCCTCCTTGGGCGGGCCGATGTAGCGGTAGTTTGTATAGAACGTGCGCTCGTGGACCGAAAAACCCGAGAAGAGTTTGCGGCCGTCAAAATCGTATTGCGAAAAACTCGCGAGCCAAAGTCCCGGCGCGACTTCATAACGCTCCTGCATGAAATGGCTGCCCTTGTAAATCTTGCCAAGAAATAGGCCGACGGAAATGTCTTCGGTGACTTCGCCTTCGATGCGCGCGAGCTGCTCCGCATCTTCATCTACCCAGACGAATCCGCGAACTTTGGTGTAAATGGAAGTGAAGCGCGTGGTGGGCTTGAAGGCCGGGTTGGGTTCCATCCTGTACTTGGAAAGCATGCGGTCCGCGCGAGGCTCGCGGGCGACGAAGGTAAAAAGGAAGGCGCTTCGCGTGGCGTCAATCAGGTCGTTGCGCTCCTTTTTTTTCTTCGCGAACTTTTCCACGGCGTCGCGCTGCGAACGGCTGTTATTGACGAGCAGGGCGAGCGCCTTTTCCAGTCTTGCGAGTTCGGCGCGATAGGCCGCTGGATCCGTAGGCTGTCCGTCAGGGCCGACGGCGATGCGGTTCATTCCTGTGCCGTTCGGAATGACGCGGGCGATTCTTAACGACGCCGGGGCCGTGTCGCTGCGGTTCTTGCGAACTTCCAGACGCTCGAGGCGCTCGTAGACGTCCAGCGCTTCCTCATTTTTCTTCTGGCTGGAAATCACGCGTTCGAAGAGGCCCGGTTTCGCCGGGGAGATCGCTGGAATAGAATCGGGAACCACCGATTGCGCTGCGGCGCTCGCGGCGGCAAAACATGACAGGCCAACGATGAGAGAAATCGCGCGTTTCCACATGGTTCGATGCGGCGGAAAAGCCGCCGGGCTGCACACTCGTTGGATTCGCCGGGGCATACATTTGTTGTACACCGCCAAGGAACGAAATAGGTGAGCGGCGGCGAATGAAACAATGCTTTGCGTTTTGATATCCAGGTCTAAGGCTTGGGTTTTTCAGCCGGTTTCTGTGGCGGTTGGTTGAGCCCTTCCGTCCACGGCGGCACGACGCCGTTCACGCGCGCGTAGGCAATCGACTGGCCCAAGTGTTCGCCGAAGTGACCGGTGATGACGATGAAGGAGCCACGCAGCGTGGTTTGGCGGTTGAACATTTTCTGTGGCTTGTCCGCATCTTCCTCTTTGAGTGCAATGACGGCATTGCGGAAATGTGCAAAGGAGTCTTTCAGGGCCTGAATCACTTTGGGTTTGTCTGCGGAGAGGGCCATGATGGACTTGAAATCGAGGCCAGCTGGCGAGGGCGTGCCGAGGGCGCGAGCAACACCGTAGTTGGCGCCGACGATATGCGTAAAGACTTCTCCCACCGAGCGCACCCCTTCCGCTGGGCGCCACGTGTACTTTTCGGCGGGCATGGTTTCGGCCAGGCTGGTGTACCGCTTCTCGTAGTACGCGATTTCCTCCAGGAACTCGGCGCGGAAGCCAGAGGTAGGTGCTACTGAAGATGAGGGCGCTTTATCGGCAGGCTTCTCCTGTGGGTGCACAGCCGGTACGATGGTGGCCGTTAGCACTGTAAGACAAATAAAACAAAGAGAGATACGGCGCATTACAACCTCCTCGACAAACCAAATACTTCCCTGATTTCGGGTCGAAAACGGTACAATTCAAGAAGCGACCGCGGAGCGGACCACTTTCTTCCGGTTGGGCCTCAGCCTACCCCAAATCACAGTGATAGCAAAGTGGTGTCCCACACGTCTATTAAGAGTAAGGAACGAACGGTCCCCGTATTTCGTATTGAATAGAGAGGGTTGGAGGTCTGTTTGGGTGTAACTCCCCTGGACGGGTTGAGCGTGCTACCGCGGCGGGTGGAGAGTACCGCCCTGAAGATGGGCAGCTTGCGCGGCGCAGCGGTCACCATGCTCGAGACGGTGCGCTTGTCGCTGGACGCATTGAGGGCGCACAAACTGCGGAGTTTCCTGACGCTGCTGGGTGTGATCCTGGCGGTGACGACACTAGTGGCGGTGATGAGCGTCGTCGCGGGACTGAATTTCTATGTGGCTGACAAAATCGCCAATCTCGGCGCAAACGTATACGTCCTTACGCGCTTCGGAATTATCACCAGCCAGGACGCCTGGGTGAAGGCGCAAAAGCGGCCGCTGGTTACCACGGAAGAATTTACCAAGCTGAGGGCCGGAATGCGGACCGCAAGCCAGGTGGCTGCGTTGCTGGGTACCTCCTCGGATTTACGCTATGGCAACGAGCTGCTGCGGGATGTGAACATCTTGGGAGTGACCCCGAACTACTCCGAGGTGCGCAGTTTGAACGTCGCATCGGGCAGGTTTCTGATGGAGGCGGACGAGACACACCATTCCCCGGTCTGCTTTATCGGCGGGGACGTGCAGAAGAAGTTTTTCTCCAATGTGGATCCCATCGGGAAAACGATACGCGCAGGGAATCACAGTTACGAAGTGATTGGCGTGGCCGCAGTCATCGGAAGCGCGCTCGGGCAATCGCAAGACAATTTCATGTTCATCCCGCTGGGTACGTACAGCAAGGAATGGGGCACGCAGCGAGATTCCCTCGTGCTGTTTATCCAGGCACAGAACGCGGAAATGATGGCGGCCTCCGAGGACGAAGCGCGAATGCTCCTGCGGGCGTGGCGGCACACTCCCTGGGACGATCCGGACAGCTTCGGGATTGTGGGTTCGGACTCGATCATGGGGCTATGGAAATCTTTGACCGCGAATTTGTTTACCGTGGCGGTGGGGCTGACAGCGGTATTCCTGGTGGTCGGCGGAATCGTGATCATGAACATCATGCTGGCGAGCGTGACGGAACGCACGCGGGAGATCGGTCTGCGGCGATCGCTGGGAGCGAGAAGACGCCACATCGTTCTGCAGTTCATGACGGAATCGGCGGTGCTGGCGGCCACGGGCGGGCTGATCGGAATTTGCCTCGCGTATGCGCTGGTTGCAGTTGCGCGCGCGGCGACGGCGATACCTATGAAGACCCCGATGAGCTCGGTGATACTTTCGCTGAGTGTTTCGACGGCAGTAGGTCTTTTCTTCGGAATTTACCCGGCGATGCGCGCGGCAAAGCTCGATCCCATCGAAGCGCTGCGGGCGGACGGCTGAGGAACAGCGATGGCGCAAGCATACGGTGAAAATCTCAAACAGGCGATGGACACGCTGAAAGCGCACAAACTGCGCAGCATTCTGACGGTGTTCGGCGTGGTGCTGGGCGTAAGTGTGATCATGCTGGTGGCCGCGCTGATTACTGGATTCGATCAGCAGGTACAGGAAAACGTCAAGCAGTACGGCGCTGACACCGCGTTTATCTCGCGCTTCGACCAGGGCCCGCACGGCGGCGGGCGGCGGCCCAAAGACGAGCGCGAGCGCAAGCCGCTGACTCTCGAGGACGCGGAAGCGATTAAGGAAGGCAGTCCGGCGGTGAAGAATGTGACGGTCTTCCTCATCTGGTGGGAGCAGCAGCATTCGGTTCGAACGAAGTCCGGCGAGGTGGTGGCCATCGATTTCCGCGGAGTGCAGGCGAATTTCGGGCAGGTCTATGCCAACGCCGCGACTCTGGAAGGACGGTTTATCAGTGAAGGAGACGATCTGCATCGAGAGAAAGTGGTGATGCTCGGTGAGAACGCCGCGCCGGTGCTGTTTCCCGGAGTTTCGCCGGTCGGGAAAGACGTGATGATCGACGGCTCTGCGTTTCGGGTGATTGGCGTTGTGGAGAAGCCGAAGGGCATGTTCGGCAATGACGACGAAGACCGCCGGGTGCTTATCCCGTACAACACGTTCCGGAAAATTTATCCCGGCGCCTACGAGAACAGCATCCGGTTGCAGGCGTATCCGAACATGCTGGATCAGGCGGTGGACCAGGCGACGGAAGTGCTGCGGCGCCGGCGCAACGTCCCTTTCAACGGCAAGGATAGTTTTTCGATTCAGACCTCGCAACAAATCGTGGAACAGTTTCACAGCATCATGGGGATGGTGGCGCTCGCGACGATCGTGCTAAGCGGGATCGGGCTGCTGATCGGGGGCGTGGGGGTGATGAATATCATGCTGGTGAGCGTCACCGAACGGACGCGAGAAATCGGAATCCGCAAGGCCATCGGCGCAAAGAGCGGAGATATTACCTGGCAATTCTTGCTGGAAGCCATGACGCTGACGGGCGCCGGCGGGGTTATCGCGCTCCTCCTCGTGAATGGGCTGGTGCTGCTGGTGCGACTGGGATTGAAGTGGCCGGGAAGCGTGCCGGTGTGGGCCGCGGTGACTGGAATTGTGGTGAGCGTGTGCGTGGGCCTGGTCTTCGGCGTGTGGCCGGCGATGAAGGCGGCGAAGCTGGATCCCGTCGAAGCGCTGCGCTACGAATAGCGCGGAAAACTCTCTTCTAATCCAATCCGTGTATTTTCAAACAGAAACTATTTCAGCAAAGCTGAGGTTTTCACGTGTGCGGCACCGCGTTCGGAAGCCGCCGCCGAGCCGGCGGGCCAGGTGACTTCCAGTGTGAACTCGCGGCGGACGAGCAGCTTGGCACGACGATTGACGCGGACGGCCAGGGTATTTGCCCCGTCCGAACGAATTTCCGCCAGACCTTCTTTTTCCAGGCGCAGACTCTTGTCCGGCTTGTAAAGAGCCACACGGAATTGATGCGGTCCGGCGGGAACAGCGTGCTCGAAATGGATCGGTTCGCCCGGCGCGGCCGTCGCGAAGTTTATGGTGAAGAGCAATTCGCGGTCCGCAAAGATAGCCAGCGTGCCTTCGGCGACTGCGGATGTAATTTCGATCTGGAGAGTGGGGGCGGTAGCCGCCGGCGCAGCAGGCTCCGGGGCCGTAGATGCAATGATCTTAGGAGACGAGACCCCCTGAGGGATAACGCCAGGCTGCTTCGTTCGAGCGGCAGCGAGCTTCGCCGGGCGATTGGCGTGCCGGTGAGGGCGTTCTTGTGCGGTTTGCGAAACGAGGTCGCCTGCGGTGACTGGCACGGGTGCTTCGGTCACTGTTTGCAGCGTATGAGTGAAGGCTTCGGAGGGCGCTTCCGGGAGTGAAAAATGGAATGCAGGGGCAGGTGGAACTGTGAAGCGAGCGCGCAAGGATTGGGACACCGGAACAGAGCCAGCGAGGAGCAAACAAGCGGCCGCGGTGATCCACACGTCGCGCTGCCCGCCGGGCTTCGACCACCAAAAAGGCTTTTTGATCTTGGGTGCCGCGGAGGAAGGGCTCGAACGCGCGAACGGATAAAGGACGGAAGCGAGTTCGTCGCAGTGCGCAAAGCGATCCTTGGGGTTTTTGGCCAGGCACCGGGCGATGATGCGATCGAGCGCTTTCGGAACCGCCGGATTGTGACGCGAGGGCGGCATCGGCTCGGCGTTCAAAATCTGAGAGCAGACAGCGCCGAGCGAACTTCCATCGAAGGGCTTAACACCAGACACCATCTGATAGAGAACAATGCCGAGCGCAAACTGATCCGAGCGCGGATCCTGAGGTTCGCCCTGAATCTGTTCGGGCGCCAGATAGGCCGGGGTGCCCATTAGGTTGCCGGAACCGGAGATCTGAGACGCGAAGCGCGCGATACCGAAGTCGCCGAGTTTTACTTTGTATTCCGCCGTGACGAAAATGTTGCCGGGCTTGACGTCGCCGTGAATGATTCCCGCGCGATGGGCAAGCGCGAGGGCGCCCGCGAGATCGGCAGCCCAGGCGCAGGCCCGCTGTAGGGGGAGGGCGGACGGATCGAGATGATCTTCCAGCGTGTTTCCGGCGACGTATTCCATCACCAGGAAGGGAATACCGTGCTCGTTGATCCCGACGTCGTACAACTGGACGATGGAAGGATTGGAAAGCTGGCCGATGATCTGCGCTTCGCGGAGGAATTGCTGCTCGAGGCCTGGACCGAAATCATTCAAAAAGGTTTTGAGGGCGACGGTTCTGCCGATAACGTTGTCGCGCGCTTTATCGACGCGGCTCGAAGCCCCGGAACCGAGGTGTCCGAGGGTCTCATATCGCTCCTTTGTTAGCGTAATCATCAGGCGGAGCGAAGGAGACGCGCGGCGCGGTCGCGCAGACCGTTACCATTGCTGACAGCTTGCGGCGAAACTTGGTGAACCGTCTTGCGGCGAGCGAAGGGATAGAGGTCTTCCGCGAGCGTTTCAGCTACGGCATAGCGGGCTATGGGATCTTTTGTCAGGCAGCGGGCGACGACTTCATCGAAACCCGTGGGCATCGATGGATTCGCATGAGACGCCGGGAGCGGCGTGGAAGAAAGCACACGGCTGCAGATGGCCTGAAGGGATTCTGCGTCAAAGGGGCGCTTTCCCGTAACCATTTCGTAGAGCACAACTCCAAGCGAAAAGATATCGGAACGCGCGTCCTGAGGCTTGCCGAGAATCTGCTCGGGGCACCAGTAAGCAGGGGTGCCAAGAAGCGGGCTGGTGCCGGTATCGTGGCTGGCGAGGCGAGCCATTCCGAAGTCCATGAGCTTCACGCGTCCGTCGTCGGTGATGAGCACATTGGCTGGCTTGACGTCACCGTGAATTACACCTCTGCGGTGCGCCGCGCCAAGAGCGCAGGCGACTTCCGCGACGATCGCGCACGCCCGGGGGTAAGGAAGGCTGCCCTTTTCCAGGATGCGGTCGAGTGGCTGGCCTTCGAGGAATTCCATAACTAAGTAGGGCGTTTGGGTGGATTCATCGATGCCCATATCGTGCAGCGTCATGATCGAAGGGTGCGAGAGCTGCCCGACGACGCGTGCTTCCTGGAGAAAACGCAGACGGCCTTCGCCCTTCGCGAGTTCTTTGGAGAAGAGCTTGATGGCTACCTGGCGGCCGATCATGGGATCGTGCGCCCGCGCCACGCGGCCAGTGGCGCCGGTGCCGATGATCTCGAGAATTTCGTAACGTCCGACTTGCACGGGGACCTCTCCCTCAGACAGGTAAATTCCGTGTCGCTAGAATGATGGGGGAAGAGGGTGTTCTATTAAATGAAGCAAGCGTCCTGTTCGGAAGGGTACGGAAGTACTGGGCGAAAAGGCATTTTAGAATCTTAACTTTTGGTGTTTGGCCCGAGGCGAAAGGTACCCCCTCCCCCACCTTTTTGTAAGTGTTGATTCTAGAGGGCTTAACAATTCCGTAAGTCCTTTGGACGCAACACTTACGAGGGGTCTTGGAAGTGTTGATTTTACAGAACTTACGGGTTTACATAAACACCGGCATCAGCCTTCGCGTTCGCGCTGAAAGCAAAGTTGGATAAAGAGATCTTGAGGCTGAAAACAAAAGAGCGGCAGCCGGGCTGCCGCTGTCCAAATGAAAGTGTACCTAAAGATTAGGATACTCCAAGAGGAACGATTTGTCCAGAAAAAAGATGGGTGGGCACTGTGTCAGTTTGCGATTGTCCGACTAAATCAGGCAAGTTAAATTCATTCCCGGAAAAAGCGGAGAATTCGCCAGGCGCAAACGGAACTTAGCAAGAAATCACTGGAGCTTGGCGTCTTCGGCCTTGGCTTGCTTGAGGATGGGGATATCGGGGTCGGCGTCTTTCCATAGCGCGAGGAAATCTTTGTAGGCGGCGAGTGCGCGGACGCGGGCAGCATCGGCATCCGGGCCTTGCAATGTTCTCGCCTCCAAAGCGTTCGCACGAGCCACTCCCAAGTGGGCCAGCGCTCCCGTCCAGCAGTTCCACACGATCCCGCTGTGATCGAGAATCTTCTGAAATTCGGCGGCGGCAGCGCTGCCTTGTCGGCTTGCCAGGTAAGCTTCCCCGCGAACATACACATGGTAGAGGCAGGAAATATTGACGACGAATCCAATTTGCCCCAACTCGATGGGAGAAGCAGCTTGCAGAGCGTTCAGAGCGGCAGCCGGGTTCTTTTTGTTCAGCGCCAATTGCGCCTGAATCGCAGGCAACCACAGCGATTGCATCTGCGTGTCCAATGGGTAGCGTTTCCCTAAGTCTTGCGCCATTGATTCGGCTCGCGCCGTATCGCCCGCCATGGCAAACGCAAGCGCGACTTCAACCCCAACGCCCTGACTCCCGGGAGCCAGCTTCAAAGCTTCTGCCGCTGACTGTCGCGCTTCTGCAGCATTGCCGAAAGCGGCTTCCCGCTGAGCGGCAATCGCCTGAAATATTGCCCCGTTTTCCTTGCTATCCGCTCGTATCGCGGAGTCTACCGTCCGCTTGGTCAGCTCCCGCGCCTTGCCCAGATGACCGGCGTATGCCTCGGTGTCGGATGCGAGCGCCAGTCCAAAGTTCTCTTCAGGAATGCCCGCAAACCACCGTTGCTGTTCCGCCATCGCAGCGGAGTCCGCCCGCAGAAAGGCAAGAGCGTACAGAGCGTTGTGGAACTGGAAATTATCCAGTTTTCGCGCCTGCGCCTCGTGGATGCTCTGACGGGCCTCATTGAAACGCTGCGAGGCAAGGGCGTAGTTGGCGATTCCCAGGTAACCACCCACCCAGTCCGGCCTAAGACGCAGGGCTCCCCTCTTGATTTCCACGGCTTTCTCATAATGCCCCTCTTGGTCGAGCACTAAGCCCAAAAGGGCATACGCTTCGAATCTCCGTGGGTAGCTTTCAATCTCCTCCTGATATGTCTGAGCCGCTTTATCCAGTTCCCCGGTTACATTCTGATAGTAGCTGGCGGTGATGCTCAGCTTTTCCCACTCGCTGGCATGCTCCCTCAACTGGAATGCCTTGGCGTAGTACTCGCTGGCCCGCGCTAGCTCGCCCAGACTGGCGTAGTCGTGGCCCACTGCCCGGTAACCCAGGGCAAAATTGGGGTCGAGTTCGATGGCACGCTGAAGGTAAGGCAGGGCTGCGGCGGGGCTTTTCTCGTCGGCCGCCTTTACGCCAAGGCTGTACGCTTGCAGAGCTTCGAGCGAAGACGTGGTGGCCTCTGCTAGCGGAACGTCTAACTCCTGCACCGTAGCCAGCGACTCGCCCAGTTCACCGCGCAGCTTCGATGCTGCCTGGCCCAGCGTGTCCAGCACCTTCTCCTTGGACGCCGCCGTCACCTGCTCCTCGGCCAGAGTGTCTCCACTCCGGCAATTCACCGCCTTCAATCCCAGCACGTATTCGCTGCCCAGACTGCCAATCGTCCCGACAAGGTAGGCTTTGCTGCCTGCCCGCTGGCAAAGCTCGCGGGCCACTTCCGAGATAAGTTTCGTACCGGCCGGACGGGTCATCTCTTGCAAGGTCTTGGTCACTTCGCTGTCGGACAGCACATTCAGGAAAGGTGATTGCCGCAGCGAAACGTTGAGGGCCGTTTTCAGCGTGTCGTCAAAGACTGCGTCTCCGGTGGTGTTGGTGAAGTCGCCGAGCACGATGGTGTCTTTCTCGGTAAGCTTTGACGCGCGATGGACATACAAGTACGCGGCTGCAGCGATTGCGACACCGAGAGCCGCGGCGGGAATGAGCACTTTCCTCCGCCTCTTCGCGCGAGTTGGTGCTGCCTGTACCGCTACTGCTGCTCTCGCGCTCGGCGGAATCTTTCCTGATTCCGAATCGCGCTTCAGCCGCTGCAGATCGCTGCGAATGTCGGCCGTGCTCTGGTAGCGCAGCATCCGATCCTTCTCAAGCGCCTTGCTGATGATGCGCTCGAGGTCCACTGGAACTTGAGGATTCAGCCGCACGGCTGCGACTGGCGCGCGATTCAAAATGGCATCGAAAATTTCCGCCGAACTGCCTCCCCAAAATGCTCGTTTCCCCGTCGCCATTTCATAGAGCACCAGACCGAATGAAAAAATGTCCGTGCGCCCGTCCAGTTCTTTCCCTCGCGCCTGCTCCGGAGACATGTATGCGATAGTGCCCAAAGTGCTGCCGGGGCTGGTCAAATGCTCCGTATCAATTTCAAGCGTCGCGAGAGTGTCAGGCGAATTTCCTGACGGACTTAGTTTGGCCAAGCCGAAATCCAGGATCTTTGCACGGCCATCTTTGGTGACGAAAATGTTCGCGGGCTTAATATCGCGATGGACGACCCCTTTGGCGTGGGCAGCATGTAGGCCGTCGGCGATGTCGGTGGCCACATCCAGAAGCGTGTGCAGCTCCATGGGACGGCCAACGATGATGTGCATCAGGGTATTCCCTTCCAGATACTCCATCGCGATGAAGGCTGTGTCGTTTTCTTCGCCAATCTCGTATATGGTGCAGATGTTTGGATGATTCAAGGCCGAGGCGGCCTTGGCTTCGCGCTCAAAGCGGCTGAGTGCTTGTGGGTCTTTGGCTACATCTTCGGGCAGAAACTTGAGGGCCACGAAGCGGCTGAGCTTCACATCCTCGGCCTTGTAGACGATACCCATTCCGCCACCACCGAGTTTTTCGACGATGTGGTAGTGCGAGATTGTGGTGCCGATGAGCGAATCCGCGCTGGCCATTTGCTGCACATCTTAGGTTTGGAGCCGGAGGCAAGTCAACGAACCGGGAATCTTCCCGGCTAACTCCTTCCATGAGAAGGCCGGTCGATGTCAAGGCACACCTTCGCTTTCTTCTTTCCGTGGGTCTGTTCCATTCAGCTAAGCCGCCTCTGTCGCCATCCTTCCATCCGCACTCTTTGTGAGCGATATTC
>JBARRT010000012.1:0-16267 GCA_049644365.1 Candidatus Acidiferrum sp. | reverse complement strand
AATGATGCCGCAGACAATGGCCGCGATTAGCAGGATGTGTGCGCCATAGTGGAAGGGGCTATAGGCCGGCGTCCCCAGCCAGGCCACCAGCCAGAGGACCAGCAGGATGGGGATAAACTTGCGCCGCAGCGCCACCACGCCGAGGTAAATTACGCCCAGCGTCACGTGCAGCATGTGCATGCCGGTCAAACCGAAAAACGTTGCGGCGAATTGCGGCACCGTCTTGGACACGTTGGCAAACTCAGCCGCTACCTGGTGGTGAGGAACTTTGGGAAACATGGGAAGAGACAGGCCTTCCGCAATGAGATTGCTCCACTCTCGGCCGTGAAGCACGATGAATCCCGTGCCGCACAGCATCGTAGCCAGCAACCAAAGGGTCTGCATCTTGGCGTCGCGGTGAACGGAGGCGCGGACCGCCAGGACCATCGTCAGCGAACTGGTCAACAGGAACGCCGTCATTATGGTGGCGTTGATGATGCTCTCGGAATGGAACGGCGTGGGCCAGCCTCCCGTTGAAATGCGCCCGTAGCTGTAGGCATAGAGCAGCGCGCCAAACGTCAGCGTATCGGAGAGCAGAAACAGCCACATCCCGATTTTCTTCGAGTAGGTCCCGAACAACGACGGTTCGTAGACTGACGGGATGTTTTGCAGCGCGGAATCAGCCATGCGTTCGGCCTCCTGATCAACTTGCAGTTAGCGGACGAACTTCATCAAGCAAAAAATGTAAATCCACAACACGGCCATGAAATGCCAGTACCACGCGGTCACGTCGACGACGATGCTGCGGGTCTTCAACGAACGGTGCAGCAGCGAGGCAACGCCCGCGACAATCAGCGCGAGTACTCCGCCCAGCAAATGCGCGGCATGCGTGCCGGTCAGCAAATACACGAAAGAGCTGCTCGGCGTGGTGGCCACGTAGAAGCCATTGGCGGCGAGTTGCTGCCAGGCCGCCCACTGCCCGAAAAGAAACGCGAGGCCGAGGACGAGAGTCACCCCAAGCCAGGGCATTCTGACCTTGGCCGACGTGTCCCCCACGACCGGCGAAGAGGTTGCGAGCGCCACCTGACTTTGGAGCTGCCGTCGGGCCAGCTCCATGCTCAAGCTGCTCACCAGCAACACGAACGTATTGAGAAGCAGGAGTCTGGGAAGCGCCACAGGAATCCAGTCGCGGATGAGATTATTCGTGCGCGGATCCAGCGTTGGCAAATCCTGGCGCACCACGTAAGCGCTGGTGAAGGAAACAAACAGCATGAGGATCGGAGTCAACGCGACAAGCAAGCCGAGCCGCGCGCGGCGCAGGCGCGTGCCGTAGTCCGGCAAACCCGCACGCCCATCGTCCCCGCCGTTTCGAAACGGCGGCGGAGTGCCATGATCGTCTCGAGAAATCTCGGGTTCGGCAATAGTCGCGGTGGTGGAGAAGCTGGCCATGTGTGCTTAGTGTGCCGGCTTGATTTCCGGGTCGTTCTGCATCACGTAATCGCGAGGCGCCCCCGGTACGCTGTACTCGTAAGGACCGTTGTGGACGACGGGCGTATGCCCGCCGAAATTGTCGTGCGGCGGCGGAGTCGCCGTAATCCATTCCAACGTGGTGGCTTCCCACGGATTATCGCTGGCCCTTGGTCCCTTGAACATGCTCCAGAAAAGATTCACAAGGAAAATCAGCTGGCCGGCGATGGTGATGAACGCCGCGTAGGTGATGAACTTCTGCAGCGGAATCAGGTCGTGAAGATACGCGACCTCGGTCATCTGCGAATAGCGCCGCGGCATCCCCGCCATGCCGAGATAATGCATGGGCATGAAAATCGCATACGTGCCGATCAGGCTGAACCAGAAGTGCCAGCGCGCCATCGATTCGTTCATCATGCGGCCGAACATTTTCGGGAACCAATAATACGTCGCCGCAAAAATGCCAAAGATAGACGCGACGCCCATGATCAAGTGGAAGTGGCCCGGCACGAAATACGTGTCATGCAGGGGAATATCGAGGACGGGCTGGGCGAGGAACGGGCCGCTGATTCCGCCGGAGACAAAGAGAGAAACAAACCCGATCGCGAACAGCATAGGCGAGGAAAATCGAATCTTTCCACGCATGAGCGTGCCAAGCCAGTTGAAAGTTTTGATCGCCGAAGGGACGCCGATGCCCATGGTCATGATCGAGAAGGCAAAGGCGGTGTAGGGGCTCATACCGCTCATGAACATGTGATGGCCCCAGACCATGAATCCCAAGAAGCCGATGGCCAGGATGGCGTACACCATCGCCTTATAACCAAAGATCGGCTTGCGCGAGAAAACGGAAAGCAACTGCGAGCACATGCCCATCGCCGGCAAAATCGCGATGTACACTTCGGGATGTCCGAAGAACCAGAAGAGGTGCTGCCACAAAAGCGGCGAGCCGCCCTTATGGCCGGTGAGCTGGCCATTGATGGTGCCGAGCGGAACAAAAAAGCTCGTGCCCAGATTGCGATCCATCAACAACAGAATGCCCGCTGAGAGCAGCACGCCGAACGCGAGCAAACCAAGAATGGCGGTGACGAACCACGCCCACACCGTCAGCGGCATGCGCATCATGGTCATGCCCTTGGCGCGCATGTCCAGCGTGGTGGTGATGAAGTTCAGCGCGCCCATCAACGCGCCGATGCAGAAAATCGCGATGCTGATAATCCACAAATCAGCGCCCAAACCTTCACCGGGGCCGGCAGATTGCAGAGCGCTCAGCGGCGCGTAACCGGTCCAGCCATGCAGAGGTGCTCCTCCGGCGACGAAGAAGGCCGCGATCATCACGACGAAGCCGAGGAAAGTCGTCCAGAACGAGAGCATGTTCAAAACGGGGAACGCCATGTCCGGCGCGCCGATTTGAATCGGCAGGAAGTAATTGCCGAAGCCGCCCTGCGGCGCCGTGGTAAGCACGAAGAAAACCATGATCGTGCCGTGCATGGTGACCAGCGTGAGGTACGTCTCCGGCTTGATCTCGCCGAGAATCGGCAACGCCGCGCCCGGCCAGATCAAGTGAATGCGCATCAGCAGCGACAGGAACATGCCCACGAATACGGCGGCAAGCGCGAGGAAGTAGTACTGAAGGCCGATGACTTTGTGGTCGAGACTGAAGACCCACTTTCGAATGAACCCCTGAGGAGCTTCGTGCGCGTGAGATGCCTGGGCAGCAAAATCGTGAGTAGCCATGTTATTGCTTCTCCGCCTCCCTTGCCGCCAGCCACTTATCGAACTCTTCCTGACTGACCACCTTCAGCATTCCGTGCATCTTGTAATGGCCCAGGCCACAAAGCTCCGCGCAGGCGATCTCGTAATCCCCGGTTTGAATCGGCGTGAAATGCATGTGGATGGCAAGTCCGGGGACGGCATCCTGCTTGAAGCGCATGCTGGGAACATAGAAACTGTGAATCACATCGTGCGCGCGCAAGATGACTTCGACTTCGCGATTTACCGGCACGACCATGACTCCGGTCACCACGTCATCTTTCGAAGCCGGATCGTTGGTATCCAGACCCAGCGCGGCTTCGCCGCCGGCGGAAGCATCTTCCAGCTCGGGCTTCGTGAGCCCAAACTTTCCGTCCGCGCCGGGATACCGGAAATACCACGCGAACTGCATGCCCGTCACTTCCACGTGCACGGCGTTCTCACCGGCGGGCCGGAAACGCTCCGAAGCCCAGATCGAACTGCTCGCCAGGTTCATTCCCACAAAGAGAAGCGTGGTGAGCACCGTCCAGACAATTTCCAGGGTCATGTTGCCGTGGGAATATGTAGCCTTCTTCGAAGAACCGCCGTCGCGATACTTCCAGACGAGGTACCCGAGGGAAAGCTGTGCGGCGACAAAAACAAAACCCATCAAAATATAGGTGACAGTGAAATGATGATCGATGCTGGCGGCCGCGGCAGAAGCCCCTGCTGGCAACCACCACGTCTTCGCCATGAAAAAATAAGTGCTGACGAAGGTGATCAGCCAGATCACGATGAGTAGAACGAGGCCCATTGCGCGAGACCTCCAGAGTGGATTTCTCAGCCTTCCCCACGAAGGCAACACCCCAACTTCCCAAAAATAAAAAGTGGGGAATGCAAATCGGGGCGAGTCTATCACAGGTTTTTCCGGGCGCAAGCGCTTCTTGCACTTCTTTTTCCCTGTTTTCAATCCCGCCCGCTGAATCCGTTAATTTTTTTCACTCCATCGCAAACACGCATTGACGAAAAATTTTGTTTTGAGTAATATCCGTTTCGTTTCCGGGGGGCCAGCGAATGTTGAGGGCCTCGCAATGCTTTCGAATCACACTTCTCCAATCCGACGGGCCCCTGACGCTCGCTGCGGATGCGCTCCTTCCCTGCTCTCTCCACTCTTACCCCACAGGATTGTTGCGTGACGCCGGAGCGGCCAGAAATTTTTCCTCCGTACATTTCGGATTTCATTTTTGTGACGGCTTCTGCGGTGGTGCGCCTCCACCGCTGGAATGAGAGCTTGTCCGCGGCGCACTCTTAGCTTGCTGAGTACCTGGTCCAGGAGGTAGCGAATGGCAGGCCCGGAAACCGAAGTGGGTAAACCGAAGCCGGAAGCATCGAAGACGTCCGCGGCCGGCGGCGGAGATGCAACGAGGTATGTAGGCACGCCTGCCGTGGGGACGTCCAAAGCCGCAGCCTCAGCAGGATTAGCGACGGTCGGTCCCGAGCCGAGCCAGGTCAATGAGCGGCGCCGACGTCTGGTGTGGGTTGCCGTCACCGGATTCCTGGGCGCATGGTTCATCGCGTTCCTGCGTTTCTTTCTTCCCCGCACGCTCTTTGAGCCTCCCACCATTTTCAAAATCGGTTATCCGTCGGACTATTCCCTGGGTGTGGACACGAAGTGGCAGCAGAGATACCGAATTTGGGTGGATCGCACACCCGATCGCGTTTTTGTGATCTACGCGCGTTGCACCCATCTGGGCTGCACGCCCGATTGGAAGGCCGGCGAAAACAAGTTCAAGTGTCCGTGCCACGGAAGCGGATACGACAGCGAAGGCGTCAATTTCGAAGGGCCCGCGCCGCGGCCGATGGACCGCGCGCACGTGGAATTCGCCCCCGACGGACAGATTATCGTGGACACCTCACGGCTCTATCAGTGGCCCAAGGGACAAACGAGCCATTTCAACGATCCGGGTTCGTTCTTGCCGGTGTAGCCGTGCACATTGTCGCGAAGGAATTGCTGGAAAGAATTTCGAGCTCGTGAACTTGGGGAGATCAGGCGATGCCCGATGAGAAAGATCCAAACGGCAAGAATGGCAAGTCTGTCGGTTTGGTGGACCGGATTAAGACCGGCGTCAAAGAAGATCTCGAATCTCTGAAGACCGACTTCCCGGCAAAAGCCAAGGAGCAGGTGGAACTGCTCAAGAAGCCCAGCAAGACCCAGGTCTTCCTCTCGATTTTCCGCCACAAGCACGACGACACGCCGCGCAATCGCGCCCTCGGCGTCCTCTCGAACGTCTTCCTGCATCTTCATCCTGCCAAGATCAATCGCGACTCGGTGCGTTACAGCTACACCTGGGGAATGGGTGGCATCACCTTCTATTTGTTCATCGTGCTGACGCTGACTGGCGTGCTGCTGATGTTCTACTACCACCCCAGCAAAGTGCAGGCCTTCCGCGACGTCCTGTACCTCGAGCACGACGTCCCCTTCGGCAAATTGCTGCGCAACATGCACCGCTGGGCCGCGCACTTGATGGTCATCGCCGTCGAGTTGCACATGTTCCGCGTATTCCTCACCGGCTCATACAAAAAGCCGCGCGAGTTCAATTGGAACGTCGGCGTGATCCTTCTGGTGCTGACGCTGCTGCTCTCTTTCACCGGTTATCTGCTGCCCGACGATCAGCTCGGCTTCTGGGCTGTGACCGTAGGCACCAACATGGCGCGCGCCACCCCGGGTCTCGGCAACGAAGGCCCGTTCGCTCCGAAGTTCATAACACCCTACAACGATGTGCGCTTCGGCCTGCTCGGCGGCTCCATCGTGGACGCCAACGCCCTGTTGCGATCCTACATCTGGCATTGCATCGGCATTCCCATCATCGCTTCGATCTTCATGATCCTGCACTTCTGGCGCGTTCGTAAGGATGGCGGCATCTCCGGCCCGGCGGCCGTGGTCCTCGACTCCGAAATAAAGGAGGCGAAGAAGTAGCCATGGATTGGAAGCAACTTTGGGAAATCCTCTCCGCCGCGGACAACGTTCCGATCGTCGCCATGATCCCGCTGCTGGCTTTCTACATGTACCTGGCCTGGAAGCAAGCGCACGCCAATGACGTCTTGATCGAACAACTGGCCGGCGATGCGGCGCTCGCCAAGACGCATCACCGCAAAGCGTGGCCCTTCCAGCCGGGATGGGCGAAGGAAGTACACGTCTGGCCGTTCCTGCTGCGCATTGAATTCCTGGCTGCGATTATCGTCACCATCATTCTGATGGTGTGGTCCATCACGCTGAACGCGCCGCTCGAAGAACCCGCGAATCCCAACCTGACCATGAACCCGGCGAAAGCGCCGTGGTATTTCCTTGGCTTGCAGGAAATGCTGGTGTACTTCGACCCGTGGATCGCCGGCGTGGTCATGCCGACGCTGATCATCCTCGGCCTGATGGTCATTCCTTATATAGACACGAATCCGCTCGGCTCCGGCTATTACACCTGGAAGCAGCGCAAGTTCGCCATCGGCACGTTTCTCTTCGGCTTCATTATTTTGTGGGTTTCGATGATTTTCATCGGCACCTTCATTCGCGGACCCGGCTGGCAGTGGTTCTGGCCCGGCCAAACGTGGGATCACAACCGGCTGATTTACGAAGTGAACCGCGACTTGCCCGACATCTTTGGCATCACTTCGAATTGGGGCAAAGGCATTTTCGGCGCCATCGTCGTCGGCGGCTTTTTTGTCGTCGGCGGCCTGCTGGTCCACGCCTTCTTCCGCCGTCACAATCCCAAAGACTACAAGCGCATGAGCCTGCTGCAGTATTCGATCCTGATGACCTTCCTTCTCACCATGCTCGGATTG
The DNA here is from genome assembly GCA_049644365.1 of Candidatus Acidiferrum sp. Taxonomy (GTDB): domain Bacteria; phylum Acidobacteriota; class Terriglobia; order Acidiferrales; family UBA7541; genus Acidiferrum. The sequence continues at coordinate 9,256 of JBARRT010000012.1, read as the reverse complement.
CCCATCAAGATGCTGCTGCGGCTGCTGTTCCATATCAAGTACGTGTGGATTACACCTTGGTTCAACGTCTAGGGTTTAGCGTTTAGGAGAAACTGGTGCCCGAGAAGCCCATCCCCGAAAACGATCCGGTAGTCAGCAAGTCCTTCGCTCCCCATTACGTTATCTCCATGGTCCTTTTAATGGCCACGCTCTTCTGGGCGCTATGGGACGAGGACTTCGGCCAGCGCCCCTGGAAAAGCTTCCAGCACGAGTGGAAGAGCCGCTACTCCACCTTCCTCAAGAATGCCCGCACGCAGTCCGGCGATTCTCAAAAGGAAGTGGAGACCAGCCCGGACTATCAGACGCTCAAGCAAGCCTATGAAAGCGCCAGCCAGAAGGCCGCGCCGCGCATCAAGGAAATCAACGAAAAGCTGCGCGAGTTAAGCGCCCAAATCCTGGCCGTGCAAAACGTTTTTACCGATCGCCGCGCCTACGTCAACGCCATGACCTATAGCATCGAGACCGAGACCAGCAAGTCCTCGAAAACCAGCAAGCAGAAGGATCTCGACGATTACAAGAAGGAAGTCGCCAGTGTCGAATATCCCGATGGCCGCAAGAAGCCCTATAACTTCACTCAGCTCGAAGAAGCCTATAACGACCTGAAGAACGAGCGCACTACGCTGAGCGCAGAGCTGGCGGATCTTATCAAGCCCGTCAACGAGCAGAAGAATCTGCTGGATGCTTACGTCTCCGACCACATGGTGACCCTGACGCCCCTACAGATGACCGGTCTGCAGGACAAGACCGAAGCCTGGGTGCCGAAAATTCTCCAGATCAACGTGCCGGATGCCAACATCGTGGACCGCTGCGAATCCTGCCATGTCGGGATTCGCGAACCGGTCAAGCTCACGGCCACGGCGATGTCCTTGAAGGGCAAAAAACCGGACGAGTACGCACACGCCTTCACGAGCCATCCGGAGCCCGACCTTCTTAAAATTCACGATCCCGAAAAGTTCGGCTGCTCACCCTGCCATCAAGGGAACGGTCGCGCCACCACCAGCGTGGAAAAAGCGCACGGCACCTACGAACATTGGCTCTGGCCGCTCTTCCAACAGGGAAACATGGAAGCCGGCTGCCAGACCTGTCACGCCGCGGACATGGTTCTCGTTAGCAACGACGTCGGCTGGACTCTCACTGAGGGCAAAGACCTCTTCCGCCAGCGCGGCTGCGTCGGCTGCCATCGCTACGAAGGCTACGACAAGGAGCCGGAAGACCTGCTCTCCGTCGCCCAGCAGATTAAGCAACTCGACCAGGAAAAAAGGGACAACGTCAAGCAAGCCGGCGACCTGATGAAGCAGGCCGACAAAGCCGAGAGCAACGAAGAAGCCAACCACCTGAACGATCGCGCCGTCGCGCTCAAAGTCACCAACAGCAAATTGGACCTGCGCATCGTGCAGCTCGACCGCTCCACCAAGAGCCTCCTCGAGGACATGAAAAAAGTGGGCCCAAATCTCAAGGACATTCGCCTCAAGCTGAACAAGACCTGGATTCCCGTGTGGCTCAGGAAGCCCAGCGACTTCCGCCCCACCACCAAGATGCCGAATTTCCGCCTCAACGACGACCAGATCAAAGCCATCTCCGCCTATATCTGGCAGTCGGCCCTCACCGATTCCCTGCCCAAGCACAAGCCCGGAAACGCCGCGCACGGCAAAGAACTATTCGAAACGCGCGGCTGCCTGGCTTGCCACTCCATCGGCGAAGGCGACCAGATGCAGGGCGGAACATTTGCCGCGAATCTCACGCGCGTCGGCGAAAAGGACAATTACGACTACCTCGTGCGCTGGGTCCATAACCCGCGCGAGCGCACGCGCCCTTACTGCCCCTTCGAGAAAAAGGACATCGGTCCCGAAGACTACAAGAAGAAGGGCCTGCCCTACGTTTTTGATCTGGACCACAGCCGCTGCCCCAACGACGGCCACGAGCTGCAAGTCCAGAACATGACGGTCATGCCCCGCCTGCGGCTTTCTCCGCAGGACGCCGAAGACATCGCTAGCTACTTAATTACGCTGCAGCATCCGGGCGCCGCGCCGAATCCCGAAGCGCCGTTCATGGACGATCCCAAACTAAAAGAAGAAGGCAAGAAGTGGATCAAGCATTACGGCTGCGCGGGCTGCCATGAAATCTCCGGTCTCGAAGAGGAAGGCCGAATCGGCACGGAGTTGACGGCCGAAGGCAGCAAGCCGGTGGAGCGCCTCGATTTCGCCTTGCTCACGGACGTGGCCGCCCGCGGTGGCAGCGAGCCCATCACGGATCCAGATGACCTCGCCCGCCTGCCCGAAGGCCCCGCCAAGGCCGCTTGGTACGACCACAAGGGCTTCTTTGAGCACAAGCTGGCCGAACCCAACATCTGGGACAAAGGCAAGATCAAGCCCCCGCTCGAACAGCTTCGCATGCCCAACCTGCACCTCACCAAGGAACAGGTTCGCGCCCTCACCACGTTCCTCTTGGGTAGCCAGGAAAATCCACTCCCGGCTAACTATCAATACCGCCCTCTCGATTATCGCCGCGACATCCAAGAAGGCTGGTGGGTCGTCAAGAAGTACAACTGTATGGGCTGCCACCAGCTCATTCCCGGCCAGAAAACCTCGCTCATGGCCATGGCCCGCTATCAGGGCGCCGATGGCCAGGAGCAACTGCCTCCTAAGCTGCTCACCGAAGGCGCGCGCGTCAATCCTGAGTGGCTCTTGCGATTCCTGAAGAATCCGTCCCTCACCGACAAGGACGACAATCGCAACGGCGTGCGCTCCTATTTGCAAGTGCGCATGCCCACCTTCTCCTTCTCCGAAAACGAGCTGGGCAAGCTGGTGCGCTTCTTCCAGGCGCTTTCGCGTCAGCCCTTCCCGTACATTCCCGATGAAGTCCCGGTGCTTACCGCCAAAGAAACCGAGATGGCTCGCAGCCTCTTCAGCAGCACGGCCGCGCCCTGCTTGAAGTGCCACGCCACCGGCGATCCCACACACGATCGCATTGCCACCGCTCCCAATTTCCTCCAGGCTCGCGGCCGGTTGAAACCCGATTGGATGGAGCGCTGGGTGATTGACCCGCAAGCCATCAGCCCCGGCACGTCCATGCCTTCCGGCTTGTTCAAGCGGCAAGACAACCATTGGGTCTTTTCCGGCCCTACTCCCTCCTCGTTCCGGGGGTATGATAAGGACCACACCAAGCTGCTGGTGGATTACATCCTGCAGCTCACACCGGAAGAGCAGCGGCGCGTGGGCGCGGCGATGGGCCGTTCGCAGGGAGCGGGCGGGGGTTCCAGATAAACTTTTGTTTTTGAGACTTTGCGATTTCAAACTGAGGAGAGGTCGAACGACATCATGAAAACAAGAACATGGATCACGGTCACCTGTTTGCCGGCTGCCTTGGGGCTAGCCCTGATCGCAGGATGCGGCAAAAAAGAATCCGCGGAAGAGCAGCCCGCGGCGGCTCCAACCGCGGCCCCCGCCGCCGCGCCGATTGACCCAGCCACGGCTGCCGTCGTCGTCGGCGTTGTGAAACTCGATGGCGCCGCTCCCAAGGCCGCCAAGATTGACATGAGCCAGGATCCCGCCTGCAAGGGCGCGAACGTGGCCGAAAATGTCGTCGTCGCGGACGGCCATCTCGCGAACGTTTTCGTCTACGTCAAGGAAGGCCTGGGCAACCGCACCTTCGACGTTCCCAAGGAAGCCATTAAGCTCGATCAGAGCGGCTGCCGCTATCACCCCCACGTGATGGGAGTGGTCGCCGGCCAGACCATATCGATCATCAACAGCGATCCCACTACCCACAATATCCATCCCACTCCGAAGGACAACCGCGAATGGAACGAGTCGCAACCACCGAAGGCCGCGGCGTTAGAAAAAAATTTCGCGCGCGAAGAAATCATGCTGCCCGTGAAGTGCAATCAGCATCCGTGGATGAGGATGTTCGTCAACGTCTCGAAAAGCCCGTTCTTCGCGGTCACCGGGCCGGACGGCAAGTTTGAAATAAAGGGCTTGCCCCCGGGCGATTACACCATCGCATTCGTCCACGAGAAGTTTGGCGAGCAAACGCAGAAAGTTACCCTGGCCGCCAAGGACAGCAAGACCGTGGACGCGACGTTCAAGCCCTGATCGCAATAAGTTTTTGCCTTGTGGGGGCGCGCGCCGCAGCGGGCTGCGCCCTTGGTTAGAACTGAGCACTGACGACCGTCTTCTTGAGGAGGGCTATTGCGCTCCGTGATTCTCTTGATTTCTATTGTGCTTGGCCTGATCCCGCTCGCGGGGATCGGCTGGATCATCTACACCGGAACGATGACCACGGTGGATGGCTTGTTCGAAATCCTGATCATGTTGAGCATCTCCGGGGTTTTCTTCTTGAATGTGTTCTGGGAACTCCGTGATCAGGGCCTCTTCGGAAAAGGCAAAGCCGCGGAGCCTGCTAAACCATCCTCATCCTCCGACGAGGGTTAGAGACCCGCAATAGCCATGGCCAGTCCACCGTTCGTTCCGAAGGCCGGCGCTCCGCCGGAAGTCATCGCAGAAGACTCCGCGACCAAGGCTGCCTCCTCGCCGCATCACAAAATGTCCGCGCGCAGCCGCTTCCTTATTTTCTTCACGGCCTGGCTGATCGTCCTCATGCCCTTTTTGTTCTGGTGGAATACTTGGTTCGGCCGCCGGCTCACCGATAAACAAATCACCGAATTCCTCAACGATGAAAAGCATCCACGCCACATCCAGCATGCGCTCGTTCAATTGGGTGAGCGCATGGGCCGCCGCGATCCAGCCGCGGCGCGCTGGTATCCCGAACTGATCCGCCTTGCTTCGCATCCAGTCGAGGAAGTGCGCAACACCGATGCCTGGGTCATGGGCCAGGACACTTCGGCCTCTGGTTTTCACGAGTCTCTTCTGAAAATGCTGAATGATCCTTCGCCGATGGTGCGCGGAAACGCCGCGCTTTCGCTGGTGCGTTTCGGCGATTCCTCCGGCCGCGCGCAAATCGTCGCTCTCTTGCAACCCGCGAAGATCTCCGCGCCCGCTTCCGGCACTGTCACGGACACTGACAAAATAGGAACCGCCATCCACCAGGGCGGCTTGGTGGCCAAGCTGCAAGACGGCCAACAGACCACCGAACTTCGCTCCCCCATCAGCGGCCGCATTCGCACCATCTCCGTCGCTCTCGGAACGCGCGTCGCCGCTGGAACAGAAATCGCCTCGGTGGATCCCGGCGACGAGCAAGTCTGGGAAGCCTTGCGCGCACTCTATCTCGTCGGCCAGGTGGACGACCTCCCCGCCATCCGCCCCTACGCCCGTGATCTCCCCGAGATCTCCGGCCGCGTCCGCCGTCAAGCCTCTCTGACCGAAAAAGCTATTCGCGACCGCGCCGCCGCCCATCCCTAGCAACGCCGTGAAACCGCGAAGTCTGTCATTCTAAGAGCCCTTTAGCAGTGGCCCGGCTTCTGGGCCAGTACCGTTTTGGAACACCCTGACCCTCCGTCCATCTGACGTCCACTTCCCCAGGCCGATAAGCTTACTAAGGGCTCGGGCGTGTCCTGGGCCGAGGAGGGGGCCATGCTACGCAATCGATTTCTGATTCTGCTGGGCGGATGTCTTCTTGCGTCCTCAGCCGCGTGGGCTGACGAAGTGGGGTACGTGGATTGCACCAACCATCCCGAAGAAATCCAGGTTTTCGCAAAAGCTAGACGGACTCCCGATCTCGTGGCATCTCTACCCTGCGGGGAGCGCTTTTCGGTCCTGGTCTATGGGTTTGTCTTCTCCCGGATTCAGACGAGAGACGGAAAAGTAGGTTACGTCTACTCGAACCTGATCGCCGTCGATCGTGCTGCAACCGCCGCGCAACAGGCGGGCTCAACACAATTAGCATCCGCTAAAGCAAAAATCCCGAGTGTGAGTGCGGTAACGCCGCCAAATCGGCCTGCGCCTGCGCAATCTCAGCCCATCGCGGTTCAGGTAGCTCCGGCAGCCGCACCCGCGTCAGCCGCGCCGGAAACGGCCGCGATTGCCGCGCAGCCTGCTCCACCGGCGCCCGTGGAACCTACGCCCACCCCTGCTCAAACGTCTCCGGCAGTCCCACCCGCATCGCCCAATCCTGCGCCAAATGCCCCCGAAACGGCTCCCTCCATTGTGCAGCCAACCAGCAATACGTCTTCACAACCGGAGGCCTCGCGCGTTGAACCCGCAGCACCAGCCATCCGGCCCGCGGACACGCGGACCAGCTGGGAGAAACCTCGCCCGGGAGGTGTTCGCAGAGCGCCTTTACTGGAACTCTTTGGCGGCTACGCCTTTGCTCGCTTAGACGGTGGTGGTGGAACTGGGACCAACGTAAACGGCGCAATGGGCTCGTTCGGCTGGAACATAAAACCCTGGTTGCAAATCGTCGCGGACACCAGCTACAACACCGTAACCATCAGCGGCACCAAGAATATCCTTTACGGAAATCACTTCGGGGCTCGCTACTTCCATCGTGGACGCAATCGCTGGGGCCTGACTCCGTTTGCGGAAGCCTTGGTCGGGGGATCGCGCGCCGACACCAAAGTCAGCGGGAGCAGCACTTACAACACTTCCCAGAACTGTCTCTCTTATAAAGTCGGCGGAGGGTTGGATATCCACCCCTTCCGGCACATTGACATCCGTTTGTTCGATGCCGATTATTACCGCACCGCGTTCGGCGGCACGAATCTTCATCAGAACAACTATTGGATTTCTACCGGCATTGTCATCCGTCTCTTCGGCGGCGGCTCCGAGTAATCGCCCAGGCGGGAGAAACCGCGCGTAGCGGCGAGTTTCGCGTTCTTTGCGTCCCGGTCCTGACCGGGAACCTCGCCATCTGCTCTTCGTAGGGGAGGGGCGCACCATCACCGCTGCGCCCTTCCCCTTCGCTTTCATCCGCACGCTCTTGCTTTGAAGGACAGTTGCCTTGAGGAGCGCGAGAGCCCCGCATTTGGCCCGCGAGTGATTTGGCTAACCGGGATTTTTTGTGGTTCTCGGGTGCTCGGCACAGACATGAGATTTGAACTCCTGGTCGCGCTGTTGCTCGTAGTTCTCCTTCATTTCATCGAGCGATCTACCGGTGATTGTTCCCGAAGACTGGAACACCCACGCGCATTCGGTGCAAATCCAGCCCTGAAAATTCTTTCTTTCGACCCATACCAGTTTGCGGCGCATCGCAGCCATTTGGCACACCTCGAGATTTTGGTGCGGTTTATACTTCTTAAAAGATGGTGTAGCTCTGGTCTTCGACGGGACTTCGGCGGCAAAATCCGCTCCTTTCGTTGCTCTGAGCGAGGTTTTGCCCAAGTCACCGCTTTTTGAGCACACATCAAAACCGAGCTGAATACACAAGGCTTGAACAGTAGCGATACAAAGAGGCTGCTGTCTGTGGGGTACCCAACACTGGCAAGAATTGTTATCTCAGTCCGAGGTCATCCTCGAACTGGTGAATGATGCCGTAACACTCGCAGGCGGATCTTTCGAGTTTCCTGCGGTTCACAACCTTCACTGCGCCTCGCACGTATTCTATGATTCCCTTTTTTTGCAGTACGGCTGCTGCCAGGCTCACCGTGGATCGGTCGGTACCCATCATGGTCGCGATGAAATCGTGGGTTATCGGAAGCACTCCCAAATTCACCCTATCCTGAGTCATCAGCAGCCACCGCGAGAGCCGCTGCTGGATATCGTGCAGCCGGTTGCACGCCGCGGTCTGCGCGACTTGCATTCCTTGAAGCCCCGTATGCCGGCTCAAGATCGTCTGCAACTGCGGAGCCGACCGCAGAATGCGTTCGAGCGCGTTTCCCATCATGCGGAAGCCATCGCCCGCGATTTGGATAATTTCGCGCACGGAACTTCTGCTCAAGCCGACCGCCAATCCTGCCCCAACGTAACCCTCGCTGCCCACTACACCCACTTCCACGGTTCGGCCGTCCTTGGTCACTACCACTTGAGAAACCATTCCCCGGTTCGGGAAATAGACGAACTCGATCTTTTGCGTCGGCTCATGCAGGCTGAGATGATGCGGCAGGTCGATATACGTCAAGTCGGGACGCATCAACTCGTATTCATTATCGGGCGTCGCCAGGAGTACTCTGTTACTTACTTGCTTTCCCTCGGTGTTGGTCCGTTGGCCTGCCGGTGCGACCCGAAAGTTTTTCCCGCTCATATCCATCCTCAATAGCACCAAAGTGCCTTGCATTCACTGGATCGAAATTCATGGTCTATTGGATTTCATGTCCATTCGACCAAAACAGAGGGCCAACAATCTGTCCGAAATGGGACAACTCTCAACCCAAAACGGAGGCGATCCGAATAATGGTCTGAGGGCAAAACGCCGGGCGAGACTTCCCGTTGAAACAAATGGAGTTAGGCTGGAGAGCGGATTTGGTTTGCGGGTGGCTTGATTTTGGTTTGTTACTTCCTGAAGTAGAGATAGGGGATCACGTAGAACAGGATCATGCCGAAGGCGATGAGGCTCGCAAGGATGCCGAGCCAGGCGAATACGAATTTGCGCTCGTTCTGGCCGGGAGGAGGCGCGGAGATTCCAAACATGAAGTGGAATCCCCGGAATATTTTTGCGAGAAATTGGATCATGGCGCCGCTGCGGAGTTGCGCAGCGATGGCGGCAGCTCAGTACGACATCGGTCCGACTTCTTTTTCGACTTCCGCGATATCGACCATGACGATGGCATCCCACGGACAGCCATCGAGGAAGCAGCCGTCGGGGCCCTTGCTGAGGCATTTCTTGCAGCCGATGCACAGAATCGGGTCAATCTGGATGCGCCCAAACGGTGGACTGTCTTCGTCCGGCACCCAAAACATGCAGTCCTCGACCGGGCAGTATTCCACGCAGGCAGGTGATCCCGCGCACCCGGTACAGCACTCGGTGATGACGGCGAGTTCTTTCGGTTTTTTCTTGCGGGCGGTGAAGATTCCCTTGGAGCGGGGTTCAAACTTCTGCTCGTCGGGCACAATTCCAGGGGCTTTGACGACTTCCTGCTCAGGGGCCATGGGCGAATTATACCTTTGTTTTCAGTGTTTTGGAACGCATGTTCAACGCGTATACCGCGCCGGTGTCGGGCCCTGTTCGAGCCGGTGCCGGTCCCAGATGGCGCCTTCGCGCGTGAAATACGCCATCTCGAAATCCTGCGTCAGTTCCAGCGCATCCGTCGGGCACGCATCCTCGCACAGCCCGCAGAACATGCACCGCGAAGTGTCATACGTGAAAAAAGTGAGCACCTTGCGCCGCG
>JBARRT010000011.1:0-31627 GCA_049644365.1 Candidatus Acidiferrum sp. | reverse complement strand
ACTCCGTCGCAATCGCCACGGGAAGTGCAGTAGCCAGATTGTAGCCCGTGAACTGGCGCCACCAGAAGAAATAGAAGTGATCCTTATCGCCGTAATTGTGGTCGATACGAGTCATGTAAACATTGCTGTTTCCGACAAGCGTATCCGGCACGGGTTTGGAGAGACGGTAGTTATCCTGAGCCTGTGAATTTGTCGGCTGCGGCAGTTCGCCCAGATAAGCCTTCGCAATGGGGCTGATGCAAGCCGACGGGATAATATTCCCCGGGAATTGTTGTCCAGGTCCTACTCCTCCAAGCGCTGCCTGACAGGCGGGGCTGGCCTGAGACTTGAAATTGCCCGGAACGTAGATGGGCTTAATGTTGCCGTTGGAATCTAGCCAGTCCGTAAAATCCCCAGCCCTCTCCTTCAACGATGGAATTGTAAGCGTCGGAGTATTGGAGCCGCCGGCCTGATGAAAGGATTCCCAGTCGAAATAGAAGAAAGAATGGTGTTGCGACGTGCCATGGTAAAGGAAGGGAATCTTGATCGGGCCGCCCACATTGGCGCCGAAGTTGTGCTCATTGTCGAGGGGGCGCCGGTCGCAACCCGGATTTGACGCGGGGCACGTCGTACCCCAGGGTGCGGCATTCATTGCTTTATTGCGAGCGTACTCGAAGGCCGCGCCGTGATACTGTGTCGTCCCGCCCTTGCTGACCATGGTAATCTGACCGGATGTCGAGGAGCCGTACTGAGCGTCGTAACTCGCCGTTAGAACCTTGACTTCCTGAACCATATCAGGCGACATCTGGAAATCGCCCTGGATCGCCACCATGCCGCTCTGGCTCATGAAGCCCTCTTGCATGGTTGCGCCGTCCAAAAGCGCCTCATCGCCGGATTGTATGCCTCCATTGATGCGCGCGTTGAATGCCTCGCTGCTGCTGCCAGTTGATACACCCGGCAGAAGGACCGCAAAACTTGCCGAGGAGCGTGGCTTGCCTGCGAAACTAAGCGGCAGTTCCTTGAGGGTTTCTGGATCGATGCCGCCCTGCAAGGTGCCATTATCGAAGTTGATGAGGGTATTTTCACCCTCGACTGTAACCGTCTGGTTCGTCGCACCGACTTTTAGGGCGGCATCGGCGTGACCCGATTGGTTGATTGTCAGAACGATATGCGTCTGAATGTAATTCTCGAACCCGGTTTTAGTGATTTTCAGGTCGTAGGTGCCGGGGGTCAAGTTGCGAAAGGTATATTCGCCCCTTTCGTTGGAGGTAACCCTTTGTTCGAACCCCGTCGCCTGGTTTGTCAGCGTTAGTTCGGCATCGGCAATCACGCCGCCCGACGCATCGGTGACGGCGCCGCTTAATGTGGCATTGCCGATTTGAGCTCGCGCGGAAAGAGCAAACGTGCACAACCCGATGCAAAGAATAAAAACGAAGCCAAGAACAACATTTTTCGATTGCGCCACTCTCGCGGACATGGTTTCACCTCACAGTTGAACTGTGTCGCAGAATACTAAGGATTGCAGCCACCCCTGAAAACACATAAATCACAGACGTAACCGCTTACGTCCCTCTAATGGTTTTGCATTATTCCACTGCCATTTCCTCTGTCAAGTCCAAAATGCATTTATTTTGCTCTGCACCATCGCTTTTTCTAATCGCTCTGCCGCGCCCCTCCCCCCCCGGCAATCTGTCCGCCAACAACCTGGTCAGTTCCCCGCAAAGCCAATCATTTCCGCGCGATAAAGGGTTTGAACACACTGATTTTTCCTTCAGTGTTGCGAATAGGCGAAGAACCACACCCCCCGCAAACTGAACCAACTATTCGATGTCTACTATCTATAATTCGAATTGCTTCTTGTGCGCGGAGGTTAGGAGCAATCAGGCAGGGATGTCAAACCCGAAATTCTAAAGTTTCGGTTGAGGAATATTAAACGAGCTTCGGCTTCGAAAATCTGTCTTCGCGCGTTCGTCCGCGCGGAACCACCTTCGTGCACGGCTCGCCCTTCGTGCCAGTCGTTTACTTACGTCAGACGCGGCGCGGCACCCGTGGATTCCCGGATCAGAAGTTCCGTGCGGATTTTGATTTCGCGGCCGGAACGCCCTTTTCCGGCATTGGTATGCAATACCGCCTCAACGGCAGCCGCTCCGATTTCCGCTCGCGGGATCATGATCGTCGTTAGTTGTGGATCGGTAAGTTTTGCCAGCCAGATGTCGTCGCATCCGATTACTGAAATATCTTTTGGCACTTGCAGTCCCGCGCGTCCCAGTTCGCGCAAAGCTCCCACCGCCATCAAATCATTCGCGGCGATGACCGCCGTCGGCCTGTTCTTCAATGCCAGGAGTTCCCTGACTGCCTGCTGTCCGCTCTCCAGCTTGAAATCGCCTTTGCAGATCACCGGCTCGGTATGCAAGGACGCTCTATGCTTCTTCATCGTTCTGAGGAAGGCCTGACGCCTGTATTGCGCCGACTTGAAGTGCTCCGGTCCGCCGATGAAGGCAATTTGCCGGTGGCCCAGTTCAAGCAGATGTTCAACCGCCTGATGGACTCCCTTTTCATAGTTCACGCGAATATTGCTTGTATGTGGTCCCACCTTCCCGATGTCCAGAAAAACCACGGCAATTCGCCGGGATGACAGGCGCTCGATCACGGAGAGATCCATCTCCGTCGTCAGGATCATCACACCGCGAACTTGCAGTTCCAGCAGTCGCTGCACATACGGGGCATCACGCTCAGGCTCGTAATTCGTATTAAGAACGATGACGTCATAGCCCAGTTCGAGCGCTCTTTCCTGGATGGACTTAACAAGGTCCGGGAAGAATGGGTTGGTGATGTCCGAAATAATCAGGCCAAGAGTCCGGCTCCGGCCGGACGCCAGATTGCGCGCGTGTATGTTTGGTGCATACCCGACGTTTTCAATTGCGCCTAGAACTTTTCGTTTCGTTCCATCGCTGACGTAGCGCGTCTTATTGATGACGTGCGAGACGGTGGCGGTTGACACGCCCGACAATTTGGCGACGTCTTTTATTCTAACGCTACCCATACATGACGCTCTTCCTCTAGGTCATTTTGGCGGCACCAAATCGCAAGAGATGAAGCTGCGCTCATCATGTCCGCGAGTGAAATCGTTCGCAGCGCAATCTTACAACAGGCTCTTCCACGTCGAGTGCTTATTTTTACTGCAATCTTACTCTCCATGTATTCAAAAAACGCCCATTGCTGGTGGCCCTCTATCCCGCAATGATTCTCTCGGAAGCCAACCATTCACTCGGCACGTAATACGCTGCGCCGCGTTCCTGTTTTCGTCAAGACCCTGCGCCGGGGCCCACGGCCACCACAAAGTACGTCGCCGGCGTTGTGCCCATATTCTTGATTCCGTGTTCGTCGTTCGAATGCACGAAACCCACGGAGCCTGGCCCGAGACGGTAGCTTGTACCGTTCACCGTCAGCTCCACCGTTCCTTCTCGAATCAGCCACATTTCGGAGTGCACATGGTGGTGTGCCGCGTGGGGCGCGCCGCCCGGAGGCAGCGTCGTTTCATGTACCTCCAACCATTCACCGGTAGCGAGCTTGCCTTTCAGAACGTCGCGGATCTGGGCATTGTTTGGCGTTCGAACCGGCAGCTTTTCGAACGGATACATCGCGGATGGCAGCGTTCCTTCTTGCGCGGCCGCGTTTGCGGGCCGCAAAGCCGCAGGAACGAGAGCTGCCGGAAGCAGCAGGCACAGATCACGTCGCGTAATTGACATCGCTTCTCCTTTTGCAATTTACCAGTGCATTGTTCAGCGAATTCGAACAAACTTTGCCGAGAAGTACCTCGACATCGGGACAAAGAATCTTTAGCATGCCCTCATTTGTCAAGAGGCGCGTTTTGCGCCGAACCTTCGGAACGGGGCGGGCCGGGAATGAGCGAACAGATCCGGGCGATGGAAGCATGAGCGCACTCCCGATTCTGCGGCTGGGAACGGTGAAGGAAGTCGCGGGTTTTCAAGATCATGTTCACTCGCTCGGATTGAAAATTCCGTGCGATGGCGAGCTACTCCGCGGATCCGATTCACCGTTGCGCTGGCCGCTTGCGCGCGGCGGAATCAAGATCGGCAACCGGATCGCGGTCCATCCGATGGAAGGATGGGACGGCACTGCGGATGGAAATCCGAGCGAGCATACGATCCATCGCTGGAAGAAATTCGGGCGCAGCGGCGGCAAATTAATCTGGGGAGGAGAAGCTGTCGCGGTTTCGCACGAAGGGCGCGCGAATCCGAATCAGCTCGTGATTGCGCGGCACACGCGAGAAGGATTGGCGGGATTGCGAAAGGCGCTGGTAGAGGAACACCGGCGGACTATCGGTTCGGACGAAGGACTCTTCATCGGATTGCAGTTGACGCATTCCGGACGCTACTGCCGTCCGAATGCGCACGACAGGCCGGAACCGCGCCTTCTCTATCATCATCCGATCCTGGATGGAAAATTGCGATTGCCAAGCGACTATCCCATTCTGACCGACGGAGAGATAAGCGCAATCATCGAAGAATTCCATCGCGCGGCAAAAATGGCGAGTGAAACGGGTTTCGACTTCGTGGACATTAAGCATTGCCACGGTTACCTAGGGCACGAATTTCTCAGCGCCCACACAAGAGAAGGGAAGTACGGTGGAAGTTTTGAAAATCGCACGCGATTTTTGCGAGAAGTTGTGCAGGGTATTTGCTCGATTTCGCCGGAGCTTCCGATTGGCGTCCGGCTCTCTGCGTTCGACACTGTGCCATTTCGTCCCGATCCGTCCCAAACGGCGAATGGAAAGCTGGGGCCGGGAATTCCCGAATCGCATGACGAGTTGATTCCCTATCGCTGGGGATTCGGCGTGAATTCGCTTCATCCCACGGAAGTGGATCTAACCGAGACGATTCGGTTTCTTTCTTTGCTGGAGGAACTGGGCATCCGGCTGGTGAACATCACGGCGGGCAGTCCCTATTATAATCCGCACATTCAACGGCCCGCGCTCTATCCGCCGTCGGACGGGTATCAGCCTCCGGAAGATCCGCTGGTTGGCGTGGCGTTGCAGATGAAAGTCACGCAGCAATTGAAGCGGCTCTTTCCGAATCTGATTATTGTGGGAACGGCGTACAGCTATTTGCAGGATTTTTTGCCGCACGTGGCGCAAGCTGCCGTGCGCGAGGGATGGACGGATTTGGTTGGGCTCGGACGGATGGTATTGACCTATCCCGAGATATTGTGGGATGCGACGGAAGGAAATGAGATTCAGCATAAGCGGGTTTGCAGAACGTTCAGCGATTGCACAACCGCGCCGCGGAAGGGTTTGCCTTCGGGATGCTATCCACTGGACAGCTACTACAAGAGTTCCGACTTGGCGGAACGGTTGAAGGTCGCGAAGGCCAAGCCATGAAAATCGAATCCATCGTGCAACGGCTAGTACTCGGCCGCAAAGTGCAAGGCATCGCCGCGGCGCTTCTGCCGTTTAAAGCGGATGGGCGAATCGCCGTCGAAGCCTTTCAAAATCATCTGCGCGCCACGCATCGCGCTGGACTGATGAACGCGGTGAATATGGACACCGGCTACGTGAACTATCTGAACGATTCCGAAAAACTGGACGTTCTGCGATGGACACGACAGGCGCTCGAAAAAGATGCGCCATTCGTGGCGGGTGCGTACATCGAAGGGCAAACAGGCGACATCGTTGAACTCTACCGGAAGCAGATGGACGCCATTGTTGCACTTGGAGGAATTCCAATCCTGTTCCAGACAAGCAGGCTGCACGGAAAATCTTCCGCGGAGAAGGCTTCCACGTATGCGGCCATGTGCCGAGGATATCCGCACGTGCTCGCGTTCGAGCTGGGGCAAATGTTCGCGCCGAACGGCGAGATTTTTGATGAAGAAACCTTTCGGCGATTGTTGGACGTTCCGGAAATCAAGGGGATGAAACATTCTTCGCTCGACCGGCTGCTGGAATTGGAGCGGCTCGCCCTGCGCGACGCGCGCCGGCCGGAGTTTCGCATCTATACGGGAAATGATCTGGGCATCGACATGATCGAATACGGCTCTGACTACTTGCTGGGGCTGGCGACGTTTGCACCGGAGAAATTTGCGGAGCGCGACCGCCTCTGGGAATCGGGTGATGCTGGGTATTACGCTCTGTCGGACGCATTACAATATTTGGGAAACGTGGCGTTTCGAGCGCCGGTTCCGGCGTATAAGCATTCCGGTGCCGTGTTCCTGCATCTGGCGGCAAGAATTCCCAGCGATCTGACGCATCCGAAAAATCCAAGGCGCCCGGCGTGGGAAGCAGAAATTCTTCGAGATTGTGCGCGGCGGCTGGGCATTGCGTAGCGCGTGACCTCAGGGAGGTGGGCGGCGCTATAGATCGAAATTGGGCTGTTTGCTACGGTTTGACGGCAGTCGTATAATTTGAAGTTTAGGCAGTGCCTGCTAAACGCGCTGTCTGGGCTTCCCCTTGGCGACGAAAGAGATCACCCACACCACGAAAGAAATTCAGCTGGAGCAGGAGTCCATTCGCGTCCGCGGCGCACGCGTCCACAATCTGAAAAATATCAGCGTGGACATTCCGCATAACGCCATAACCGTGGTTACGGGCGTCAGCGGATCGGGAAAATCCTCGCTGGCATTCGACACCATCTATGCGGAAGGGCAGCGGCGCTATGTCGAGTCGCTGTCTGCCTACGCACGGCAGTTCCTGGAGCGCATGGAAAAGCCGGATGTGGATGAAATTTCCGGCATCGCGCCGGCGGTGGCGATCCGGCAGAAAAATTCCACGCGGAACCCGCGCTCGACGGTGGCCACAGCGACGGAAATTTACGATTACCTGCGCCTGCTTTTTGCGCGGTGCGGGCAGACGTTTTGCGTGAAGTGCGGAGCCGAGGTTCGGAAGGACAGCCCGGACGAAATTGCGACGCGCATCTTGTCGCTGGCGCCGGGGCGGCGGTTTTACGTATTGCATCGGTTTCGAATCGCAGCGCCTGTGAGCACGGTGGTTTCGAAACGCACCGCGAAAAAGACTGCGGCAGCTCCCTCGTCGGACGCACTTCGCCAAGGGCTGCTCGATCTGCAGAAACGCGGTTTCAACCGGCTGTACCAGGCGGGACGAATTCACGAATTTTCTTCACCGGAGACGCTGCTGGATGTGGATTTCTCGAAGCCGGTCTATGTGCTCGTGGACCGGCTGGCGGTAAATGCAGAGTCGCGCTCGCGGCTGGTGGATTCCATTGAGATTTGTTATCGCGAAGGGCAGGGCGAAGCCCTTCTGGAATTTATTGCGGATGGCGCGGGAAACGCTGCCGAGCGGCTGACGTTCAACGAGCGATTCGAATGCAAGAATGACGGCACCCTCTACCAGGAGCCGGAGCCGCGGCTTTTTTCGTTCAACAATCCCTACGGAGCTTGTCCACGCTGCCAGGGTTTCGGAAACACAATCGACTTTGATCTGAACCTTGTGGTGCCGGACCCGAGCAAGTCTTTCGATGAGGGCGCCATCGAGCCGTGGACCAAGCCCCGGTATCGCGCGATTTTTCAGGAAGCGAAGAAATGGGCGCGCGGACGCGGCATTCCGACGAACGTGCCGTGGCGGCAACTTAGCGCTGAACATCGCAGGCTGATTCTCGAAGGCGATTCAGAAAACGACTACGAAGGCGTGAAGGGATTTTTCAACTGGCTGGAGCGCAAGAAGTACAAACTCCATGTTCGCGTTTTCCTGAGCCGCTATCGTGGGTACGCCACTTGTCCGGAGTGCGGCGGTACGCGCTTGCGCGCGGAAGCGCGTGCGGTTCGGGTTGCGGGTAAAGCGATCACGGAAGTCTGCAAGCTCACGGTGAAAGAGGCACGCGTGTTCTTCTCCACGTTGCAGCTTTCCGAAGGCCAGCTGAAAGTTGCGGAAAGGATTCTGGAGGAAATCCGCACGCGCTTGCAGTTCCTGGATGAGGTCGGGCTGGATTACCTGTCGTTGGATCGTTTGACGTCCACGCTTTCCGGCGGAGAATCGCAGCGCATTCAGCTCGCGACATCGCTGGGTTCGCATCTGGTCGGCGCGCTGTACGTGCTGGATGAACCGTCGATCGGTCTTCACCCGCGCGACACGCAACGGCTGATTGATATCCTGAAATCGTTGCGCGACCTGGGGAACACCGTGCTCGTTGTCGAACACGACCCGGACACGATTCGAGCGGCGGATTGCGTCATCGATCTTGGACCGGGAGCGGGCGAACTCGGCGGGAAGCTGCTCTTCGCCGGTACGTATGAGGCGATGCTGGCGGAACATAAATCGCTGACGGGGCGCTACCTCAGCGGGGAACTGCGCATTCCGGTGCCAAACGTTCGGCACAAGCCGGCAGGAAAATTCCTGCGGTTGTACGGCGCGAGCCTGCACAATCTGCAGAATTTGGATGTGATGATTCCGCTCGGCACGCTCGTTGTCGTTACCGGAGTCAGCGGGTCGGGCAAGTCCACGCTGGTCCATGATGTTTTGTACAAAGCGCTCGCGGCCAAACAGAACGGCGGGAGCGTGAAAGAGTTCTGCGACCGGCTGGAAGGCGATGAGAATGTCCGCGAAGTGATCATCGTGGATCAGTCGCCCATCGGACGCACGCCGCGTTCGAATCCCGCCACTTACTTGAAGGCTTTCGACGCCATCCGGGATGTCTTTGCGGAGACGCCGGACGCCAAGCGCCGCGGCTATGCGCCGGGACATTTTTCTTTCAACGTTCCTGGCGGGCGCTGCGAGACGTGCCAGGGCGACGGCACCGTCACCGTGGAAATGCAGTTTCTGGCGGACGTGGAGCTGATCTGCGAAGAATGCCGCGGCACGCGGTTCAAGAGCGGCGTGCTCGAAGTGCGTTATCACGGGAAGAATGTGCATGAAGTGCTGCAATTGACGGTGCGGGAGGCGCTGGCCTTTTTCGTGAATATGCCCAAAGTCGTTTCGAAGCTTAGAATTCTGAATGAGATTGGGCTCGGGTATCTGCGGCTGGGGCAGTCCGCAACGACGCTCTCCGGTGGCGAAGCGCAGCGATTGAAGCTGGCTGCGCATCTTTCCCGCACGGACAATGAAGGCGTGCTGTACATCCTCGACGAGCCGACAACGGGATTGCACTTCGATGACATCGCGAAACTTCTGAGTGCGTTCCGCAAGCTGCTCGAGGGTGGAGCGTCGCTCCTGGTAATCGAACATAACCTGGACGTCATCAAGTCCGCGGACTGGGTGATCGATCTGGGGCCGGAAGGCGGCGACCGCGGCGGCAAAATTATCGCAACGGGGACGCCGGAGCAGGCGGCGCGGAATCCGCAATCGCATACCGGCCGCTACTTGGCGCGTATCCTGAACGGTAATGGGCAGGCAAAGCGCGGAGCGAACGGCGCATCCAAAGCAGCAGGCCCAACTGCTACGGTTTTGAATGGAGCCAAGACTCCTCCGGCCGAACCATGATGCATTCGCGTCACCGACCATTGGTCTCACGAGGTTTCCGGTACGCGCTCTGCATTATCTTCTTTGCAGCGTTGCGGCATGCTACGCCGCTCCTCGGTGACAAACTGGTTGCTTTTGCGCAAGCTTCTCCAAAACAAAAAGCTGCTGGGCAATCTAAGTCGCAGAAGGTTGCCAATCCTCTGAACGAGCTGCTGGACGAAGCGAAGCGCGACATCGACAAGAATGAATTCGAAGCGGCAATCACGCCGCTTCAGAAAGTCATTGCCGAACAGCCGGATTCAGCTTATGCGCACTTTCAGCTTGCGTACGTTTATACCGCGCTGAAGAAAACCAGCGAAGCGCGCGCCGAGTATGAGCGCACCATCGCCATTGATCCTAAAATGTCCGAAGCCCATCTGGACCTCGGGATTCTTCTTCTGGACAAAGACCCCGCCGCATCCGTCGCGCCGCTCACCAAAGCCGCGGAACTCCTGCCGGCGCAAAGCCGCCCGCACTTTCTTCTGGGAGTCGCGTTGGAGCGCAGCGGCAACGCAAGTGCCGCGGCCACGGCTTTCGAAAATGCCGTTGCCCTCGATCCGCTGGACGTGGATACGCTGCTGCATCTGGGCGAGACGTACCTCGCCTTGAATCGCCCCGCGCACGCTGAGCAGAAGTTCCGTAACGCCATTGAACGTCAGCCGCAGGAGCCGCGCGCATTGCTGGGCCTCGCCCGCAGCCTCGATCAGCGGAAGAAGACGGAAGCGGCTGAGGCGTATCAAAAGTATTTGGCCGTGCAGCCCGCGGACTCTGCGACGCGAGCGCGGCTGGTGCACTTGTACTTGGAGCAGGAGCAATTCGACGCCGCCGATGCCGAACTCAGCCGCACGGATTCCGGAAAGCCGTCTCTGGAATTGCTGAAGCTTCGCGCAGACACACAGATTGGCCGGAAAAAATGGGACGATGCCATCGGCACGCTTCAGGAGGCAGTTGCCGTGGCGCCCGGCGACGCGCAGCTTCACGGCGGCCTCGGCCGCGTATACATGCAGAAGCGCGACTTCTCCGCTGCGGAAAAGGAACTTCGCGCCGCCCTGCAGCTCGATGGCAGGAATTTGAATTATTGGAAGGACCTCAGCTCCACGTTCTTTTTGGGAGGGAACTATCCTGCAGCGCTCGCGACGCTGGATGAAATTGCCAAGGTGGAACAGCCTATTGCCGGGACGTGGTTTGTCCGCGCAATTTGCTACGATAAACTGAACCAGCCGAAGCTCGCGCTGGAGGCTTACCAGAGATTTCTCGAGCTGGATCAGGACAAGAATCCCGACCAGGTCTGGCAGGCGCAACAGCGCAGCAAGGTTTTGAAACGCATGCTGGAGCAAAAAAGGTGACCGCATGAAGGCTCGCGGCACGTCCCCGGGAGCGGTTTTCGGCCTCGTACTCGTTCTTTTTGTATGGCCTCCTTCCGCGGCAGGCCAGCTGGCGGATCTCCAGATGCGATTCGACCGGGAATCGGATTCTGTTCGCAAAGCAAAGCTTCTCCAAAAACTCGGCGAAGCTCAGTTCGAAGCCGTCAGGCAAGCCGAAAAGGGCGGTGACAACAGTACTGTCGGCCTGACGCTGGAAAGATATCGGGACAATGTTCGCGCGACGCTCGATGCTTTGAAAAAGCAGCACCCCAACGCAGAGAAACAGCCGAATGGCTACCGCCAGTTGGAGATCCAGGCACGCAAGGGAATTCGCGAGATTGCAGAGAGTTTGCTCGTGGCCCCCGAGCCTTATAAGCCACCGCTCGAAATCGTCCGTGAGGATCTTGCCGCCATGGATGACGAGCTGCTGAAACTGCTATTTCCAAACCGTCCGCTGAACCAGAAGGCGAAAAATCCGCCTCCACCGGGGAAACAACCGTGAGATTGCTGACGCACGTCCTTTTCGCCTCCTGGCTGATTCTAAGCGCTTCGCAGGCCGCGAACGCCGGCCTTCAGCAACAGAAGGACTATCTCTCGTCCGTCGAGGCTGACAAAATCCGCGATGCGGAAAACAATACCAACGAGCGGATCCGGCTTTTTCTCCTGTTCGCGGAAGACCGTTTGAAGAAATTTCAATATGAACTGGAGCATCCTTCCACAAACCGTCATGCGGACATGCTGAACTCGCTCCTCAATGCGTATGTGGGCTGCGTGGACGACGCAGCGGATCTCATCCAGCTGGGGATTGAAAAACAGGACAACATCCGCAAAGGAGTTGAATTGATGTCCGTGCGCACCAAGGAGTTTCTGGTTATCCTTGAAAAGCTCTCGGCGGAAGGCGCGGAACGCGAGATTTACAAGGACAACCTCGACGATGCCATCGAAGGAACGCGGGACGCGATGAACGACGCGGAGAAGGCCAAGAAAAAAGTGGCGCCTCCGCCGGTCCGCCGGAAGAATTGATGCGCCTGAAAATCTGATGAGATTGGCGAACGCGAATCAGCGAACAAATCATCCCGTGCCGGGAGGCGCGCCGCTTTTTCAGCGAGTATTTACGCGGCTCGGGTGTGATGGGCGGCCGCCGCGTTTCCGCGTCGAATTTTACGCCTATTCGAGCCTGGTGCTGACCATCCGGCGGCGCGAGGAGATGATTTACGTGCGTTTCTCGGACCTTTTGCGGCGTGCGCCGCGCCCGGTGCTCGAGGGCGCGGCGGCTTTGCTGCTCGGGCGGGTGTACCGGCGGAAAGCGCCGCGGTCCCTTGTCGAACCGTATTTGGAGTACGCGCGCAGCGATCGCACCCGGGCGCGCACGAACCGCATGCGCGGCGGACGCGTCCGGCTAGCGGCCGCGAATCCTCGCGGAGAATTTTTTGATTTAGAGAAACTCTTCGAGGACCTGAATGGAAAATATTTCGGCGGAGAATTGCAGCGTCCGCATATCGGTTGGAGCTCGAAAAATTGGCGGCGGCAATTCGGCTGTTACGATCCAGGTCCCAACCAGATTCTGCTAAACCGGCGAATGGACCGCCCAAGCGTTCCGCAATGCGCCGTGGAATATGTTTTGTTTCACGAAATGCTGCACGTGAAGCATCCTACCCGGCGTTCCGGCTGCAGCCTGGTCTCACATTCAAAAGAATTTCGCGCAGAGGAAAAGCGCTTCGCCGAATTTGACCGAGCCCGCCGCGTCCTCGACCGTCTCGCGCGTTAATTCTTGCAGGGGCGAGTACGCTCGAGGCGACGAAATGATTGTCGGTACGGCCCGGGAACAGGCCGGGAAAGACAAACGCCGGGACTAATTCTTCTGTTTCTCCGCTACCTTATGGAGCTTGTCGATCCGCTTTTGAATCTTGTCTCGATCTTCCGCGTGGGGACACAAGTCCAAATACCGCTGATAGGACTTGATGGCTTGCTTCTTCAAGCCCTTCTTCTCCTGTGCCTCGCCTAAAAATCGAAAGGGAATCGCGTATCCGGGTTTTGCCACGTGGCGTCCTCGACCGCCTCGCCCGCTGATTTTGCATTTCACTGAGAATCGGAAGAAGATTTACTCGTAAATACCAAAGGTCACATAAACCTCGGTAGGTGCTTCTTCTAACCACACGACGACGGGTCGCCGCTGGATGGGAACTTTCCTACGGCTAAGCCTTGCACATCCAACCCAGAGTTCACCTCGGCTACTCGTTTTCACCTCAAAACCATCTGTGCTCCAGGTCGCGCTCACGCCTCGCACAAGAAAGGGAATACCTTTTGCAGTTCTTCCTGGAAGGAATTTCGCAAGCTGGGCGTTAGTCAATGGCATCGCAGCCGTGTTTGCGAGTAATGCCTCTCCCTCCGCCTCGCCAGAATCGGCAATGACGGCCCAGAGCGAATCCGGCAGCGGATCATGCCAAAGGCTCCAATCTATACTGTTGGGCAGATACCGGATCCATTCGTTCGCTGAGTGGCCTTTCGAAGCATTCACATCAACGACAACAGGATGACCGCAACCTACGGCTAGAGTAAAAAGGGAGACCCAGAGGAGGGCGGATAACTCGATGCGCCAGCCACTCACTTCGACTCCTTGTCAATCTTCTGATGTAACTTCTCGATCTTCTTGCGCACTTTGTCGCCGTCTTCTGCGTGCGGATATAGGTCCAGATAGCGCTGGTAAGATTTTATGGCTTGTTTCTTCAGGCCCTTTTTTTCCTGGGCTTCGGCGAGGTAACGAAAGGGAATCGCGTATCCCGGTTTTGCCAGCGTGGCGTCCTCGAACCGATCTATCGCCGCGTCTACGTCACCCTTCCGCATGTAGTATTGGCCTACTTCGAGATCTTTTTCAGCTCGCAGCGGGTCCCAAGTGGGCTGGTTCGGCGCGGATTTTGCTGCGGTGTCCTTATTTTTCTTGTCGTTCTTTCCGGGTTTACCGGTTGGCTTTTCCGGCGCAGGACTTGCCGCGTCAGCAGGTTTTGAGGAAGATTCCTGCGGCGGGTCCTGCGCGCGCACAAGCGGTGCAGCGCACAATAGCAAGAGCGCCGCGAGAATTGGAATCGCTATCCTAAATCTCATGCAGGACACAGAGGCTCTCCCACCTCTTGGATTCCGTCTAGTATGATGGAAGTTGTCCGCGATTGCAGCGTTCTGCAAAGAGCCCCATGGAACCCCGCGAAAAAGCCGCCTTGCTTCCTGAAACGCCAGGTGTCTACCTGTTCAAAGACGCTGGCTGCACCGTGCTTTACGTCGGGAAGGCGCGCAACCTGCGAAGCCGCGTGCGCTCGTATTTCCTGGAATCACGTTGGGCCGATGCCAAGACGGGTTCGCTGGCTCGGGAAATCGCCGACGTGGAGACGATTCTCGTCGGCAATGAGCGCGAAGCCCTGGCGCTCGAACACAACCTCATCAAGCAATACCGCCCGAAATTCAACGTCGTGCTGCGCGACGACAAGACCTATCCTTACATCAAGTTCACTGCTGCAGAAAAATATCCGCGCGTGTATTTCACGCGGCGCATCAAGAAGGACGGGTCGCTGTATTTCGGTCCGTACTTCCCGTCGAGTCTGGCGCGGCGGATTCTCCATTTTGTCCACAAGCGGTTCATGGTTCCGTCCTGCACGGTGGACCTGTCGCGATCTCACCCGCGGCCTTGCTTGCAGTACTACATCAAACGGTGCCTGGGCCCCTGCGTTACCGGGCTGACGACGGACGATCGCTACGCGGAGGCCGCGCGCGATGTGCGTCTCTTCCTGGAGGGCCGGCGGCACGACCTGATCAAAAGCCTCGAAGAACGCATGGGCGCGGCCGCGGAGAAAGAACATTTCGAGCAGGCTGCGTCCTACCGCGACCTGCTGCGCACGCTTGAAGACATCGAAGAGCGCCAGCGCATCGCTTCCGCGCAGGGGGACGACACGGACGTCCTTGCGTACTACGCCGAACCGCCGCTGGTGGCGGCGAACCTTTTTCATTTGCGCGGCGGCCGCGTTGTTGATCGGCGCGAATTTTATTGGGAGGACCTGGAAGAATTTGATGCGCAGGAGTTCGTGCCTTCGCTTTTGAAGCAGCTCTATCTGGAAGCGGAGTATCTGCCGAAAGCTATCCACGTTTCCGCGGATTTCGAGGATCGCGAACTTCTGGAGGAGACGCTGACGGAACGCGCAGGCCACAAAGTCGAGATCTTCACGCCGCAGCGCGGGAGCAAGCGCGCGTTTCTCGAACTGGTGGAGAACAACGCCAAACATTCGTTCGAGCAGCGTTTCCGCGTGCTGAAGCCGAGTTCGAAAGCCATTGGCGAAGCGTTGCAGAATGCACTCAATCTTGCTGAGGAACCCAAACGCATCGAGAGCTTCGATATTTCTCATATCCAGGGGACGGATACGGTCGCGTCCATGGTCGTCTGGGAAAATGGACGGATGAAAAAATCAGACTACCGGAAATTCATCATTCGCGGGGAAGACCGCCGCGGAGAAGACGGAGGCAGCGCTCAACTGCCCAGGCTCAACGATGACTTTGCAAGCATGCGCGAAGCGGTCACGCGCCGCTATCGTCGGGTCCTCGAGGAGAAGAAAGAGCTGCCCGGGTTGATCCTGATTGACGGCGGAATTGGCCAGCTTCACGTCGCCGCACAGGCGCTGGAATCGCTGCAAATCATCAATCAGCCGATGGCCAGCATCGCAAAAAAGGAAGAGATCCTCTACGTCTTTGGGCAGGAGGACGAACCCATCGTGCTGGACCGCCACTCACCCGTGCTCCACCTGATTCAGCAAATTCGGGACGAGACTCACCGCTTTGCGGTTTCCTTCCACCGGCAGCGCCGCGGCAAGCGTCAGACGGAAACAGCGCTTAAGGATATTCCGGGAGTGGGGTCAAAGACCGCGCAAAAACTGCTGAAGGAATTTGGAAGTGTCGCCAACGTGCAGCGGGCGGGAGTGGAGAAATTAAGCCAGCTGGTGACGCGAAAAAGAGCGGAGAAAATTCTCGATCATTTGGGGAGTATTTCAAAGGAATAACCAGTTTCGGCGCCAGATACAGGTTAGGCCGCATTGCACCGGCGATGCTGCTATGCTACGGTTTCTGTGGAGGTTGCTATGGCGGACAATGTAGGATCCAAGGTGACATATTTCCTCGTAGGGCTGGGAGTTGGAGCGCTTGTCGGTATTCTTTTCGCTCCGAAGTCTGGTGAGGACACGCGCGAGTTCCTAGCGAAGAAGGCCGATGAAGGCAAGGATTACGCGCAGAAGAAGGCTCGCGAGCTCCGCGAGCGCGCGGATGAATTGATCGAGCGCAGCAAGGATGTTGCGGTGCGCAAAAAGGATTCCATCTCGGCGGCGGTCGAAGCCGGGCGCGAAGCCTATCTGCGCGAATCGAAGTCGTAGGGACTCGGCAGGACGGTAGCACGGGGTTCCGCCTCCTAGTGGGGCGGGTGGGGCGCCTATGCAATTCTGGCTCGAATTCTTCAGCATTATAGCGGCGATAGCGCTGGCCGTACAGGTGGTGATGCTGACGCTGTTATTTTTTCAGATGCGCCGCACGTCGGAGAACGTCAACCGGCTGACGAGCGATTTACAGGCGCGCGTTGGTCCCATCCTTACGCGCGTGCAAATCCTGTTGGACGATACGCAACCAAAAATCTCCAGCATGGTGAACGACGCATCGCACGTGGTGTATTTGGCGCGCGGTCAGGCGCAGAAAATCGACCGTGTATTGACGGAGGCCTCGGACCGGTTGCGGGGCCAACTCGTGCATGCCGACCGAATCTTAACGGGCACGCTTGAAGCCGTGGAGGATGCCGGATCAAAGTTCAAGCACAATTTTTGGCGCCCGGTGCAGAAAGCGTCCGCGCTGGTGCAGGGAATTAAGGTGGGTCTCGATCTGCTCCGTTCGCGGCGCAGCCGAGGCTCCCGCCGCGACGATCCGCGCGAACAACAGGAAGAAGAACTTTTTATTTGAACTTGCCTGCAATAGGTTTACTTACTAACGAGAAGTTTGCCGCCACAATCCTCTTGCCGCAATCGCAAATAGAATTAGGCCAATTGCCAACGCCGGGAGTGCAATGGGCGCTGCTATTTGCGGGAAATATTGAGTAATTAGAATTCCAATCGCGAACGCAACCAGAACTCACCCCAGGATAAAGCACCAGATTTCGGTGCCTGTAAGATTCTGAAGCTTCTTTTGATTCCAATTGAGCATAGATACGAATCCCTTAGCGGATCCAGCCGCCGCCCAGCACGCGATCCCCGTCATAAAATACAGCCGCCTGTCCCGGAGTGATGGCGCGCTGCGGCGTATCGAAAGTGATGCGCGCGCGATTCATTCCCAGTGGCTCAATGGCGGCGGCTGCCGGCTCGTGCTTGTGGCGAATTTTTGCGAACGCGCATAAGGGCGCATCGGGCGTGTCGCACGAAACCCAATTCACATCTTGAATTTCAAACGCGGTGGTGCGCAGAGCGTTGTCGTCCCCGACGACGACGCGATTCTGCTTTTGATCGATAGAGATCACGTAGAGCGGCTTACCTACGGCAAAGCCGAGGCCCTTGCGCTGGCCAATGGTGAACTCATGCACGCCGTTGTGGCGTCCGATGACCTCGCCCGTTTCGGTCACGATTTCGCCTTCGCTGCCGTGCAGCGAGATTCCGCTCTCGCGCGAATACGCCTGAATGAATTGAACGTAATTTCCATTCGGCACGAAGCATAGCTCCATGCTTTCGGGCTTCTCCGCCACGGGAAGCTGCGCGCGGCGCGCGACGGCGCGGACTTCTTCTTTGGTGAGTTCGCCAAGGGGAAATTCGCTGCGTGAAAGCTGATCCTGCGACAAGCCCCACAGGAAATAGGATTGATCCTTGCTTTCGTCCCGCGCGCGCAACAATTCCCAGCGGCCGGTTTCGTCGTTCTTGCGGATGCGCGCGTAGTGGCCGGTGGCGAGCCGCTCGGCGCCGATCTGGCGCGCCATGCGCAGCAGCGGCTCAAACTTCACGTCCGTGTTGCAGTTGGTGCAGGCAATGGGCGTGCGGCCGGAAAGATACTGGTCAACGAACGGACGGACGACGCGCTTTTCAAATTGCGCTTCGAAGTTCACCACGTAGTGCGGGAACTTCAAATGCTGCGCCACTGCTTTCGCGTCGTAGACATCGTCGAGCGAACAGCAGCGGTGTTGCGCCGGGCCATCGCCTTGCAATTCCGGGAGACGCCGCTGGTTCCAGAGCTGCATCGTCAAGCCTACGACAGGGCGGCCTTGTTCCTGGAGCAGCGCCGGAACGGTGGAGGAATCCACGCCGCCGGACATGGCGACGGCGACGAGGCCACGCTGGACTTCGGCGCGTTCCGGAAGCGTATCGAATTGAGCGGTCGTAGTCATGCGTTCAAGAAGGACGCCCGCCGTGGCGGGTGCGCCTACATTTTCATTTTACCGGGCTTCCGCCACTTTTGGGTAGGTTGGCGATAACTCGCGCAGCTGCTCCACAGCGGAAGGAACGACTTGCAGCGCAAAGTCAACTTCCTGTTCCGTGGTGTGGCGCCCGAGACTGAAGCGCAAGCTGGCGCGGGCTTCTTCCGGCGGCAGGCCAATGGCCGTCAGAACGTGTGACGGTTCCACCGCGCCGGAAGAACAGGCGGCTCCGGTTGAGCAAGCGAGGCCTTTCAAGTCGAGGGCAATGAGGAGCGCTTCGCCTTCGATGCCCGGAAAGACGAGATTCGTCGTATTCGGAGTGCGCGAAGCGGCGCCGCCGTTCACCCGCGCATGCGGCACGCGTGCCAGTAATCCCCGTTCCAATTTGTTGCGCAGGGTGGACACGCGCCGCGCGTCTGCTCCGAGTGACTCGCGCGCGATTTCCGCGGCCTTGCCGAGTCCCACGATGCCCGCAACGTTTTCCGTTCCCGGGCGGAAGCCGCGCTGGTGATGCCCGCCATACAGAAGCTGGCGCAAACGCGTGCCACTGCGAATGTAGAGAGCGCCGATGCCCTTTGGACCGTAGAACTTGTGAGCGGAGAGGGACAGCAGGTCGACTCCAATCTTGTTCACGTCAATCGGTACTTTTCCTGCAGACTGCACGGCGTCGGTGTGGAAATAGATGTCCCGCTCTTTAGCGATGCGGCCAATCTCTTCGAGCGGCTGGACAGTGCCGAGCTCATTGTTGGCGTGCATGACGGTGATCAGTGCAGTTTCCGGCCGCACAGCTTGCCGCAATTCGTCGAGATCAATCTGGCCTTCACGATTTGTCGCGAGGAAAGTAACGCGCACTCCGTTCTTCTCCAGCGCCTGACACGCGTTCAGCACCGCCTCGTGTTCGATGGCGGTAGTGATGACGTGCTTCTCGTGTCCGCCAGCCGCCTCGACAATTCCGAAGATGGCATGGTTGTCGGACTCTGTGCCTCCGCTGGTGAAGACGATTTCTTGAGCGCGGGCGCCGATCACGGCGGCGACTTGTTCGCGAGCGGTTTCGACGGCGGCGCGAGCCCGCTGGCCGGGGGTGTGAATGGAGGCAGCATTGCCAAATTCTCCCGAGAAATAGGGCAACATCGCGTCGAGGACTTCCGGCTCGACGGGAGTCGTGGCGTTGTAATCGAAGTAGACGCGGTTCATAGGGCTACCCACAGGATACTACCAGCCGGTGGAATTGCGAGGGGTAGCCCCCACACCCGCGTGTTTTGTGCAAGGAGTGCGGAATCGCTTGAAAACAAATGAGTTGAGTTTTTTGTGACTGCAAAAGAGTGCGCAAGGAGGTGAAAACAAAAGCTACAGCGGGTAGAGAATGCGGGACGAATGATTGAAACCGCTAAGAAGGAGGTACACCCCCCATCAGATGCATGAATATCAAAACAAAAGGTTTGCAAAATGGGCAATTCGTAAGTGCATGAAAAGAAAGAGCGAGGATGACAGTGGTGATGGGAGGGATGAGTTCCAGATTGGGAATAGTTGATGTCCACCTGGCAATTTTCGTAAGAGTTGCAAACAGAAGACTTGCGGGATACGGAACTTGGAAGAGTGCTTAAGGGCTTGAAAACAAAGGACTGAATTCGTGAGAAGAAGGGGCGCAAAGATATTGAAGAAGTTAGAATGACGGCGGGGCGGGGGCGCATGGCTGACAGGGCACGAAAGAATCGCACCGAATTGACAAGTCATTATAGCATATTGGTACCGTAAGTCAAGCATTATTATAAGTGGTTTGTTTGCGCCGAGATAGTGGGGGTGGCTGCCGGAATCGGCACTATGGAAAACTGAGATAAGGGAGCTTTGGAAGGTCTTCGATTGGGACGTAAGAAGTGCAGGCTAGGAATGAGACTCGCGTTCGAGATTGGCGGGAGAAGATGATGATTTGGGGCGCCAGTGGACCAGGTTGCTGGTGTAGAGAGCGATGCAGAGAAGATTGGCGGGGACGAATCCGAACTGCGCGGTTTGGACGCCAATGACACAAACGACCGCGCTGTTAACGGCGGCAACGACCCAGCCTTGCCAGAGCTTTTTGCCAATGAGCACAGTCGCCAGGACGGTCAAAATGCAGGAGACATAATCGAGTCGAATCATGTGGAGCGTATTCAGCATATTGGGCCGATGAGCCGGAAGCGAAGCCTGATGGAATATTCAGCTGGCGAACTTACGTCTATGGCTCTCCTTCTTAAAGGTGAAATTCTATTGCCCGATCAACGAATCATTCCAGGGTTTTTGGGAGATGCTTACACAGATGACGTGCGAGCAACCGGCTCCCTCCCCCAAGAGAGGGTGCAATTGGGAGGCCAATTCGCGGCGTGCCTCAGAACGAGATGTAGTTTTGCTGGTGCCCAGTAAGTCGTTGTGGCACTGCTATTTGGCCCGGCACGGAATACCTTTCAAAAGGGAGAGGTGACATGCTTCGGCCGTTTATGGTCAGTCTGAGACAGATTGTGTCAGCTTGAAACTTCTGCGACTCATAGTGCGATCGAAAGAGGATTGGACTGTGGGGTCTTTCGCTCCTGCGACGTCGGCAAGTGCCCCCCGGCTCACGCTCGACATTGACGGGTACCGAGAGGCGTTCATGATAGAGTTCGGCGAGACGGGAGAGAACAGTGGCGTACGCTGACTTGCGGGACTTCGTGAAAGAGCTCGAGGAAGAGGGCGAGCTGAAGCGGATTCGCGTGGAAGTGGACCCCGTACTTGAGATCGCGGAAGTAGCGCAGCGCGTGGCGAGGGACAAAGGCCGTGCGCCGCAGAGTGTAGGGCCCGCACTGCTTTTTGAAAAGCCCAAGGGTTCACGCGTGCCCTTGCTGATCAACACTTTTGGCAGTGTGCGGCGAATGGCCTTGGCGTTTGAGGTGAAAGAGCTCGACGAAGTCGCTGAGCGCATTCAGGGATTCTTGAAAATGGAAACGCCGCAGGGGCTCTTTGACAAAATCAAGATGCTGCCCAAGCTGGCGGAACTGGGGTCGTTCTTCCCAAGGAGCGTGAAATCCGGGGCCTGCAAGGAAGTCATTCAAAAGGGAAGCGACGTCAATCTCTTCGATTTTCCAATTCTGAAATGCTGGCCGCAGGATGGCGGACGCTTTATCACGTTCCCACTCGTATTTACCAAAAATCCGGTAACGGGGAAGCGCAACGTGGGGATGTACCGAATGCAAGTCTACGACGAGCGAACGACAGGAATGCATTGGCAGACTCAGAAACATGGCGCGGAGCATTTTCGGAGAGCACGTGCAGCGAATCCAGAAGGCAGGATATCGGTGGCTGTGGCGATTGGCGCTGATCCGGCGACGGCGCTTTCCGGTATGCTGCCGATTCCGCCGGATCTGGACGAGATGATGTTCGCGGGTTTTTTGCGGCGCGAGCCGGTGGAGATGGTGACCTGCGAGACGAATGATTTGGAGGTGCCGGCCAATGCGGAAATCGTTCTGGAGGGCCACGTCAATCTGAACGAAATGCGGACCGAAGGTCCGTTCGGAGATCACACGGGCTTCTATTCATTGGAAGGGGAATATCCGGTGTTTCATGTCGAATGCGTGACGCACCGCAAAAATCCTATCTATTTAACGACCGTCGTGGGTCCGCCGCCGCAGGAAGACTTCTACCTGGGTTACGCCGTCGAGCGCGTATTCCTGCCCGTCATGAAAATGCAATACCCGGAAATTGTGGATGTGGCCATGCCGGCCGAAGGCATCTTCCACAACTTGATGATTGTAGCGATTCGAAAGTCCTATCCGGGTCACGCACGCAAAATCATGAACGCGATTTGGTCGCTGGGACAAGCGATGTTTACGAAAGTGATCGTGGTCGTCGATCATGACGTGGATATCCACAATTACAGCGAAGTAGTCTGGAAGGCGCTTTGTGCTCTGGACCCCGAACGCGATGTGCAATTCACTCTGGGGCCTGTGGACACGCTGGATCACGCGGCGCGCTTGCAAGATTTCGGCTCGAAGATGGGGATTGACGCCACGCGCAAGTGGCCCACGGAAGGTTTTGCGAGACGGTGGCCAGACGAGATCCTCATGGATGAAAATACGAAGGCACGAATCCAATCCATCTGGAAAAGTTTGCAATTGGGGTCCTGATTGGGCGGATTGCCTACAAAGGATAACCGTCCCTGCGGACAGGTGCGAAATTCCTGAAATCCACAACCTATTGTGGTAGTAATGAAATCCGCCTACTAGAACTTCGGGTACTACCCCACAATACCCCCCAAACTGCCTAGAACTACCCGTATTCATAGGGCAACAGCCCTATAGATTCCCTTGACGCTCGGAGTGCAGAATGTCATAAAGCTCCCACGGGCCGCACCGCTCTGGAAGTCCGCAGCGCAGGTCGGGTGAAACAAACGGTCGTGATTTGCAGGCTTGCAATTGAATGCCGGGGTGGCGTTCCTCGTGAGTGAATCGCGCGAAGTGATGAACGTACGACAGGCGTCGCAGTATCTGGGCATCTCCCCGGATACCCTGTACCGTTACATCACGGAGGGCGAAATTCCCGCATTCAAACTTGGAAATCGTTGGAAACTGCGTAAAACGATCCTGGACCGCTGGATGGAACGCAAGATGAGCCAGGCGACGGCAAGGCGCCGTTAGGCTGGCGCGGGCGACAGGAATGCTTGCTAGAAAAGGGGCCGCGATATGTTGGGATTGGGCAAAAAGAGCCGGCAACTCGTGGGACTGGACATCGGATCCAGCTCCATCAAAGCGGTCGAGCTGAAATCGACGAAGGCAGGTTACGAGCTCGTGAGCTTTGGGATGGAAGCGCTGGCGCAGGACACCGTGGTGGACGGCGCGATCATGGACGCTCCTCAGGTCGCTAACGCGATCAGCAAGATTTTCGACGCACAGCGGATCAAGACGAAGAATGTGGCCACTTCCGTTTCGGGACATTCCGTAATTGTAAAGCGCGTGCCGCTCCCGCTAATGACGGAAGATGAACTCTACGATCGGATTCCTTCCGAGGCCAGCCAGCATATTCCATTTGACATTGCCGACGTGAACCTCAGCTACCAGCTTCTCGAATCCATGGACGCGCAGATGGACGTTTTGCTGGTGGCGGTAAAAAAAGACAAAATCCTGAATCACACCAACGTATTGGCGCAGGCAGGCAAGACGCCGGTGGTCGTGGACATCGATGCTTTCGGTTTGCAGAACTGCTTCGAAGTCAACTACGAGCCGGATGCGGGGCAGACGGTGGCGTTGCTGAATATCGGCGCCAGCGTCATGAACATCAATATCGTGCGCGGCGGCGTGCCGCTGTTCACTCGCGACGTCAGCGTGGGCGGCAACCAGTACACCGACGCACTGCAGAAAGAATTGGACCTGAGCTTCGAGGATGCGGAGCGCCTGAAGAGGGGCGATTCGCTGCCGAGCGTAACCGACGAGCAGAAGCAACAGATCCTGCGCAGCGTTTCTGACATTCTTACACTGGAAATCCAGAAGACCTTTGACTTCTTCCGGGCCACGGCCAGCGGCGAAAGCATCCAGCGCATTGTGGTAGCGGGAGGTACGGCGCGCGTTCCCGGCCTGGTGGACCTGCTGCGCGAAGAGTTTGCCATGCCCGTGGAAGAGTTGAACCCGTTCCGCAAAGTGCTCATCAATCCCAGCCGGCACAGCGATGACCAGATCCGCGAGATGTCCCCGCGGCTGGCCATTGCCGTAGGTCTGGCGCTGAGGAGCTTTGACTAGCCATGATTCGAATAAACCTGCTTGGACAAGTTCGACCGAAGTCCGCACGCCGTCCCGTGGACACGGGAGCTGCGCTTCCCGTCGTTTTCATAGGCGCGGGCTTGGTTCTCGGCGCGCTGGTTCTTGGCTTCTTCTATTACACCTGGCAGAAGCAGTTGAATGAAGAGAACGCCAGGATCAAGGTGCTGACCGCGCAGAAGGCGGATCTGGAGCAAACCAAGCTGCAGGTGGAAGCGTTCGAGAAGCAGAAAGTGGTCTTGCAGCAGCGTGTTGCCACGATCGAACAGTTGCAGCGCGACCGGACGGGCGGGCAGGAATTGCTCGACATGGTCGCCAACACCGTGTCGCGGACGGAGAATCTGTGGCTTACGGAGATGACGCGCAAAGGCAATACGCTGGCCATGGAAGGTTCCTCGGCTTCCATCAACTCCGTCGCAAACTTTATTACTTCATTGAAGCGCTCTGGGTATTTCCAGAGAGTGGAAATCAAGGAAACCAAGCAGGACGATAAGAATCTGGGCGTGCAAACGTTCCTATTCCAGATTTCTGCTGAAATTACTCCGCCACCGGCAGTGCAGGCACGTCCGGCCAGCTCCGCGGCCCCGCCCGCAACTGCTCAGGCGCCGGCGAAGAAAGGATAAGGGGGCGCCATGGCCAATCCGTTTCGGGATATGTCGGTGATCATGCAGGCGCTGGTGGCCGCGGCGGTTGCCGTGGTGCTGGTCCTCGTTGGGGTTTATGTACCCGGATCGCCTATTGCACGGGAGCGCGACGAAGTGGACCGCGCGGTTCAGCAAAGGACCAAGCTGAATCAGGAAGTCCAGCAGCTCAGTGTCTACAAGCAGCGCTATGGCGAATTGAAGCAACAGATGGATGCGCTCTCCAAGCAATTGGACACATTGAAGACGATCGTGCCGGAAGAGAAGGAAGTGGATGAATTCATCCGCTTGCTGCAGGGCGCGGCGAGCGCTTCGAATGTACAGTTGCGGCGTTTGACGTCGCAGGCCATCGTGCCCAAAGAATATCACTACGAAATGCCGTTCGAAGTACAGGCGGATGGGCCGTATTTCAACGTTTTGGACTTTTTCGGAAGACTGGGCCGATTGTCGCGGATCATCAACGTGGGCGACCTGACGTTTGACGATCCGGATAAATCGAAAGCCACGAAGTATCCCTTGCGGCCCGGCACCACGGTCATGGGGACTTTCACGGCAACTACATTTTTCACCAAGCCCGCTGATGCCGGTGCAGCCCCGGCTGCTGGAGCGAAGGCCCCGGCGCCAGCGCCAGCGGCGGGTAAACGATGAACGGGAATGAGCGAACTATGCGTTCAGCGATAACTCTCGGACTAGGGATTATGATCGCGGCAGCCGCACCCGGCGTGCTCGCGCAGGTCAACCCGTCGACGCCCAACAGTGTGATGTCCGCGCTACAAAGCGCCGCTAAGCCCGCGCAGCAACCCGCCAAACCTGCGGCGAAGCCGTCAGCACCAGCGGCAACCAAGCCCGCGCCTCAGGCTGCCAAACCCGCGGCGCCTGCTGCAACCAAGCCAGCACCTCAGGCTGCCAAACCCGCAGCAAAACCTGCCGCGAAGCCCGCGGTAAAATCTTCTGCAAAACCTGGAGCCAAAAAAGCGCCCGCTAAGCCTGCCGCGAAGAAGGTGGAGAAGGCAGCGGCCCCCCGCAAATCTGCACCAGCAGAGAGCGAGATTAGGATGGCGCGGCGCGATCCGTTCGAATCGCTCATTGGCCGGCAGCAAGGCAAGGGGGCGCCTAATTTGCCCCCGGGCAAGGCTGGCCTGCAAGTCAGCACACTTCGGCTTGATGGAATAGTGAAAGCCCCCAATGGAATGATCGCCGTGGTTTCGAATCCACAAGCGCGTACCTATTTCCTCCGCGAAGGGGATCATCTTTACGATGGCACGGTGGAGAAGATTTCGATGGATGGCGTTTCATTCCATGAAGAGGGCAAAGATGCATTCGGCAAGCCCATGGAACGCCAGGTGAATAAACGAATTTACTCCAGTTCAGGAGAACAGCAATGAAGACGAATTGGCCGGCCTTACGGCATGGCTGCCTGATCCTAGTGAGCATCGCGGTGGCGGCAAGTCCCGCGCTTGCTCAGACAAAGGAGCCCTCCGGCACAACCACGACCGGGGCGGTGATCTCCAGCGTTGCCATTACGCAAGCGCCGCAGCGCGCGGCCGTGCGGGTGGAGGGCGAGGGACGGCTTGACGTTCATGCCGCCCGGATGCAAGACCCCGATCGCCTGGTGCTGGATTTTGCGGGCGCCCGGCTCGCCGTCCAAAAGACGGTCATCCCGGGCGTTTCGGCGCCGGTGCGCGGAGTGCGCATTGGGCAATATCGTCCGGATGTTGCGCGTGTGGTGATCGACCTCACGTCGGCGACGCCATATCAACTTTCGCGCGATGCCGGCGCAGTCGTGATCTATTTCAATGCGCAGCCGGCCGAATCTGTTGTTACTCCGGCGAATGCCACGACAATGACCTCGGAGAACAAACTGCCGCGCCCGGAATTCCGGTATGCCGATGCGACGCCCCGGCTGTCGGTGCTCCGCTCTTCCAGGAATTCGCAGATTTCCGCTCCTCGCTTCATGTTGCCGAGCGAACTGACCCAGCCCTCAGTCGTTCTAGCCTCGTTCAGCGGGAAGAGTGAACCGGCTCGCCCGGATGGAACGGTGAACCAGGCGGCCCAGCAGGCTGTCCAGCAGGCGACCACTGCCGCAACCACGCTTGCTACCTCGGCTTCACAAGCGCAGTCTTCCACAGCAAGCCAAGCCCCTGCTCCAGCGGCAGCCGCCGCAAGATACACCGGGGAGCCGATCTCCGTTAACCTGAAGGACGTGGACCTGCGCGACTTTTTCCGCCTAATCCACGAAATCAGCGGCCTAAACGTCGTGCTGGACCCCGCGGTAAAGGGGAGTCTTACGATCGTTCTCGATGAAGTGCCGTGGGATCAGGCGCTCGACATCGTTTTGCAGAACAACAGCCTCGACAAGCAACTGAATGGAAATGTTCTGCGCATTGCGACGCGCGCCACGATGAAAAATGAAGCGGAAACGCAGCGGGATCTCGAAAAGGCGCAAGCCGAAGCGGTCGCTCCGGTCACCGTTACCCGCGTGCTCAGCTATAGCAAAGCGGCAACACTGAAGGACACGCTGAAGAAATTCCTGAGTTCGCGCGGAGACATTTTGTCCGATGACCGCTCAAACCAGTTGATTATCCGCGATATTCCATCGGTCATCCCGGTCATTGACAATCTCATCCGTCAACTGGACCGCAAATCGCAGCAAGTGGAAATCGAAGCGCGCGTGGTGTCCGCGTCCCGTTCTTTTGCAAGGGATATTGGTACCCAACTTGGCTTCGAAGGAAGAACAACGAGCGGCCGGTCAGTCATTGGGGGAGATTCGACGGTAGGTGTCAGCAATGTCGATAACAAGCCGGATCCTTTTCTTGCCGCAAAAGGTACCTCAGCGATACCGTTGAACACCAACCTGGGAGCCAGTGCACCGACGAGCGGACTGTTCCTCGGGCACCGTTCACCGAATTTCGCGGTGGACTTATTCATCACCGCCGCAGAATCCAAGGGCGTCGGCAAATTGCTCTCGAAGCCTAAGGTCATCACCCAGAACAACGAAAAAGCGACGGTCAAGCAGGGTACAAAAATCCCGATTCAGACGACCATCAATAACACCATTTCGGTGCAGTTCATTGACGCCGTTCTGAAGCTGGAAGTAACCCCGCAAATCACGGCCGAAGGCACGATCTTCATGGATGTGCTGGTCGAAAACACGCAGATTGATAGTGGTATTCCTCGCGTGCAAGGCATTCCCGCGCTGAATACGCAGTCCGCCGAAACCAAGGTCACGGTTGCCGACGGCGGCACGGTGGTCATCGGTGGTATTATCGTCTCGCAGCAGCGGGTGGACATCAGCCAAGTGCCCCTGGTCGGCAGTCTGCCGCTCATCGGGCATCTCTTCCGGCGCACCAACACGACCACCCAGTCCCAGGAACTCTTGTTCTTCCTGACGCCGCGAATTATTCTCTGATAATTCCGCGTAGCGCACTTTCATCGAGGTTCAAAACGAGGAGACCCTGGTCTCCTCGTTTCATTTATGAAGACGCCATTCCAAGGTCGCCACAGTGCGTTGGTTTCGAAGCTCAAGGAATCGAAACTGGACTGCCTGCTCGTCACCAGCCCGGCCAGTTGCTATTACTTGACGGGCTTTACGGGGGAGTCTGGGGCACTGATTGTCTCGCCGCGTGGAACTACTCTGGTTACCGACGGCCGGTTCACAGTCCAAACCCGGGAGGAAACCTCCGGGGTCCGGGTCGTGCTGCAAAAAGGCTCTCTTTTTGAAGCGGCAGGACTGTTCTTGAAGGGAACTTCGGCAAGACGGGTGGGATTCGATCCCGTATTGCTTACTGTCGCCCAGCTGGGGAGCACTAGAAGAGCAGCCGGGCCCCGCCGGAGATGGATTCCGGCCCCAGGCATGGTGGAGGCCCTCCGCATGCGAAAAGATGCAGCGGAACTCGCGCAGATGCGAAAGGCGGCCGTTCTGGCGGGTGAGGTGATAGAAGAAGCGATCGGGCTGCTGAAGCCTGGAATCCGGGAATTAGAAGTGGGTGCCGAAATCGAATACCGAATGAGAAAGAAGGGCGCCTCGGGACCAGCCTTCGAGACCATCGTGGCCTTCGGTGCTCGCGCTGCCCTGCCGCATGCGCGTCCCACCGCCAAACGACTGAGGAAAAATGAGTTGGTGGTCCTGGACCTGGGTGTTATACTCGGCCATTATTGCAGCGACATCACCCGTACGGTCTTTGTGGGGCGGGCCTCCAGGCGCATCCGGACGTGGTACCGAGGGGTTCTGGAAGCGCAGTCGGCAGCCATTGCCGCAGCAACGAATGGCGCGCGCTGCGGCGACGTGGATGCTGCTGCAAGGCGGGTCCTGACGGGTTACCATCTTGACCATTTGTTTTTGCATAGTACCGGCCATGGGCTGGGGTTGGAAGTCCATGAGGACCCCAGGGTGGCGCGGGGGCAGAAGAAGCGCCTGGAACCAGGAAACGTCATTACCATTGAACCCGGCGTGTACGCGGAAGGCATCGGGGGGATTCGCATCGAGGACGATGTGGCCGTGCACGTTGACCGTACCGAAATACTGACCCGCGTCCCGCGGGATCTCATCGAGATTTAGAACAGGCATGAAACGGAAAAAGCCTTCGAAGTCGACTGGGGCGTTCGCCAGCCCGGAAATCCAGCAGATCGAGGAGCTCCTGCAATTCATGACGGAGCACAATCTCGAGGAGTTTGAATACTCCCGGGGTGATCTTCGGATTCGCTTGCGCAAGCCGTCACAGACAGTCGTTGTCTCGGCCGGCAGGAGCCCCGCACCCACAGAATTCTCTGCTCCCAACCCAGGAGACGCTCCTCACGCCGCCGCCACGCCCCATACCGAAGCGCGATCGGGTGAGGATCTGCATATGGTCAAGTCGCCCATCGTAGGAACCTTCTACGGATCCCCCAGCCCAGGCTCGGATGCCTTCGTGAAGGTTGGCTCTCACGTCGAAACGGGGCAGGTGCTCTGCATCGTGGAAGCCATGAAACTCATGAACGAGATTGAAGCGGATGCCGCCGGCGAAGTGGTCCGCATTTTCGTCGAAAATGGACAGCCTGTCGAATACGGACAACCCCTCTTCGGCATTCGTACGAGCCGGAACAAGTAGCCGGCGCCTCGGGACATGTTCCAAAAAATTCTAGTCGCTAATCGCGGTGAAATCGCCCTGCGGGTCATTTGTGCCTGCAAGGAGCTCGGCATTTCCACCGTCGCGGTTTATTCCGAGGCGGACCGTAACGCGCTCCACGTTCGTTTTGCCGATGAAGCGGTGTGCATCGGCCCGCCGCGCAGCAGCGAGAGCTATCTGAACATCCCGCAGGTGATTAGCGCCGCGGAAATTACCAACGTCGACGCCATCCATCCCGGCTATGGGTTCCTGAGCGAAAACGCCAATTTCGCCAAAGTTTGTGAGGCCTCCGAAATTAGCTTCATCGGTCCAAGGCCCGAAATTATCGAAATGATGGGTGAAAAGGACCGCGCGCGCCGCGAAGTGAAGGCCGCCGGCTTGCCCACCATCCCGGGGAGCGACGGCATCGTCGAAGGCGAAGAGCAGCTTGCGAAGGAAGCGGCGCGCATCGGGTATCCGCTGATTTTGAAGGCCTCCGCGGGTGGCGGCGGCCGCGGGATGCGCGTGGTTCGCCGCCAGGAAGAGCTCCTGGCAGCCTACCAGACGGCGCGCAGTGAAGCGCAGCAGGCCTTTGGCACGCCGGATGTGTATGCGGAGAAATTCCTCGAGCATCCCCGCCACATCGAGTTTCAGGTCTTAGGGGACCAGCATGGCAAAGTAATTCATCTTGGCGAACGCGAGTGCAGCATCCAGCGGAGGCACCAGAAACTCGTGGAGGAATCGCCTTCGCCGGTGGTGGAAGCGGCGCAGCGAATGGAACTTGGCGCCAAGGTCGTGAAGACTCTGGAGAACATCGGCTACACCAATGCCGGAACCGTCGAATTTCTGATGGATCAGGACGGGGCGCTCTATTTCATCGAGATGAACACGCGCATTCAGGTCGAGCACCCCGTGACCGAGCTCGTCACGGGAGTGGACTTAATCAAGGCCCAAATCCGCATTGCCGCCGGGGAAAAGATGGAAAGTGCCACCGGTGCGATTATTCCCTCCGGCCACGCCATCGAATGCCGTATCAACGCCGAGGATCCCAGCACGTTTGTCCCTTCGGCGGGGCGCATCACCACGTTTCAAGCGCCGGGTGGCACGGGCGTCCGCGTGGATTCCGCCGCCCATGCCGACGCCGTCATTTCGCCATACTACGATTCGCTAATCGCCAAGCTCATCGTCAAAGGCCGCGACCGCGCGGAGGCCGTCGGCCGCATGAAACGCGCGCTGGAGATGTTCGTCATCGAGGGCATAAAGACCTCCATCCCGCTCCACCGCAAGATTTTCGCCGACCCTGAATTCGCCAGCGGCCGCTTCGACACGCATTTCATTGAAAGACTGCTCGGCACGAGCGGAAAATAATCCATGCGCCTTGTTCTCCCGCGGCTGTATGTGATATTAGACGCAGCATTGCTTACCGTTCCTGAAACGGATTGCGCCCAGAAGCTCGCCGATGCCGGAGTCCGCTTGCTCCAGTACCGGAACAAGGCTGCATCTTCGCGCGAACTCTTCGAGTCCTCCCGCCGGCTCGCCTCCATATTGGTTCCCCAGGGCGTCTCGTTTCTGGTAAACGACCGCGCCGATGTCGCCTCCGTGGTGGACGCCACTGGCGTTCATGTGGGCCAGGAGGATTTGTCCGCCGAGGACGCCCGGCAGGTGATGGGAACAGGCAAATGGGTCGGCGTCTCCACGCACAATCTGGAGCAATTCGAACGCGCGGCCGCTACTTCCGCGGACTACATCGCAGTCGGCCCCGTGTTTTGCACTTCGACCAAAACCAACCCCGATCCAGTTGTCGGCATCGATTTCATTCGGCGCGTTCGCACGCTCACAAACAAGCCGATCGTGGCCATTGGAGGCATTACCGTGGACCGGGTGGCCGAAGTAATCCGAGCCGGAGCGGATTCGGTTGCTGTAGCC
>JBARRT010000010.1:0-33062 GCA_049644365.1 Candidatus Acidiferrum sp. | reverse complement strand
GCTCGGAAGTTAGAGTTCTCAACTAAGTAAACGAAAGGATCCCGCCCCGAGTTCTTTTGAGGAGATGCAAGGCGAGAGCCGGCGAATCTCAATATGAGTCAACATGTTGGCAGGGTGTCGCGGGTTGAGACAGATTCCGAAAGCGGCGACGGTGGAAGCAAAATGATTTTTGTTTGTTTGCAAGCGTTTACGGCACGGAGGAAGGAGAGAAATTCTTGGCATGAATTGTGCAACGTACAGAACAAGACAGACAGCGAGGTTTCCCGTAGCAGAAGATTGCACGGTGCGCGACGGTTGGCAACCAGGGGAAATGGTGCACCGGCGGCGCTGGCGAAACCACAACCCCAGCCATCAAATGACTGAAGGATGTGGCGGTCCGCGTCCGGCCGGATTGTCTCTCCCAACCGCAAAGTCCACCGAGGGAAAGCCTCCAGAGTGGGCGGCAGGTCGAGATGCTGTACGAACCGCGGAAACCCGAGAAGCGACTGCAACGAGCGAAATTCCTGCCGATCCTCTTCCTGAACCTCGTACTGACAAGCTCCATCCCTAACGCAAGGGCGCAGAGCACCGAAGCCGCGCCGCCAACCGGAACGATTTCAGGGACGGTACTTTCGCAAGGCGACAATCGAACGCTGAGCCAGGTGGGCGTGCGACTGAAATCACATACCGCGGGCATATTTCATAGCATCTTGACGGACTATGACGGGCACTTCGAAGTGGCTGGGCTTCCCCCGGGGATGTACGAAATCAACGTGGAAGAGTCCGGGTACGATACGGTGCGGGCGAAGGCACAGCTCGAGGGGCCGTCCTTGAAGCTGATGATTTACCTCGCGCCGGTGAAATGGACGGAAGCGCGCCAAAAGAAATACACGGTGTCCGTACGCGACTTGAGGATTCCGGACAAGGCGCGGGAAGAATATCACAAGGGAATGGTTTGCCTGGCCAAAGACGACGCCGCCGGGGGTGTAAATCACTTCACAAAGGCCATCAAAGCATTTCCCGACTATTACGAAGCGCTGTCCCAGTTGGGAATAGCGGAAATTCATCTGGGCCGCAAGGAGGAGGCGAGAAAAGCGTTCCAAGCGGCCATTGACCTAAGCAAGGGCAGGCACGCTGCAGCAGAATTTGGATTGGGCTATCTTCTGTACCTGGAAGGGAACCCGGGCGAGGCGGAAGCGATTCTGCGTAGGGGACTGGAGGTTGACGGGAACGCGCCGGATGGTCACGTGATCCTGGGAATGGCGCTATTGCGGTTAGACCGTCTGGATGAGGCTGAGAGAAGCGCGCGTGAAGCGCTCCTGCGGAAGCCTGGTTACGCCGAGGCATACCTTGTGCTGGCGGACGTGTATGCGCGGAGACGGAATTATCGGGTGCAACTGCAAGATTTGGAAACTTATCTCGAGCTCGAACCTAGAGGGCCCGCGAGTACACGCGCGCACCAAGCGCGCGAGATGGCTCTGAAAATGTTAGACGGATCCCAGCCCCAACAATGAGTTTGCCCTGAACAATAAATCAGCGGTTTTCCCGGCAGCGGACAGAAGAACCAACAGAAATCCTACCCCAGCAGTCCGTCCATCGATTAAGACGCAGTGGGCGGCTACATCAGTTCCTCAATAAAAGAGCGGGCCACGTCGAGAGGCACATGAGGATCGCGATGGATTAGCGGGCCTTCGTTCAACACCGGCTCCGCCCCGTGAAGGGTGGGAACATCGGTGCGCTCGAAGAATTTCCCGATGGGAATTTCCTCCCCCCAGAGCAACGATTTTTCCATGGCGGCCATCCAGTTGGCGGGGTCATGCGCGGAGTCGTCCTCGAGCTTCTTCACACGCGGACGGAACCACTGATAGGTATTGTCGTGGTTGTAAGTGACGCACGGACTGAAGACGTCCAGGAACGAGAAGCCGGGATGTTCGATGCCTTGCTTGATCAGCTCGGTGAGATGCTTTTGCTCGGCGCTGTAACCGCGCGCGACGAAGGTGGCGCCTGCGGCCAGAGCCAGGGAAATGGGATTAATCGGTGCTTCGATGTTGCCGAAGGGCATACTTTTCGTCTTCATGCCGACGCGACTGGTTGGCGACGTTTGGCCCGTGGTCAGGCCGTAGATCTGGTTGTCCATGACGATGTAGAGCAGGTCCACATTGCGGCGCATGGAGTGGACGAAATGGTTGCCGCCGATCCCGAAACCGTCACCGTCGCCACCGGTCACCAGCACGGTGAGTTCATGATTGGCGAGCTTCAAACCGGTGGCCACGGCAAGAGCACGGCCGTGCAGGGTGTGCATGCCGTAGGTATTCATGTACCCGGGAAAGTTGGAGGAACACCCGATCCCGCTGATGGTGACCACGCTATGGTTCGGGATACGCAGTTCGATGAGGGCTTTTTGAACGGCCGCGAGCACGCCGAAATCGCCGCATCCGGGACACCAGTCGGGATCGACTCGGCCTTTCATATCGGCCATGGTCAGTTGACTGGCACGCTGTACGCTTGTCGCCATTTGCGTTTCCTCCTCAGACCATAATTTCGTGCATGGGAACGGAGAGTTTTGTTTGCCCGGCGAGCTGTTCCTTCACGGCTTCCACAATGTGGTGCGGCATGAAGGGTTCGCCGTCGTATTTGCGAATGTGGCCGTCCGGCACAAAACTGGTCTCGCTGCGCAGGTAGCGCGCAAACTGACCGCTGTAATTGTTCTCCACGATGATGGTGTGCCGCGAGCGTTTCAGAATTTCGAGAATGGCATCGCCATGCAACGGCACGAGCCAGCGAATCTGAAGCTGATTGGCAGAGATTCCTTGTTCATTGAGAAGCTCACAGGATTCCTCGATCACACCTTTCGTTGAACCCCAGCCGATCAACGTAACATCGGCTTCGGGCGGGCCCAACAGCGCCGGCCGCGGGACGGCGGCCTCAATGCCGGCCACCTTGCGCATGCGCTTTTCCATCATGGCGCGGCGCTTGATGGGATTGGTGAATTCGTCGCTAATCAGTACGCCGTCTTCCATGTGTTCGTCGGTGGCGACGGTGTGGATGTGGCCGGGTACGCCGGGAATCGCGCGCGGTGAAATGCCGCTCTCGGTGATTTTGTAGCGTTTGTAATCCCCGTTGGTGGCGGCTGCAGGCTTCGCTCCGTTGCCATTGCCGTTCGCGGAGGTGATGAGTTCGCCGCGGTCGATGGAGGGGCTGAAGTCCAGATCTTTCGGATGAACGCTGAGCCGGCCTTCCGACAGCAGCAAATCGCAAAGCACGAGTCCCGGACACTGGAAGCGATCGGCGATATTGAAAATCTCGGGGATGAGCTTGAAGCAATCGCCGATGTCCAGCGGCGCGGCCATCACTCGCGGATAGTCACCAAAAGCGGCGCCGAGCATTTGCCACAAGTCACCCTGCTCGGTTTTGGTGGGAACGCCGGTGGACGGGCCGGCTCGCTGACAATTGATGACGACCACCGGCGTTTCGATCATGGCGGACATACCGAGGCCCTCGCTCATCAGAGCGAAGCCGCCGCCGGAGGTTGCGCACATGGCGCGGACGCCGGCGTGAGCCGCGCCGATGGTCATGTTGATCACGCCGATTTCGTCCTCCACTTGGCGGACCATGATGCCGGCTTTGCGCGCATGCGCGGCCATCCAGTGCAGAACGCCAGTCGAAGGGCTCATGGGGTAGGCGCAATAGAATTTCACGCCTGCTGCCGCCCCACCCATAGCCATCGCGGTATTGCCGCTCAGAATCGCGTAGCGAGTCTCGGTCTTGGGAAGCGGATTCGGGAAAGCCGTAAAGTGCGCGGCGGCGTAATCATAGCCGACCCGCGCGACTCCGACGTTTTCGGCCACCATGGCTTCGCCTTTTTTCTTGAACTGCTCCCGGAGAACTTCTTCCAGCGCGGCGAAGCCGATGCCCATCATGTGGAGGCCCGCGCCGATGGCGAGAGTGTTCTGCGCGACCTTATTTCGGGTGATGTCCACCAACTCGGAAACGGGAAGCGGGCAGAG
Organism: Candidatus Acidiferrum sp.; assembly: GCA_049644365.1. Lineage (GTDB taxonomy): Bacteria > Acidobacteriota > Terriglobia > Acidiferrales > UBA7541 > Acidiferrum. The sequence continues at coordinate 29,076 of JBARRT010000010.1, read as the reverse complement.
CTGCACGCCGTCAGCGGCGGCGCCCGGCTTGATGGTGTCCGAATTGTAGATACACGCGGCGCCGGCCGTGAGCAGCGTCAGGTGGCGATCCATGGTGTCCTGATTGAGAGGAATGAGCAGGTCGATGCGGTCACCCATGTTGGTGACGCTTTCCGGGCCCGTACGAATGGTCAGAAGAGTATGGCCGCCGCGAATGATGGATTGATAGGCGTTGTAGGCATTCAGGTGAAGGCCGCGGCGGCTGAAGATTTTTGCGAAGATGTCGCCTGGGGTGGCGACTCCCTGTCCGGCCGCGCCTCCGATACCGATAGCGAAGGTTTGCTTCATCACACCCTCTCTAACTGAGTGCCGGCCGGTCCACGAAGCCCTAGCGCTCGGCCGGGCTCAAATCCATGTGTGCATTCCTGTGCGAGGGACTCCTTAGTCCAAAGCTCCAGCTAGGTCTTCTGGTAGCGGGAGTATACACCCGATTTCTCGATGTTGTCGTCAAGCAAGGAATAGGTAGCGGGTTAGTTTCCGATTTGCGTGTTATGAGAAGTCGCCAAAATCAGACCAGAAAGAGATATCGAATCAGCGCCATTCCGAAGGCAAAGGCAAATCCGTAACGAAAGCTCTCGATTTGAGTCACTTTCTTGCCCTGTCGGCTCAGCGTGGATCCAATTAACGACATCACCAAACCGGTAACAGCAGGGCTGACCAATAGATTGATTCCATGGAGTCTTGATGGATGCACAAGGGGATGCGGAAAGATTACAAGGCTGAATCCACCGGCCAGCGCACCTAGGAGTGTATAGCCTACCGAGGCAATCACAGGGCCCGCAACGCGGAACGATTCGAAAACCTCCGCTACCACTCGTAGCGCGAGGTCTAGAAGCGCTTCTCCCGCGAATTCGAGAAGCACTTCGAGAAACAATTCGGCGAAAGCAAGCAGCAGCTCAAATAGCAACTCGCCCATATCTGTAGTATAGGGAATTCCCGTCAAAGTGAACTTAGCGCCAAGTCCAGATTAAGTTGCATAATCGAAAATTGACCACACTACGAAATGGGAGATGACGCCACAGATTCAGGGGCTGGCGCGTTTGCGCCAGAAGAAATAGGCAGGGAGGCCGAGGAGCAGGATGACGACGGCGGCGATGAGATTATGGAATTGGTCGGGGTCGCGGAAGGCGAGAAAAATGGCGTTGCCCACGATGGCCGCCGCGGCGAGGACGAAGACGAGTGGCGTCCAGGGGTAGCCGGGAACGCGGTAGGGAATGGGCTTGCCTTGCGAGGCGCGGCGGATGGGAAAGATGGCCGCGGCACCGAGGCCATAGAAAATCCAACCGATAAAAATCACACCGCCGATGAGCTTGCTGAACGAGCCGAGCGTACCGGCAGAGACCAGGACGCACGACCACACGCCCAGGCCGATGACGGCAGCAGCGGGCGTTTGAAAGCGCGGGTGAACTTCGGCGAGTTTCTTGAAGAAAAGATTGTCGTTGGCCATGGCGTAGAAAACGCGGGGCGCGGTGAGCAGAACGCTGTTGGCGGCGCTGAATGTGGAAATCAGGATCGTGAGCGCAACGATTTTCTCGGCCCATGGGCCCAATACTTGGCCAACAGCAGTGGCGGCAATCGTTTCACTGGCAGCCATGCCCGCGGGGCCGAGGGCGAACAGGTACGCGACGACGGCGAGAAGATAGAGGCCGACAAGAATCAGCGAGCCGGCAAGAAAGGCGCGGGGAAAATTCTTCTGCGGGTCAATGACTTCGCCGGCGCTGTAGGTTCCGAATTGCCAGCCTTCATAGGCCCACAGAACGGTGATCATCGCCAGGCCGAAATTGGACCACAGGCCGAGTCCGTGCTGCGTCGCGCCCATGGCGGAAGGAATTTCTCGGGCGTGCTGGCCGATGGAGAGGAGCACGGCACTGAGCAGGACGATGATGCCGACCTTGACGAGCGTAGTCCAATTCTGAAGGTCAGAACTTTTGCGAGTGCCCCAGACATTTACCGCGGTCACGATTCCGATTACCACGACGGCAACGATCGTCTGTCCGGTGAGAGAAATCGGAACAATCCTCGCGAAATATTCGCTGAAAGCGCGCGCGAGAGCAGCCACGGAGCCACTGGCGATGACGAGAAAAAGACACCAGCCGTAAAAGAAGGCGGATACGCGGCCAAATCCATCGCGAATGTAGCAATAGAGGCCGCCGGCTTCGGGGTTGGCGGCAGCAAGTTCGGCATAGGTGAGCGCGCCGAGCAAAGAGAGAACGCCGCCGACCGTCCAGACGAGGAGCGAGAGCCCGACGGAGCCGTCCACCTGGCGAAGAATGGGGCCGGGCGTTCGAAAGATGCCGGAGCCAATGACCGAGCCGATAAAAAGAAGCAAAAGATCGCGGAAGCGAAGTGTGCGAAGAAGCGGTGGCATGAGGGCGCTGCTGCGATCCTGAGCCAGCAGTTGGGAGGCATCATAACCGGAGTGGGAAAAGGGTCAATGGAAAGTTATGGTTCGCGGACGCTGCAAGGAGGCTACGCGAGGATGGGTGCCAGCATAAAACAGAGGAGGAAGACGACAAGTGTGAGGAAGGCGCCGAGGCGGCGAAGAGGATCGAGTGGCCTTGGGTCGTAAATGGGCGGGACACGAAGGAGTCGCATACCAAGAAGCATCGCGCCCCAAATGTACCAGGATTGCCAGAAATGAAGCAGGCCGAGGGTGATGAGAGCAAAGGGCACAAGAAGGGAGGTAAAGCGATGCAGGCGAGGGCTAATGGAACGGAGGACATGGCCGCCGTCCAATTGGCCCACGGGAAGCAGATTCATGGAAGTCACGAACAAACCGATCCACGCGGCGCGGCCGATGGGCGGAAGGAGAAGCGAGCCGGCGTCGATGCCGGGGTGCAGGAAAGCGTGGAGAAATCGCATCAGCAGAGGCATGCCGAAGGCGACGTCGGCGTGATCTAGATTCGCGAGACCCGGCACGAATTTCGCATGAACGATTCCGTAGAGAAGAGCCGGGATGGCGAAAACGAAGCCCACGAGCGGGCCCGAAGCGCCAACATCAAAGAGGGCGCGGTTGGTGCGAATGGAGGAGCGGATCAGGATGAAAGCGCCGAACGTGCCAATGAGTGAAGGAAAGGGAAGGAAGTAAGGATAGCTGGAGCGAATGTGATGATGGCGACAGGCGAAGAAGTGGCCGAGTTCGTGGGCAAGAAGAATGGTGAGCAGCGTGAGGGCAAAGGGGAGGCCCGCAAGGAGTCCGGCAGGATGCTGGTAAAAAAGTTTGTACGCGTGGACAAACTCGTCGAAAGAGGCAGCTAGATTCTGGGAATATGCATTCGCGAATTGAGTGCCGGCGGCGAGGCAGGTGCAAAGCGTGAGCAGGAACAAGACGCCCGCGAGTATAAGAGTTCTGGTGGGAGGGCGCGGAGGAATGGGCAAGTATTGCGACCGGAGGAAGGGCTCGGCGCTCCAATCCACATGGATTGGGATAGGGCTTGAGGGGTTTTCTGGAAGCGGCGAGTTCACGAAATGTTCGTAGAAGCGGAGTAGGTTAGGACTCGGCAACGAGATTCGAATGCCCTAGTCTGATTTTTTGGCGCCCTCGAGGCCCTGAAGCTCCTTGCCGGGCTTGAAGCGGACGGCTTTGCCGGGAGGAATATTGACTTCTTCTCCGGTGCGGGGATTGCGGCCGATGCCGGTCTTGCGCGGCTTGACGCTGAAGACGCCAAAGCGGCGGAGCTCGATGCGCTGGCTGCGGCCGAGGGCCTGCTTGAGGGATTCGAAGACGGTTTCGACGGCCTGCTCGGCCTTGGTGCGGCTGATGTTCGTCGAGGCAACGACGGCGTTCACGATGTCCAGCTTGATCACACGAGCCTCCGAAGAATCCGTGGGCAGATGCTAGAGGGTGCGGCGTGGGTTGTCAAGACGTGAAGGGTAATTTACACTGAACCTCTTTTGGGCGGGCATTTTCCAGATTGTTCATGCAGTTCGCCAAAAAAAATCATTCGTTGAAAAAATGGATCAGGGAGGAATGGATGGCCGTTAAGCCCGACCGCTGGATCCGGCGCATGTCGCTGGAGCACAAGATGATCGAGCCGTTCACGGACCGGCAAGTACGCGAAGGCGTAATCAGCTACGGAGTGTCGTCGTACGGTTACGACATCCGCGTGGCCGACGAGTTCCGGATTTTCACGAACGTGAATTCGACGATCGTCGATCCAAAGCACTTCGATGCGCGGTCGCTGGTGGACATCAAGAGCGAAGTCTGCCTGATTCCCCCGAATTCGTTTGCGCTGGCGCGATCGGTGGAATATTTCCGGATTCCGCGAAATGTGCTCACGATTTGCGTAGGGAAGTCCACGTACGCGCGGTGCGGGATTATTGTGAACGTGACGCCGTTCGAACCGGAGTGGGAAGGCTTCGTGACGCTGGAAATCAGCAATACGACGCCGCTGCCTGCGAAGATCTACGCGAACGAAGGACTCTGCCAGGTGATTTTCTTTGAATCGGACGAAGAGTGCGAAGTGAGCTACAAGGACAAGAAGGGGAAGTACCAGGCGCAGAGTGGGATCGTGCTGCCGCGGCTTTGAGGAGATCGCTCGAGAATCGCTAGACTTCTTTTCCCGTCAACTCTGGAGAATGTTTGGTATCCAGCGGATAACCGCGCTGGCGCCAGGCTTCCAGGCCGCCCTGCAGCGGCCGGATCTGCTTGATACCATTTTTTCTGAGGAGGAGCGCCACACGGGCGCTCGTGGCTTCGTTTGGTCAAGTGCAGTAGAGAATGACCTCGCGATCGCGCGGCAGGCGGTCGGTTTGCCCTTCCAGCTCCTTGGCGTCCATGCGAAACGCGCCGGGAATGATTTCGGGCTCGGCATCGAAATCCATGGAATGCCGCAGGTCGACGATGACGAGTTCCTCGCCAGCGTCAATTTTTCTCTTGAGTTCGTCAGCCGTGATGCGAGCGATGCGCAACTCGCGAAGGAAGCGCCGCCGGGCGAAGAATTTGTAACCGATGTACGCCGCCAACGCGCCCAGGACCAGAACCAACAGCCCGCTCCCGAGATGTTCCAGATGCTCCGCGATGCGTTCGATCTGGCCACTGAACGCGAAGCCCAGGCCGAGGAACGTGCCTGCCCACAAGATGGAACCCACGCCGTCGTAAAGAAGAAAGCGGCCAACACTCATGTGAAAGACGCCGGCGAGCGGAGGCGCGACGGTGCCCAAGCCGGGAAGAAACTTAGCAATGAGCAGCGAACGCGCGCCTCGTTTTGCGAACACGCCTTCGGTGCGGCGCACGCAGGAATCCGGTTCGAGGGAGATTTTGCAGAGAAGCTGGAGAACTCTTATGCCCTTGCGACGGCCGAGAGAATACCAGATGGAGTCCGCGGCTACGGCGGCGAGCACCACGTACACCAGCGACGCAAAGAGACTCAGATGACCGGTTCCCGCGAGCGCGCCGGCGGCCAGCAACAACGGCATGGAAGGGAGGGGCAGGCCGATTTGCTCGGCGAATACCCAGCCGAGCAGGACCGTATATCCATGTTGGAGAAGAAATTCGACGGTGCGGTGCATGATTAGGCGGCTGCTGCGGTCTCCTATTATTTCGAAAGGAAAGAAGCAGTATGCCCCCATTGGCCCGTCATCACAAATTCAGAGAGGGGCTTGCGTGTTCTGGGAGCAACCTCGCGATCCTTCAAAGATGGGGGGAGGGATTCGGGATCGCCGGGGTAGCCGAGAGCCAGTGCAGCAAAGGTATCCCAATCGGCCGGAATTTCAAATGCCTGACGGGCTTTCTGCGGATCGAAACCGGCCATCTGATGAACGAAGATCCCTCGCGATGCGGCTTCCACCGTGAGAAAGGCTGACGCTGCGCCCAAATCGTAGGGAGCGTTGCGGTTCGGAGCGTTGTTCTTCGAGAACGTGAGCTTGGCAACGGCGAGCGCAAGAACCGGCGCATTCTTAGCCCAGTTCACGTTGAACTCGACGAGAACGCCAAGCGTTTTGGCAAAGTTCTCTTTGTCGTCTTTCGTGGCGACCACATAAGCCCAGGGCTGTTCGTTGTTGCTTGAGGGCGCCCACCGGGCGGCTTCAAACAAGCTGCGCAGGACATCAGGAGGAACCGGCTTGTCAGCGAAGGCGCGCGGACTCCAGCGTTCGCGAATCAAGTCATGAATGGGAAATTCTGCGGGTGCAAGCTTTTGCATATTTTTCCTTGAGGACTCAGGTTGATTAGATGACGGAGCGCGAGCGGACGGTGCAAGTGCAATTGCACCGCCCGCGCGACTCCCCGAGTTGCAAATGGACTGAAACCGGGCGGATTACTTGTCCTTCTTGACCAGTTCGACGTCGATGATGATGGAAACATCGTCGCCGACAACGACGCCGCCGTTGTCCAGAGTAGCATTCCACTTCACGCCGAAGTCCTGGCGATTGATTTTGGTGGTGGCAGTCGCGGCGTTGCGGGTGTTGCCCCAGGGATCCTTGACGGGAGCAGTTGGACCTTCCACGTCGAGTACAACTTCCTTGGTCGTGCCGCGGATGGTGAGGTCGCCGGTGACTTTAAGCTTGCCAGGAGCGACCTGTTCAACTCTTTTGGACTTGAACGTAATCGAGGGGTAGTGGGCGACATCGAAGAATTTTTCACTGCGCAGGTCGTTATCGCGGTCGGGCACGCGGGTATCCACGGAATTGGCGTCAATGGTGACTTCGACGGTGGACTTAGAGATGTCCTTGTCGTCGAACACGACAGAGCCGGTCACTTTGCTGAAGGCCCCGCGGACGGTTGAGATGGCCATGTGCCGGACGGAAAACTGCGCGGAAGAATGCGCAGGATCGATCTGCCAATTGGAATTGGCCGCCGCGGCAGGCAGCGAAAGAGCGGCTGCAAGGCCCGCGGTTAAAGCGATTCTTGAAAGAATGGTTCCCATTTCTGTTCTCCTCTAGTGGTTGATTGCGTTTCTGAAACTCGTTCTCAAAGATCGGTTACTCAAGCTTGCGTGCGCGAACTTCCTCGAGCAGCCGGCTGAGAATTTTCAGCCGAGCTGTGGGCATGTGCCGGAATTGGCGCTTGTGCAGTTCGTGGACCGGCTGGTCAAGGGTTTTCAGGAGTCTAAGGGCTTGCGGCGTGATGCGCGTTTTTACCACGCGCCGGTCGTCGGTCTGGCGTTCGCGGGTGATGAGGTCGCGCTTTTCCATGCGGTCGAGAAGGCGGGTCATGTCCGGGTCGTGAGAAATCATGCGATCGGCAATGCCCCGGCAAGGCAAGCCTTCGGGCTCGGCGCCGCGAAGAATGCGGAGGACGTTGTACTGCGTGCCGGTAAGGCCGGTGGGTTTCAGGAGCTGCTCCGCTTCCTGGGAGAGAGCATCGGCGGTCTGCAGCAGAGCGACAAAGATCCGGTCTTGTAGCGGGATGGAGAGGCCGGAGGATTTGGATCGCGAACTCATGGCGAAAGTATAGTTGTTATAACGACTACTGTCAAGAGGAAAAAAATCGGCCGGACGCGGGAATGCCGTTATACTTTGCGCAGCGGGCGCACGTGGATTTCACTGATAAAACTGCGCGGGCCCTGCATGACGATGCTCTCCACGGCATGGGCCACATCCTCCGGACCGAGCGCCCGGGAAGGGTCCTTGGGGGCACGGCCGGAGAATTCAGTGGCGGTGCTGCCGGGACAAATCACGCTGACGCGAATTCCGTGATCGCGGAGATCCTCGGCCATACAGCCGGAAAGACCGATGACTCCCCATTTGGAGGCGCAGTAAATACCGCCGTTGGCGAAGGTATTTTTGCCCGCCAGGGAACTGATGTTGATAATGTCGCCGGCGCCGCGGCGGATCATGGAGGGCACGGCCGCGCGGGAAACGAGAAAGACGCTCTTCAGATTGGTGTTGTGAACGCGGTCCCATTCTTCCTCGGTTTTCTCATGAGCGGGACCAAAGAGGCCAATTCCGGCATTATTCACAAGAATGGTGATCGGTCCGAGAGCGGCTTCTGCTTCCGCGCCAAGGCTGGCGACATCCGCGGAAAGCGTCACGTCGGCAACCGCAGAGAAAACGCGGACTCCAGCGTTGCCAATCGCCTCGGCGGAGTTCGCGAGCGCCGCGCGATCCCGGCCGCAGATGGCCACGGAAGCTCCCAGCGAAGCAAGACGTTGGGCGATGGCGCGGCCGATGCCGCGGCTGGCGCCGGTAACCAGCGCCACGCCGCCGGAAAGCAGTTTCTGTTTGGGGGATACTGCATTTGCTGTACTTATTCCAGCCATCAGAATTCTTCCTCCACCGGGCCACTCTTTTTGTGCGAAACTCATCTTATCATCAGGGTTTTTCGCGGCACTTGGGATCCCCGGAAGCTGCGAAGGGAATAGGCGAGAATCCGCCGGGGCACGGAAAATCATCCTCAAGTCGGCACGTCCGTATTCGATAACGGCTTGCGGATGCAGGGCGGCATTCCCTATAATCCCAAGGTTTTCCGAAACAATGAGATTCCCGGTTGAAGCGTTCCGGGGTGCACCGCAGAAGAAAACCCAGGCACAGAGTTGGAGCGAGGAGAAATGGGAATGAATGGAATACGAAGAGTGACGGGGCTCGCGATGGTTGCAGGGCTTTGCCTGATTCTTGGGAACGGGTTTGCCGTATACGCGCAGGCGCCTGCGGCAGGGCAGGATGCCACCGCTCCGAAGTACACCATGGCGGAGTACAACGCCTATCAGGCGTGCGCTGCGGAGAAAGCGCCCGCCGCGCTGCTCAAGTGCCTGGATGATTTTGTTTCGAAATATCCGAATTCCACGCTTCTCAACTACGTTTATCCGCTCTACTACCAGGCCTACAGCGCGCAGAAGAATTACGCGAAGATGATGGAGAGTGCGGACAAGCTGGCTGCGCTCGGCGACAAAGTGGATGCGTTAACGCGATTCAATGCGTATTACAGTCACGTTGCTGCATACAGCGCGATGATCTCCGATCCGACACAAAAGATCCCCGCTGCTGATCCCGTTCTTGCCAAAGCTGCCGAGGACGCCGCTGCCGCAGCGTTGAAGACACTAGCCGATGTGAAGAAACCCGACAACGTGGCGGAAGATGCCTGGGCGAAACAACTCACGCAATTCAAGGTATTTCTGAATGGCGTTGCCGCGCAGGCGGCTACAGTCGCCAAGGATTGCAAAAGCGCGGTAGCAGATTACAAAGGTGTGCTGGCGCTGAACCCAGATGACGCGATTTCCAGCTACCGTCTGGGCCTGGCCTATATGTGCCTGAATCCGCCGCAGCAGATGGATGCCTTCTGGTCCATTGCGCGCGCGGTGACGGCCAAGAGCGCGACCCAGGCGCAATCGGCGAAAGTGAAGGATTACCTGCGGAAGCTGATTGCGAACTATCAAGGCGGTACGGTCTGCGAGAGCCTGATCGATGCGGAGCTCAACGAACTTCTACAACTTGCGAGTAGCTCGGCGGAACGCCCTGAGAGTTATAAAATTCCGAGCGCCGCGGACCTCACGGCAGCGCAGAAGGACATGACGATTGCGTCGGTGATCGCAGACCTGAAGGCGGGCGGCGACAAAGCGAAATTGACTTGGCTCGCGGCTTGCGGCCTGGACTTTCCGGAAGTGCCCGGCAAGGTGATTGAGGTAATACCGGGGACAGATGCGATCGTGCTGAAGATTGCGTTCGTAACAAGCGATGATGAGTTTGAAAAGGCGACAACGCCCAACATGGACGTGAGAGTTGTCGGCCAGCCGGACGCGGCACGCGTCGAGAAGGATGGCGCGGTCCACTTCACGGGGACGCTGGGTGGCTATGATCCTGAACCGGCGTTTTTCCTGCATTGGGACAAAGCGAAGGTGAAGGAAGAAGACATTCCGAAGGAGAAGGGGACAACCAAGAAACCTCCGGTGCGGAGGCCGGCGGCCAGGAAGCCGAAGCCCTAGTCCTTCCAATCAGGTTTGAATTGAAAACGGCTCTCCGGTGATCCCGGAGAGCCGTTTTGATTTCCTACAAGGAGTTGTGGCGGCACTCAGCGGGCGTGGCGGCGGTGGCCGTTCGAATCCAACTTGTAAGCGTCGATCTTGCGGCTGAGCGTATTGCGATGGATGCCCAGAACTTCGGCGGCCCGAGACTGATTTCCATTGGTTCGGTCCAGCACGCGCTTAATGAAACGTTTTTCGAACTCGCCAACGGCCTCGTCGAACAGAATCCCGCGCTCCACCATTTGTATGACGAGCCCTTCCAATTGATCTTTCACGATGGCACTCTCCGCTAAGAAATTGCTGGGTGAGGGGCCGACTTGCTAATCCAACTCGCGCCCAGCCAGGATGCGAAAGGCTTCCCGGTACTTGGCGCGCGTTGCGGCAACGACCTCCACGGGCAGCTCCGGGCCGGGCGGGGATTTCGGCCAGCGAATTCGCTCGAGATAGTCGCGCACAAACTGTTTGTCGAAAGAGGGCTGGGGGCCGCCGGGATTGTACTGCGCGGCGGGCCAAAAACGGGAAGAATCGGGAGTGAGGGCTTCGTCGATCCAGATCAGGCCGTTATTGAGCAAGCCAAATTCGAACTTGGTGTCGGCAAGAATGACGCCGCGCGGTTCAGCGTAAGCGGCGGCGCGGCGGTAGATTTCCAGGCTGACGGCGCGAACTTTTTCGGCGAGTTCTTTGCCGATGAGCGCGGCTGCCTGCTCGAACGGAATGTTTTCGTCGTGGCCGGTGGCCGCTTTTGTGGCGGGGGTGAAGATGGGTTCCGGCAAGCGGTCGGATTCGCGCAGGCCGGCGGGAAGCGCGATGCCGCAAATTTTTCCCGTGGCGCGATAGTCCTTCCACGCGGAACCGGAAACGTAACCACGGACGACGCATTCGATAGGTAACGGCTGCGTCTTGCGCACGATCATGGAGCGGCCGGCGAGCTCGTCCTTGAACTTGTCGAAGGGCGCGGGGAAATCGGTGGCGCTCAGGACATGATTGGGAACGACGTCTTTCAATAGATCGAACCAGAAGAGGGAAAGTTGCGTGAGGACGCGGCCTTTGTCGGGAATGGGCGTGGGAAGGATGACGTCGAAGGCGGAGAGGCGGTCGGTGGCGACGATCAGGAGCTGGTCGCCGAGATCGTAGATGTCGCGGACCTTGCCGCGCGCGCTGGGAACCAGCCCTGCGAATTGAATTTCCCTCAAGACTTTCATGGCAGGAGCAGAAGACACAGAAAGCGTTCCCCCGACAAAGTGAGAAGCATTCTAGCGCAGCGAAACGCGAAGTCAAAGCGGCGGGCGGTGGATTCCTCTGGAAAACTTTTCCGCTGCCCTGACTGTCATGCTCAATCGGCAGCTATTCACAACTCGGCCCTTCGACCTCGAAAATCTGCTCCCAGTTTGAGCTATCCTTCTTTCGTTCGTAGACACGATAGAAGTAATTCTCGTAGAGCCCGAGCCCAACGATTACTTCGTCCCTTCCATCACCAAACATGTCCGCTTGATCGATAGCTGTAAATTCTCGTTGTCGGTCTCACCACGGGAGATCTGTGCCCAAGAAAGTTCCGTCACATATCCGTTTCTCCCCGCAGTGGCGATGAAGAACAAGTTATGTACAATGCCACTCTCATTGCCGTCGGCGGATACCGAGAAGGAGCCGATCAGACTTGGCTGTTTTGACGGCACAAGAATGGTTCTCGTCAGATTCTCCACCTTCAGTCCAGTCAATAATTTCGGCGCTACGCCTGCCTGAGCGAATAGCCTTTTTGCAATGTGAATGGCTGCATTGCGTTCTGTTGCCGTGGGCGAATGTCTGAGGGGGCTGGTGGAGCGGCGGCCAGTGGCATTGGTTGCAAGCGCCTCAGTCTGTCCGCCGAGAGGCGTCAACCCTTCATACTTGACCGGGTAAGGTGCAAGATTTCCGGCGGCCTTGAGGAGGGACACCTTTCCGGCCGGGCTGCCTCGGAAGAAGACGCTGTAAGAACGGTTGGGTATTGCATAGATTTTCCTAAACTCTTCGTATTTCGGATTTTTGTCTCTGCAACCATTGGGGACTGGGATCAATTTCCCATCGGTAACTCGCGCTATGGGCTCGATGACGAATCCCCCTGATGGATTCGCCTGAAGCGCGAACCAAATGGTTTCCTTACTATGAGAAAGCTCTTCATGTTGGCGGGGCCTGCTAGGAGCGGTGGCGAAGACTGCGGCGACGAGACAGGATAATGCGCCAGAGCGCATGTATTCCTCGATTCTCCGCCGCGTTTACATTCTACATCAAGCTAGGTTAGGCCGCGGAGGCGGCTGCGGCGTGGCGCTTGGGCGCGGGGGCCTCGGAGCCTTCCCAGCGGACGCTGACGAGCTTGGAGACGCCGGGTTCCTGCATCGTGACGCCGTAGAGCACGCTACCCATTTCCATGGTCTTGCGATTGTGCGTGACGATGATGAATTGCGTCTGGCCGCTCATGTCCCCGATGAGGCGCGTAAAGCGGCCAACGTTGGCTTCGTCCAGCGGCGCGTCCACCTCGTCGAGGATGCAGAAGGGGCTTGGCTGATAGCGGAAGATGGCGATGAGCAGTGCGAGCGCGGTCATGGCTTTTTCGCCGCCAGAGAGCAGCAGAACGTTTTGCAGGCGCTTACCGGGAGGTGAAGCCACGATATCGATGCCGGCGTCGCCGGAGCTGTCCGGTTCCGTCAGGCGCATTTCCGCCATGCCGCCGCCGAAGATGGTGTGGAAAGCTTCGGAGAAATTCTTGTTGATGGAGTGGAAGGCCAGTTCGAATTTTTCCTTGGTGGCCTGGTCCAGCTCGGCGATGGCTTGCTGCGTGTCCGCGATGGATTGCAGCAGGTCGTCGCGCTCGCGGGTAAGGAACGTGAAGCGCTGCTCGCATTCGTTGAATTCCTCGAGCGCCATCATATTGACGGGGCCCATGGCTTCGATGCGCTGTTTCATCTCGCGGTAGTTCGTTTCGGCGTTGGCCAGCTCTTCGCCGGACATGAAAGCAGCTTCCGTGGCGATCAGGTCCTCGGGTTGCGCGTTCACTTCGCTCATGCAAGTCTCGCGCAGGTGCTGGCGGTCGGAGTCGTTTTTCGCGCGGTCCACCTCCGCGTGGCCGCGCTGTTCGCGGAGTTCCTGCAAAGATTGGCGGCCCATGCGCAGATGATCCTCCATCTGCGTGACGCGGGTGCGGGCGGCGTCCCATTCTAGCTCGAGCTCGCGTTGACGAACTTCCAGACGGAGTTTTTCGCCGCGCAGACCTTCCAATTGCACCGCCAGCTCTTCGCTCTGCTTCGCTAGAGCGGCAGTTTCATCGCCAATCGAAGTGGCCTGCAGTTGGAGACTGGTTTCGCGCCGCTCGAGTTCCGCGCGTTCCTCAGTAAGGCGCGCTGCTAGGGCTTCGGCGGCGGTGAGGCGCTCGTTCAAGGCGGCATGCTCGGCGCGTGCCGTGGCGAGTGCGGTCTGCTCGGAATGGATGGAGCCGCGGAGTTGCACAAGCTCGTCGGCAAGGCGCACGCTTTCCGCCTCGGCTTCGGCGCGGTTGAGGGCTGCGGCGTCGTGCTGGTTCCTGGCGCGCTCGGCGCGCTGCCGTGCGGATTGCACGTCCGCGCGAATACGCGCAAGTTCGTTCTGGCAGACCGTGAGTTCCAGCCCAAGCCGCGCCAACTCACTTTGCATGTGACCATGACGGTGCGTGGCGGAGATGACCTCGCGCTCGACTTCACGCTGCCTGGTATCGAGCTCTTCGAGCGCTTTCTCGGAAGCTATCAATTCGGACGCAATCGCTTCGAGCGCGGCTTGCTTCTCGCCCATTTGACGTTCGAGCTGGAGGACTTCTGCATCGAGAGCGCGAAGCTCACGCTTCATTCCGAGTGGGCCAACTTCATCAGGGCGGCCGCCGGTGACCATGCGGCCTTGGTAGCAAGTGCCGTCGGGCGTGACGAAGGCGTACTGCGGATTATCCCGTGACATCTTTTCCGCCGCCGCGGTGCTGTCTGTCAAATACGCGGAGCGCAGCCGCGGCAGGAATTGCTTGGCCGCGGCGCCCAGCGGATCGCGGAATTCCACGAGCTTATCTAGGCGCGAGATGACGCCGTCTTCCGCGCGGAAATTTACGATGGGCTCATATTCGGAAGAAAGGCGCAGATTGCGGAGCGAATCCACGAAGAAGGTGGCGCGGCCGCCGACTTCGTCGCGAAGCATGGAGACGCCCGCGCGAGCATGATCGTAGGTTTCCACGACGACGTATTCCAGTTCGTCGCGAAGATACTGCTCAATGGCCGCTTCGTGTTTCTCTTCGACCTCGGCATAGTCTGCGAGAACGCCGACGGCGTGGAAGCCTTTGGCACTGCCGTCGCGTTCGTTGGCGGCGAAAAGTTTTTGAACCGCGCCGGCGGTGTAAGAGCGATCGCTTAGAATTTGCGTCAGCGTGGAGTGGCGGGCGCGAACTCCAGCGAGAGAATCGCGCAAGGCTTCCACTTGTTTCGTGATGGCATCGCGCTGCTCACGGTGCCCGGCGATGGCAGACTGCAGCTCCGCGGCGTCTTGCTTCAATGCGCCCAGCTGCCCGGAAGCGGATTCAAAGTCGTGAGCGGCACGGTCGGCATCATCGCGCGCGCGCATCGAGGCTTCGAGCACGTCGTGCTCGGTGGCTTCAAGTTTGCGGAGTGCTTCGGCTTGATGAACGAGCGCTTCTTCGGCTTGCTTTTGTTCGCCGTGCAGACGAAGGAGGCTCTCGCCGGCCTCGGAGGCAGTGCGACGCAGAGTTTCGATGCGCGTTTCGGCGGCAGTAATTTGTGACGCCCGTGATTCGGCGCGGCTTGCGAGTTCGTCCACGCGTGCGGCGATTTTGCCTGATTCTTCGCGCAGCAGCGTAACCGCCCGAATTTGCGAGGCGGTCCGGGACTCGCACTCTGCAGCCTGCGCTGTGGCCTGCTCCAGCTCTGTGTTGACCTGAGCGTGGCGCCCGGCGAGTTCTTCGGCGCGCTGCTTGTTGAACGCGATGCGGTTCTCGCTGCGGTCGACTTCGAGTGCGGTGAGATTCAGAACATTTTGATTCTGGCGCATTTCCGCATCGAGTTCGTAAATGCGCTGATTCAGCCGGTCTTGCTCGCCTTCTTGCTGCTGGACCGCAGTGGCGCGCTGCAATTCCGAGGCAGTCAATTCCTCAAGCTGTTTTGCGATGCGTTCGGCTTCGGCGTCCAATTCACGAGCCTTGCCAGCCAGCATTTGGCGGACGATCCCTCGCATCTGGTCGCGAATTTCGGAATAGCGCCGCGCTTTGGCGGCCTGGCGCTTCAGCGAACCAAGCTGCTTTTCGACTTCAACCACAATGTCGTTGACGCGCGCGAGATTCACTTTCGAGGATTCGAGCTTGGCCTCCGCGAGGCGCTTCTTGGTCTTGAATTTCGTGACGCCTGCAGCCTCCTCGATGATGGCGCGGCGCTCCATGGGCTTGGTAGAGAGGATTAGTCCGATGCGGCCCTGTTCGATGATGGCATAGGAATCGGGGCCCAGTCCGACGCCCATGAACATTTCCTGGATGTCCCGGAGCCTTCCGACGCGGCCGTTGATGAGGTATTCGCTCTGGCCGGAGCGGTACAGCCGCCGGCTCACGACGACTTCGCCCGGCTTCATCGCCAGGACGGGCTTGTCCGCGGCCTTCTTTTTCTTCTTGAACTTGCCTTCAGGCTCGGCTGGGATGTCCGCCAAGCCTTCGGTGGTGAGTTCCTGTGTTTCGGGGGCACGCGCGGGGTCGAGCGAGAGAATCTCGGTTGCCTCTGCGGAGGCGGCGCTATTTTCAGCGGCAAAGGGCCCAGAATCCGTCGCGGAATCTGAAGCGCTGTTTTCCATTACGAAGCGTGCGGCTTCGGCCAGCTCGGGATCTTCCATGGTGATGGTGACTTCGGCGAGGCCGAGCGGCGGGCGCTTCGTTGTGCCATTGAAAATGCAATCGGCCATGCGCTCGGCGCGGAGCGATTTGTGGCTCTGTTCGCCGAGAACCCAGGAGATGGCGTCCACTACGTTGGATTTGCCGCAACCGTTGGGCCCGACGATGCAAGTCGTGCCGGAGCCGCTGAAGGTGACGACGGTGCGCTCACAAAACGATTTAAAGCCAACGATTTCCACTTTTCGCAGCTTAAGCAAGATGTCCCCTTTTGGTCGTCAATCGCTTCGCGCCCGCAAACAAAAGAAAGCGAGACTCGTAAACTGCAATGGCCAGCCCGTCCCAAGGGTTGGGGCAAAAGCACGCGAAGGAAGACGACGTTTCGTTCCTCGAGGGGAGGGTCTTTCGAGCAACAGGTCCATCCCAAGAACACTGGGATCGCCCGCAGACACGTTTGGCAGGTTCTCGGTCAGAGGCCCAGCCGCCTGGCGCAAGGATGGCGGTACGGGAAAAAACAGTAACACGATGTCCAAGCCGTGTAAAGCATTCCGGCACAGGTTGTGGCCGTTTGAGCAGCATCACAAGCTTCCGGATGAAGGACAAAAGTCCGGCCCCGACTTTATTTGGACGCCGGCGGCTTGTCTTTCAAATACTTGTCGTACCAGGCGAGGATGCGGTTGAGACGATCGAGGAGGTGCTTTTCCTCGCGGAAGCCATGTGGCTCGCGGGGGTAGACGACCAGCTCCGTGTCGACGCCGTAGCGCTTCAGGCCGCGATAGAGTTCCTGGCTCTGGCCCACCGGGTCCGTGAGGTCCGCATCACCCTGGAGAATGAGCGTCGGCGTTTTGGCGTTCTTAAGATGCACGAACGGGGAGCTGTTGAGGAAGCCGGCGACCTTTTCCGGTTCGTACGGCACGCCGTAGAACCACTCATCGTACGAGGGGCCCTGCTCGGTGCCATATTCGGAGATGAGGTTCGCGAGGCCCGCGCCGGAAACCGCGGCCTTGAAGCGCGCTGTTTGCGTAATGGCCCACTCCGCCATGTAGCCGCCGTAGGACCAGCCGCCTATGGCGAGCTTTTCGGGGTCGGCAATACCTCGTGCGACGAGGTCGTCGACGCCCGCCATCACGTCGCGGTAATCGCCACCGCCCCAATCGCCACGATTCATCTCAATGAATTTCTGGCCGTAACCGCTGGAGCCTCGAATGTTGGGATAAAAGACCGCGTAGCCTCGCGCCGCCAGGAGCTGGCCCCACGTTTCGATGGAATCCTGCCAATTGCCCGTGGGCCCGCCGTGGATCAGAGCGATGAGCGGCAATTTGGACTTGCCGTCGTAGCTGCTGGGTTTCAGGAGAGCGGCTTCGATTTCCAGGCCGTCGAAGGATTTGTAATTGTAGAACTCCGGCGTGCTGAGTGTGAACTGTTTCCAGGAATCATTGAAGTGAGAGATTTGCTTGGCAGGCGATTTCTGATCCCAGAGCCAGAGTTCTTGCGGCGTGGTCGCAGTATGTCCAACGAAGACCACCTCGCCTAAATTCGAAGCAGCAAACGCCGCAGGATTGGTCGGCAGGGACGCAGACGCGTCCTTCAGCGCTCCTTCCGGCGTGAACGCTACGAACTTGTTACGGAAGCCATCGGAGAGGACTGCAAGTAAGCCGCTGTCTTTGCCCCAACGGTATTCGAAGATGGGACGATCGATGCTCGCGCCAGTGAGATTCTGCGCAGCTTTATCGCCGTGATGAACAATCATGAGATCGTGTGGCACTGGGCCATCCACGCGGCAGCCGATAAATGCCATCGTCTTGCCATCGGGAGCGATGCGGAAATTGCCGAAGGGCCCGCGAGGCGCGAGAACCTGCGTCAGCGAGTTGTCCGAAGGCCGGAAGGAAAAAATACGATTGGTATTCTGATCCGACTCAGGATGATCCGTTGCGCTGAGCATCAAACCCGTGCCGGAAGGATGCCATTCCGCTTCGTGGATTTCCCAGTTGGGCTGCGTGAGGGCCTTGGCTTCGCTGGTTGCTAGCGTCAACAGCCAAAGGCGCGCGCGCTTGTCTTCCTTGTCGGCCACATGCGCGTCGTCTTTGTCCTTTTCCTTTTTCTCTTCGGCTTCGGTTTTTGCATCGGGAGCCAGAAAAGAAATCTGTTTGCCGTCTGGCGACCAAGCGAAACTCTGCACGCTACGCTTGCCTTTGGTAAGAGCCGTCGGTTCGCCACCGTCAGCGCGCATGACATAGATTTGTTGATCGTCGTCGCGATTCGAGAGAAATGCGAGCTGTTTGCCATCGGGCGACCAGCGCGGAGAGATTTCGGTCTTAGCGGAATAGGTGAATTGGCGGATACTGCCGGATTGCTTGTCATAAAGCCAGATGTGACGCGCACGGCGCTCGCCCTTCGGTGGTTCCGTAACGACAAATGCAAGTCGCGTGCCGTCGGTAGAGAACTGAAGGTCGGAGATCGTTCGCAAGTTGAGAGAAGCTTCTGGGGTCAGGACCTTCGCTACATCAGCCTTGTGCGCCTCTTGAGCAAAAAGCGGTTCTACCAAGATAGCGAGGGTGAAGAGGGCGCGGACGCAAAAGCACCGATTCATCTGGGTCTCCTTCAAGGGTGGAGGGAAAAGACTCTATCTGTGGGCGTGAGATGCGTCAATTAGGACTAATCGAGTCGCATTCGTCGAGGGCTTGAGCAATTGCGTGGCGCTTCGACGTTGCTCCGTTTCCGATGGCTCGGCTACAATCTAGCGTTTATTCGCACGCCGAAAGAGATGACTTAGAGCTCATGGCTGAAATTCAACTGCACAACACGCTGGCCGGCAAGATCGAGAAGTTCGTGCCCCAAAAAGCAGGCGAAGTGCGCATGTATACCTGCGGGCCGACGGTCTACGACTACGCGCACATCGGCAACTACCGGACGTTCGTCTTTCAGGATATTTTGCGTCGCTTCCTGAAGCTTCGCGGATTCAAGTTGAACCATGTGATGAACCTGACGGACGTGGACGACCGCATCATCGCCAATGCGGCCGCCGCGGGAAAGAGCATCCGCGATTACACAGAGAAATTCGTGCAGGCGTTTTTCGACGATTGCAGGTCGCTGAGCATCGAAGCGCCTGAACACTGGATCCGGGCGACCGACCACATCGACGACATGGTGAAGCTGATTGAGAGGCTGCAGCAAAAGACGTTTACCTATCCGAGCGAAGGCTCGATTTACTATCGAATTGCAAAATTTCCTGAATACGGGAAGCTCTCGAAGGTTGATTTGACGGGAATTCAGGCAGGCGCGCGCGTCGATAACGATCGCTACGAAAAAGAAAGCGCGCGGGATTTCGCGTTGTGGAAAGCGCCCAAGCCCGGTGAGCACTTTTGGGAAACGCCGATCGGGCCTGGCCGTCCGGGTTGGCACATCGAGTGCTCCGCGATGGCCATGAAATTTCTGGGAGACACGCTGGACATTCACACCGGTGGCGTCGACCTGGCGTTTCCGCATCACGAAAACGAAATCGCGCAGAGCGAGGCGGCAACCGGAAAGCCTTTCGCGCGGTATTGGCTGCACGCGGAGCACTTACTCGTCGAAGGCGAGAAAATGTCCAAGTCGCTCGGCAATTTCTATACATTGCGCGATTTGTTTGCAAAGGGCTACAAGCCTTCGGCGTTGAGGTTTGCCCTGTCCAGTGTTCCTTACCGGAAGCAGCTCAATTTCACATTCGATGGCTTGCAGCAGGCAACGAGCTCCGTGGAACGATTGCGGAATTTCGCGGACCGGCTGAAGCAAGGAAAATTCCCCGCAGGTAAGCAAAAAGGCATGGCGGCGCGGATCGCGAAAGCCGCGGAAGAGTTCGACGCCGGGCTCTCGGAAGATTTGAACACCGCGCGAGCGCTGGCGGCGGCGTTTGACCTGGTGCGCGAGGCCAACATTGCAATGGATAAGGGCGAGTTCCGGCAGGGAGATGTGCCTGCTGCGCAAGAATTTCTGGGGGCGTTCGACAAAGTTTTCGCCGTGATGGAGGATAATGACGGCGAAAAGCTCCGCGCCCTCGGGTTTGGTGTCGCAGAAGCCGGGCCGGGCGACACAGAAATCGACAAGCTCGTCGCAGAACGTAATGCCGCAAAGAAAAAACGCGATTTCACGACCGCCGACCGCATCCGCAAGGAACTAGCGGATCGTGGTATAATTATTGAGGATGTAAAGGACGGAAGCGTCCGCTGGAAACGCAAATGAAAGTCACCAAAGCCATCAAAATCCCCGGCAGTTATGTTCCGGCTGAAGAACGTCCGAGCCTCTACGGCGTCGATTAAGTCCTCTCTCCTTGGCAGGGCGCAAACCCAATCTGGTGTGCGCATGCAAACCTGCCCTGCGGCAGCCCTCCCACAATAACCGCTGACCATCCATGGCGATGAGGAATGAGGACAAAGAAAATGATTACCGCTACAGAAACGAAATTGCCCCGGCTCCTGATGGAGCTGCCCGGGCCGCAAGCCAAAAGGGTGATCGAGGACGACGCGAAATTCATGTCGCCGTCGTTGACCCGCGAATATCCGCTCGTGGCCAAGAAGGGCCGCGGCGCCATCGTCGAGGATGTGGATGGAAATGCCTTCCTGGATTTTGCGGCGGGCATTGCCGTTTGTTCCACCGGCCACTGCCACCCCAAAGTGGTGGAAGCGATTCAGAAGCAAGCCGCCGAACTGATTCACATTTCCGGCACGGATTTTTACCACCATCACTTGCCGCAGTTGGCGGAGCGCCTTGTGGCCACGATGCCCGGCAAAGAACACAAGAAAGTGTTCTTTGGCAATTCCGGCACGGAGGCAGTCGAAGGCGCGATCAAGCTGGCGCGCTATGCGACGAAGCGGGACAAGCTCATCGCTTTCTACGGGTGCTTTCACGGCCGCACCCTCGGCTCCCTCTCACTCACGGCCTCCAAGAACACCCAGCGCAAGCATTTCGGCCCGCTGCTCGGCGGCGTGGAACATATTCCATTTCCTTATGCGTACCGCTGCGCACATGGCCACACTCCGGAAACTTGCGGCACGGAAATTCTCGAACTCCTCGAACAGCAAATGTTCAAGCGGCTGTTCGCGCCCGAGGAAATCGCCGCGATTATTATCGAACCGATTCAGGGCGAAGGCGGTTTCGTTCCCGCGCCGGCATTTTTCCTGCAGGAATTGCAGCGCATCTGCAATCGCCACGGGATCATGCTGATCGTGGACGAAGTTCAATCGGGCATGGGACGCACCGGAAAGTGGTGGTCCTACGAACACGCCGGCATCGAGCCGGACATCCTGTGCACGGCGAAGGGCATTGCCAGCGGCATGCCGTTGAGCGCCTTCATCGCAAAGGAAAGCGTGATGCGGTGGAAGCCGGGATCGCATGGCAGCACGTATGGCGGCAACCCGGTGTGCATCGCTTCGGCGATGGCCACGATGGACCTGATCGAAGGCGGATACATGGAGAACGCCCGCAAGATGGGCGGCTACATTTTCGGTCGCATCAGCGATTGGCCAAGCCGCTTCAAGGTTGTCGGCGATGTGCGCGGCAAGGGACTGATGATCGGCATTGAAATCGTGCGCGATCAGAAGACCAAGGAAAAGGCAGCCGATTTGCGGGACGCGGTGATCAGCAAGGCGTTCCGCAAGGGAGTATTGGTGCTCAGTTCGGGCGAGAACTCCATTCGCATGTCGCCGCCGCTCTTGATCGATCAGGAACAGGCCGACTTTGCGATTCAGACCCTCGAAGAGTGCTTCCGCGAGGCTGAAAAGAAGATCTAAACCAGCGTCGTATGAAGGGATTCCCGCGGCTGCAAAGAAGAATGATGGCAGCCGCGGGATTTTTGTTTATACTGCCCGGAAAATGTGAATTGCCGGTGAAGGAAGCATGCCGATCTTTTCAAGTTTGATGTTTCGGGCCGTGCGCTGGGCGGCGCGTCGCGGCTTGCGCGAAGAGGAAGGTCTTTCCGGCGATGCGAAAAAGCTGGAAGCCCGGCGCACCGGAGTGCGCGGGGAGACTTATGCGTATTGGTATTTGCGGCGGAACGGGTACGTGTTCGTAGCGAGGAATTACACTCCGCGAGGCATAAAGGGCGAACTGGATTTAGTCGGTTACGATGGCGATACACTTGCCTTTGTGGAAGTTCGAACCCGCACAGTCCGAGAGGAGTCGCCGGCGTTGCCGGAACTTAGTGTAACCAGGGAAAAGCAACGCGTCGTCATTCGCACGGCGCAGCGGTTTCTTGTCGAGCGTCGCACGCCGGAAAGTCCCTACCGGTTCGACGTCGTAGCGATCGACAACAAGCCAGGGCAGCCGCCGGAAGTGCGGCTGCACAAGGGCGCGTTCAGCCCGCAAATATAGGAAGGTATCGCAGGAACACCTTCACAGCAACGCTAGACGCGGTACAATTTGAAGCCTATTAGCGGTCCCTGCGGAGCTGCCAGGAACACGTTCGAGGAGGATGGAATTGCCGGAGTTGCGGAAAGACCCGATCACGGGCCGATGGGTGATCATTTCGACGGAACGCGGAAAACGGCCGAACGAATTTCTGCGCGAAAGCGTGGTCGCCACGGATGCAAAGAATTGTCCTTTCTGCGTAGGGAATGAATCCAAGACGCCCCCGGAGATTCTTGTCTATGGACGCAACGGTGGCGGTGCCAACACACCGGGTTGGAGTATTCGCGTGGTCCCCAACAAATTTCCGGCACTAGGCATCGAGGGTGAACTGGACCGCGAAGGCGAAGGGCTGTTCGACAAAATGAACGGAATTGGTGCGCACGAAGTGATCATCGAATCTCCGGAGCATGCCGCTTCGCTTGCCACGCTGCCGGAACGCGCGGTGGAAGATGTGCTGTGGGGGTACCGCGACCGCATGCTGGACCTGAAAAACGACAAGCGCTTCCGCTACGTTCTGATTTTCAAGAATCACGGGGAAGCCGCCGGCGCCTCCCTGGAGCACCCGCATTCTCAGCTGATTGCGCTTCCCATCGTTCCGCGGCGCGTGCGCGAAGAAGTGGATAGCAGTTGGCACTATTACGATGAGAAAGAGCGCTGTATTTTCTGCGACATCATCCGCCAGGAACGCGATACCGGCGAGCGCATAGTAGGTGAAAACGAACATTTCATCACGCTGGCCCCGTACGCCTCGCGGTTCCCGTTTGAGATGTGGCTGCTGCCCAAGGCGCATGGGTCCTCCTACGAAAACAACCAGAGCTCGATGTACGCCAGCTTGGCGCGAATGCTGAAGGACACGCTCATGCGCCTGGACGTCGTTCTGGATCGTCCGGCATACAACTTTATGATCCATACTTCGCCGATCGGCGAAGAGATCAACGATCACTACCACTGGCATATCGAAATCATCCCGAAGCTGACCAAAGTGGCCGGGTTTGAGTGGGGCACCGGCTTTTACATCAATCCCACGCCGCCGGAAGAGGCTGCACGCTTCCTGCGCGAGGCGAAAATTGCCCCGCCTGCGCCCGCTGAAAAAAAGTAGAAATGGAAAATGTCGCCGCCAGTTGCGCTGCCCAGAGAGTCCTGGAAGATTTGCTATACTTAAAGATTCGGCGCGGTACCCAAGTGGCCCAAGGGAGAGGTCTGCAAAACCTCCATTCGTGGGTTCGAATCCCACCCGCGCCTCCAGGTTCTTTGTTGTTCTCATGTGCCGGGATGCCGAAATCAACGAATCGTTTCAAATTGAACCGTTTTTGAAGAATTGTTCCAGTACGGGTACTTCTGCTGTTTCGCTTCCTAAGAACCTCGCGTTAAACTCGCTTCTAATCAATCACCTAGAAGGATAATTGGCCGTGTAGGTGGGCACAGGCGTGCCCTTGTCCCTCGGGGAACTCTTTGTGTTCTGTCTTCGCCGACAACAAAGGAAATCATTCTCGGCAACGAGGCAGTTGGCCGAGGCTGACAAAGAATGCAGGGCCCAGAATGGAGCAGTCCGCGAAGAAAGCGCGAAAAAAATTGGCCCCTCTCATTTTTGATCATGAGGAACTGCTCGTGCGCGTCGAGAACGATCGTGAACTGCTCCGCGACCTTCTTACGATCTTCAAAGAGGATTTTCCGCGCCAACTTCTTGCCTTGCGCGAAGCGGTGGAAGCGAAAGATGGAGACCTCGTCGCTACTGCTGCCCACACCTTGAGGGGCATGCTCTCCAATCTCGCGGCTTCCCAGGCAGCCGCCACAGCCGCTCGCCTCGAGCAGATGGGCCGCAAGAAAGAAATTTTGAGTCTTCAAGAAGCCTTCGGCGTATTCGAGAACGATGTCAACAAGCTTCTGCCGCAATTGGACGCCTGCATGGCAGAGGTGTGCAAGTGAAAGTCCTGATTGCTGATGACGAAGCAATGTCGCGGCGGCTCCTCCAAAGCACGCTGGAGCGCGTAGGCTATGAGGTGATCGCCGTCGAAAATGGCCGCCAGGCGGCGGACCAGATTTGCACCCCAGATGGACCCAGGCTGGCGTTGCTGGACTGGCTCATGCCCGAACTCGATGGGCCGGGAGTTTGCCGCGAAGTCCGTAAACGCAAGGAACAATCCTACGTCTACATGGTGCTGATCACATCGAAGGAAGCAAAGGAAGATGTCATTGCGGGTCTGGAGTCTGGGGCCGATGACTACTTGACGAAGCCCTTCGACCCCGAGGAACTGAAAGCGCGCTTGCGCACGGGATTGCGGATTCTCGGTCTCGAAAACCGGCTGGTCGAAGCGCGGGAAGAGATGCGATTCAAGGCGTCGCATGACGCTCTTACAACACTTTGGAACCGCGCCGTGATCCTGGAGTTGCTGGAACGTGAACTTTCCCGTTCGCATCGCGAGAATGCCACTACCGTCATCATTCTCTGCGACATCGATCATTTCAAAGATGTTAACGATACCTTCGGCCATCTCATTGGGGATGAGCTCTTGCGGGAAACCTCAAAACGCTTGCTGGCTTCCGTGCGTTCCTATGATTTTGTCGGGCGCTACGGTGGCGAGGAGTTTCTCATTGTCTTGAATAATTGCGACCCAGCCTTCGCTTTTGCACGCGCGGAAGAAATCCGGAATACCATCGCCCAGCGCCCCGTGCAAACGTCCACCGGTCCGGTTCCGGTCACGATGAGCCTGGGACTGCTCCTCAGTCATCAATGGGGCACACGGTCGGTCGAGGAACTTCTTCGTGAAGCGGACACTGCTCTCTACGCGGCGAAGGCGGCGGGCCGCAATTGCGTGAAGCTCGCAAGTCCAACTCCGGCCCTTGAAGTTCCGCACTCGCGGCTTAACGAGCTTGCCCGGCAAAGGTAATCACGTTACGCGCGGCGTTCGTCTGCAGACTCTCCGGCTCCCCAAAACTAGGGGGCCTTCGTTTTCGGTTTTGCCTGCCCCATCATTTGCCGCATCGCCGCCGATGATCCTGGCGCACGCTTCTCCCGCCAGACCTCGAGCCGCTTGCAAGTATTTTCTATATTCTCGAAGAGGTGCGGGTTCTTGAAGGCGGCGCGCCACGTCGGGACGATCGACCGCATGCGGTCCCACACCACCCAGATTTCGCCGTTGCTGTCGAAAAATAATTCGTCATTGATCAGGCCGCGGTTCACGATCCCGGCCACCATGTCCCAGTAGCTGATGACCATGCGGATGTAGGTGTTTTCCTCGCTCCCTTGCGGATACCTTTGCATCATTTCTTCAGGCGATTCGGGATGAAAGTGCTCGGTGAACCAGGCTCGTGCCTGCCGGAGCCGCGACTCGCGCCGCATATCGTACAAGCGCAGCATCAAGTTCACTTCATCGTAGGTAATCTGGGACATCTTGAATCCTCCTTGCCCTAGTTCGCCGAACCCGGCCGGACCGCTTCCTGCAGGGACGGAGAAGCGTTCGCCAGTTCGACGCGCTGGACACTCGACAGGGGAATCCCCTGTCGTTGGAACTCTATTTGGATGCGGCGCCGCAGCTCTCGTGCAACTTCATCCTGGCGTGTTGGCGCGGTCCGCACTTGCAGGCGCACCGTCGAAGCGTTGCGATCGAGGTTTTGCACTCCGAGGAGACGCGGCCCGTCCACCAGGGCCTGCGACCAGGCCGCGTCGCCGCGCAGTTCAGCCGCCGCGGCTTCGAGCGTCTGCAATATTTTCTCGAGTGGAATTTCCGGCGCTATGGATACATCCACGAAGGCCTGCGACCAGTCCCGGCTGAGGTTGCTCACCGTTCGGATTTCGCCATTGGCAATCGTCACCAATGCGCCGCGCGCATCGCGCACCACCGTCCGCCGTAGCGTGAGGTGTTCCACCCTCCCGACCGTGTCTGCCACTTGGATCGTGTCACCGACGGCAAATTGATCCTCGAGCACGATGTAAAAACCGGTGATCACGTCACGTATCAGATTCTGCGCACCGAATCCCACGGCAACGCTGGCCAGACCGGCAACTGCCGCGACGGGGGTGACGTTGATGCCAAATTCCGGTAATGCAGTTAAAAGGGCAATTCCCCAGGTGACTTTGCTGGCTGCCCCATAGAGGACCTCAGCCATCGTGCGCGTCTGTTCTTCCCGGATTTGCGCCGCTCGCGCCGGCGTCGAGGCGTGTTTGATCAGCAGGTTCGTCACTGCTCGCAGCAGCCGGTTCACCAGCAGGGCAAGGACAAAAATTCCGAGGAGATGGAGAGCGTTGCGGAACGCGAACTCAGACCAATGCGTGAAGAGGCTCGGCATATTCTTTACGAAAGAGGGAGTATAACATTGGAGGAGGTTCGATAACCTGATGTCGAGCGCCAGGTGTGGATGGCGCGGATCCGGGGGTTTCCATGAGGAATTCTAGACGCAGATTCGTGATCGCTCTTTGGGCACTTGGCGTCCCGTCTGGCATCCTGGCACGCACGTTGGCCGCCCAAGCCCCGCCACCGCGTCTCCCTCCCTTGAAGGACAAAGACGATGACCCCAATTCGCCCAAAGCCGCCACGAAGGCGATCCTCGAGGCCAACCAGAAGGACATCAAGAAGAATGTCGAGCGCCTCTTCCAATTGGCCAGCGAATTGAAAACCGCAGTAGAAAAGACGGATTCCGTCCTGGTGCTCTCCCTGGCTCTGCTGAAAAAGACGGAAGAGATTGAAAAACTCGCGAAAGACATTCGATCCCGCGCGAAGGGCTGAACAGTTACGCGCCTCTGGCTCGACGAATGCGCGCTAGCGCCGGCCATTCATAACGGATAGAATGAAGAGTGATCTGAAACGGATAGTATGAAAAGTGATCTGTCCGTCGGACAAATTTGGACCCGTAGCGTAATGGATAGCGCGTCAGCCTCCGGAGCTGAAGGTTGTGAGTTCGAGTCTCACCGGGTCCGCCATCACCCAAACTAGAAGCCACTTGTCAATACAGCCGATTCGGAGACGGAACACAGGTCTCCGGAACCAGAAGCCGGGCGTTCGAGACGCCCCAGGCGCGCCACTCTGTACCTTAACCTGAACATTAGACCAATTCGTTTTGCCCGAGACGTGTGCGCGCACAACGCGCATAGCATAGTTGTGTACTCCGCTGAGTCAGCTTAGACTACGGCCATCTCGTGGGGTCGCTCTTGCCTTCCACTCGCAAGTTCCGCTGGTTTGCTCTTGCCGGCGCAGGCGTGTTGACCGCGCTTCTCCTGTTTGTCGTCGCTGGAGTCCGCACCCCCGCGACGAGTCTCCTACTCTCAAGTCTCTTGCAGGCCTCGATCGCTCTTTGGGCCACTCTCTGTGCGTTTTATGTAGCCAAGCGATCCTCGGGCTATTTGCCCCAGCTTTGGATGCTCTTTGCCTCCGCGCTCTTCTTGGTCAGTGCTGCGCAAGCACTGGAGACCTACTATGAAAGTTTCGTTCACGCACCCCCATTGACGCCTTGGCCCTCCGACGTCCTTTTCGTTCTCTGGGCCACACCCGCCCTCATGATGTTGCTGCCGCGGCCGGCAGGACCATCCGGCGCGATCGATTGGCAGCAAGTCCTTGATTTTGCCCAGATTGGGGTCGTGGCCCTCACCGCATATCTTTATTTCTTTTATGTCCCATCCCGCTGGGAAGCCGAAGGCCAGCAAATGCTTGTCAAGATGATGCGCGTGCATGCGGTGCGAGACCTGGCGTTTGCTGCGGGATTTGCGGTTCGGGCCGTCACCGTTTCTCCGCTCCCTACGCGAGCCTTCTTTAAGAGAATAGCCATCTTCTTTCTCTTGGATAGCGCTTCCGGCCTCGCTTTCATTTTCGGTTTGCGCACCTATGGAACTAGGGCGGCCTGGACTGACTTTATTTGGTGCGCGCCCTTCTTGTTTGCCGCTGCCTTCGCGGCCACCTGGAATTTAGACCAAGAATCCATTCCGCGACAAACCGGCTCCGCATTTCGCGTGGTCGTCTTCTCACAGGCGTTGCCGCTTCTCATACCGCTGCTGGTTCTCTTCATGGGCCGCGGCATCGCCGCAGAGCAGCTCACCATCGCCTGGATTGCGGTCACCGCTTCCTTTGTTCTCTCGGCTAGCCGCCTCGTCCTGACTAGCGAGAGGCAACGCCGGATCGCGGACGATCTGCGCCGTACGGAGCAGGCCTTGCGGCGTTCCGAGCAAGTGTTTTTCACAGCGTTCCGCTCAAGCCCTGACGCAATTGGAATCAGCGCGATCCCGGGAGGTCAGTTTCTGGAAGTCAATGACAGCTTTACCAGGCTCACCGGCTATGCCCGCGAGGAGACTCTTGGAAGGACACCGCTGGAAATGAACTTGTGGAAGCACCCTGAGCAGCGGGCGAAAATCATGGCCAAACTCGTGGAACAATCGGAGGTCCGCGAAGAAGAGTTTCAATGCTTGATGAAATCGGGAGAAATTCGCATTTGCCAGTTTTCCGGCACGTTGATTGACCTGGATGGGCAACTCGGCGCGCTGGTTATCGTGCGCGATATCACCGCCCGCAAGAAGGCCGATGAGGCCATCCGCGCTAGCGAGGCGCGCTTCCGCACTCTCGTTCAGGACTTCCACGTCGGCGTCGTCTTGCTAGGGCCTGATGCGAAAATTCAGTTCGCCAATCAAGCTGCACAACAACTCTTCGGAATCTCCATGGACCAGGCCAAAGGCAAGGATTCTTCACAACTGGACTTGATTTCCTTCCGCGAGGACGGAACCGAGATTCCATTTTCAATGCGCCCCGGACCCCGTGCAATTCAGACGCGGCGGACCATTCAGAATGAAGTGATCGGCTGGCGCCACCCAAACTCGACAGAGGTACTATGGACGCTGGGAAACGCTGTCCCTCAGTTCGCCGCGGACGGTTCAGTTTCCGCCGTAATCAACACTTTTACCAACAT
>JBARRT010000009.1:0-10417 GCA_049644365.1 Candidatus Acidiferrum sp. | reverse complement strand
CGAAGTCAATCCCGGCTTCCGGCCCGATCACGTGGTCACGATGTGGATGAATTTTACCAGCGCGAACTACGCGCCCAAGGGCCGCTCCACACAATTTCTTGAGCAGCTACTTCCCCGGGTTGCCGCGCTCACCGGCGTCGAAGGTGTGGCCGTCGCAAATGACCTTCCGCTGGAAGGCGACGACACCACCACGGGCCTCAGCGAAGTCGAAGGGCGTGCTCCTTACCAGCGCGGCCAGCAGCCGCTCACCGGTATTCACGCCATCAATCCCGGATATTTCAAGGCTATGGGTATTCCATTGCTTCGCGGGCGCGAATTTTCAGTGAGCGACAACGCCAGCTCCACTCCGGTCGTGGTCATCAATCAGAAACTCGCTGAAACTCTATGGCCCAGCCAGGATCCTCTGGGGAAGCACTTCAATCTCCTGGATAATAAGCCATCGGAAGTCGTCGGGGTGGTTGGCAACGTCTTGCACAACGGGCTCGGAGAATCCGTCTCGCTCGAAAGCTACCACCCGTTTCCGCAAAATCCCTGGTCTTACATCGGGCTTGCCGTGCGCACACACGGCGATCCCGGCGCCGTGTACGGAGCGGTGCGCAGCCTCGTCGCGCAAATCGATCCTGAGCTGCCCGTACACGACATGCGCCCGATGGAGCAAGTCATGGCCGAAACGATGGCTTCACGCCGCTTGACGCTGTGGCTCGTGGGCGCCTTCGCCGCGCTCGCTCTCGTGCTGGCCTCGGTGGGCATCTATGGGGTGATGAGCTACGCCGTCACCGAACGCCTGCACGAAATCGGTGTGCGCGTGGCGCTCGGAGCGCAGCGCCGCGATGTGCTGCGCCTGGTAGTCGGCCATGGCATGCGCCTTGCCGCTATCGGCCTGCTGTTCGGCAGCATAGCCGCGTTCTTCGCCGCGCGCGCTATGACCACCTTGCTCTTCGGCATACGTCCCAGCGATCCGCTCACTTATATCGGCATCGCCGTGCTGCTCGCGCTTGCTGCGTTGACGGCCTGCTACATTCCCGCGCGCCGCGCCACCGCCGTCGATCCGATGGTGGCGCTCCGCTACGAATAATTCTTGCGCCTGCGGCTGTCAAGCAATCAAGTGTGGCGGTCGCAGCGGCGCGTTTGCACTATCAAATTAAATTGCTATCTCCAAAATCCTGCATCGGCGTATTAGAATACAACTCCGGCCGACAACGATCTCTGAGGGAGATATCACGCCATGAAACGCATCACTCTGATTTCTTTACTGATTCTTTGCGCCGCGCAGATTTCCTCCGCGCAGGATTGGGCCAAAGCGACGCTGGAAAAATCTCCGCGCCACCGCGAGTGGGTCACCGTGAAGCACGACAATCGCTCAGTCGAGACCTTCGTCGTCTACCCCGAAACGAAGGGTAAGACTCCGGTTGTGCTGATCATCCACGAAATTTTTGGAATGACGGACTGGGTGCAGGACCTGGCGGATCAAGTCGCCGCGGCCGGCTACATCGCGGTCGCTCCCGACCTTCTCTCCGGCATGGGCCCGAACGGCGGCCGCAGCACCGACTTCGCGGAAGGCAAAACGATGGAAGGCGTCAGCCACTTGAATCCGGACCAGGTGACCGCGGACCTGAATGCCGCAGCCGATTACGCGCTAAAGCTCCCCGCTTCAAACGGCAAACTTTTTGTCGGCGGCTTCTGCTGGGGCGGTAGCCAGACGTTCCGCTTCGCCACGAACCGCCCTGATCTTGCCGCCGCCTTTGTTTTCTACGGCGGGCCTCCAGAGAAAGATGCGATGGCGCGCATCAAGGCTCCCGTTTACGGCTTCTATGCAAGTAATGACGCACGCATCAACGCCACGCTTCCTGACGCCATCGCCCAAATGAAAGCAGCGGGCAAATCCTATGACCCGGTGACCTACGACGGCGCCGGCCACGGCTTCATGCGCGCCGGCGAAGCTCCTGATGCGAACGACGCTAACAAAAAAGCCCGTGCCGACGCCTGGGTCCGCTGGAGGAGCCTGCTTGGCAAATAGCGATCCGGCGCAAACTCCTGCCGCGAGCGAAACGCGGCATCTCAGCTCAATTTTTTTTCGAGCTCACCCCAGCGCGCATACAAATGGTCGACCGCTTTCTGCGCTGCGTCCAATTCCGTGCAAGCCTCCTGCAGACGGATCCGGTCGCCCGTAACTGCGGGATCTTCGAGCGCCGCGCGCTTGGCATGGAGTTCTTGTTCCGCGTCGCCGATTTTCCTTTCCATCGCAGCTAGTTCGCGCGCTTCTTGATACGAGAGTTTTTTCCTTGCCGCAGCGGCCGGGGATTCGCCGCCTTCTGCGCGAGGGCGGCGGCCGTCGTCCGCTGATGTCAGCGTGCGACTAGATAGTTGCGCGCGCTGCCAGGCCTCCCATTGCGAGTAATCAGCAAATCGCTCCGCACTCCCAAGTCCATCCAGCCCCAGCACCACGGTCGAAACGCGGTCCAGCATGAAACGGTCGTGCGTGACCAGCGCCAGCGCCCCGCCGTATTCGAGCAAGCTCTCTTCCAGGATCTCCAGTGTCGGAATGTCGAGATCATTGGTGGGCTCGTCGAGCAGCAAGACGTCCGCGGGTTGCAGCATCAGTTGCGCAATCAAGACGCGCGCGCGTTCGCCGCCAGAGAGCCGCCCGACGCGTTGATTCAAATTCTCCGCCGAAAACAGAAACCGCTCCGCCCACGCAGCCACGTGAATCACGCGCTCCTGATAAATCACCGCATCGCTATCCGGCGCCAAGGCCCGGCGCAAAGTGACGTCCGGATCAAGCTCGCGATTCTGGTCGAAGTAGACGATCCGCAATCCCTCGGCACGGCGAATCTTGCCCGACTCCGGCTTGATCTCACCGCAAAGCAGCCGTAGCAAAGTCGTCTTGCCGCTGCCGTTCGGTCCGACCAGCCCCACGCGCATGCCCGACGTGACGCCGAAATGAACATCTTTAAATAGAGCGCGGCTGCCCATCCCGTGCGAAACTCCTTCGAGCGTGATCAACTGTTTCGTCTTGCGGTTCGTGGCGGAAAAATCGATTTCCGCGCTCGCCGTGCGGTTGCGCGCTTTCATTTCCGCGAGGTCGCCAATCATCTCCTGCGCTTTGCCGATGCGTGCTTTGGCCTTCGTCGCGCGTGCCTTCGGCCCTCGCCGCAGCCATTCCAATTCCGTATGCACGCGGTTTTCAAGCGACTCCTGCCGCTTCTTTTGCGCGTGCAAAAACGCTTCCTTGGCCTCCAGAAACGCGCTGTAATTTCCCTGCACGCGCAGGGCGCCATCTTCGTAAATGCAATTGAGCTCCACCATCTCGTTGGCCACGTTCTCCAGAAAATAGCGGTCGTGGCTCACCACCACGCAGGCGAACGGCGCATT
Source organism: Candidatus Acidiferrum sp. (assembly GCA_049644365.1). Taxonomy (GTDB): domain Bacteria; phylum Acidobacteriota; class Terriglobia; order Acidiferrales; family UBA7541; genus Acidiferrum. The sequence continues at coordinate 7,045 of JBARRT010000009.1, read as the reverse complement.
CTGCAATAAACTTTCGAGCCATTGAATCCCAGCGAGGTCCAAATGATTCGTAGGCTCGTCGAGCAGCAGAATATCCGGCGCTTGCACCAGCGCCTCAGCAACGGCCAGACGTTTACGCCAGCCCCCTGACAATGTCGCGGCTTGAACCTCCAGGTCCGCGAACCCCGCGCGGCCCAGCGTCTCCGCAAATCGCGAAGCACGTTCACCTTCCGGCACTGCGGCACGCGCGAGAGCACTCTCGATCACGCCTCGAATCGTCACGCCGGAGGCAAATTCCGAAATCTGCGCCACGTAACTTAACCGCGTTCCTTTGCGGATCGCCACGTCCCCGCTGTCCGGCTTGACGCGCCCCAGCAGCATCTCCAGCAGCGTCGACTTCCCCGACCCATTCGGCCCGATCACGCCGATACGATCCGTTTCGGAAACGGTGAACGAGATATTCTGGAACAGCGGCGCAGCGCCGTATCTCTTCGACAGTCCTTGTGCGCTGATAATCGGAGGCAAATTTATGAGTCTTCTCCCGGACTTAGTTTACCCTTGAGGGGAACCGCAGCGGAAACCTGCGAAGGGCCTTCCGCGATCGGATGAGAGCTTCCCTTGATCCACAATTTTGACGCTTTGATTCTTGGCGCAGGAGCCGCGGGTCTGCTCTGCGCCATAGAGGCCGGCAAACGCGGGCGCCGCGTCGCCGTGCTGGAGCGCGCCGACCGCATCGGCAAGAAAATCCTGATCTCCGGCGGAGGCCGGTGCAATTTCACCAACCTGCATTGCCGGCCGGAAAACTTCTTCTCGGCAAACGAACACTTTGCGAAATCCGCCCTCGCCCGTTACACCCCCGCCGATTTTATCGCCGTGGTTGAAAAACATCGCATCCCCTACCACGAGAAGACCTTGGGCCAGCTTTTCTGCGATCGCGCCGCGGAAGACATCACGAACATGCTGGAAGCGGAATGCCGCGCCGCCGGCGTACAGATTTTTCTCAACTGCAGAGTCCATGAAGTTCAGCAAACAACGCAATTCATCGCTCGCACCGAAGCGGCCGAGTTTCACTCGCCCACGCTGGTCGTCGCGACCGGCGGACTGTCCATTCCTAAAATGGGCGCAACCGCATTCGGCTACGATCTGGCACGTCAATTCGGCTTGAACATCGTCTCCACGAAGCCCGGCCTCGTGCCCCTCCTCCTCGGGGGGAAGGATTACAAGCTCTATAGCGACTTGGCGGGCGTCTCGGCCGAAGTGATTGCATCCGCGAACCACCACGCCTTCCGCGAAAAAATGCTGATCACCCATCGCGGGTTGAGCGGGCCGGCAATCCTGCAGACCTCCTCGTATTGGGACAAGGGACAGTCCATCCAAATCGATTTGGCGCCGGGCCGCGAGATCGCGCCGGCGATTCGTGCAGCAAAGGTGCGCAACATAACCGCTGCCCGAGCTGCCTTCCAGGGAATCCTGCCGAAACGCCTTGCCGAACGTTGGCTCGAAGCAAACGCCCCGCCAAACTGGACCAACGATTCCCTTGCGCAACTCGAGAAGCACGCGCATGAATGGGTTCTCACGCCCGCAGGCACCGAAGGCTACGAAAAAGCAGAAGTCACCGCGGGCGGCGTGGACACCAACGAATTGTCGAGCAAGACGATGGAAACCAAGAAAGTCCGCGGATTGTTCTTCATCGGCGAGGTCGTTGACGTCACCGGCCATCTAGGTGGATTCAATTTTCAGTGGGCCTGGGCTTCTGGCGCAGCTGCGGGACGTGCGCTATGAAGGAACCGAAGCGCGACGGCTCCCAGGACGTGCCGCGGCCGCTGGAGTCTGCGCCGCTCTTGCTTCTTCGTAGGCCACGTATTCTTCGTACGGCCCCTTGAAGTCTTCTATCTTGCCGCCGTGAAAATGCCAGATGCGCGTCGCGACTTCGTCGATCACGTCGTGGTCGTGCGTAACCAGCAACACCGTGCCGTCGTAGCGTTGCAATGCAATGTTCAGCGCGTTGATGGATTCCAAATCCAAATGGTTTGTCGGTTCGTCAAGCACCAGAAAGTTCGGTTTCTGCAGCATCAATTTACAAAAAATCAGCCGCGCGGATTCGCCGCCGGAAAGCGCACGAGTCGGCTTCAGCGCGTCTTCGCCGCTGAAGAGCATTTGCCCCATCAAGCCGCGCAGCTCCTGCTGCGTGGCCGCGGGATCAAATTGCCAGAGCCAATCGATCGCCGTCATGCCCTTGGTGATGGACTCGCCGTGATCCTGCGCGAAATAACCCACCGCCACCTCGTGTCCCCACCGCACCTCGCCGCCATCAATCGGGAACTGTTGGTCCGGCGCGTCGATGAAGCCCGGCGCGTTGCGTACCAGGGACTTCAGCAACGTGGTCTTTCCCGCGCCGTTGCGTCCCATCAGCGCGATCTTTTCTCCGCGCACCACGTTCGCCGAAAACCGCGGAATCACTTTCAGCTCATCGTAAGACTTCTCAACGCTTCGAATCTCCAGCGGATGCCGCCCTGAATTCCGCTTCATGTCAAACTTGATATACGGCCGCTGAATGTTGCTTCTCGCCAGTTCCGACGTTTGCAGCCGCTCCACTTCCTTCTTTCGCGAAGTCGCCTGCGCGGAACGCGTACCCGCGGAAAACCGCGCGATGAAGTCCTGCAACTGCGCGATTTTCTTTTCGCGATTGGCGTTGTCCGCTTCGATCCGCGAACGGATTTGCGTTTTCGCCATCACCATGTCGTCGTATCCGCCCACGTACATGATGATCGTTTCGTAGTCGATGTCCGCCGTATGCGTGCAAACGCTGTTCAGAAAATGCCGGTCGTGCGAGATCACCAGCAGCACGCCTTCGTACTCGCCAAGATATCTCTGGAGCCAGTGCACGGAATCCAGGTCCAGGTTGTTCGTCGGCTCGTCCAGCAGCAGTGCCGTCGGGTTGCCGAACAGCGCCTGTGCCAGCAACACGCGAACTTTCTGCCCGCCCTGCAATTCGCCCATCTTGCGCTCATGCAGCGATGCTTCCACGCCCAGCCCGTCCAGCAGCACCGCGGCGTCCGCCTCCGCCGTGTAACCGCCCTCTTCTCCAACGATTCCCTCAAGTTCCCCAAGCCGCATGCCATCCGCGTCCGTTAAGTCGTCGTGCGGCTTCGCATGCAATGCGTCGCGCTCTTCCAGCGCCTTCCAGAGCGGCGCGTTCCCCATGATGACCGTGTCAATCACGCGATAGTCGTCGAACGCAAACTGGTCCTGCCGCAAAACCCCCATTCGCTTCGGCCGCGTAACCGAGCCGCTCGTGGAATCCAGCTCACCCGTCAAGATCTTCATAAACGTGGACTTGCCCGCGCCATTGGGACCTGTGATGGCATACCGCCGCCCCGCCATGAAGCTGCACGTCACGCTCTCAAAGAGCACGCGCGGCCCAAACCGCATAGTGATGTTGTTGACCGTCAGCATAACCTTCCAATTATAGCGTGGAATTGTAACTCGCGCTTGCGCACGTGAGTGTTTCGGTTGCTCAATTTTCGAGGCTTTTATGGGGCTGGCGAAAACTGCACCATTCTTGGACAACCCTCCGTCGTAGCGTTATGACCTAGAGCAACTCCGCGCTCGCGATTGTCTGCGGCACATGACGCGCCACTCAGGAGCCTTCGCGAAAAGTACTACTAGTACCCAAAATTGTACGTTGACAGTTTCCGACGGATAGCTATATTTGTACCCTCGAATCGTAGTTTTCCTGTCCCCGTCGAGCTCGTTGCAAGAGACACATCAGGAGATCCAGCCGTGTGTAATCGTATGTTCGCGCTTCTCGCTCTGGCGAATTGCTGTGCGAAATACAATTTGTTGACGTGAGGAGAAAAGGCTTCGAGCAGGCCTGTTTAAAGCCTTTTATCTTGACATCTACCTGCAGAAAATGCAGAATGCGCGCGAATTGTGCGCTGGCCGGCACTCGGCGTAAGTCTCGCGCGCTCTTTATTCCGTTTGCGGACAAGATGGATCGCGCGACCTGGGTTTCCCAGTCCGCCTGGAGGAGTGCGCTATGAAGATATTTTCATTGATTCGGCGTCAGATGGCGCCGCTGTTTGCGCTCCGCTACTTGTTCTTAGAGCGGCCCAACCGTAAGGAGCCAGCCATGTCGCGCAAAATCCAATTCGTATGTCTTTTCCTTCTCCTGGGACTACTTTCGACATCGGCGCAATCGGGCTTTGCACAGTCAACGAATGGTCCGCTCAACTTCGGCAACAATTTTTTTGTTACTGGCGACTACGTGGTCGCCGGCGCCCAGGGCCTGAATACAAACTTTGCCAACGACGGCACGACCAAGGGAACGATCAACATCCCTGACGCGAACCCCGGCGTTCAGCCCGGTATTACTAGCACCTGTACCGTTATCATAAACGGTCAACCACAAACAAAAACAAACTGCGTCCCCGCGGGGGCCCAGATCGTTGCCGCCTTGCTTTACTGGCAAACGGTCGAGAAGGTCGGCCAGCCTGGATCCGGCAAAAAGGGATTTTTCAGGCCGCTCAATGGTGGCCCGCAGACTGGTTATTCCATGACCGGTGTGGCAGTGAACAGCCATAACGCTACGTCCTTCAGTTTTGGCCAGTGCTCAGGCAGTTCGACAGGGAAGAACGTACAGACCTATCGCGCCGATGTCCGTGGCTTCCTGCCGCAAGATAAGGACGGGAACGTCTTAGCTAACGGCACATACGAAGTCCGCCTGCCAAGCGTCGGCCCCAGTACGCCTCTTACTCTGGGCGCAACTCTTGTCATCATCTATCGGATTCTCTCGCCAGATGTTCCGTTGAACTCGATTGTGATTTACGAAGGTGGCTTTGCCAATACCAACGCCTCATCAAACATGACGCAAACAGTCCAGGGATTCTATAAGGCTGCGGATGCCCCGGTATCCAGACTGACCCACATCGTCGCCGGCGGCAAGAACTACAGATTCGAAAACGTTTACTTAAACGACCTGACCAAGCCGCTTCCCGCTCTGTATGCAAGCGGCCAGCCATTCCCCGGCTATTACGGCACCCCGTCTACTTACGGCTGGGATAATACGACCTGGACCTTCCCGTCGAGTTCAAATCCAGTGGGAGTGGCCCCAGGCGCCGCTTCGGCAACAACCATGGTCGCGCCGAGCAGCAGCCAAGGGGAATGCGTGTCTTGGGGAGCAGTGGTCGTCAGCACGACGGTTAAGAACAGTGACGGGGACGGTCTGCTGGACGTGTGGAAGGCGCCTCCTGTGTCCTCGAATAACCCGACTGGGCGGCCTGGATACTGCGATGCCTCTTTCAAAGATGCCTCGCTCAACGAGGGTAAATGCAATGCCGGAGACGCTAATTGGGTGGATCTCCCCGGAGCAGTACTGGGGACAACGGGAAACCCGCACAAGGATGTGTTCGTTCAACTCGATTATATGTGCAGCAGCGTGGCCGGTCCGGATTCATGTAATACGGGACCCGGTAATTATTCCTTCGATCCGCGGATACGGACAGACGCTGACGGAAAAAATCCTGTCCAGAAGGTAAAGGAAGCATACGCCGCGCACGGTATTACGCTCCACGTCAACGAACAGGGCAACCAACCCAACGTGCACGCTATTCCAGAGACCATTCCAGAGGCAACGTGCACCGACAAACCCAACGCCTCGCCGCCTGTGCTCTGCTCATTCCCCGGTCAGGCGGGCGTGGTTGCATGGAAGGGAGGTCTTGGTTTCTTCAAGAACCAGCTCATCCACACGGACGGAACGCTCTGTACGGGTCCCAACGACACGATGACTTGCATCCCGCGTTTCCAGCACGGGGCGAAGGACAGCAAGCACTATGCACTGTTTGCGCATGCCGTGGGACGGACAAAATGGAAGCTCCAGGACAAAACCCTGACGAGCGTTGTGGCATCCGGCAACACGGTTACGTTCACCACGTCAACAGACCATGGGCTCGCTGTGAATCCGAGTAGCGGCAACGACCGCGTTACCGTGGTTGACGCCATCACCAATCTCAACCTGAACGGGCCCTTCTATGTCCGGAGTGTTTCCAACAACAACAAAACCTTCACCATATGTATAGCGAATGCAACAACATGTACAGTGAACGCAACAAAAGTGAACTACACCCTTTTGACCGACCCGAACCTTGCTGTGGCCCCCGGCCAGACCGGCACCTCATCGGGCTACTCGGATGTCGGCGGGGCAGACTCACTCATCGCGCTGGGTCGCTGGGGGAACCCGGCATTCGATGGTTCGACTCCGGCGACATCGCCGGCATCCGACGGGCAGAAGCCGCCGGTGATAGCCGGAACGTTCATGCACGAACTCGGGCATTCAATTGGCCTGACGCATGGCGGTTTTTATTACGACAAACTGACCCCAACCGTTAAAGATTACACACCAATTAGCGAAGCCAACTGCAAATCGAACTTCCAGAGCGTGATGAATTACCTGTTCCAGGTGGACCTCCTTGGCAATGGCACTCTGGACTATTCCGGGCAGGTTCTGAACACGCTGGACGAGAGTACTGCAAAACTCTCTAACCCGTTTGCCGGTCTCTTCCCTACTGGTCTCACCCCCACCTACTTAACCACCAGTTGGTATATTCCAACAGTTGTAGGTACCCCCGCGACGCTGCATTGTGACGGGACACCTATACCTGTACCTCTGCCTCCCGGCGCAACACCAATGTCCCGCGTGACCGGTCTGACTACTTCACTTTTGTGGACCGCTAACCAGGACATTAATTTCGACGGTCTGATCGAAACCGCGGCGATATCTTCGCCACCATATAGCTTACGCGGCTACAAGGACTGGGCGCCCACCTTTGCGGCAAATGGAGTGCTAATTTCGCCTGGCGTCGACCTGCGTCAAATAGGTGCGACCGGCAGCGTTTCTGTCGCCGCTGGCAACGGCTTCAATGGCGGTGGCAACGGCTTCAACGGCGGTGGCAACGGCTTTAACGGCGGCGGCAACGGTTTCAACGGCGGCGGCAACGGCTTCAACGGCGGTGGCAACGGGTTCAACGGCGGTGGCAACGGGTTCAACGGCGGTGGCAACGGCTTCAAC
>JBARRT010000008.1:0-13073 GCA_049644365.1 Candidatus Acidiferrum sp. | reverse complement strand
ATTCTATGGGTGGTGTGGAAGACGCTTGACGATCAGCTGATACCTGCGCTGGATCAGTACGCGAAGTGGGGCATCAAGGGAATCAAGGTTGACTTCATGCAGCGGAGCGACCAACCGGTGATCAACTACTATCACAAGGTGAGCAGGGAAACGGGGAAACGCAAGATGCTGGTGGATTTTCACGGGGACCAGAAGCCGGCCGTCATGACCCGCACGTGGCCGAACCTGATCAGCACGGAAGGAGTGCGCGGGCTGGAGTGGAGCAAGTGGAGCGCAGAAACCGAACCCAAGCACAACGTGACGCTACCTTTTACACGAATGTTCCTGGGACCGATGGATTATACGCCCGGGGCAATGCTGAATGCGCAGAAGGCGAGTTTTGCTCCGATTTTCAATCGGCCGATGAGCCTGGGGACGCGGTGCCACCAACTTGCGATGTACGTGGTCTACGAGAGCCCTTTGCAAATGCTGTCAGACAGCCCGTCGAATTATCTGCGTGAGCCGGAAGCGATGGAGTTTCTGGCGTCCGTGCCCACGGAATGGGACGAAACGAAAGTGCTGGATGCGCGAATCGCCGAGTACGTATTCGTGGCGCGGAGAAACGGAGCTGACTGGTACGTCGGTGCGATGACGGACTGGACGCCGCGCGAACTAGAGGTTGATTTCTCTTTCTTGCCCGAAGGCAAGTTCCAACTGGAAGCCTACCAGGATGGCGTGAATGCCGACCGCAACGGAAGCGATTACAAACTGGTGAAGAGCCAAGTCAACGAAGGGACTAAGCTGAAAATTCGATTGGCGCCGGGAGGCGGCTGGGCGGCAAGAATTCATCCGTAGGCGCTCGACCGGATGACGCCGCCGATTCACGAGAGCAGGCGTCAATCACTCAGGCACGCGGCTCGTGAACTTCGGTCCAGGCTAGTAGGCTTTCACTTTGACCACAAAATAAGTGAACTCATGCGCGCCATCGAGCGCGAGCTGATGGGCACGCGAGCAGGAATCCGGACAACATCTCCGGCCGAAAGCTTCTGCCGAGCGCCGCCTTGAATGCTGCCGTTGCGCTATTCGTGAGGCGCGACGGTTTCTCCATTGAGATATGTGCCGCCCACGACGAGGGTCGCGGAGCCCGATTGCACGAAGAACACGTCCCCTTGGGTTTCGTGCCACTCGACCTAGCCGTCGGCTTCTCTGCGGACCAATAAGAATGCTTCATTGGGATAATCCGAGATTTACTTCACGGGGAAATGATGCGGATCCGTGGCAGCCTCAGGGGCGAGCGTCTGCGTAGTGGGCTGCAGGGCGGCTAGGGTCCAGTGCTCGAAGCCTGTGGGGATTGGCTCCTCCGATCTCACAACCAGGAGAGGAATGGCAATCAAAGACAGCAGACAGAGTCTCTTCATAGTTTTTCACCTCGGAGCTTCGTCAGGCTATTCCGATCCAAAGCAGGGTACCTAAGACCTGCCCGACCATGGAGGAACAAAAATCAGGGCGCCCTCCTCGAAAAGGCGCCCCGATCCTTCCTCTTCTGCGTGGGGTTAGAAAAAGAGTTTTAGTGCCAGTTGACCGATGCGTGGGTCTCCAACCTGTCCCGCTCTGAAGGTTCCGAAAGCGCCCGCACTGAGCCTCTGGAAGTTCGTTATGCTCGGCTGAGAGCCGGCGCCGGAGGCAACTTCCTCGTCAAAAAAGTTCACGCGATTGAAAACGTTGAAGAACTCGGCGCGGAACTGGAGCCTCCAGCGTTCCGTGAAAGTGAAGCTCTTGGAAAGTCCCATGTCCCAGTTGTATTTGCCGGGCATCCGGAAAGCGTTCTTACCGGTACCACCGTACGTGCCAAGCGTAGCTGCCGTAGTTGCAAACGCAACCTTATTGAGCCAGCTCACACAGGTTGGCGTCGTGCCGCACTGGGCGTTGCCATAGGGACTGACTCCCGCCAACAATGTTCCACGGTCTTGGCCGAGTCCGGTGCCAGATAGTTCGGCTCCCTGCAAAACCGTGAACGGCCGGCCAGTCTGTGCGGCGACGAGCCCGCTGTACTGCCACCCGCCGAACGCATGGTGCAAGAAACCTCGGGATCCAGAGAAACCTGGGAGTTCCCACACAAAGGAAGAAACGAAGCGGTGGGTATGGTCAAAATCAGAAGGCCCGCGATCGAACTGATGCCGCAATGGATCGTCCCACGGCTGGGCGGAGAAGGTATCGAAGCCAGTGACGCCCGCGCCCGGAGGGAGATCGTCGATGCTCTTGGACCATGTGTAGCTGCCGAGAATTGTCAGGCCATGTGTAATCCGCTTCTCGGCCGACAATTGGAGCGAGTGGTATGTAGAATTAATGTCCTGAGAGTCTTGTTGAACCTGGGAAAACAAGTTGCTCGGCGTAATACCCAAAGAAGCCACGATGGTGTTCAGCCTGAGAGTGCCTTTCGTCCCGGTAGGAGAGAAGGGTGCCGGATCCAAGTTCAGTGTTTCCGTGAGGTGGGTGCTACGAGAGCCGACATAGGCCGCGCGCACAAGGACGCTGGAGGGCAATTGGCGCTCGATGGCCAGGTTCCAGTTGTAAACCGTAGGAACCTGATACTTTTGGGCGGTAGAGTCCCAAGTCAGGTAGAGGCCTCCCCGGGCGAACGTGGAGTTCTTAGGCGGCGGAAACGGAGCAGGAAACAGATTTGCCTGTGACGTGCAATTTTGAGCCGTTTGGGTCGCAGCAAGAGTGCAAAGCGGATCGGTGAGCGTGCCGGGATTGACAACGCCAGTGCTAAATATAAGCTGCGGACTGAACGGCGTCTGATCCACGAAGCGGTTGTTGATAATGCCCGTGATGCGGCTATTGTAGAAAATGCCTGCCCCACCGCGGATGCTGGTCTTCCCATCCCCGAAGACGTCATAGGCAAAACCCACGCGCGGGGCAAAATTCTTGAGGCTGGCATTGATGCCGTAGGGCGGAACGCCGGGGTCGCCGGGGAAGTAGACGCCTGGGGGCGCGTTGGGGAATTGTGCCGAACGGACATTGGCAACCAGACCTGACAACCGAAATTGCTGGACACGTCCTTTGATTTCACGCCAAGGGAGCCCCGGTTCATAGCGGAGCCCGAGATTAAGCGTCAGGCGGCGAGTCACCCTGTAATTATCCTGTGCATATACGCCAGCAAAGATGTTGCGATTGTTTTTGAATTCTCCAGCACCCTGGCGAAAGGCAAAGTTGCCGCTGTAGTCTCCCAGCTTGCCGGACAAGAAAGCCGCGAGGCTGGGAAAGCTGAACTCCGCCGGTTGGAAGAAGAGATTGTTGAGGTCCACGCGGCTGCGCTCAAGAACTCCACCAAAACGGAAGTTGTTCTTTCCTTTCACCCAACTGACATCATCGCTCCAGGTGAAATTGTTTCTGACGAATGCTGCCTGGGGGTTGTCACCAAAGCTAAAGAACCCGTTCACGCGGATTTGCTGAATTGCATGTGCAGTGGGCTGAAAAGGAATCATCGAACCGAGGCTCTGAACGCTGGGTACGGTACTAGCCGGACCACGGCTGGCTTTCTCGCGTGCGTAGCTAAATCGGAAATCGTTGATGAGCGTGGGTCTGAAAATGTGCGTCTCGTGAATCAGCCAGTTCTGGTTCGTGATTTTTGAGCCATCCGCATACGTTAGGATGTTGGTGGGGACAAAAACGGCGGCCCTGCTAAAGTAGTTGAAGTCATAGCGAACCGAGAGCCGGTCGTTCTGGCTGAAGGCATGGTCCACCTTGCCGAGTACCTCGTTGAAATTCTGCTTATCGGGCCTGACGAATGTGACGGACCGGCTAGTCGGCTGAATAGGCAGGAGCGGCAACAGATTTGCTACTGTCGGATCAATCGTGCCTCCGCCAGTCGTGAACGCAGTGATGTCTGCTTGCGAGGGCACCGTCGCGTTCGTGGGGTTTCCTACGTTCCGCAAACGAGTTCCTTGGAATCCAGCAAAGAAAAAAGTCTTATCGTGAATAATGGGACCGCCGATGGTCCCCCCGAACTGATTGCGCTTGAGCTGATCCCGCCCCATATCTTTCAGGGTGATGGGGGCAAAGAAGTTCCTCGCGTTAAAAACGGAATTGCGTAAGAACTCAAACACACCGCCATGGAAATGATTAGCGCCGGATTTGGTAATGACGTTCACCACCGCGCCGGCGTTCTGCCCATATTCCGCACTATAGTTACTGGTCTGGACGCTGAACTCCTGAAGAGCATCCGGGAAAGGAAAAGGTTGGTTGACATTGGTGTACTCGTCGACGTAATTGCCGCCGTCGAGCAGATAACTGACCATGTCCTGCCGCGCGCCGTTGGCCGAAATCGTGACCGCCCCAGGGAATGTCTTTGTCGTGCCTTGGTCCGCGCCTCCATTGACGGAGTAGACGGTGCCCGGCACGAGCAGGCTAAGCTTTGCCGCGTTGCGGCCCTCCAGGGGCATCTCAACCAGCCGCTGTTGTTCGATGACTTGTTTCAGCGTTGACGTGGAGGTGTCCGCCTGCAACGCGTTTCCCGAAATCTCAATGATTTCGGTCGTCGTACCCAGCTTCAGGCCAAAGTTGACCGTGAGCGTCTGATCCGCGAGCAAGCTAATGTTGTATTCCTTAGAAGTGCTGAAGCCCGCTGCTTCTACGGTGAGGTTGTATGTCGCGGGCCGGAGGGAGGGGATGACGTAGACGCCCTCGGTGTCAGTAACGGCGGTGCGCGAGAAGGCCGTGCCCTCCTGGGTCGCGACGACTCTCGCGGAAGCAACCGCCGCCCCGCTAGGATCGGTAACCCTGCCAACGATGCTTCCCAAGCCTTGCGCGTGCGAAAACAGAGGCGCGAACAGAAGAACAAAAGGAACAACTAGCACATTCTTCTTCATTTCTCTTTTTCCTTTTCGCGGCGTTCCGGGCGCCTTGACCACACAGCTACGCCTTTCGCACCATGAATTGAAGGCGGCGCCGCACTCGCTTCGCACCATCACTTTGCTAGATAGTCGCTATCAATTACTTGAATCGATCTCGTGAGCGGACATTAGAAGCAGTGTCACTATGATGTCAATCCGGAAAATCTAAAGGGGTGGTTTAGCCAGACTAAATCTGCGGCGTTGCTAGCGTTTGGAGAGCGAACATATACAAACAACACCCGCCATGCTGTCATCGGCCCGTCTTGCAGTTCTCCAGAAGGCGACGTGATGTCGCCTCCTTCTCCATGGATGGGCGCCTTACACCTATCTTTCCGGACTTCCATTGCGCCCCTTGTCTCGAGGTATGGTTCTCCACTATATTTCGCGCGGCATGCCAAGAGAAAAGGATGAGCTTGTGAAGCAACCCGCGGGCCCGAAGGCCTCCTCTCTGCCCAAGAGACGATGGGGTATCGCTGTGCTTCTGGGGTTTGGCGTACTCGTGAATTATTTCGACCGTGTAAACCTTTCGGTTTCCCGGGACGCGCTGCACGCGACGTTTGGGGTCTCCACGGTGATGTTTGGGTATTTGTTGAGCGCCTACAACTGGACGTACGCGGCGCTGCAGCTCCCTTCCGGATTGCTGCTGGATCGATATGGTGTGAGACGCGTGGGCATCGTCAGCACGATTGTCTGGAGTGTGGCTTCGTTCGGCGCGGCCATCTCTACGGGAATCGGCGGCATGTTTGCATCGCGGTTTCTTTTGGGAATCGGTGAAGCTCCGACGTTTCCGGGCAATGCCAAAGCCATCGGCTATTGGTTTCCGGAAAAAGAGCGAAGCCTGGCGACGGCGATGTTTGATTCCATGGCGAAATTCGCCTCTGCGATCGGTGTTCCACTGCTGGGGTTGACGCTCCTGTATTTCGGATGGCGATGGAATTTTGCGGCCACGGGCATCATCAGCGCTGTGTATTTCGCGCTGTTCTACATTTTCTATCGAAACCCGAGTGAAGATAAGTTACTGACGGACGCCGAGCGGGAATTCATCAAACGCGGAGGAGCGCAGCCGGAAGACCAGGCACAGGCTGCCAAAAGAGCGCCGCTTGGCTATCTATTGCGGCAACGGAGAGTTTGCGGACTGGCGCTGGGATTCGCATCGTACAACTACAGCTTTTATCTGTTTCTGACGTGGCTGCCCGACTACCTGTCGACAACACATCATGTCGATTTACTGCGCGCCGTTCTATACACGAGTGTTCCCTGGCTGTTCGCGACCATCGCGGACCTGGTGATCGGCGGATGGCTCGTGGATGTACTGATACAGCGCGGCTGGGATGCGGTGCGAGTTCGCCAAGCCGTCCTGATCGGGGGAACCACGCTGGGGCTCGGGATTCTTGGCGCAGCGCGGGCGCGGACTCCTTTGGAGGCGGTTTTTTGGATCAGCATCGCGCTGGGAGGATTGTCCGCAGCGTCGCCAGTGGGGTGGTCGATTCCTTCGTTGATAGCGCCAAGAGAAAGCGTTGGCACTCTGGGAGGAATCATGAATTTTTGCAACCAGCTCTCGGGGATCACTGCGCCGATTGTTACGGGCTATATCGTGGCGGAGACGCAATCTTTTTCCTGGGCGTTTGCAGCGGCGGCGGCATTTCTTGTCGTGGGTATTGCGGGCTATGTCTTTCTTTTGGGGAATATGGAGCCGATTCCCGAACCAGAGCCGGCGTGAAGCCGCCGTCAGTGTGCCGGAGCGTAGTGTTTCGCTTTGTTTGTCCTTGAGTTAAACAGGTCGAAGCTTCCATCGGTCGAAGCCGTCAGCTTGAGATAGTTGGCGGCATCTTCGGGTGACGAAAGATTGGCGATGAAGGGTTCAGGAGCGTTATGCGCAGGGCCGCCCTCTTCGGAGAAATGCAATTGCCACAGATCTTCGAGGTGAGGCGATGCCTTGATGATGTCCCAGGCGGAAGGCGTTCCGCCTTTTTTTGCGCCATTGTCCATGATGGCCACGCGAGGATCGATTCCGTACACCAGCGCGGGGCTGCTGCTCTGAAACCAACCGTGATGAGAGACAATATAAATATCGATTTTGCCGAGCTTGTTCCTCGGACACATCAGCTCCATCTCTTTATCCCAAGTCAGGTCGCCCAAGTCCAATAGTTTGAGCTTGCCGAAGGTGATCAGCGTTCCCAGAGAACGAGGATTTTCGGTTTGGTCCGCAGGACGTTGCTCGGAGTTTTTGCAGGCGGCGTTTTCTGCGCCAGCTCCCGGCAGAGGTTTGTCAATCAAGGCACCGTCAGAACTTATCACGCTTACGCGCATACCCTGAATGGGCAGAACATCGCCGGGCCTGGCGGTAATCCGCTTGGACTTTCCTGTTCCCAAAACTTGCTGGTAGGCTTGCCAGCCTTGCACGGTCGGCTCGTTCGTAGTTTCGCGGTTATCGCCGTGATCGATGAATGCTCCTACGGGGATTCGGGCCACTAGTTGCGGCACACCTCCCACATGGTCGTTGTGAAAATGGGTGATCAGCACGTAATCAATCTTGCTGATCCCGGCCAGTTTAGCCGCAGCGACGATGCGACCAGCATCACGACCATCGTTGCCAGGCCAGCCTGTATCAATGAGTAGCGATTGCCCTTCCGGCGTGACAAACAGCGTGGCTTGGCCGCCCTCGACGTCCACGAAATAGACTTGCAAAGGCTTTTGGGCATCTTCCCGTGGCATCGCAAACGCCACAGTTAGGAAGAAGAGGCTTAGTGATGCTGCGAGAATGCCACGCCGAAATGAAGTTCTGGACATGTTTTCAACTCCTGGGATAACGTTTTCTACGTCTCCGAATTAGTTGGCCCTGCCGGCGCGAGTGCGCGCACCGCGCCGGTTGAGATGCCCCCATCTACAAGCAAAGTCTGCCCCGTCACATACCTGCTGGATTCCGCGGCGAGGAAAACGACGACCGCGTCCAAGTCCTGAGGCTGCCCCGGTCGTTTGACCGGAATTCGATCGCAAAGATAATCGACCCATTCCTTGTTTTCATAAAGTACCTTGTTCTGTTCCGTACGAAACCATCCCGGCGCGAGGCAATTCACGGTGACGCCGTGCTTGCCCCAATCATCGGCCAGGCTCATCGTCAATTGCCGGATGCCGCCCCGGCTGGCCCCGTAAGGTGCGAGGCCTGCATAACCGGACACACTGGTTACGGAGCCGATATTGACGATGCGCCCATACCGGCGCGGAATCATGCGGCGCGCCACGGCTTGCGAGACGAAGAAACTCCCGCGCAGATTGGTGTCAAGAATCAGATTCCAGTCTTCCCAGGAAACGTCGAGTGCCGGCTTCCGAACGTTGCAACCGGCATTGTTGACGAGGATGTCCAGGTGGCGAAATTCTTCTTCGGCAGTCGCGGCCATTCGTTCGATGCTGTCGTGGTTGCGGACATCAAGCTCCAGCGAAAGGGTGCGGCGGCCAAGCCCTTGCATCTCCTCCGCAAACGGCAACAGGCGAGCGCGCTCACGGCTGGTGAGCACGAGATCCGCCCCTGCCTTTGCGAGCGCGCGAGCAAAATACTGGCCTAGCCCACGGCTCGTTCCTGTAACGATCGCGACCCGACCACTCAGATCAAAGAGTCCGTCGCTCACGAAAACACCCCGGGCGTAAGAACAACCTTCATCAGGTTGGGTTCACGCGCATGCAACCGTTCGAACCATTGTGGACCTTCGTCCAGCGGCGCAATCGCGGTGATCAACGGCTTTACTTGGATAGCTCCCGTTGCCAGGAGTTCCATGGCCTGCGGGTATTCTCCTGCCGATGCGCACGATCCTTGCAGGCGGATTTGCCGTGTGACCACCTTTTGCAGCGGCAGAGTGACTTCGGGTGAAATGTTCCCGACCAATACCACGGTTCCACCCTTGCGAACCGACTCGATAGCGGCACCCACAGTCTCGTTTCTTCCCACTGCTTCAACCGCCACGTCCACACCGACGCCGCTGGTAAGCTGCAATACCTGCTCCATGAGGCCAGCATCGGCAGACAACACCGTTGTCGCACCGACTTCTTGAGCAAGTTTGAGGCGCGAAACGTCGATGTCCGTTACGAAAACCTGGGGGCAACCCGCGACGCGCAGTGCCTGAAGAACGAGGAGTCCGATCATTCCCGCGCCGAGTACAAGAGCCGTGCTGTTGGGAGAAACTTGCGCCAAAGAAACGGCGTGAACCGCGACGGCCACGGCCTCCAGCATCGCTGCTTCTGCAAACGAAAGATTGTCCGGCAGGCGATATACAATGCGAGAAGGAACAACAACATATTCGGCAAAGGCTCCCGCGCGCCGATAGTCCGAGCAAGAGACTCCCATAACCTGGCGGTTATCGCAAAGATTCACTTCTCCGCGACGGCAGGGACCGCAAGCGCCGCAATAGATGGTCGAATCGAATGTGACTCGGTCACCTTCCGCGAATCCTTTCACATCGGAGCCCACTGCGGCGATTCTTCCGGCAGCCTCGTGGCCCATGACAATGGGCGGGATACGGCGCCCCGACGAACCATCGTAGCCGTGGACGTCGCTACCGCAGATGCCACAGGCGGCAACGCGCACGAGAACTTCACCGGGACCCGGCGTTGGCTCAGGAAGTTCGGCAATCTCAAGATGCTTGTATTGCGAAAGCAGAAGAACTTTCATGCGCGCCTGGCACCCATTCGGAGTGAATCGTGTAAACGGCCATACTCTAGCGCACATCCTGCGCTTCTGGAACAACCAGAAGAACTTTTCATTTGAAGCCAGAATCAGAAACATTTCTGTACAATGCTCGGAATTGATCGTTCTAACGGGAGGTAAAGCATGAAGAATCGCCGAGAATTCGTCCAGACCGCCCTGGCTGGCGCTGCCGGGCTAGCCTTCTCCCGCTGCGCGGGGATTTCGGCAGCGGCCGCGCAAGGTTCCGATTCTCGAGTGGAGATTCTCCTTGATGAATCCGTGGGCACGATTTCGCCCAATCTCTACGGCCATTTCACCGAGCACCTGGGCGGCACCATCTACGACGGCGTGTGGGTCGGCCCAAAATCCAAAGTTCCAAATACCGGCGGCATCCGCAACGAGCTGGTTGATCAATTGAGAAAAATCAAGGCGCCCGTGGTTCGCTACCCGGGAGGATGCTTCGCTGACAGCTATGACTGGCGAGATGGCATTGGTCCATCTGAAAAACGCCCGCGGCGTACGAATTTCTGGATGGAAGCAGAAAATGGCAAATCGCCGGCCAGTCATAAATATGAACCCAACGAATTCGGCACCAATGAGTTCGTCCATTTCTGCAAACTCATTGGTGCGGAGCCGTACCTCGCTGCCAACGTTCGCAGCCTACCCGCTTCGGAATTTTACCGGTGGGTGGAGTACTGCAATTCTCCGGCGGGCAGCACCACGCTTGCTGAGGAGCGCGCCAAGTCCGGATCCGCGCAACCGTACAACGTGCGCTACTGGGGGGTAGGAAATGAATCCTGGGGGTGTGGCGGGAACTTTACGCCTCAAGAGTATGCCGCTGAATTCCGCAGATACTCGGCTTGGGTGCCTCACTACGGCCGATCGTTGTCGTTGATCGCCTCTGGTCCCAACTCGGATGACTGGAACTGGACTCGCGGCTTCTTCGAGGAGATGGTTCGCAAAGGGCCCTCGCAGTTCGGCACCATCTACGGTTGGGCGCTTCACCACTACGCGTGGAATCTTAGCCGGGGGCGAACAGCCGATTGGGAAAAAGGAAAGGGGGACGCAATTCAATTTGATGCCGTGGACTGGTACGAGATTCTGCGCGAGGGTGAACGCGTGGAGGGACTCATTCTGGGGCACTGGCAAGTCATGGGCGAGTTTGATCGAGAGCATCACGTCAAAATCGTCGTGGATGAGTGGGGCCCGTGGTACCGGCCCGGCAGTGAAGCAACGCCAGGGGACATCCTCGAGCAAAGTCCAACGCTGCGGGACGCGGTGTTCAGCGCCATGACTCTCGATATTTTTAATCGTCACGCCGGCAAGCTTCACATGGCTAACTGCGCTCAGCTCATCAACTGCCTGAACAGTCTGTATCTCGCTCACGAAGATCGCTTTGTAGTTACGCCGGTCGGCCATGTGTTCGAAATGTACGCAGGCCACCAGGGAGGAGCATCGCTTCGGACAAGCTTCTCGGCGCCTTCCGTGCAGTACGACCGGGACGGCAAACCGGCAGCTTTTTGGGGACTGAACGGTTCCGCTTCCCTTCATGGCAAGGATTTGCTGGTCACAGTTGTGAATCCGCATACGACCCAGGCCCGTGAGACGGAGGTGGCGATTCGAGGAGGCTCAGCTAACTCTGCGATGGCAGTAACTCTGTCGCATGCCGACATTCATGCGCGGAATACTTTCGACAATCGCGAATCCGTTATTCCTCAAAAGAGAGCGAGCGTCGTCCGGAACGGGATTGTAGCCCACACCTTTCCTGCTGCCTCAGTGACTGCGCTCTCCATTCGCTTAGCGTGACCGGATTGTTCGCCGTCTACACGTTCGAACTGCGGACCGCGTCGCAGACTGCGTCAGTGACTTCTCGTGTCGTTGCTTTGCCGCCGAGGTCCGGGGTATGAATACCGGAAGCTGTCACTCGTTCCACGGCCTGCATCAATCGCTGGGCAGCATCTTTCTCGCCCAGATGCTCCAGCATTAACGCACCGGTCCACAACGCCCCGACCGGATTCGCAATTCCCTTCCCCGTGATGTCAAAGGCCGCGCCGTGAATGGGCTCGAACATGGACGGAAAGCGTTTTTCCGGGTCCAGGTTGGCGGTCGGCGCGATTCCCAGACTGCCGGCAAGGGCCGCGGCTAGGTCGGACAGGATGTCGGCCTGCAGATTTGTGGCGACGATGGTGTCAAGGCTGGAAGGCTTTCCGACCATGCGCGTGGTCATCGCATCAACGAGCATCTTGTCCCAGGTGACATCCGGAAACTCCTTGGCGACTTCCGCCGCGATCTCGTCCCACATCACCATGCCGTGCCGCTGGGCATTGGACTTCGTGACAACGGTCAGTAGCTTTCGTGGGCGCTCTTGTGCAAGCTTGAAAGCAAATCGCATGATCCGCGTCACCCCACGTCGGGTGAAGATCGCAGTTTCCGTGCCGACTTCTTCTGGAAAACCGCGGTGGGCGCGTCCGCCTTGCCCGGCGTATTCGCCTTCGGAGTTTTCGCGCACGATGACCCAGTCGAGATCGCCGCGCTTGCAGTCGCGCAAGGGCGATGACAATCCTTGCAGGATGCGCGTCGGTCGAAGATTGACGTACTGGTCGAAGCCCTGGCAGATCGCCAGCCGCAACCCCCAGAGAGTTATGTCGTCCGGGACATCAGGCGCGCCTACGGCGCCAAAATAGATCGCACTGAAGGCCCGCAAGCGATCCAGCCCGTCTTTCGGCATCATCGAGCCGTGCTTCTTGTAATAGTCCGAGCCCCAGGGAAACTTTTCTATGTTCAGGCGAAAGCCGCCTTCCTTCTGCTCAAGCGTGTGCAACACCTCGAGACCAGCAGCAATCACCTCAGGTCCGATGCCATCGCCAGGGATGGCTGCAATCGCGTACTCTCTCATTTCAAACTCCTGTTACAAATCAGCTCATGAGATATCTCAGATGGCTCTCATTCCATTATCGTGTTCTGGCTCGAGCGCAATTATTTTTGAGGGAGTAGGCCCACATTCCTCCTTGGATATACTACGCAGCGCGGATTTTGAAGTCGCAAAATGCCAAAAATGGTGCAGGATACCTCCGCCGATCTCTGGGCAGATACAGAATCGAGCCACTATGCTCGTCACACCTCCTGACTTGGAAGTCGCTCAGCGCACTCGAAAACGAATCGCGTGGCAACTCCTCCCCTTTCTGTTCCTGCTTTATGTCATCGCTTTTCTGGACCGCATGAACGTCGGCGCCGCGGCCCTCCAGATGCCGGGCGACCTGGGCTTCAACGACCGAGTGGTCGGTCTTGGAGCCGGCATGTTCTTCCTCGGTTACCTGGTACTGGAAATCCCTGGCGCGTTGATCGCCGAGCGGTGGAGCGCACGCCGCTGGATCGCTCGCATCATGATTTCCTGGGGAATCATAACTGTGGTCATGGCCTTTATCCACACGGCCCGGGAATTTTACCTCGTACGGTTCCTTGTGGGTGCCGCTGAGGCAGGCTTCTTCCCTGCCGTCATTGTCTACATCTCACACTGGTTC
>JBARRT010000007.1:0-5354 GCA_049644365.1 Candidatus Acidiferrum sp. | reverse complement strand
CGCGGCGCAAGGTGCTCACTTTTTTCACGTATGACACTTCGCGGTGCATGTTCTGCGGGCTGTGCGAGGATGCGTGCCCGACGGATGCGCTGGAACTGACGCAGGATTTCGAGATGGCGTATTTCACACGCGAAGGCGCCATCTGGGACCGGCACCGGCTCGAACAAGGGCCGACACCGGCGCGCTACACCCGCTAAAGATATCTGCATGGAACTTCGCAAAGATCCCATCACACAAAGCTGGATCATTCTGGGGCAGAGAGAGACGCTCGGCGGATCCTCCGAGGAGTGCCCGCTGGAACCGGCGAAGATTGAAAAATTGCCGTCCATCCTGACATGGCCTCCGGAAGGGTCGTGGCAAGTGCGCGTGCTGCCTCATCCCGAGCCGCTCTACCACGTCGAAGGCGAGGCGGCGCGGACAGCCGAAGGCATCTACGACAAGATGGGGGCGATCGGCGCGCATGAAGTCGTGGTGGAAACCCCCTCGCACGAAAAAAGGATGGCGCAGTTCAGCGATGAAGAGATCGAACGCGTCCTATGGGTCTGGGCCTCGCGAATCGCTGATCTGAAAAAAGATCCACGCTTCAAATATGTCAGCGTGTTCAAGAATCAGGGTGCCCTGGCCGGCGAAGAGTGGCCGCACGCGCATTCGCAGCTGACGGCGACGATTTTCGTGCCGCGGCGCATCAAGTACGAGCTGCACGCTTCGCATGAATGGTTTAAGGACAAAGAGCGCTGTATTTTCTGCGATACCGTGCGCCAGGAAGAAAAGCAGGGGAAGCGCATCGTGGACGTGCAGGGCGAATATTATGCGCTGTGTCCGTACGCGTCGCGGGTGCCGTACGAGATCTGGCTGGTGCACCGCCGGCACAATCATTTGTTCGAACAGCCGCGGCCGGGTTCGAACCGCAAGCAACTAGCGGCGCTGTTGGGACGCGTTTTGCGGCGGCTGGAAAAGCTGGCGCCGGCATTTCATCTCGTGGTGCACACCGCGCCCAATACCAGAAGCAAGAAGGGCGAGCTGGCGGGGTATTGGAAGACGCTGGCGGAGGATTACCACTGGCATATCGAGATCCTGCCGATCGTGGAGAAGCGCAGCAAGTCCTACAGCATCAAAGAGGTGTACTTCAATGCGGAGCTGCCGGAGCAGGCAGCGGCGCAATTGCGGGCGCTGGATCCGAATTCATGAAGCAGGGCAAGGGGAAAGCGGCGGAGAGGGGCGGAGTCGTCCTGAACTTGATCGTTCTTTTGTCCTTTGTGGTTTTTTGCACGCTTCTGTATCTTGTCCGGCGGCCCATTCTTCGTTTTGTGGCGGAATCCTGGATCGTTGAGGATGCGGACAGCAAGGCAGATGCGCTTATCGTGCTGAGCGATGACAATTTTTATGCGGATCGGGCGACGCGAGCCGCGGAATTGTTCCGGGAAGGGAAGGCACCGATCGTGGTTGCGAGCGGAAGACGCCTGCGACCCATGGCGGGGATTGCGGAATTGATGGAACACGATTTGATCGAGCGCGGCGTACCGAAAGATAAAATCGTTCGACTCGCGCATGATGCGGACAACACGCGAGAAGAAGCGGAAGCGTTGACCAAACTGGCGACCCAAAGAAAATGGCACAGCGTGATCGTGGTGACTTCGAACTATCAAACCAGACGGGCGCGCTATATTTTTCACAGAGTTTTTCCACAGGGCATCGAGGTGCGTGTCGCGAGCGCACGCAACGGAGACTTTGATCCGCAACACTGGTGGGAGAAGCGTAAGTCCATCAAAGAGTTAACTCACGAGTTCGCGGGGATGGTGGTGGCCATCTGGGAATTACACGGAAGAAGTGAGACAGGTGAGACATCGCAATCCGTAGTGGGATTGGGAGCACCAATTCCCCAATTAGTAGTATAGGCCTTCACGAAACACCCCACATTTGCTACCCGCCATTCTTGTTTACACCCACTAAGTCGTGTACTATGTTCACTCTTCCGAGTCGCGGCTCCCAACCAGCCCTGCGATGAGCGGCTTCGAAAATTCAATTTTCGACGTCGAGGTGTTTCATGTGGAAAAAAGAAGATGCGAAGCCGCAAGGGACTACCGATAACGCAACGGCTCCCGCTGTTACTTCGAAGCCGTCGGCTGCGGCACCTGCCATTACTCCACCGAGTTCCAGTGCGCTGCCCGTTTTAACGCGTGCAGCCGCATGCATCAGCCAGGGAATTCGAATCAAAGGCGAAGTGACGGGGAGTGAAGATTTGTTTGTGGACGGTTTGGTGGATGGAAAACTGAATTTGACGAACGGAAGCCTGACGATCGGGCCGAATGGAACGGTAAAAGCGGACGTGTATGCGCGTGAAGTCATCGTGCGCGGAAAGATCGAAGGAAAAGTTACGGGCCGGGACAAAGTGCAATTGTGGAGTACCGGGCAAGTCACTGGCGAAGTGCAGACGGATCGCCTGGCAATCGAAGAAGGTGCCTTGCTGAAGGGCAAAGTGGAAGCGGGCAAGCAGCCTGCGAAGCCAATTGAGACGAAGGCCACGGCTGCCACGGCGATCGGCAAGGTTTCCGACGCGACTCCCTTGAGTTCCGGCACGGCAGCGGATTAGGCGATGAGCTTCCTGAATAAACTCGGCATTGGAATTGGGATCACAGCGAGCCGCGAAGTTTCGAGGCCGGCCGGAGCGAATGCGCGCCCGCGGACTTCGGGGACGCCCGCGGTCGGCGGAAGCGCGCCACGGGCGCCTGAATCGCGCGAAACAACGCGCGTTTCGAACGGGTTGAAAGAGCTGCTGTGGAATCTGGACGGCCTGGGGAAAGGCAAGCTGCTGGACTTGGGGCCGGCGTGGCAAACCACGTTGAGTTTCTTCATCGAGCGAGGTTTCCGCGTTTCCTCGGAGGATATTCTTCGCGGATGGAAAGCATTTCTTACCGAGGAAGAGGCCCGGTTGCGCGAGGACGCGTCCGCCATCGAGAGTTTGGACATGACGCCGGGCGGCCGGGCGAAGCGCTTTCTGAATGAAAGCCTGCAATATCCAAAATCTACTTTTGACGCGGTGCTTTTGTGGGATTTGCTGGACTACCTGGAGCCGACACTGGCGAAACAAATTGTAGCGAGCGTGACAGAATTGCTGAGGCCCGCCGGAGTGGTCTTTGCCATGTTTCACAGCAAGAAGCCGGAAGGATTTCAGCGCTACCGCGTGGCGGATTCGAACACGCTGCAAATGATTTCCACGCCAGTTATCTTCCCGGCGCAGAAGGTTTATCAAAACCGTGAGATTCAAGACCTCTTTGGCCGCTACCGGACGATGAAATCGTTCGTGAGCCGCGACCAACTCCGCGAAACGCTCTTCATCAAGTAAAAAAGATACAAACGTTTTTGAGGCGAAAGCGATCTGTGGATATTGTGCGCCCACCAACTCTTCGCTTGCATTCTACGAATCTGAGGAGTAGAAGGAAGGCGTGAGCTCACGGAGCTCCGGAGGGATCATGACTCCACCGGGCTTAGAGCTGCACCAAAACTAAACACACCGCTCTTGCGGTGCGCGTCGCCCGTGAAACATACGTGCTATTAGCGCGCTTCCGAGACGACACGGCAAAAAGACAAAAGAGGGAACCGCCAGGTTCCCCCTTTTGTTTTATTCGACCAAGGATCTATGACGGGTGCTTCGGAGTTGCAGCGTGACGGTGATGATGATGCTTGCCGTTGCTGTGATGACGGTGATGGCGGTCATGCGACGACGCAGGGTTGCTGGACTGGGTTTGTGAAGTCTGGGTTGCGCCTTGCGCGCTCGATTGCGCAGCGGTTGATGGCTGGGCGTAGAGAAACAAAGCAGGTGTTGCGGTCAATAAAAACATTCTTAAAGTGCGTTTCACAGCAAATCTCCCAAGAAAAAGAATTCCCCTGCAGGGATATTGAATCATAAGTGATGAAGGAAGTCGTGGGGAACGTCTTCGGGGTTGTGCCGGAACAAGCAATCGACTGCAAAAGTTTACGTCGAGCTTGGGCCGGGCGCAGGGCGGCGGAATCGAGTTGGCTGTGGCGGAGTGCTGGCGACCGGATGCCGTCAGCTGCCAAATTTCAGCTGTTCCAGCCACTGAATGGCTTCGCGCTGATTGGCGATGATCTGCGCTTGCCAGACAAGGGCAATGGACATGAAGCTCATGGTGATGACGCAGAAGATGAGGACGAGGCCGATATTGGACTCTTGAGCGGGAAGCCGGAATACACGCCGAAACGAGGCCATGGTAGGGGTTCTCCTAGTACTCGATCCGCCTCATTATCCTAGAAAAGAGCGAATCCGGTTCGGCAGGTTCGGGACACTCCTCGCCGCCTGTAGAAGATTGGGCAATCGGAAGACCAAATCCAGTCGCCTCCTGAAGGGCGTATCATACGGAAAACAGGCGCTTTGCAATTTTCATTCGGAGATGGAACTAGAACGAATGAGCAATATGTGTGCAATTCCAGGCTCACTTAGGTGAGTTCATTTCCAACGCGTACGTTTCTTGTCAAGATAGCCTCAAGGACGCGCTCCCAGATGTCCGGTGCCCGGAGTTCCAACCGGCGGGCTCTTGGGTTGGTGGAAAGGTCCATGGAGTCGCCGTCCTGAGCGCGGTTAGTGAGAAGAATCGTACGTTCGCAATATGGGAAAAGGCCAGGACTGAGGTCCTCGGTTGCGATGCCCACGATGTAGGCATGTTGGCGGAGCGCCCGATCGTAGAGCTTGGAGAGATCTCGGATGCAGCGTTGCGTGCTGGCACGAATCGCGGCGGACCAAAAAACGCCATGCTGGCGAAGCTGTAAATTTCGATTTCGACCCTCAGCGAGAAACCGCTGAACATCCAAGTCAGACACACCCGCAAGGAAGAATACCTGGTCAAAATCACGTTGCCGTGCGAGTTCCGCCTCCCGCTCAGGGAGGCCGGTGTTCTGGACCAATTCGCGAAGAGAGAGTGAGCGCAATGTTACAACCGGGACTCCGCTGTCTGCGGAGAGGGTTTCGAGGGCATCGGCGGCTGCGGGCAGGGCCTCTGCCACGGGAATGCAGGTAAAGCGGCCAAGGCGAACGGTGGATGCTTTTTGCGACTTTGAAAGATTTGATTCGGGGCGAAGGTGGAAGTAATCCTCAGGGAGGTAGGCCGCGCAGCCGTCTTCCGCGATGAAGGGATGGGCGTGGCCGAGCTTGCGGCGTGGCTCGTCAAACTGGAGGCGCGAGCGGCTGGTGAGCCATACCGCAGGGATCCCCTGGTGGTCCAAGGCGGCGGTGAACTCGTCCAAGCCGGGAATGCTCTTGCCGCGGATGGGGATAAGGGAATCGACGGCGATGAAGAGAACGCTGGAAGTCTGGTGCAAACAAAGCTCCGGTATGGCGA
>JBARRT010000006.1:0-20082 GCA_049644365.1 Candidatus Acidiferrum sp. | reverse complement strand
TATTGTCCGCGTCGTTCGGACCTTTGGTCAGGTCCTCGGTCAGATAAAGTTCTTTCTTCGTGTCGGACTGCAGGAAATTCGGGTACACGCAGCCGGATGACGCAAACACGACTTTCTTTACCTTGGCCTTCAACGCTTCCGCAAATACCAGTCCATCCAGAAAAAAATTGGAAGCTGGTCCCGCTTGGTGAAGATCGACGTAACCTCGGCCTCCATGGTCCGCTGCCAGATGAAAAACCGTGTCAATCCCCTCCATCGCCGTGCGTGTCACACCGGGCTCCCGCAGGTCGGCCTGCAAAAATTCAACCTTGCCGCTGCCGAGGTGTCCGCGAATATTGTCGAGGTGGCCGCTGCTCAGATCGTCGACAATGCGAACTTTGGCGGCTCCCCGCGCGAGAAGTTGATCCGTAAGCGTCGAGCCGATGAAGGACGCCCCTCCCGTCACAAACACTTTTTTCCCCGTCCAGTACGTTTCCGCTGGCGTCACGCTGGCGTGTCCTCCTTGATCGATTCAGCGGCCTCGAACTGATCGAAAACTTCCGCAAATTTTTGCAATTCTCCGACTCTATCATAGTCAGGTGCAGCGGCTCGCGCCGCCTCCCCCATGGTTTTCAACTTTTGCGCGTTCCCCACAAGGCCTCGAACGGCGGAAACAAGATCCGCGGGTTTGTCCGGATCGGCAAAAACCGCGAACCCCCTCAGCATCCCTAGCGTTACCACATCCGTTTCTGCCGGCGCGACCGCGACGATTGGTTTTCCCGCCGCCAGGATTCCGTACATCTTGCTGGGCACCACCACGCCTTCCAGCCCTCGTTTCACGGTGATGACGTGCGCGTCGGCGGCCGCCAGCACCGACGGAACCTTCGCTGCTGGAAAAAAATCCAGAAACCGGATATTCCCTGCGCCCGCTGCCGAGGCTTCCACCTCCGCGCGCTGTGCCCCATCTCCCACGAATACCAAACCAACCCCATCGCTCGCCACACTGCGTGCCGCGCTCACCAATGTGTTCCAGGCCCCATAGAACCCGAGATTCCCCGCATGCAAGAGCACAAACGGAAAATTGCCGCGAATGGCCCGGACCACTTCCGGATCGGACGCAGGCAGCGGTGTGTTGGTTGGAAAGATCTCTGCCCCGTCCCGCACAATCACAATCCGGAAAGGTTCCACTCCTTTGGCGACAATCCTCGCGCGCATATCCTCTCCGAGAACGACAACTCGCGTTGCGCGTCGCAGCGCCCAGCGATGCATCTTCTCCCAAATACGTGCCAGCAGCCCAGGCTTGACGATCGAGCCCCCCACGGCCATGTCTGGGTACATGTCGCGGATGTTGTAAACGTAGGGCTTGCCCTTCAGCATCGCCACAAACGCACCTACAATGCCGCAGAACGGCGGATCGGTCATCGCCAGAACGGCGTCGCAAGGAACGAATAGCGCGCGCGGAACAGCCAGCGCCACGTAACTCAGGTAGTTCAGCACGCGCTTTTTCATCTCGAAGCGCGCAAAGTCCGTCGATCCCGTTCGAATGACACGCGTCTGTCCCGCCACTTCCGTCTGATACCAGTGCCACGCCCGCCGCTCCGTCGGATCGTAGGAAGGCCGTCCGCACAGCACGGTAACGTCGTGACGCCGGATCAGAGCATCCACGACGGTGCGCGCCATCTTCGCGGTCGCCGAAGTATCCGGCGGGTAATAAAGGTTGAGCAGCAGGATGCGCACCGCAAGATTGTACAGGGAGCATGCCGAATCACTATCGATTTGGTTCACCGCAACAAAAAGAAGATGGTGGTGCAAAGCCGCCGCTAAGGCGCAGCCCGGCAGATTTTGAGCCAGTACCCTGGGAGGACGATCAGGAGATTGACACGGCTGTCGGCTGCACCTGCCGTTCGATTTCGGAAGCGGTGCCAGCACGTCGGGTAACTTCCAGATCATAGTAATTCTGAAGGTTGAGCCAGAATTCAGGATTGGTGTTGAAGTAGCGGGCGAGACGCAACGCAGTGTCCGCGGTGACGCCGCGGCGATGGTGCACAATCTCACCAATGCGGGTGGCGGGCACGTGGAGTTCAAGCGCCAATCTGTTCACGGACAGGCGCAGGGGCTTCATAAAATCCTCGCGGAGGATTTCGCCCGGGTGGACGGGAGGCAGCAGTGATTTGGACTTGCTCATGTGCAATTCCCTCCTAATGATAATTGACAATCTGCACTGGCAGTACCAAAGGCACGGTCAGGATTGCCTGCGGCACTAAGGACGAGAAATCAGGAAGTCGCCGAGAACCAGCGCATCCATCTGCGTGCGCAGGAAACAATCGAGGGCTTCTTCCGGCCGGCAGACGATCGGCTCGTTGTCGTTGAACGAAGTATTCAGCACCATAGGCACTCCCGTGAGATCGCGAAACGCCGAAATCAGCGCGTGGTAGCGCGGATTCGCCTCACGCGTGACGGTTTGCAGCCGTCCGGTTCCATCCACGTGCGTCGGCGCTGGAATCCTGCCGCGTTTTTCCGTGCGAACGGAGTACGCTAGCGTCATGAACGGCGAAGGGTGCGACTTCTCGAAATACTCTGCAGTAGATTCCGCCAAGATCGACGGCGCGAATGGCCGGAAGATTTCTCTGTGCTTGATCCGGCGGTTGAGGATCTCTTTCATTTCCGGGCGCCGCGGATCGGCGACAATACTTCGATTTCCCAGCGCGCGAGGGCCCCATTCGCACCGGCCCTGAAACCAGCCAAGGATTCTTCCATCGGCGACCAGGGCCGCGGTCTTGCTCATCAATTCCTTTTCCGGCAATTCCGTAACGCAATACCCATTTTGCGCGACGCCGCTCGCATCAATCGCGCGGCGAATTTCCTCGCCCGAATATCCCGGTCCCCAATAGGCGTGATCCATCACAAACGACCGCGGCTTGCCGAGTTTTTGGTGCCACACGTGGAACGCGGCGCCCACCGCGAGTCCTGCATCACCCGCGGCCGGATGCACGTAGACCTGCTCAAACGGCGTGGCATCAAAGATTTTCCCGTTGGCCACGCAATTAAATGCCACACCGCCTGCCAGACACACGGTTTTCAGTCCCGTATGCGCGGCGAGCTTTCTCAGCATCCCTAGATAAACCTCCTCGAGCCGCGCCTGCAGCGAAGCAGCAAGATTGCGATGGCGCTGTTCGAGCGGTTCTTCCGGAGTCCGCACCGGCCCAAGCCGCCCGGCCATTTCATCCGAAAACACCTTCCCGAGCGTCGGAGTCTTGTCCGCTTCAGCCCAGCTCATTTCCGGTCCCGTGCGATGGTGCGTGAAGAAATCCAGGCCCAGCCGGAAACCATTGGCATTCGAATCTTCATCGAACTGAACAATCTCGCGAAAAACATTCATCCGTTCCGGCTCGCCATACGCTGCCAGACCCATCACTTTGTATTCGTCGCCGAATTTCAGGAAACCCAGATACTGTGTGACCCCGCTGTAGAAAAGTCCGAGCGAATGAGGAAAGACGACCGCGCCATCGATGCTCATGCGACTGCCGCTGCCCGTGCCCCACATCGTGCTTGCAAAATCACCGAGGCCATCGGCGGAGAGCAGCGCCGCGCTTTCGAATGGCGAGCAGTAAAAACTGCTCGCCAGATGCGCCTGGTGATGCTCCACGCGGTGAAACTTCGCCGCCAATTTCTTGGGATCGGCATCGAAAATTCGCGCAAGTGCTTCGGGAATCCCGGTGAATTTCGTGAGAACTTTGGCGCGCTCGAGGGCGAATGACGGCATCCGCAGTGCGTAAAAAAGTTTTGTCGCCAGCCGCGCAGACGGATTGCGCGGCACCGCCACGTGATTGATCTCCGCAAGCGTCACTCCCGCTTCCTTCAGGCAATAGCGGATCGCCTGCGCGGGAAACCCCGCCGCGTACTTCACGCGGTTGAACCGTTCTTCCTCGACTGCCGCTATCAGCCGCCCGTCACAGACAATCGCCGCCGAAGCGTTCCCGTGATACGCATTAATCCCAAGAATATTCATCGCCTAATTTTTCAGTGTACCTCAGCCCAACACGTTATGCGGCGAGGTGACGGCGGCACCACTCGTTCAAGACATAGAGCGACCACGGACGCGACCAGCTGGTCTTCCCGGCAAGGAAATCCGTCCATACGCCGCGAACGCCTCCCTGGCGAAGATACGGCGCCAGCGAAGTTGCAGGATTGCTGAAGCTTTCTTCCAGCCGCGCGCGCAGCGGTCCCCGGAGCCATTCTTCCCAGGGCAGTGTAAAAGTTCGTTTGCGTTGCGTGAGAATTTCCTGCGGCAGCAAATCCCCAAGCGCTTCCACCAGGAGCGCTTTTTGCATTTCGGGCCGCCAACGCGCCGCGTCGGGGAGCGTTTCCACAAATTCCACGACCGGTGTATCCAGCAGCGGCACGCGAACTTCCAGCGATTGCGCCATGCTCACCGAATCGGTGTCGCGAAGCAGCGTGCTCGCCATGTAGGTGCGCATTTCCAGCCAGGATACTCCGGCAACCGGCTCCAGCTTGCGCGCCTCGTCCGCGGTTCGTTCCAGCCAGCCCAGCCAGGTCGGTTCCAGCGTCACTCCGTCCGAGCTGATCGTGCTCGGTCGAAACCGCGGCTCGATGATTCGCTCGAGCTGTCCCGGAGGGAAGAGCGTCCGCGCAAAGAAATAGGGATGAGGCAGCGCATCAGGGTACGCCCACGCGGCCGCTGCCTTTCTTGATGCGTCCAGCGACTTGTGCCGGACTGCCAGACTCGCAACCGCCGGCGCCGTCATCCGCCGCAGCGCTCCCGGCACAAACCATGCAAGCTGCACCAGTTTCGAAAGGCGCGGCGTATCGGCAAACGTTTGATAACCCGCGAAGAGTTCATCGCCTCCCAGCCCCGAAAGGGCCACTTTCAGCCCAACTTTTTTGGCCGCCCACGAAACGAAATAGATATTGATGGCGTCCATCGTCGGTTGGTCAAGGGCCGCGAGAGCCTCGTCGATTCGGGAGACGATGGCATCGCCCGCCAGCGGCACTTCGGTGTGCTTCGTCTTGCAGCGCTTCGCTACGGAGCGTGCGAGCTCTGCTTCATCGAATGCCGTTCCCGGAAACGTCAGCGTGAAACTCTGGATTCCAGCCTTCTCCTTGGCCGCGAGCGCAGCGATCGCGCCCGAATCCAGTCCGCTCGAGAGAAACAGCCCGACCGGCACATCCGCAATGAGATGCCGGCGCACCGCCTCCTCGAGCAGCGATCGAAGTCGCCGCGCCGCTGTAGAAAAGTCGCGAGGTTTGCGCGGATCGCGGGCGGAAGGGCTCTGCGCCGGATCCCACCAGGGCCTTGCCCTCGGCACACGTCTGCGTTCGGGCACATGCAGGAGCATCCGGTGACCCGGCGGCAAGGAAAACACGCCTTCTAGAAGCGTGACGGGCTCCGAGACGCTGCCGAACAGCAGATAGGCCGTGAGCGCATCCTGCGAGAGTTGTCTCGGCGCGGCCCCCGCGGCAATCAGCGCGCGCACCTCCGATGCGAACGCAAAACCGTCCGGCGTCTGCGTGTAATAGAGCGGCTTGATTCCCAGCGGATCGCGCGCAAGAAAAAGAATGGGCGCCGTCGCGTAGCGCTGCCGAAGATCGAGCAGCGCGAACGCAAACATTCCTTGCAATTCGTTCAGCGCGTCTTCGCCCCACTCTTCCCACGCGTGAACGAGAATTTCCGTATCCGATTGGCTGGCAAAGCGGTGCCCGCAAAGAGCAAGGCGCTCGCGCAATTCACGGTAATTGTAAAGTTCGCCGTTGAAGAGAACTGCAACGTCTCGCGTTTCGTTCCAGATCGGCTGATTCCCGCCCGGAAGATCGATGATGCTCAGCCGCCGCATTCCCAGCGCGAGCCCCGGCGCGCGCGTCTCGCCCACGAGAAAGCCCTCTGCGTCCGGGCCGCGATGCCGCATGGCGCCCGTCATCGCGCGTACGCGTGCCTCCGCCTCTGCGCTACGCGTGGCAAACGCGACGCCGCATATCCCGCACACGCTATTCTTTGATCTCCGGCGCTGAAAGGAAGGCAGCGCCCGCCCGCACCGTGTGCTCGCGCAAGTGGAAACGAGGAATTCTTAAACGACGGTCGGCATACCAGCCGAGCAGGGTACGCATCAACAAGAAGAACAAAAATACCGTTGCCGAGGCTATTAGATAAAAAAAGGACTCGCGCTCCAGAAGCAAGCTCCAATCAATGGCTTCATCCCATCCCGGATACACTCGTTCCAACAGGCCCCGTAGATGAAATCCATCCAGCGGGAGACGCGCCAGGCGCACATGCGCAAAATTCTCGAAGCTGTATTCACGAGGATAATTAGGAATGGCGTTGACCGCTTCCGCAAAAATCGCGGGATTCCGCAAGTCTTGCCGCGTCAAAGAGCGGCCATTCGCATCCTTCATGATGACGCGATACGTCGGATCGACAATGATCCACCGGCCGCCGATCAGGACTTCGGCTACGACGTGTTTTGTGTTGCGCTCGGGGGTCAAAAGCAACAAGCGGCGCACACGCAGATCGGAGCTTCGCGCCAGATTGAGGAAGGCATTCGTCGCTGTGCCGCAGACTTTCAAAAGTTGCTGGTAGTTGAGCGTGATCACGGGGTCGCGGAGCGCAAGCGAGTCAGAGCTCGCCGCGATCGCCCGCGACGGCTCGGCGCGCATCCAGCTCAAAATGGCGTTAACCTTTTGTTCCGCGGGCAGCACGTCGGGCACAATCGCGTCCGAGAATCCGTCGAGATAGCGGCGTACGGAGTACTCCCGCACGCACGAGTAAATCAGTGCGGCGAATGCCAGAGCGAGGAGCAGGTTGCTGCTCCACCAGAGGGTGCGAAAAATCGGGTGTCGGGATGTTGGCAAAGATTGCCCCACCAACTGAGATTCTGCGGCTATGTTGGCTGGGAAGCAAGCCTCGTGTATAGCGTTTCCATCTCACGAACTGGTTCTTCCCATCCTAATCGTGACGTGACCTTGGCGCATCCGGCCTCGAGCTTCGCGCGCGTCTCGCCCGTGCCCAGTATCTGCGTAAGAGCCTCGGAAAGGGCGGCGGAATCATGCCGCGCCACCAGACCGGCCTCATTCGCCAGCAGCGGTGCGATCCCGCATTGTTCCGTCACGATCACCGGCGTGCCCGCGGCCACTGCCTCCGCCGCGGTGTTCCCGAAATTCTCGTTCTGTGATGGAAGCACGAAAACATCCGCGTCCCGGTACGCCGCCCATTTGTTCCCGTCAAAGATGGGCCCGACAAATTGAATTCTCGTTCGAAGGCCAAGTTGCGCTGCCATTTCCTCCAATTGCGCCCTCATTCCTCCCTCGTCCGGCCCGGCGAATACGAGCTGCAGCGGTTTTCCCTCAAGGTCCGCAGGCAACTTTGCGAATGCTTGCAGCAGCAAGTCGGGACTCTTTTTCGCGGAGAGTCTCCCTAGAAAAAGAATCAGTTTCGCATCTTGCGATATTCCATGAGTTTGACGGAACGCTCCCGGCTCGGGCCACGAAACAGGTATTTCCACTCCGTTCCGCCGCAACACGATCTTCCCAAAAGGAACGCCGCCGGCCGAAAGCTCCTTGGCTTCCTGATCCGATGTGGCAATCACGGCGCTCGCTCCTTCGAATAATCGCCGGCCCCAGACGAAGTGATAAAACGACTTCAACAGAAAATTACGCACGATCGGCACGAACATCCCGATGGGCTCCACGACATAAGGAATCTTTCGAACGCGGCAAGCTCCGGCAACCGCCGGCCCCAGGAGATCGTATAGCCCGAAAATGTGCACCACATCAAAATTCTGCAATCGTGCTCTGCAATATCGCTTGACCGCCGGATTCCAGCTCAGCGCTCGGTACCGAAACCACGTCGGCAAATAAATGGCCTGCACTCCATTTTCGTTGCTTCGCCATCCGAAGGGCGATCGCTCTGCCGCGATTTTTGGCGTTTCGCTTTGCAGGCGTTTTTCGAGTCCCCAATCCGCTGTTAGGACACCCACGGTATGGCCCCTTCGCGCCAATCCTTCGGATAGCGCCCGGACTTTGACTGGGGGGCCGCCGAATTCCAGGAAGGGTGCGTACGTTTCTGTGACGTTCAGGATTCGCATTGTTCGCGGAGAATTTTCTTGAAGGCTTTCGCGAAAACATTAAACCGAAATTCGCGCTCCACGCGCTGTTTTCCGCGCGCTCCCATTTCTTTCGCATGCGCTGGGTCTGCCAGCAAGGTTTCGATGGACGTGGCCAATTGGATTGCGTCGCCGTGTGGAACCAGGTAGCCGCTGATGCCGTCTTGAATGATTTCCGGCGCGCCCCCGTGGGCTCCCCCGATGACCGGTTTGCCGCGCGCCATCGCTTCCAAATAAACCAGGCCAAAGCCTTCGCCTCGGCTTGGCAACGCAAACATCTCGCAAGCACCGTAACAACCCGCCAGTTCCGCCAAACTCAATCCGCTCAGAAAATGCACGTGGCGGTTCACGCCGTTTTGTTCGGACAGATCTTCAAGCCAGCCCCGGTCATCGCCTTCTCCCGCAAGCGCGAGTTGCAATTCCGGCCAGCGTGTCAGCAGCCGCGGCAGGGCGGTAATTAAGGTGTCCATTCCTTTGTAGCGTTCGGTGGCGAGCCAGCGCCCCACGGTGAGAATCACACGGCCCGCAGGAAAATCTCCCGGCGGGAAGGCTTGCGCACCTGGGGCGAGCAGGGCCTCAAATTGCGGGTCGAGCCCCCAATGCAGCACGCGGATCCGTTCGCGCGCCACTTGCTGTTCCGAGGCCACGTGATCGGCAGTGTCGCGGCTCGGCGCCAGGACCACGCTGGCATGACGCAGCGCCTGCCGCCGCAGCGCGGAGAGCGGCTCCCATACTTCAACGCCATGCGTGCACACAATGCTTTTCAAGCGCGGCGCCACCACCCGCATGGCTTGCGCCAGTGGCCCCAGATTGGGGTGCGCCGCCAGAACGACTTTCACTTTGCGCCGCGCTGCCCGCAGCGCCGTCGCGACGAAGCGTCCCTTGGCGCGGTCGCACCCGGTGAACACGAATTCGCGTTCCCCCAGCGTCATGCGGTGCAGCTCGGGCGAATCGTTCAAGCTGATCAGCCGGCATTCCATGCCCCGGGCGGACGCAAATTCGCTCATCACTGCCGCCATATGGCGGCTCGCGCGCTGCACGCCGCCCGCCGCATCCAGTTCAGGGAAGAGTCCGATGAGCACGCGCTGAGTCTGCCAAGTGCCGCGCGATAACGCAAGACGACAAATGCAACAAGTGTTTGTTCATTCGCACCTTTTCCCGAGGAGAGGGGCGAGGTCGGTGAGGCGGTCGAGATAAACGTCCGCAGGATATGCGTCGCGGTCGTGGGCACCGAAGCCGTAGTTCACGGCGGCGGCCAGCGTTCCGGCGTTGCGCGCGGTCTGCACGTCCACTTCGGAGTCACCGATGAGAATGGCCTCGTTTGGAGAGGCGGCGAATTCGCGCAAAATCGTATTGGCGCCAAGCGGATCCGGTTTTTTTGTTTCAAAACTATTGCCGCCATAGACCGCGCGAAAATATTTGGCGAGGCCGAGGCCTTCGAGAATGCGCACGCTGACGCGCACCGGCTTGTTTGTCAGGACGGCCATCGGATAAGCAGAGAGATGTTCGAGCGCTTCGGGAACGCCCGGATAGGCGCAAGTGTTGTCCAGTTTGTGCTCGTTGTAGTGGGACAGGAAGAATTGCAGCGCCCGCTCGCATTCCTGGTCGCCGGCGTTCCCGCCCAGCGCGCGCCGGACCAGTTGCGGCGCACCGTGGCCGATGTAGCCGGAGATGGTGTCCTCGTGCAGCTCCTCGCGGCCCATTTCTCGCAGCATGGCGTTGACGGAGAGGATCAGGTCGCGCTGGGAATCGATGAGCGTGCCGTCGAGGTCAAAGATCAGCACGCGAATGGAAGAAAAATTCGGGGCAGCCATGAACCGGATATTGTAATACGGCTGCGCTTCGCCGGAGGTCACACATCTCGCATCAAACTCACATGAAAAATTAATGCTCCGGATTTTTCGGAATTCCCGCCGGTTCGCGTAAAATAAAGGATTCAGCAAGCGGCACAAAACGAGACCGGAGAATTCATGGCCCAGGTTTACCCCTTCCGCGCCTTTCGCTACAACCCGGAGCGCGCTCCCTTCGACCGCGTCCTGACACAGCCTTACGACAAGATTTCTCCGGCGATGCAGGAAAAGTATTATGCCGCGGACCCGCACAACCTGATTGCCGTGGAGAAGGGCCGGGCGTATCCGGGGGACACGCCGCAGAATAATGTGTACACGCGCGCGGGCGCGGCCATCGAAGATTGGATTCGCAACCATATTATTTTGCAGGATCCGGCTCCGTCGTTTTATGCGTACACGCAGGAATATACGGTGCCGGGAACGGAAGAACGCCGCACGCGGCGCGGCTTCATCGGCGCGGGAAAGCTGGAAGAATATTCCGCGGGGGTCGTCTTCCGTCACGAACACACGCTTTCCGGGCCGAAGGCGGACCGCCTGGAGCTGCTGCGGCACACGAAAATACATACCGGACAACTCTTCATGCTGTATTCGGATCCGCAGCGGCGTATTGATGGAATTTTGGCGGAAGCCGAATCGTCCGCCGCGCCGGCCACGGAAATGCGCGATGAATACGGCGTGGTGCACCGGCTGTGGGTGATTGCGGAGCCGCAGCGAGTGGCGGCCATCCAGAAAGCGATGGAGGACCAGAAGCTGGTGATTGCCGACGGGCATCACCGCTACGAGACGGCGCTGAACTACCGCAAGGAGCGCCCCACGCACGGGGGAAAGATCGATCCCAATGCGCCGTCCGCGCGCGCCATGATGAGCTTTTTCAATACGCGGAGCGAAGGGCTGACGATACTGCCGGGGCACCGCGTGGCGGCGCACATTCACGATTTTTCGTGGAGCGGTGTGAGGCGCCATCTCGAACCGTGGTTTGCGGCGGAGGCGTTTCCGTTTTCCAGCGAGGAGAAGAAAGCGGAAGCGCAGAAAAAGTTTCTCGGGAAACTCGCGGGGGCGCGCCAGAAGCGAGCGATCGGCGCTTATCCGAGAGCGGAGCCGCAGAAGCGCGCGTTCTACGTGCTGACGCTGCGCGACGGCGTCAACCTGACGCAACTGCTGCCGAACGTTTCGGCGCTGCAGCGCGAACTGGACGTGGTGCTGCTGCACGAAGGAATTCTGGAGCCGGCGCTGGGCATCACGCCGCAAGCGGTGGCGTCGGAAGCCAACCTGACGTACGAGCGGGAAGCGAGCGCGGCGTTGGACGCCGTGGACAGCGGCCGCGCGCAAATTTCGTTTTTGCTGAACCCCTGCGACGTCGAGCAGGTGATGAAAATCGCGACTTCCGGCGAAGTGATGCCGCAGAAGTCGACCGATTTTTATCCCAAGCTGATGAGCGGGATAACGATGTATCGAGTGGATTAAAGGACGTTTGCACGCAGGAAAGTTTAAATGTTGAAGGGTTAAAGAGAGATCCTTCCCTCCCGATGGTCGTTCAGGATAGACATGCTTCGTCGCATGTCTAGTTAACCATAACAGCCCCTCCCCCCTATGTTTTTTGTAAGTGTTGCATCTAAAGGATTTAGGTTTTCCGTAAGTCCTTTGTTTTCCACACTTGCGAGGCGGCGCGTAAGTGTTGCATCTAAATAGGTTACAGGCATGGAATTTTGAAGATTCCAGTCGCGAACTACTGGAGGGCTGGAGTAGTCGAGGAGACGCGAACAGGGTGGGGGAAGCGGTTTGGAGTCTGGTCCTTTCCGGCCGGGCCGGAACCTTCCCGGCAAAAAGGAAAAAGGGCGGTCGAGGCTCCCTTCCAAGCTCAGGGCAAGCAGGGGTAAACAGGTGAGGATCTGTTGCGATAAACACGGGTGAGAATACCATGCCGGTCTCCATAGGTTAAGTAGAAGGAAGGGAATGGAAGAAATTGGGGATCGGATGGCTGTCTGGGCAGGATGAACGGTTCTGGTCGGTCAAGCCTCGGCCACTCGATCCACACCGATGCACGGCCGCGCCATCCCTGTACAAGCTAGAATGGTGGAATGACCGTGCAAGACCTGAGGTCGGAGGTGGCGTGGAAGTGCAATCTGCTTTAGGCATTGCTTGCGTTCTGCTTCCAATTGGATAGCAAGAACAAATACAACATTGAAGACATACGCCTTCAGGCGACTGCGGCTTCCGCTAAGAAACTACGCGATTTCCGAGACTTGCTTGACAAGGAGATACGCCGCTTCATGAGCACGCTCAGATGTAGAGCAAGGCCCGAGGTTCTCTATCATCAAATTATCGAGCCAGAATTGGGGGACAAGCTTACGTTCGGCTATGTCCCAAAATACTTCCTGAAAGAATTGTTCGCTGGATACTCCAAATTGATTCCGGAGTGGGATTCTTACCCCGCTCAGTGTCTTTTTGGCTTCGATTTCGGTGGCGAATACGACCAGACGAAATCATTCGAGTTTTTCCTGCCTGAAGTGGTTCTTTACGAAAACATGTGTTTGGCCTACAACCTTGCCGTGCTCTCGAAATATGAGGCTAGGCCAGGGTCAATCGACAAGATTCGCAGAAAAACGTTTAACCTCCATCTTCACACGGCGGTATTGTCTGCCTTTTATTTTGTCGAGGCGTACCTCAACGGAATTGCTTTTGATTTCTACTTTCGAATGAAGGGCGATAAGGAATTATCCCAGGAAGAAACCGACAAGTTGGGTGAATACGATTCTCAGCGTGGCCGCGAGCGGTGGGTCTCATTTAGAGACAAGATGCTCCAATACCCGAAAATAGTTCTTGGAGGCCTTAAAGATCCACCCCTCACAGAGGACAACTGCGAGGAGATGAGGATTCTTGTGTCTGAGGCAAGGGCACTTAGAGATTCGCTGGTGCACAATTCGCCCAAATTTGAACTGGAAGTCGTTGACGGGAAACGACAATTGATCGGAAGGAAAGTCAGGTCAATAATCGATGTAAAGCTGCAAGATGTCACAATGATCGTAGACGCGGCTGTCGGTTACATAAAGAAACTTGATGCGCTATTGCAAACTCATGGCCATCGCCGAAAAGGGGATTGGCTTTTCGAAAGGGACGAGAAGGGGATGTTCCCGGCCAAAACGTTCGAATGATACGAGTGGCGTTGGGCCATGTTTCTTGCGAGCGGGCGTGTTCTCCACGTATTGGCCTGAGGGGGTAGGAGAGTCCATTAGACGCCGATGATAATTGAGGCTGCTTGGTTGCTAGATTTTGCGAAGCGCTATACGGCGGCGTGGTGCAGCCGGGAGGCCACGAACGTGGCCGCGTTTTTCGCACCGAACGGCTCGCTCAGCGTCAATGGCGCTCTGGCTGCGGGGCGCGGGGCCATCGCCGAGGTGGCGCAGGGATTTATGACCGCGTTTCCGGACATGGAGTTGCTGATGGACGACGTTCGTATCGAAGGCGACCGCGCGACGTACCACTGGACTTTTATCGGCACTAACAAGGGGCCGGGGGGAACTGGGCATCGGGTTCGATTCAACGGGTTCGAGGAGTGGAAGATTGGAGAGGATGGACTCATTGCGGAGTCGCAGGGACAGTTCGATAGTGCCGACTACCAACGTCAACTGGAACGCGGCGCAGGGGAGTAAGGACGCGGAAGAGAGGAGATAGAAGGCAGAAACTAGAAAGCAGAAACTAGAAATTGGAAAGTAGAAAGCGGAGGAGAAGATGGCGACGTGAAGTCGCCGGTACGGGAACCGGAGGAAGGCCGGACTAAAGTCCGGCCTCTACATAAGAGAAGAGCAGAAGCACCGGTCTGAAGACCGGCCACTACAAGAGAAGAGCGGCCCGCCTCGGAGGGCGGCCGCTACAACGACCAAAGAGAGGGCACGATATATCGTGCCCCTACACAAAGAAAAGCGAAGACGCCGGCCTAAAGGCACGGCTCTACGAAGAGAAAGGCGAAGCGCACAGCCAAGATTCATCGCGCAAAGATCGCGCGATGGAGAAGAGTTTGGCTGTGCCACAAAGACCTGGGATACAACTATTTTTCGTTTTTTGTTTTTCTCGCGGCGAAGGCGAGGGCGTCTTCGATGATCTTGGCGATGCGGCGGTCGCGGGCTTCGGGAGAGCGGTAATAGAAGATGGCGAGCAGGTTGCCGCGGCGGTGCGTCGGGGACATACGCTGCCATCCGGCAAGAGCGCGAGGCTCGCGGGCGAAGGCGAGCTTGAGGATGGGCGGGAGTTCGCGCTCGGCTTCCATGGTGGCCATCAATTGCTCGGCGACCTGTTCAGCGCGGCGCACGCGAGCCTCTGCGCTCTTTACTTGCACGACCCGGTCGGTGATCCATTTGCGGGTGGAATAGGTGAGCTGATCGAACCAGCGGCGGAGCGAACGGTCTTCGTTGAGGATGCACTGGAGTTCCGCGGGCACGGTGGCGACGCGTTTCTCGGTGTCGGGCTCGAGGCGGAATTGCGCTACCGAGCCGGGGCGCGCGGCGCCGCCGGCCTGCATGCGCTTGTTGACGAGCAAGTAGTGGTAACCCTTGCCGGTGGGGAAGAGCGAGGTGCGAAAGGCGAAGCCGTTGATTTCCCCTTTCACCTTCAGCGTGCCGCGCGTTCCCCAGACTTTGGGGACGTCGAGAGGAATGCGGACGATGACCCAGCCGAGGTTTGACGACATGCGCTCGAGTGTGGCTTTGAAGGATTTTGAGACCGGCTTGGAAACACTCTTCATGGCGGAATGGCGAGGAGAAGGAAAGACGGCAGGGCTAAAGCCCTGCCGCTACAAAGTCAAGATGCGGGCGATTTACTTCGCGAAGCTGCGGACGGCTTCGGCTTCGGTGTTGAACACATCGAAGACGGTCAGCAGCTTGGTGATTTGCAGGACTTCCTGGAACTTGCTGCCGAGGTGGCAGAGGCGCAGCGCGGCACCCTGCGACTTTACGCTGTGATGCGCGGCGACGAGCGTGCCGAGCCCGGCGCTGTCGATAAAGGTGACGTTGTCCATGTTCAGGACGATTTTCTTCTTGCCTTCGGCGATCAGGCCCTTCACTTTTTCGCGCAGCGCGTTGCTTTCCTCGCCGAGCACAATCCGGCCGTCCAGCGCCACCACGGAGACGCCATCCACTTCGCGATTCGTCATCTTCAAAGCCACGTTATTTTCCTCCTCATTGGAAAGGGGTTCCGGCGGCAACCCGGGCCGGAGCCGTAAAGGATATCAGTAATAGTCCGCACAGGACATGTAATAACCGCAGACCGGACAGATCAACTTGCACCGCCGCGATTCCAACCGCTGCGAGCAGACGGGACAATACCGCGAAGCATCTTCGGTCCGGGCGGGCTGGCTCAGGCTTCCCTGCGCGGGCGCAGCCGATTGAACTGCGGCCTGTGCTGCTTCACCGAGGACCTGACCTCGATCCTGCTTCGCGGTGCGTTCCACAGCGCGACGGTTATAGCACATCCCCCGGCAAGGGAAAAGCTCGGCGGGGGCGGGCAAAGGCGGGGCTTGAAACCTAAGGAGTCTGGGGCGCATCTTTGTTAATGTAAGGTAAAGACCCGGTAGACAGGGTCTCCAGGTGGGTACCATGGTCCGGCCGATTTTGCTCGCAAGTTTTGCCGCGATTCTCCCAATGAGTGTTCAAGGACAAGGCCGGGCGATGATGCCGGCGACGTCGCATGCCGTGGTTGCAGCTCCAAGGGCTGTCGCGCACGCCGCACCGCCGGTGGTTTCCCGGGCTACGCCGACGGCGAGAGTCGTTGTTAGGACGGGCATTCCTAGAGCGCGGATAGCGGCGTCATCGCCGGGACGGGTTACGCGGAAGGCAGGAGGCACTCACCGCAGTGCCGGGGCCACCGCTTTCACTTCGGATTTCGTTCCCGTGCCGGGACTGGGATTTGACATGGTGCACCTGGCGGCAACACGCGGCCCGGAAGCAGTTGGCGCAGGCAGGCATCGGGAACAGCTACCAATTCTTTTTCCATTTATTGATGGCGGATTCTTTCTGCCGAGCTCGCCTGTAGTTGTAGAAGAGGCAGCCGCGCCGGAAGCGGCGGAAGAAAATACAGAAACCGAAGTCGCGGAGAGGCCGCGGCGCGCGCGCGTGACGCAACCCGCGCCGGCGCCACCTCAAGTTGAAGAAGCAAGCGCAGCGCCGCGTCAAACGGAAGAATTTGTTTTTGTGCGCCGGGATGGCACGGTGTTTTTTGCGGTCGCCTACGCGTGGGAAAACGGAGTGCTGCGGTACGTGACCAGCGAAGGGCTACGGCGCAGCATTGCACGCGAGACGCTGGACCTGAACGCGACGCAACAATTCAACGAACAGCGCGGATTGAATTTTCGATCGCCGGCTTGAACGCTACTTCTTGGCCGGCTCGGGCATGACGTAGCCGGAAACTGCGGGAAGGCCGGCCCTCTCCAACTGCACGGTGGTGTGCTCAATTCCAAAATCCTGTGAAGCTTTGCGCTTGATAGAGGCGAGCAGGTGTTCGCACTCGTCAAGGTGCATGTCTGGGATGCGGGCATGGAGGCTGAGCGCGTGGTGGCCGCCGCCGAGCGACCAGAGGTGAACGTCATGGACTTCCTGCACGCCTTCGATGGTGAGCATGGCGCGAGCGACTTCTTCCAGGCGCAGTTCACGCGGGCGGCCTTCGAGAAGGATGTGCGAGGATTCGCGCAGGATGCCGATGCTGGACCATAACACAAGCAAACCGATGGCGAGGCCGAGGAGCGGATCGATCCAGTGCGCGCCGGTGACGTGAATGACGACCGCGCCAGCGATGATGGCGATGTTCGAAAGGGCGTCACCGAAATTGTGGATCAGGATGCTGCGCAGATTGAGATCGCGGCGGCCGCGGACGAGCGCCAGAGTGATGCCACCGTTCACGGCGAGAGCGGCGACGGAAGTCCAGATCATCCAGCTCTCGACGACGGTGACGGGAGCGCGGAATCGTTCGATGGCTTCATAGCCCAGCCAGAGCGAAAGTAAAACAAGGACAGACGCATTCGTATAAGCAGCAAGAGTGCCGGCGCGGTGATAGCCGTAGGTCTTTTCGCTGTCAGCCGGACGCTGGGCGTAGCGCATGGCGAGATAGGAAATGCCGATGGCGGGAACGTCGGAAAGATTGTGAACCGCGTCATTCAGGAGGGCGACGCTGCGTCCCAGGATGCCGCCGAAAACTTCCGCGACGACAAGGCCGAGGGTGGCGGCCATGGCCCAGCCCAGCACGGCAGGGCGAAGCGTGGGGTGAGCGTGATTATGATTGAGATCATGAGAATGACCCGGGTGATCGTGGTGAGAATGCGCGCCCATCCTCACCATTCTACTCACTCGATGGACGCTCTGCAGCCTTCCTCCGCGCTTATTAGGCAGTTTGACACGCCCCCTCCGCGAATGGATTGACGCTCCTCCCGGCGGCTGCGACCATGAAATGAGCTTCCGTTCTGCGCGTGTTGACGCGAACGAGCCTTCACACAGGGGATTTACATTCAGAGCAATGACGGTTCCCGTAGCAAAATTGAGCTTTTGGGGCGTGCGCGGATCCACGCCGACGGTGGACCCGGCGACGTGGCGCTACGGAGGAAACACGCCTTGCCTGGAGCTGATTGCGCCGGACGGCACGCAATTCATCCTGGATTGCGGGACGGGGCTGCGAATGCTGGGGAGCCGCTGGGCAGCGCCGAACGGCGGGAAAAATCCCGAGACGCATATTTTCGTGACGCACTACCACTGGGATCACATTCAGGGGATTCCATTTTTCTCGCCGTTGTACGTGGAAAACAACGAATTTCATTTTTACAGTTTTCGTTCGAAATATCTGGGGCGAGACAGCTTGAAGCAGGTGTTCGAAACGCAGATGGCGCTGCCGTATTTTCCCGTAGACATGTCCGCGATGAACGCGAAGCGGAAGTTCAAGGAAGTGGATGGCGGGGATACCTTCACGATCCGGGAAAATAAAATTACGGCGCGGTGGCTGAACCATCCGCAGGGATGCCTGGGATTTCGAATCGAAACGCCAGGGGGGACGGTGGCGTACGCGACGGATAACGAACCGGGCGACGCCAAGCTGGATGCAAGCCTGCGCGAACTGGCGGCGGGCGCGGACATTTTTATAAATGATGCGCAATTCACACCGGAACAACTGGCGACGACGAGGAAAGGATGGGGACACTCGTCCTGGCTGGAAGGAGTGCGCGTGGCGCGCGAGGTGGGGGCAAAGACGCTGGTGCT
Organism: Candidatus Acidiferrum sp.; assembly: GCA_049644365.1. Taxonomy (GTDB): domain Bacteria; phylum Acidobacteriota; class Terriglobia; order Acidiferrales; family UBA7541; genus Acidiferrum. Next base: position 1,908 of record JBARRT010000006.1, on the reverse strand, counting down.
CTTTCATCACGACCCGGATTCCACGGATCGCATGGTGGATTTGCTGCTGAAGCGGGCGCGTGAAGAGTTCGATTCCGTTTTTGCGGCGAGCGAAGGCATGGTGATCACGCTGGGAGCGCCGGGCGAAAGCGTGCAGGCGCACATGCCGGGAACGCGCACGGCGTTGCGGCGCGAGGCGCAATTCCATGCCAAGGTTAGCGGTCTGACGGAAGGCGGGAAGGCGTTCGAGGAAGACACGATGGTGCGCGATCTCTCGTTGCAGGGCGCGCTGATTTCACTGAAACATTTGCCGCAATTGCAATCGGAGCTGCAAGTGACGATGGAGGCGCCGGGAGAAAATGGCGTGCAAGCGATGAAGTTGCGGGGTTACGTTGTGAGGATCGACGAGGGAGCGGAAAAGGGGCATGTGGCGGTAGGAGTGGTATTCACGGATTAATTCGAAGGTTCAAGCTCAGTCGATTTGCTAAGCAGGGGCGCCTCGATCTGATCGGGACGCCCCTGCTGCTTTCTTGGCTTGGTCGCGCTGCTCCTGTAGGCTGAAGGGACTGACTATGGCTGAGAAGATAGCAAACTTTGTTCCCGTGGGTGTGCTGGACAAGCGGAAGCCGACGAAGCGCGAGATCTTGCGCGGGCTGGTGCGGCAGGCGCCGTTCGTGGCGAAGAATTTTCAGCTTTATTTTCGGAATGCATGGCGGCGGAAGATTCTACGGACAAAAGTGGTGGCGCCGTATGCGGTTACGTTTTACGTTACGCATAAATGTAACCTGGCCTGCAGTTACTGCACACAAAAAGAGCCCGATGTTTTCAGCGACGAATTGCCTACGGCGACGACGATTGGGCTGCTGAGACGGATTCGAAAAGAAACGGATTCGATCGTGATTACCGGCGGGGAGCCGACGCTGCGGGCGGATATCGAGGAGCTGGTGGAAGCGGCGCGGTTCGAATGCAAGTACCGCTCGCTATTGCTGATCACGAACGGAACGTTGTTGGACCGGAAGCCACGGATCTTGCGCGCAGTTACGGGGCTGGTCGTGAGCCTCGATGCTTTGGCGGCCGATCCGACGAATCCGCTTTCGAAACCGGCGGCGTTGCCGAAGGTGCTGGAGAATCTGGCGCTGGCGAAGGAGCAGCTGGGCAGCCCGCGGCGCATCACGATCAGCACGGTGATCGAGGAATGGAACATTGGCGAAGTGGAACGGCTGCTGGACTGGTGCGGCGAGCAGGGGTTTGTGTTTGCGGCGCAATCGGCGCAAATGGAGAAAATGCCGAATCTGGCGCTCCTGCGGAATGCGCGATATCAGGCGCTGGTGGACAAGATCATCGAACGGCGGCGCAGCGGGCTGCAGCCGATCAACGGCACGCCAAGGACGATCGAGACGCTGCTGCGGTTTGGGGACTTTGAGTGTTATCCAACGATGTTTCCGCGGGTGTATCCGAATGGGGATGTTTTTTATCCCTGCGAGCCGCTGCACAAAGTGGCAGGGAATTTGCTGCGGGATGGGTCGCTGAAGAAGATTTTTGCGCGCGGGAAGAAGATTTATGGAGACATTCCGCCTTGCCAGGGGGTTTGCTACTTGTTCGGGAACGTGCTTTCACATTATTACGTGAATGATTTTTGGGGGCTGGCGGGGGATTTTATCCGTTAGAGACGCGAGATAGGGAATAGGAAGCGGCCTTGGCCTCTCGTGCGGTTCTTGTTCCTGAGTAAGCAGTGGGTGTCCACCCTCCTACGAATGAATAGAGGATCGATGATTTCAAGACGCGAGTTCATGGCCGGCTCCGTTGCACTGGCGGTCGCTTCGCGGGGCCCAACGAGGCCAGCACCAAGGTCTGAATCGATCCTCGTCAACGATATTCATTCCCAACTCAATCCCCCCCGGGTGCTGGGAATCTCGCAACCGCGATCCC
>JBARRT010000005.1:0-16903 GCA_049644365.1 Candidatus Acidiferrum sp. | reverse complement strand
CCGCTGCGGATCCATTCGCACGCCATGAGCACTCCAGTATTGCAGAAGCATGGAGATCGCGGCGGAGCCGCAGCCGTCCTCGGTCTGTTTAACGAACGGCACATCGAGCCACACTCCTGCCTTTTCCTGGGGCGCCGGCTGAACGAAACACCCCAGGAAGAGAAGCAGGAGCAAACCGGGAGCAGCCCTGTTCATGGTCGCAAGTTGCAGTTTCGAAGTGTAAGGATCAGCGAAGGGCCACAACCAAGACGATGATGCCGATGGCGATCAGGATAATCCAGAGCATATCCCGATCGGATATGCGTCCCGCAGCGAAATCGCTCTGCGCCTGGCGGGACCGCTGGGCCAGCTTGGCAAGGTCTTCATCGCTCAATTGCCCGACGGCTTTATCCACCTTCTGGTAGTCGAGGTTGACGGATTTCAACGCTTTTTGACCGGGGTCGGAAGAAAGCAGCGTTCGAACAGCTTCTTCGTTCGATTGACGCGTCTGTGCCGGCCGTGCGGCGTCTTTGTTCAGGTCGCTCAGAGAAACGACATGTTGCTTGTCTTGGGCCCGCGCCGGGATTCCCGCCGAAACAAACAAAGCGGCAATCGCCAGCATCGACACACACACCTTCACGCGAAAATGCATTCTTCCTCCTTTAGCTCGGCTGGGCGTAAGGCTAGTTTACGAATTGCCGGGCTTCGTGACAAGAAGCTTCTCCAAAATCCCTGCATCCAGATGCGCGCCACAGCCCGTGCATCATTTCGCGGGCAACGGTTTCTGGTATTTGGAGAGGTCCACGGACTGCCAATCGCCTCGGATGATGTCCGCACGAATCTGCGCGGCGGTCTTCCCTTTGCGCAATTGCTCGTAGGCGTAGAAATCTTCGCTGATGCAGATGTTGCATCCCGCGCCGTGTTTGCTGGCAAAGCAATCGAGCAGGCTGCCATGCCCCTGGCTGCGGTCGCAGTGGCAGTAACACGGCTGCTGGTAGAGAGTTTTTTTGATTCGCGCCGCAACCGTGTAAGCATTTTGCACGAAGGGATCGCTGAAGAAGTCCGGATTCATAGTTGTGGCAAGAGCGCCCGCCGGAACTTGATTGTGATAAGCAGGCACCGGTTCATTGGCCCCGGACTGAGGCGTGCCCTGACCTGCCGGAGAAACGGAAGCCGCCCTTTCCGGCAGGACTGCGAACGCCAGGGCAAGGCTGCAAAGAGCTGCACTGCCCAGCAATCTTCTGCTTCGAAACATGGTTGCCTCCCCGTCGTACACGGATCGCAAATTCTTCATTTCCTGGTCTACTTTACGGTGGTGGAGTGCAAATTTCCACCCTGCTCCAATTTCGTTGCTTTCGAATGCAACGATTAAGGCAGCCGCACGACGGCAATCCGAACGGCAGCAAGTCTTGTCACGTCCATAATTTTGTCGCCGTTCAGATTGTCAATCTGGCTGTTCGCGATGAAATAGAAATCATTGCCGCGGATCGCTCCCGTGGTGGGAAGCGCGGTGAACTGCGTACGATTCTCCAGTACCGTCGTTTGCGTCACGCGATTGCCGTCTTTCGAAAGCTTGAATGCAGCCACACGCGGCGAACCCATGCCGTTCTGCACGGCAATCAAGCTGCCGTTGTGCCAATAGAGCCCGTCGGCTCCCGCAATCGTATTGCGCGGGCCAGGGTCAACGTCCCGACTGCTATTGTCGGCCAGATCGATTTTCACGACGCCGACGCCATCGGCAACATACAGTGACCGGTCGTCGTCCGCCAGGGCGATGCCATTGGGATAGAGAAGCACTCGATAGACGGGCAGAGGAGTGAACGCGTGCGATTGAGGATCAAAGCGAAACACCTGGTTGCTTAAGCTGTCCGTGATGATCACTTCGCCATTCTTGCGCACCACGAGATCATTGAAACCGCGCTTCGCGTTGTCTTTCGGCGCGTAACGGTCCAATAACTTGCCCGCGGAATCGAAATGCACGAGTTCGGTCCGGCCCGCGTCCTCAAAGGTATTGGCCCACACCGTCCCGTCCGCAGGGTCAAGCCGGATTCCCAACACCGGCAAAAGACCGTAGTGATCCGCGGGTACAAAATCTGCAACTCTTCCCTCGGAATCTATCTTTACGATCTTCTTCCGATTCAGACTGCTCAGGTAGAAAAGATTGCGCTTTGCGTCGTAGGCCAGCCCTTCGGGGATGAGATCCTTTTCCTCGGTGACAAACGCGAGCCGGGCCCGAGCGACCGCCGGAAAGTCTCGGCGCACGGCAGCGACCAAATCGTCGAATTCCTTTGTGCCCTTCAGCCCAAGAAAAGACGGAGAGCCGGAGGGGTCAAACCCTTCCCGCAGCTTCAAACACTCTTTTAGCAACTCAAGAGCCTCTCGCGTTTCTCCCAAGTGTTGTTTGGCTGTTGACAGGGAAAAAAGCACGGCGCCGCGGTCCGGCACGACCGTCTTCAGTTTCTCTACGACGGCAATTTGCTCGCGGACCTCGGCAGCATCAGCCGGCTCCGCCAGCACGCCCTTGATTTGCTCCCTTTCGTTTTCTTGAGAGTACGCGGTGGGCGAAAGACTCGGGAGAGCTACGACCAAACAAGACGTAAGGAAGAGGGACCGCGAAATGTGTTTCATCACGCCTGTTTAGACGACTGAAAAACCATTTCGCGCGAGCCTGCGGGACTTATTGGACAAGCACAGGCGTCGCAGTAGTTTGCGCCGGTGGCCGTGGGGACACGGAACAGCTGGTTCGTTGATGCTTTTCACGGAGGTGCCGCTGCACGCGCCTGCCCCAACTCCGGACAAATGAAAAATTGAGCGCGCCCCCGATGGCCGAGCTGGCAAGCGGAATCAGGCGCCCGGCCCACTTCTCCGCAGCCTCGGCGCCGATCTTGGCGGCGAAGCGCCCCACGATGCGCGGAACCAGTTTTTCCAGAATTTGTTTTTCAGCAAGATCTTTTCCGTAGTCAATCCCGGCGGCTGCGGCCGCCGCTTTCCACATTTCCATCCGCTGATCGCGTCCGTGCGTTTCGAATCCGTAAAGCAGGGAAAGCCGCTGGATCAGCCGCAGGGTGATCACCGTCAGAATACCGGCGTCCGGCAAAAACGTGATCATTCCACCCAGGCCGAATCCCGCGCCCTCGGCAAGAGCCAGCCGCTCGGCGTCACCAATCAGGTGCTTGGCGATGGCATCCAGGCGCTCCACCGGAACGTCCTTCATGCGTGAAAAATTCGGCACCCACAGCCCATGCTTGTCGGAGAGTTCGCGCCGGAAGTCTTCCGGGTCAATTTCGATCGAGCGGAGTCCGCGCAAGACGCCAAACCTCAAGAACCGCCCGACGGTGCGTGCCGCCAGCGAGCCCCCGCGCGAGTTATATAACCTAGGCATGCCTACAATCATCCTACGGCGGTTGGAACTGGCTGGCAACCACAGCGTTGTAAGGACTGTCTAATCTGCCGCTGGCTGTTGGACCAGGGAAGGGGGGAGTTACCCGGAACGCGGCAAGATACCGTCAGTCCTACTTGACGCGGACAAGTTTTTGAGTAAACTGCATTTTTCTCCATGGCCACGATGCCACAATTCGTTCCGGTCGAAGTCGTCAACGATTTTGACTTTCCGCAGCGGGAAGCCGCTTTTTTCTACGGCCTGTTCCTGCGCGGCCATTCCCCGGAGCAATTGCGCAGGGATATCGAAGTTCCCCCCGCGGTCCTGGCCAAATGGCACCGTGAAGCGGAGCGCGACCCGCAGTTGCGTGACATCTTCTCCCGCATGGCCGACTATCGCCGCCACGTACTCGCCATTTTCGATTCCCTGGTAGGCTCCGACGGCCTTCCCAAACGCGTTCAGTAGTCTTCGCAACTCTTGATCTCCTTGCCGGAACTTCCTTGCAATCCCCTGTACTTTCGTTCAGGCCATAAACTGTCAGGCAACCAAACTAGTCAGCGCGTGTTCTAACCCGGTTCGGGGGACAAGTGTCACAAAATGAAGGGGATTCCTCGATTGACGGGGAGCTTGTCCGGGGGTTAGAATCGCAACGTCCTAGATCTTGAGGTGTATTCATGTCACGGGTAGCACGTACCCTATTGGCTTCTGCTTTTTCAGTTTTCATCGCGCTTCCATCGAGCTGGGCACAACAGGGGCCAGATCCCGCGGCTGCTCCAACACCACAAAAGCTGACCAAAGACACGAAAAAGAAGATGAGGAGGACCCTCAAGGAGCTGGATAGCTCTTATAGGCAATGGCTCAGCGAGGACGTCACCTATATCATCTCGCCGGAAGAGCGCAACGCTTTCCTTCAATTGGATACCAACGAAGAGCGCGAGCAGTTCATCGAGCAATTCTGGCTCCGGCGCAGCAGTAACCCCGATCTGCCGGAAAATGATTTCAAGGAAGAGCACTACCGCCGCATTGCCTACGCCAACGAGCATTTTGCCTCCGGTATTCCTGGATGGAAGACGGATCGCGGCCGCATGTACATCATGTGGGGCCCCGCTGACGAAGTTGAATCACACCCGACCGGCGGTACGTATGACCGGCCGATGGAAGAAGGCGGCGGTTCAACAACTACCTACCCGTGGGAAACCTGGCGCTGGCGCTATCTGGAAGACATCGGCGAAAACATCATCATCGAATTCGTGGATCCCAGCGGCTCCGGTGAATATCACATGACGATGGACCCTGGGGAAAAGGATGCGCTCTTGCACGTGCCCGGCGCGGGGTTGAGCCAGATGGAATCCATGGGGATGGCGTCGAAGGCGGATCGATTTTCGCGCTCCGATGGCATGACTACGCCGAGGTCCATGGGTGGCACGCCCGCCAGCATGAATGAGTTCAATCGCCTTGAGCTCTACGCGAAGGTGAATAGACCGCCCACCGTGAAGTTCAAGGACCTCGAAGCCGTAGTGACTTCGCGCATCGTTCGGGATCAGGTCCATTTTAACTGGCGAACCGATTATTTGAAGGTGACCAACGACACCGTGCTCGTACCCGTGACCATTCAGATTCCGAACGGCCAGCTTTCCTTCACGTCGAAAGAAGGAATTCACTCCGCCACCATGAATATCTTCGGACGTATAACCACCCTGACTGGCCGCGTGGTGCAGACCTTCGAGGATTCCGTTAGCCGTGATTTCCCCGATTCTCTATTCCAGCAGTCCCTGAAGATGCAATCGATTTACCAGAAGGCCGTTCCCCTGCGTCCAGGACTGTACCGGTTGGATCTGGTGATCAAGGACGTGCAAAGCGGAAATGTTGGCGTGGTCAACAGCCGTCTGGCGGTGCCGCGCTACAATGACGAAAAGCTGGAAGCCAGCTCGTTGATTATCGCCGATCAAATCGAACATGTGCCTGCCAAACAGATTGGCTCCGGTCAGTTCGTCCTGGGTTCTTCAAAGGTCCGGCCGCGGCTCGAGGCGGATTTTACAACCGCGGACAGACTTGGCGTTTACATGCAGGTGTACAACCTGAAGCCCGACGACACGACGCACAAGTCCAGTGCCACGTTCGAATTCACGGTCAAAAAAGGCAATGAGTCGATCATGCAGTTCAAGGAAACCTCGGTGGAGATGAAGCAGACCGGCGACCAGGTCACCATTGAACGCCTTCTGCCGCTTGCCACTCTGGCGCCGGGGAAATACACCCTTGAGGTCAACGCTACGGACACGCTTTCCAAGCAGACGATTTCGCGAACGGCAGATTTCACGGTGAAGGCTGCGCCGGAGACCAAGACCGTGGCCAAAGCCGCACCGGGGAGGTAACAAAACGTGAAACAGGAAAGGCTCCGAATCCTGGGGGCCCTGGTCCTGACCGCCATGGTGTTGTCCTTCGGGACGAAGCCGGCGGCCGCGCAAGCGAAGCTCGTCCCGGGGAAGCTTGCGGGAGTGGTGCGGGACTCGACGGGAACGCCGCAGTTGGGCGCAAATGTCGAGTTGATCGCAGAAACGGGAGCGGCGGCTTCGCGCGGCTTCCTGACGAATACGCAAGGCATCTTCCGCGGGGAGAAGCTTTCTCCCGGCCTTTATACTCTGCGCGTGACTCTTGCTGGATTCCTTCCCACGCTCGAAAAACACATCCGCATTACTTCGAATTTGACGACGGTCGTCCGCGTGGAGCTCGAGTCCATGTTTGCCTCGCTCGATCAGTTGCGGCGCACTCCCTCGAACGCTCCCGTCGAAGCGGACAATTGGAAGTGGGTGCTGCGATCCGCGTCGGCGGTGCGCCCGGTTTTGGAATGGATGGAAGATGACGCAGCGATCGCCTCCCGGGTCGGCGTGGAATCCAGCGTTCCGCGCGGTCCAAGATTCCGCCTGGAATTTACAGACGGCGCACGCCGTCCTACTTCAGCCTCCAGTATTGCGTCTTCTCCCGCCACCGCCGTTGCCTATGAGCAAAGTCTTGGCGGCACGAGCAAGATGATCCTGGCTGGGCAGATGAGCTACGACCAGGATGCACCCGGGGGCGGAATTGCCACCGTGTGGTTGCCGACGGGGACACTCGGTGCCGGTCCGCATACCGCGCTGGTTTTGCGCGAGGCCAAGCTCGGACCCGAGGGACGTACTTTTCGTGGCGTTCGCATCGATCAGGGTGGCGCGTTAGCCCTCGGCAACCGGGTAGCTCTCCGCTATGGTGGCGAGTATGTCCTCGTGGGCCTCGGAGCCGCGGCATCCTCCATACGCCCACGCGCAGAAATCAATATTCGCATTACCGACGATTGGAGCACCGCGCTGATTTTTGCTTCGATGCCCAGCGGTCCCGCTCCACTCGAAGCGAGTGACGCGCAGCCGGGCGGTGCATTGGCCGCTGCACTGAATGAATTGGATGCGTTTCCCGCATTGCTCTGGCGCGGGGGACGCCCGGTCCTGCAGGCTGGCAAGCACGAGGAATTGGCCGTCGAGCGCAAGATGGGCGCGCGCGGCAAACTGCAGATCGCCGGTTTCCATGATGACAACCACCACGTGGCCGTCTTCGGCCACGGCGACGGCCTTCCCGTTGCCGACTATTTCCAGGATTATCTTTCTGACGGATTTGCCTATGACGGAGGTTCCTCCAGCAGTTGGGGCACCCGCGTCGCCCTGCGGGAAAAGCTCGATGGAGATGTGGAGCTCACTGCTGTTTATTCTTTCGGCGGCGCACTGGCGCCGTTGGACGGAGCGGACGGATCGCTCCGGGACACACTCCGCACCACGCAGCGGCATTCGTTCGGGGCTAGCGTCTCCGCAAAAGTGCCGCGCGTCGGCACCAAGGTGAATGCCGGATACAAGTGGGTGAACGGAGTCACTGTTTCCCGCGTAGACGCTTATGGTGAGTCTCTCTTCCAGTTCGATCCCTATCTGCACGTGAGCCTCCGCCAGCCGCTGCCGAGATTTGCTCTCGGCCGTTGGGAAGCCATCGCCGACTGCGACAACCTATTAGCGCAGGGTTCCGTGTCCGCGACGAGCAGAGATGGTCACGTGGTCCTGCTCCCGGCCTTCCGGACATTCCGGGGTGGTCTGAGCGTCCAGTTTTAGGAGCTATCAAGGTTCTTGAAAGCTGTATTTGTACTTCCAGAAAGTGGATGCCACCGGAGAATCCAGCCTCGGGCCTCCGTAACATGTTCAAGACACTAGAGTTCGGAGACGCATCATCTACCAAACATTGGACATTGGTTTGCACCGGACTTCTTATCCTGGGGTGTATTCCAGCCCTCTTGGGTCTTTTTGAGCCATGAAGCAGAACCTGCGAGTCAGTCTCGGGGCGGTCGTACTGGCGCTAGCCACGCTGGCGGCGATAATTTTCGCCCTGTTGAACTTTGACCAGCGGGCCCGCTACGAGCTCGCCTACGACGGCGTTGCCTGGCTCGATACGGATCACGGCGTACAGGCGAAACAAGTTTCACCGAATTCACCCGCCACTCGCGCCGGAATTCACGCGAACGACGTTCTGCTCAGCATCAACGGCGCCCATGTCACAAGAGCTACGGAAGTTGCGCGGCGCTTGGATCGCGCCGGGCTCTGGACGCAGGTGCGTTACAAGCTTTCGCGCAACGGCGAGGAGTTTGAGACTCCGCTCGTCACCGCGCCTGCCGAAAAGCCGCTCGCCACGGAAAACTATCTGCGCGTCGTAGGCCTGCTGTTCTTGTTCATCGGACTTTTCATCTTCGTTCGGCGGTGGAATGCCCCGCGTGCCGTGCACTTTTATGTCTTTTGCCTGGTTTCTTTCATCTGTTGGTCCTTCCACTACAGCGGAAAGTTTGACGCGTTTGACTGGGAAGTCTATTGGTCGGAGATCGTGGCACGCGTCCTCGCACCGGCCTTGCTGCTCCATTTCGCTCTGGTCTTCCCGGGGCGCTCGGAAACAACGATTCGCTCGTCCTCGAAGCTCCTGGCCGTGTACGCGTTGCCTCTCTTTTTGCTCGTAATTCATGTAAGCACCGCGCTTAACGCCCTCGGTTTCGTGCCCTGGCTTGCTCCCTACTTGTTGCTCACGAAGTGGGAATTTAGCTATCTGGCGCTCTGTTTTCTGGCTGCCGGGCTCGTTTTCTACTGGAGCTACCGGGAAGCCCCGTCCGGTGTCCTTCGCCAGCAGTTAAAGTGGCTTACGGGCGGAACGCTCATCGGCACTTTGCCGGTCTCGTTGTTTTACATCCTCCCGATGGTGCTCGATGTAAACCTGGACGCGCATCCCTGGATGAAGATGTCGGTGTTGAGCCTCGTGCTGATTCCACTGTGTTTCGGCTATGCCATCATCCGCTACCGCTTGATGGACGTGGATATCATCTTCAAGCGAGGCCTGGCCTACACCGCGGCCACGGCGGCAGTCGCCACGGTCTATTTTGCGCTGGTGGCCCTCATTACCTATATTTTCCACGCGCAGACGACGGGCCCGGTTGGCGGCATGATCGCCATTGTTGTCGCAGCGTTTTTGTTCCAGCCGTTCCGGGAAGGGATTCAGGGGCGCCTCGACCGCTTTTTCTACCGCGACCGCCTCGACTATCGCCGCACGCTGATTGAATTCGGGCGCACCCTGACGAACGAAGTGCGCTTCGACCCCATGCTCGGCTCGGTCATGGACCGCGTCTCCCAGACGTTGCTCGTCGACCGGCTTGCGATTTTTGTGGAAGATCCCCTGCAGCCCGGCCAAATGCGCATCGCGCGTTCCATGGGTGTGCGGCTTTCCGAGTCCCTGGATCTCAGCTTTCTCGAGCCGGCCCGGCCCGAGTTCGCCCGCGGGGCGCTCTTTTTTGAGTCGCCCCGTGCGGCGCGTGACGTCAGCGAGTCCGTCCGCCGCACGCTCGAGCTGCTCGATCTGAATTATTTCGTCCCCTGCCGCATCCGCGAGCACACTGTCGCCGTTCTGGGCCTCGGCAAGACGGTTGACGGCGACTTCCTCTCCAGCGATGACGTCGAATTGGTGGAAACGATCGCGGGCTACGTAGCGGTGGCGCTGGACAACGCGCAGCTTTACAGCTCTCTCGAGCAAAAAGCGCTGGAGATCGCCCGTCTCAAGGATTTCAGCGAAAACATCGTTGAATCTCTGAACGTCGGCGTGCTGGCGGTGGATCTGGACGGTATTGTCGAATCCTGGAACACCCGCATGGAACAGCTTTTCGGCGTGTCGCGCCAAGAGGCCGTTGGCCGACGCCTCAGTTCCCTCCTGCCCGAGGAGTTGGTGCGCGAAATCGTGGCGCGTGGCGACGCGGAACAGATTACCGGTATTTATAAGCAGCGGCTCCAACATCAAGGCAAATCACTGACGTTGAACGTATCCATCGCGCCTCTGGTCAGCAAATCCAGCGAGCGCATCGGCCGTTTGCTCCTTTTCGACGATGTGACCCAGCGCGAGCGCATGGTAGAGCAGATGTCGCAGACAGAAAAGCTGACCTCGCTTGGGCTTCTCGCTGCCGGCGTCGCGCACGAAGTGAATACTCCGCTGGCCGTGATTTCGAACTACATCCAAATGCTGGCCAAGCAGATGCCGGAAGGCGATCCCCGCCAGTCCATCATCGAAAAAATCGTGAAGCAAACGTTCCGCGCCAGCGAAATCGTCAACAACCTGCTCAATTTTTCGCGTACCGGAGCCGCGGAAGCGGCCGACGTGGACGTCAACCGCGTTGTCGAAGAAACCCTTTCGCTGGTCGCCCATCCTTTGAAAACTTCGCAAATTCGCGTGGTCAAGCAGCTTGGCGAGCCGCTGCCGGCCGTTCGCGGCTCCGCCAACAAGCTCCAGCAGGTTTTTCTGAATCTTTTCCTGAACGCACGCGACGCTATGCCGGGCGGCGGCATGCTGGAAGTCCGCACGGTTGCGCACAACGGCAGCGTGGAAGTGGAAGTTGCGGATACCGGCGCCGGCATCGCGAGCGAACACATCCACCGCATCTTCGATCCGTTTTTCACCACCAAAGCTAGCGGCCGCGGCACCGGCCTCGGTCTTTCCGTGAGCTACGGCATCATCAAGGAACACTCCGGGAAAATTGACGTTCGCTCGACGCCCGGCAAAGGCACCTCCTTTCACGTCGAATTCCCTGCGGTCAAGAAAGCGGTCCATGTCTAAAGGTTCGATTCTTGTTGTTGATGACGAATCGGAAATTCGCGAAGGCCTCGAAGTCCTTTTAAAGAGCGAAGGTTACGGCGTCTCCAGCGCGGAGACCGGCGAATCCGGCCTTGCGAAGCTCGAACAGCATCCTTTCGATCTCCTGTTGCTGGACGTCAGCCTGCCGGACCGCAATGGCCTGGACATCCTGAAAGAGATTCACCGCCGCGATCCCCAGCTTTCCATCGTGCTCATTACCGCCTACGGCTCGATTGAAATGGCGCGTGCCGCATTCAAGAACGGCGCGATGGATTACATCACTAAGCCGTGGTCCAACGACGAACTTCTGGCGCAGGTCGCTCAAGCCGTGGAGTCGCGCCGGCTTCGCGACGAAAACGTCCAGCTCAAGCGCGCCCTCAAGCAGCGTTTCAGTTTTCCCAGTATCATCGGCAAGAGCGACAAGATGCAGACGCTCCTGGACCTCGTTACCCAGGTGGCTCCTTCGCGCTCCACCATCCTCATTAGCGGCGAGAGCGGCACGGGCAAGGAGCTCATCGCCAAGGCGATTCACTCCGCCTCCACTCGCGCCGACAAAGCCTTTGTGCCCGTGAATACCGGCTCGATCCCCGTGGACCTGCTCGAATCGCAGTTATTTGGCCACGTTAAAGGCGCATTCACCAGCGCCGTCGCTTCCAAAAAGGGTCTCTTCGAAGTCGCCGATCAGGGCACCATCTTTTTCGACGAAATCGCCACCATCAGTCCGGAAACGCAGGCCAAGCTCCTGCGCGTTATTCAAGAACGCGAATTCATGCGTCTCGGCGGCACGGAGCAAATCAAAGTGGACGTCCGCATCGTGGCCGCTTCGAACGTCGATCTCCTCACGCTCGTTCGCGAAGGCCGCTTCCGCGAAGACCTGTTTCACCGCCTCAACGTTATTCACTTGCAGCTTCCACCGCTGCGCGACCGCCGCGAAGACGTGCCAATGCTGCTTGCACATTTCCTCGGGCGCTATTGCCTCGAAAACACCAAACCGTTGCGGCAATTCACGCCGGGCGCTTTGAAGCTTCTGATGGACTACGACTGGCCCGGCAACGTGCGCGAGCTGGAAAACGTTGTCGAACGCGCCGTTGTCCTCTCCACGCAGGAACGCGTGGACGTGGACCTGCTGCCGGAAAGTATTCGCAGCAAGGAAATTGTTCGCGGTGTCCGTCTGCAACTCTCGGAGTTTCTCCCGCCGCTCCCCGGTGAACCCGGTTCGCGCTCCGCCGCCGATCACCCGCAGCCGTCCCTCTTTCAAATCATGGATGAGATCGAGCGCCGCATCATTATCGACATGCTCGAGCGCACCGGCTGGAACCAGACCGAAGCCGCCGAGCGCTTCATGATTCCGCTTTCCACGCTGAATCAGAAAATCAAGCGCCTCGGGATCGATGTCCGCCGCCGCGGCCGTGGCGACGAAACCCTTTCCGCATCCATGGGTAAGTAGCGGCGCGGCGCGTCCTCCAGGACGCGTCTTGATCCTCGTCCCCGCGAAATAAGCTTTCCGTTCACGTACACTACGGTCGAACCGCTCAGGAGAGCTCTTGCCTCCATTCGAATCAAGCTCGATTCAGAACGAGTGGCCGGTCCTGCTCGAATGCGCCTCGCCCCAGCCCGATGCGCAAAAACTCTCCGCACTTGTACAAGCGGCGAATGGGCCCCGGCTGCTGGAGCTTGCAGCTGAGCACGGCATTCTGGGCCACCTCGCGGCGCGCCTCGGCAAGCTGGATGGAGACTCTGTCCTGCGGGAGACACAGCGGGCGCTTCTCGATGGTCAGCGCGCCCAAAACCTTGTCACCCTGCGTATGACGGCGGAGCTCTTCCGTGTTTTGGAGCAGTTTGCTTCGGCAGGAATCGGCGCACTGGTCGTGAAGGGCCCCGTCCTCGCGGTCCGGGCCTATGGCGATCCCGCGATGCGCAGCTATGGCGACCTTGATCTCCTTGTCCGCCAGCGGGACATTCGCCGCGCCACCGAACTCATGATGGCAGCGGGATACCATGCGGCAGTTCCCCTCGCCGCAATCGACGCTGGAAGAATTCCCGGCCAGTATCTTTTCTCCAGGGCGGATTTGAAACTGCTCGTCGAACTGCACAACGATCTCACGTTGCGCTATTTTCCCCGTCGGCTTCCGCTCGAAACGTGGTTCGAACGGCAAGTCCATGTGCGGCTCGATTCCCGCGAAGTGCCCGCCTTATCCGTCGAGGATGAGCTGGCATTGATCTGCGTCCACGGTGCCAAGCATCTCTGGGAGCGCCTGATGTGGATCGCCGACGTAGCCGCGCTGGTCTCTCGGCAATCGAACCTCGATTGGAAGCGAGCCGCTGCTTCGGCGCGGGAAGTGGGAGCGGAGCGCATGCTGCACGTGGGGCTCGGACTGTCTGCGAGCTTGCTGAAGCTTCGCCTGGCGGAGCACGTCGCCGCAAAGGTCAAGTCCGACAACGTAGCCGCAAGTCTCATGCGCCAAATCCTGCGTTGGCTTCCGGCCGCGGGGAATGCTCCTCCAGGTCTTTTCGAACGCGCCGCGTTTCGTCTGCGAATGCGCGGAGATTTACTTTCTGCCCCTGCCTACTTTATGCGGCTTATGCTCTCGCCCACCGAGGAAGATTGGACAACTGGCTCGGAGGAAAATCAGCACGCCTTTCTCGAGGTGCTCCGTCGGCCCTTTCGCCTCGCGCGAAAGTATGGCCGCGCCCGCAAGAGTTGATCCTCTAAATTCAGTCTGTGGCACAAATTAGTCTGTGGCACAGAATGAATTTGCAGGCATTCGGGTCAATCCGCAAACTAGTTTGCGCCGCAGACTAGTCTTCAGAGTCAAGAACCTAGCGTGCCGAGTCGCCGCACGCTCGGTTCTGTTCAAATGTTTCTGGCGACTACTTAGTTTATGGTCAGCGCCACCGTAGCCGTCTTGCTCACGCCGCCGGACGAAGCGGTGATGGTGAGATTTGTCGTGCCCTTCTTGACCTTGCTGTCGTCGCCGCATCCCGCTAGAGCCAGCAAGACAATGATCGCCGTCACCATCCCCAGCCGGGTCTGCAGACGGCGAGTCCTAAACAGGCACATCAACAATGACAGAGCCAGCAGCAGCGGCACGATTTGCCGCATCGACATCGGTGGCGTAGGCCTGCTTGGCGGTGGCAGGATCATTCCGATCGCCGAGATGCTCACCGCCGAGGTCACCGGGGTGACCCCATCGGCCGGTGTGACAGGACTTACCGGCGTGCATGTCACCGGCATCGTTGTGCCCGTGCAAGTAACTGTCACGGCCTGGTTGAAGCCGCCGAGCGGCGTAATCGTTACGTTGAAGCTGCCGGTCGCCCCCTTCTTTACGGTTACGGTCGCTGGTGCAGTCAACGTGAAGTCCCAACCGGTGCCCGTCAATGACACCGTGTGTGGGCTGCCCCCAGCATTATCGGTGATGGTTAACGTTCCCGTGCGCGCGCCCACCGCCGTCGGCGCAAAAGTCACGCTGATCGTGCACGTCCCTGAAGCCGCCAAAGTGGCCGGGCTCACCGGGCACGTATTCGTTTGAGCGAAATTGCCGGAAGCCGCGATCGAGTTGATCGTCAGGGCCGCGTTACCGTTGTTCGTGAGGGTTACAGGCTTGGATGCGCTGGTCGTCGTAAGCAATTGACCCCCAAACGTAAGGCTCGTCACCGAGAGTGCGACACCAGGTGCCGCGGCAGATCCCGTCCCGCTCAGGCTCACGTCGAACGATTGAGAGCCGGACACCCCTCCGTTCGTAATCACCACTGTTATCACTAGCGTAGCGGATTCTCCTGACGCCACCGAAGGAGTAAACGTCACACCGACCGTGCAGGAAACTCCCGCCGCAATGCTCGCCCCGCAAGTGTTGGATGGTGAACTGAAGTCCGCTGCGTTGCTCCCGCTGAAAGAAACACTGGCCCCCGGAAATGGTATGGGGTCCGAGGTGTTGTTTGTCAGCGTTACGGTCTTCGGCACACTCGTGATGCCAACGGGCTGAACGCCAAAAGCAAGACTCGTTGGCGATATCGCAAGCGTTGGTATAAGCGACAGCTTTGCGATGAACGCATCCGACGTTCCCTTCAACGTTGTCTGAAACGCGGTCGAAGGGAAAATCGGGAAATTCCCCGTCGGCGCAGGGCTGGAGAATGTCTCACCCGTAATAAAAACATTCGGGGGGTTTGCCGTATCGACCGCGACGGAGAACACTTGGTCGTGGCCCGCTCCGTTCCCTCCGAAGAACGTGGAATACAACAAGTCACTAGCCCCGCCACCGGCCGGATTCAGCTTGGATACAAAACCATCCGACTGGCCGCCAGGATAACTAGGCTGCAAAGCTCCTGCTGTAATCGGAAAACCAATGGAGCCGGTAGCACCAACCACGTATGCATTGCCCGCGCCATCTGCTCGAATGCCACCTCCAACATCGTTTGATGCGCCTCCCAGATACGTAGAATATTTCAGGGAAGCGCCCCCGGCCACTCCCGTATCGATCAAGGTGACAAAGGCCGTGCCCCCGCTCGCGTTATTCGTAGTCTGAAAGGCCCCTGCCGGCATCGTGGGAAAATTTGTCGAGTTGGTCGTGCCCGTCACATACGCTACGTTGTTCGGCCCAAGTGCGATTCCGAACCCCAGGTCTTGAGTCTGACCGCCCAAATACGTCGAATAGGCCAGCGAGGCACTCCCGCTCTTCGTGGTATCGATTCTTGCCACGAATGCGGTCCCCTGGGTATTGCCTGCAGGAGAGGTGGGCTGGTTAGCAGCCAAAGTTCCGTTCGTCGGGAAGTCCGTCGAAGAAGTAGCGCCCACGATGTAGGCATTGCTCGAGGAATCCACAGCCACGCCAAACCCTGCATCCGCGAATCCCAAATTCACCGCGTGTGCACCCGCGCCGCCCAAGTACGTGGAGTAAATCAAGGAAGCGTTTCCGGCCTGGGTCGTGTCGATGCGGGTCAGAAACGCGTTCCCGTTGGCAATGTCGCTCGGGGCTGGCTGAAAGGCATTCTTAACAGGAAAATCTGTCTTCGCGAATACCGGTCCCGGATTCGCAGGCGAGAGCGTAATTCCAGTCACATAAGCATTTCCGCTCGCGTCCGCCGCAATGGCATTGCCAAAATCCGCGAGAGACGCCGATCCACCCGTTCCCCCAATGTAGGACGAATAGACAAGCGAGCCCGTGCCGCTTATCGATGGATCTATTTTCGAGATGAAACTCGTCCCGACGTTTAAGTTCGTGGGATTTGGACTCTGCTTGAAGCCAGCAAGTGTCCCCGCAATCGTCCCATCCGTAGTTGGGAAATCATTCGAAAACGTCAGCCCCGTTACGTAAATCTTTCCGGTTGGATCCAGGGCCAGGGCCACTCCAAACTCGCCGGTGCTTCCTGCCAAATAGGTGGAATAGACTTCCGCAGTACCTGTGGGATTCATCTCTGTTACGAAGACCGCTCCGGCCGCCCCACCGCTTTTCGGCGGGCCCGGGTCAAAGCCAATCTTGCCGCTGGTGGTCGTAGGAAAGTCATTCGAAAACGTGGTGCCCGCGACAAATGCATTTCCGTTCGCGTCCACCGCAATCCCAAAACTCTGGGAGCCGCCCCCGCCTTCGTTCGATGAGCCACCGAGATACGTCGAGTAGTTCAGCACCGGATCGAGGATGAGCGGTTCGCTTCGGTCATAGGACGCCACGGAGAAGCTGACCTGATGGCCCTTTGTAAGAATGTAGCGGCCCGCGATCTCGTGCCGTTCCCCTTTGTGCATCTGATAGATAATCGGTTTTTGAAGCACTACCTCTCCGCCCGCCACGTTCAAAACCACATCGCCGTGTGCGCTGATTCGCAGTTTCCGGGCTCCTTCCAAAGCGAGCCGGATAGCCGTGGGATCGGCTCCGGGCGCAACAACGAAGTCATATTCCAGGCGTCGCTGATTGCCGTAGAAAACTAGATCTACGCCGGGATAGATTTCCGCATACTTTACACGCGCGTAAGACGGCACGTTGGCGTGCCATTTTTTCGGATCGCCGCCGACAAAGTAATTCGTTTTCTTCAGCAACCGGTCCGTGGCGCTGATTTGCGCGGCCGGATTTGCTCCTTCGAAACGCATGCGCACGGCAGTCATCATCCGGGCGCGGGAAGCTTCGCGGAGAGCCCGCATTGTCTTGAACCGATGGCGCGGTGACAAATCATAGGTGGCGGGGTCACGCAGGGAAAGAACTGCCTCCTGCGGTGTTAAGAAGAGCTCGTAACCGGCCCCGTGCGAAACATAGCGCACTTCCTGCGCTGTCTGCCCCACGTTTTCTTCGAAGCTCAGAGGCAGTTTGCCGTAGGCTTCGAGCCACTTGGAATCCTGATTTCTTCCGGCGGAACCTGATGCTTCGCGCGCGGCAACCACAGACACTTCTGCTTTAG
>JBARRT010000004.1:0-2928 GCA_049644365.1 Candidatus Acidiferrum sp. | reverse complement strand
CCATACTGGGACCGCCAAGTGCCCAGAGCTCCTTTGCCTGGCACAAGCGTTACTGGTGCCTGAGTGGCGTTCAACACCACCTCGAAGGGCGTTACCCCTTCTTCATCGCTCCTACGAGCTCATGCGCCAAACCAGCTCCCTCCTCCGGAATTCGTGTATCCACACTTATTTCCAGAGGTCCTTGCAGGTTGCTGCGAGCCCCTGCTGGGAACTGATTCTTCCGAGTAGAGGAGACCCGGTGAGCTGTAGGCTTCCTTTGGCTGTATCCGCCGTTTCCAGCTTCGGTCGCGGTAGGGATACCGATTGCTCGGTACCCCCCGCACAGACCCGTGCTGGCGCGTTTAACGCACACGGTTCTTACCTCGGATGCTTGGCGTCAAAGCGTTCAGTTGGGTACGGGTGGAGGATGCAGACTTCAGGTAGCAGGCCTCCGAGTCGCTCCAGGAAACGTTCCCAGGTCCAGCAGCTTCGTTGGCTTCGTCGACGAATCTGACGCAGCCACAGCCGAAGCACGTGGGTCCGGAATTGTCCCAGGCTCTTCTCGTTGCCAGGAACAGCATGATATTGGAAATATCCCCTCACCACGGACCGTAACCATTTTGCCGTATCCGCCAGTGGATCATGCAGCCGCCGTCTCAGCTCGGCATTGAGTTGCTTCAGCCTCGCTGCTCTGCGTTTGCTGATCGTCTGTCGGATTATGGTGAAATGGTCGGTCTTCCGGTTTGTCCCACAGATGTGAGTGAAACCCAAAAAGTTGAAGGTCTCAGGACTTCCCTCGCCACGTTGTTTCCGTCGTTCGGCGGCATACCGCCCGAATTCAATCAGGCGCGTTTTCTCTGGATGTAGTTCCAATCCGAATTTCCCCATGCGCTCCTGCAGTTCCTGCAGGAATCGCTTGGCTTCCTCCCGATATTGAAACCCCAGTATGCCGTCGTCGGCGTACCGAACGATGATCACATCGCCTGTCGCCTTACTCCGCCGCCACTGGTCCACCCAGAGGTCGAGTACGTAATGCAGGTAGAGATTAGCCAGGAGTGGTGAAATCACCGATCCCTGGGGCGTCCCTTCCTCCGTCTCGATCCACCGTTCTTGCTCCATCACCCCCGCCTTCAACCACTTCTGGATGAGGCGGACGATTCGTCTGTCTCCAATTCGGTGCTCAACAAATCGGATCATCCATTCGTGCTCGACTTTGTCGAAAAACGATCGGACATCCAGATCGATCACCCAGTTCACTTTCTTGCGCGTGATCCCGACGTACAACGCATCCAGCGCATCGTGCTGGCTGCGTCCCTGCCGGAACCCATACGAGAAGCCCAGAAAATCCTCTTCCCAAATTTGGTTGAGGACCGTCCCTACCGCGTACTGGACGATCTTGTCTTCCAATGCCGCGATTCCCAATGGTCGTTGCCTCCCATCGCTTTTCGGGATCCAGACTCTTCGTGATGGTTGCGCTCGATACGCTCCTCTATGGACTCGCCCGTGTAGGTCAATCAGCTTTGCCTCCAGGTCTCTTCCATATTCTTCCCATGTCACCCCGTCCACTCCCGGTGCGGCCTTTCTCTTCAGCTTGTGGTAACTGTCCCGTAGTAGATTGACCGTGATATGGTGAAGCAGAGCGGTGAACCGTAATTTCCCGTCCTTCCTTGCTGCTTCACGCACGCGGTCCAGCCCACTTGGCCCGCTTGTCTGGCTCGGTGTCCAGCGCGGGTTAGGCTGTCCCACGTTCTCCTTGGTCAGCGTGCTTCCCTCCACAGCCTCCGCCGGCGGTTTCCCGCTTTTGTTCGGCTGCTTCGCCGGTACTACACCGCTGTACGACTCCCCGTTGTCGTGCATATGGGTCTTATGGCTTATCGCTTTCTCCCATCGGCCTGCCGCGTTTCCGCCTCAGGCGACAACGGGGTCTCTCGGTTCTCGCACATGGAGTTTCTATGCATGCCTGAGCATCTACGACTCCGCCGGGCGGCGACACACTCGCCTTTGACGTGCATCGCCTTGTTGCCTTCCGGGCCGGGCAAGACCGTCGGCTCCCAGATTGCCTATTTCGAAGCTCAATGTCCCTGCCTGCATATGTACCTGTCAACGCTTCAAGTGCGCCCTTACGGGCGCCCTCGCATGACTCGGATTCAAGATGGTTGGCTATTCCTTATCTTGGCGACTCTTTCATTCGCAACCCCATGTCGGTTTATCCCGACGCTATCTGCCCGTTTAGGTTCACCGTGGCCCCGGAAGTCTCCCCCCTCACAGACCCCACCGTGCAGATTTCCCGCAGCGGGTTCCTCAAGCCGGACTCCCCCTCTTTACCCAGGAATGCATAATTCGGGGTGGCAACAAGGGAAGCTGACGCAGAAGTCCTTCATACTTCTCCCACGTCATCTTCGCCCCACGAGTACGGCGACTGAGCCACGTCCGCCAGATATACCGGACCTTCCGATAGAACTTCCCGATGCCCCGGTAGTTCGTCGGGCGCCCGTAGTATTGGTAGTGGCCCCGAAGTTTGGCGTTGAGGGACTTTTGTTGCGCGTCCACAGGGTCGTGCCTGTGCTCCTGGCACCATTGGGCGACCGCCCTCAGGCCCCGACGGAGCCGTTTGCGCATCGTACGCACGTGCACTGTGAACTTCCCTCGTCGGCTGCGTGCGGAGATGTGCGTAAACCCAAGGAAATCAAACGTAGCAGGTTTCTTTCCCTGCCGCTTTGCGTTTCCTACGGCTTGCCGCCCAAATTCCACCAGCCGCGTCTTCTCCGGGTGAAGCGTCAGCCCGTAGCGCGCGAACCGCTTGGCCAATGCCTTCTTCACCTTTTCCGCGTCCTCTCTGTATTGGAAGCACAAGATGGCATCATCGGCGAAACGGATCTCGTGCGCTTCCCCCCGCAGGCGGGGCTTCACCACTTCCTCGAACCATTCGTCGAGCACGTAGTGTAGGTA
>JBARRT010000003.1:0-22679 GCA_049644365.1 Candidatus Acidiferrum sp. | reverse complement strand
AGCCGGGACAGCGGACCTTTGCCTCCGCTGAAGATGCCGCCAGTGCGTTATTTGCTGTAATGCACGGACAAGACGAAGATTCTTCCTTGAGCATCCTCGGACCGGCCGGAAAGGATGTCATCTCCTCCGGCGACCCGGTGGAAGATTCGGATACTCGCGCCAGCTTCGTCGTCAAATATGAGGAGATGCATCGGTTCGTGACAGAGGCCAACGGAGCGGTCACCCTGGTTGTCGGAGCTGAAAACTGGCCGTTTCCGATTCCCTTGGTGAAGAACAACGGTTCGTGGTACTTCGACACGGTCGCGGGCAAAGACGAGATCCTATTCCGGCGCATTGGCAGAAATGAGCTTGCCGCCATGGATGCGTGCCGCGAATTGGTCGAAGCGCAAAAACAATATTTTTCGCACCCCCCAGGCGACCTCCCCAGGCAATTCGCTCAGAGACTGGTCAGCGATGAAGGCGGGCACAACGGCCTGTATTGGCACGGTGCTAGCGATGAGTTCGCTAGCCCGATCAACCCTCTCATCGCATACGCGCGCCAGAATCTCCCCACCGACCAGGTCGGCGAGCACGTTCCGTTTAATGGCTATTTTTTTCGGATCCTCACTAGCCAAGGACCTCATGCACCGGGCGGAGCCAGGAACTATGTGGCCAACGGAAGGATGACTGGAGGATTCGCCTTCGTCGCCTATCCCGCCGAATACCGCTCTTCGGGTGTGATGACTTTAATTATCGACAAATCGGGTGCCATTTACGAAAAGGACCTTGGCCCCGACACAACAAAGCTTGCACAGGCGATGACCGCCTTTGACCCGGATTCCACCTGGCACAAGGTGGAATAAGGGAGAGCTTCGAAGCCCTTGAAGTCTCACGAGCACCGACTGTAATGCCTTTGGGAGCTTGCAGCCCATGAGATGGAGAATTCGAAAATCTTTCAAGATCTTCGCGCCCGGAAGCTCATTGCGAAAAAGGGTTGGGTATAGCCTGGCCATCGTGAGGTTGATTCTTGTCCCTGTAATTTTCTTATCTGTTTATTATCTGTTTGCGATGGGCCGGATCGTGGACCGCATCGTAAATGTCGATGCGCCGGCAGCAAAGCTGGCAGAACAAGCTTCCATCGAGATATTAGAGGCCCGGCGTGCTGCACGTAACTACGTTCTGCTCCAGGACCCGGAATATCTTCGGGCGAACCAGGAATCGCTCATGAAGGTGAGGGGAATCCTGTCTCGTATTAGGGATCTTGAGCCTGACGAAGAAACCATCGTCCAAAAGGATCTGGATGCTGTCAATCGATATGAGCAGCAATTCGCATCAGCAGTTTCGACAATGGGGCAGCGCAAGCAAGAACCCGTCGACCGGATTCGAGAGGCGGTGACGGCCTATGAAAAAGACTTGAACAGTCTGCTCGGAGAGCGCAGACGTAAGAATCGAGCCAAGCTAATTCAGGAGCTACGCATCCGAGCCGACTCGTTTGATACTCGGATTACAGAAGCTATACAAGTAGCGAACCCCGCGTTGAGCCGAGTCACGCCGGACCTTCGGGCATCGAGCCAAAAGACCCTGGAGTTAACCTCCGACTTGGAACAGCAGAATTGGGGACGCGTCCAAATGGACCACCAGGAAGCTCGCCAGTTGATCCATCGAGCGGAATGGGCCCTGAGCATCGTTTCGGCCCTCACTCTTTTGTTCAGCGTGTGGGTCAGCCTCATCCTGCCTGGCCAGGTCGCTAAACCCCTCGTGAGCCTCAAAGAAGCCGTGGATCACGCTGCAACCGGGAATTTTGAGATCGACTTCGAGCTCCATGGAGGTGGCGAAGTCGTGGAACTTGCTAAAAGCGTCCAAAATCTAACCGCACTCTTGCGAGGAAAGCCGTAGCGTTGCGATGGCGTGCGCATCCAATCGAGTGATTGCGAATGAAACGAGGATGGTGCGTATGAGGCTGGGCGGAATCGTCAGAATGGTCTTGTTTGGATTCTTGGTACTAGGAGTGGCGGCACAGATGTCACGGCAGAGTCCGCCATCACCCAAGCTCGGGACGGAACAGAGTCCACGGTCATCGCAAGCAAAGCCGCAAGTGGAGTTGAGGCGATTTTCTCTTTTAAGCGGGGCGTCGATCGATGTTTCCCCGGACTGGATCGAGCGCGAGCAGATGCCGCTGCCCCCTTCGCCCAGGCTGGCGCCGTTCGCGCCGCACGTGACGTTTTTGGAATTCATGACGCTGGAAAATCCGAAGATGCATTCGGCCTTGCGGATTGCAACGACCACCAATCCGTTCCTGGGAGGCGATGAGGTCGCACTGGATGTGCAGATGCATGGTGCCACCGGTTCGGGCAACGGCCTGGCGGATTATCTGTTTTACTTTTTCTTTTCGCCGCCGCGGGATTGTTTGGATGGAGGCTCGGAAGCTTACAAGAAGGCAAAGAGACAGGCAGAATTGCCGGATCAGACGACGATTTCTCCAGATTTGAGTGTTCGCGCCGACTGCAAACACCCGCCTACGCTGGCGGGTTTTTATTCGAGCCAATTGAGCCCGGGCGTATTGTTTCGAGTCACGAATGGCGTGGAGCTCGCAGGCGGGATTTATCCGGAGTTTTATCTGACGCCGATGGAAAAAGTCGAGGCCAACGGGCTGACGTTTTACGTGTTTGAGGCGCAGGGCCGTATGCAGCTCGATCTGGCGACGGTCGACCACTTCAACTTGCCTGACGAGATGCAAGGCTCGCAGGCGGATTTCTTCTGGGCGGTTGGGGCGCCGAGTCCCTTTCCATTTTTTCGGGACCCGCAGAGGAAGAATGTTCCGTTGATCCAGGTGGCGTATGCCGGGATCGGGCTGGGTCCGAATAAACGCGACATTTTCATGAGATTGCTGCGGCAAGTCCACTCACCGTGAAGCAAGACTCGAGGAACTCGTGTCAAGGGTCGTGGACGGCGCGCTCTCACGGATGAAAGTGGAGGAAGAGGAATCATGAAAGTTTCGATTTTACAGGTGTTGGCTCCAGTGATCATGAGATCGAGATTCTTTGGAATTGTAGCCCTTGCTGCCGCCATGGTTTGTTTGGCCCGTGGGGGCGAAACAATTCGCACTCCCCTGCCCAATCCCCCCGAGGTGCGAGGCAGCAACCATGTGGTGACACTAACACTACGAGCCGCGACCAATGCCGAGGGTCGCGATGCCTTCTCCTTTAACGGAAAAGCGTCGGCTCCCGTAATCCGTGCTTGGCCCGGCGATACGTTAAAGATCGAGTACATCAATGAACTACCCAAAGTTGCAAGCGAGCCTTGTGCCATCGAGCCCTGCCACAATATGACCAACTTACATTTTCACGGCCTGGAGGTTTCACCGCACCGACCACAGGACGACGTTCTGGAGATGATGGCCATGCCCGGCGAGACTTTGCGCTATGCCGTGCAGATTCCTCTCGACCACCCTCCTGGCCTGTACTGGTATCACACCCACCCTCATGGAGAGAGCCACAGACAAGCGCTTGACGGCATGTCCGGGGCCTTGGTGATCGAAGGAATAGAATCCTATTTTCCGGCACTCGCCGGCTTGCCGGAGCGCGTCCTGGTGGTGCGCGGCCGTTCCATTGAGCACGATCCTCACTCTGGCGATTTGATTAAGCGCGTTGCGCTCGGCTCATATGACTGCGGCGGAGAGTCAGAAGCGCCAGAGGAGGTCTTCACGGTGAACGGATCCGTGCGGCCTCAAATTGAAATCGCTCCGGGTGAGCGCCAGTTTTGGCGTCTCGTGAATGCTTCCGCGGATCGCTATCTTGACCTGCAGCTTGAGGGGCAAACGTTTGAAATCGTCGCCATGGACGGGATGCCCATTGCCCAGCACGACCCCAATCATCGAACGCGTATCGTTGATCACGTCCTGTTGCCACCCGCGGGCAGGCTTGAAGCCATTGTTACTGGTCCGGCAGCCGGCACCCCTCAGCGTCTGATCACCCGATGTGTGGACACCGGGCCAGACGGCGATCCGAATCCAGCGATGATACTGGCCGACATCGTCCCGCGATCGGGCCTAGGCTCAACACACAAGACTCCGAAAAGCTCGCTCAAACCCGATCTCAAAACGGTGGATCTCGCGGCCGAAGAAAAAGCGCCTCCTCGGTTCACTGTGACGTTCACGGAAGACAAGAAGGGCTTCTACATCAACGGAGAAAAATTCGCGCCCGGCGCCGCTCCCATGGTGCGCGCAAAGGTTGGAACGTTTCAGCATTGGAGAATTGTCAATGATTCGAAGGAACTGCACCCCATGCACATTCATCAGGTGCATTTCCTGGCGTACGCCGAAAACGACAAGCCCATTGCCGACCCACTGTGGCTGGACACGGTGAATGTCCCATACCGCGGTTCCGTCGACGTCATCATGGATTTCACCAACCCCGTGATCCGGGGTATGTCCGTATTTCACTGCCATCTTCTCAATCACGAAGACAAAGGGATGATGGCGAAAATTCTCTTCGAATGAATCATCTGCTGCATCCTGCCGTCACAGAATCGAAGCCCGCTGAGCTGGACGGT
The DNA here is from genome assembly GCA_049644365.1 of Candidatus Acidiferrum sp. Taxonomy (GTDB): domain Bacteria; phylum Acidobacteriota; class Terriglobia; order Acidiferrales; family UBA7541; genus Acidiferrum. The sequence goes on along the minus strand of JBARRT010000003.1, from coordinate 18,149 downwards.
TTGCGCGAAGATATTTCCTTGTCGCCTCTTTTGCGGAAAGATGTGGCCTCCAATGGACCGGCGTGGCTGCCCCTCCTACTCGTCCTGGGAGCCATTGCCACCGTCGCATATGCGGACCATCGCGTTGTTTCGATTTCGCTCATTTATCTCTACATCCTTCCTCTCAGTGTCGGCGCCATCTTCCTGCGTAAGGAAATTAGCTACAGCCTCATCGTGATTTGTATCTTGTTCCACTATTTTGATTCCCCGCGGCACGTCAGCTTGGGACTCCGGCTCTTCCACGACCTCTCGGCACTGTTGTGCTTCACATTTGTTGTTTACGTCATTCAGCGGTATATCGAGCAGCGGGAGGCGCTTGCAAAAACGGTTCAGCAGCAGCGTGATGACCTTCTCAAGGACGTGGGGCTGGCCGCGCAAGTCCAGCGCCTGTTTCTTCCCGTAGGCAAACCGACCATTGCCGGACTCGAAATAGCGGGCATGATGCAGCCGGCGCGGGGCGTGGGCGGCGATTACTACGACTATATCCCCATCAACGCTCAGACCATCCAGATGGTCATTGCCGACGTATCCGGCAAAGGCGTTCCCGCCGCCCTTTTGATGTCCGCGACGGCGGCTGCCATGAAGCTTGAGGCGAACCACGATCGAAACATGCTGGAAATGGTGAAACGGTTGAATACGGAAATCCATTCCGTGTCGGATGCCGAACGCTACGTGACATTGCTGGTCGCCGAAATCGATGCACACAAACGGACGCTGCGCTATGTCAACTGCGGCCACAATCCCGCGCTTCTGTTCCGTGGGAAGGATGGCACCGTCACGCGCCTGAACTCGTCTTGTCCACCCATCGGATTATCTCCAGAAGAAATCTGTGAACTTGCCTCGGCAGACCTAATGGCCGGCGACGTGGTCGTTTTCTATACCGATGGCGTTACTGAGGCAGAGAACCGGTTTGGCGAAGAATTCGGCATGCAGCGCCTTTCCGCCAGAGTGCGCGGCGGTTCTTCACTGTCCGCCGAGGACCTCATGGCCGATATCTATAACAGTGCAGCGGATTTTTGCGGCGATAACTTCAACGATGATGTCACCATTCTCGTGGTCAAATGCAATTTCGGCGGCTCCTCAACTCTGAGTTCGTAACTCCTTCCACGAGAGGAACGCTTTGGATTCTGCGGGACCGGGTGGCGTTGGCGCGTCCCATCCTGATTCGTACTCCCTTTCTTGGGAAGTCGATCTCCATCCTGAAAGACGCCCTGTCAACGTGCTGACAGCCATTCTGTTCGTTGGACTCTTCCCAGCTCAGCCCGCACGCTTCGTCTCTTTCCTCCGGGCGTAAGCGCCCCTGTTTCAACCACTTCCGATCTCGCTCCCATGTGGCATGCGGATTGCCTTCTCTAGCGTCCGAGGAAAGAAAATCTACTGGAGGGAAATCACATGCGAAAGTTGTTGACCTGTCTGAGCTGCATTCTATTTGCGGTTGCACCATTCTTCGCTGAAGTGGCGAGCGCATCGGACCAAACCAAAGATGACGACCGGTTGAGAAATTGTGGCACGGTCTTGAAAGAGATTCTCGACGTTCCAGATAACATTCCGCAGGACTTGCTCGACAAAGCAGATTGTGTCGTTGTCTTTCCCTCCGTCCTGAAGGCCGCATTCATCGTTGGTGGAAGCTACGGGCGGGGCGCTATGTCGTGCCGCAAGGGTCAAGACTTCAGAGGGCCTTGGGGCGCTCCTACGATGATGGCTCTTGAGGGTGGCAGCTTCGGTTTTCAGATCGGTGGACAAGCTACGGATTTTGTCTTGCTCGTTATGAATGAAAGTGGCGCGCGGGGCATCCTCGCCAGCAAGGTCAAGCTGGGTGGCGACGCCTCCGTGGCCGCTGGCCCGGTTGGCCGCGATGCGTCAGCCGATACGGACGCGACTCTGCGTTCCGAAATCTTGAGCTACTCAAGGGCGCGTGGCCTGTTTGCCGGAGTCTCCCTCGAAGGCTCCACGATTCGCCCGGACAATGGCGACAACCGCCGTGTCTACGGCAGGAAGATTCCTGCGAGGGAGATTGTTCTCTCCGGAAAAGTCGCCGTGCCTCCAGCAGCCGAACAAATGATCTCGACCCTGGATGCCAGGACCCCGAAGCACAGGCCGTAGGGTCAATTTGATAAATGCAGTCCGGCCACGCCGGACGGAAAGATTGAGAGCCAAGCATTATGTGGATTGTTAGAGTAGCGCTGAAACGGCCGTACACGTTCGTAGTGTTGGCTATCCTGATTTTGATCCTTGGAACGCTCTCGATTTTTCGCACCCCAACAGACATCTTTCCAAACATCAACATTCCCGTCGTGAGCATCATTTGGAACTACACGGGGCTCTCACCAACGGAGATGTCCAACCGCATCATCACGCTTCAAGAGCGTAACTTAACGACCATTGTGAATGATATTGAGCATATCGAGTCGCAGTCATTGAATGGCATCGCTGTCATAAAAGTGTTTTTCCATCCAGGCGTCAATATCAGCATGGCCATTGCGCAGATCGCAGGCCAATCCCAAACGCAGCTCAAGCAGTTGCCGGCAGGCACGACGCCTCCACTGATCATCACCTACAGCGCTTCCAGCGTGCCCATTCTCCAGATGGCTCTCTCCGGCCCTACGCTTTCGGAGCAACAGTTAAATGATCTTGGTCTGAATTTCATCCGGCCCCAGCTCACCTCGGTACCGGGCACGGCCATCCCATATCCGTATGGTGGTAAACAGCGTCAGGTTCAAGTGGACTTAAACACTGCGGCACTCCAATCGAAAGGCTTGTCTCCTCTTGACGTAGTGAATGCCATCAGCGCTCAGAATCTCATTCTCCCGTCCGGAACGGCCAAGATCGGGAAATTTGAATATAACGTGGACATGAATGGGAGCCCCACGACAATCGCAGGGCTGAACAACCTTCCTATCAAAGCTGCGGGAGGCACGACGATTTACATTCGCGACGTCGCTAACGTTCGCGATGGATTTCCCCCTCAGACCAATATCGTTCGCGTCGACGGCCGGCGATCGACTCTAATGACCATTCAGAAAATCGGGAACGCTTCTACCTTAGACATCATCACAGCAATCAAGAACCTGTTGCCAAGTGTCAAGACCACGCTTCCGCAAGACCTTCAAATTCGGCTCCTCGGAGACCAATCGGTCTTCGTCCGAGGCGCCATTTCCGGCGTTTTACGCGAGGCGCTCATCGCGGCCTGCCTGACGGCTGCCATGATTCTTCTGTTTCTCGGAAGTTGGCGCAGCACGCTCATTATCGCCATTTCGATTCCTCTTTCCATTTTGACTTCGATCATTTTTCTCAGCGCCTTGGGAGAGACCATTAACATCATGACTCTTGGGGGTCTGGCACTGGCTGTCGGCATCTTGGTGGACGATGCAACGGTCACGATCGAGAACATTCACGGTTTTCTAAGTAAAGGCAAGGAGACAGAAGAGGCGATTCTTCTTGGGGCGGAGCAGATCGCAGTGCCGGCACTGGTTTCAACACTTAGCATCTGCATCGTCTTTGTGCCCATGTTTTTGCTCACGGGCGTCGCCCGTTATCTCTTTGTGCCTATGGCGGAGGCGGTCGTCTTCGCAATGTTGGCTTCCTACCTGCTTTCGCGGACTCTCATACCAACCATGGCCAAGTATCTTCTTAAAGCTCATGCTGAAGAAGGCTGGCACGCCCCGAGTAAGAATCCTCTCGTGCTCTTCCAAGCTTGGTTTGAACGCGGCTTTGAGAGGATTCGAACCGCGTATCGCGGATTGCTTGAGGCTTGTGTCCGTCACCGCCGTGTTTTTGCCGGCTCATTTCTCGCAGCTTGCGTGCTTTCCTTCGGGCTGTACCCGTGGTTGGGACAAGATTTCTTCCCATCCGTGGACAGTGGTGAATTCACGCTGCATCTTCGTGCCCCGACCGGTATGCGTATTGAAGAGACGGCCGCCCTATGTGACCGCGTGGAAGCCGAGATTCGCAACCAAATACCGCCTGCCGAGTTCGGCGGGATTATCGACAACATCGGATTGCCTTATAGCGGCATCAATCTCTCCTACAGCAGTTCGGCGCCAATCGGAACGGGAGATGCGGACATCATGGTCGCTCTCGCCCCCAAACATCGGCCAACAGCAGCTTACGTGCATGACTTAAGGTTGAAGCTGTCACGGGATTTTCCTGGAGTCACTTTCTATTTCCTGCCTGCGGATATGGTGACTCAAATTTTGAACTTTGGCCTGCCTGCCCCAATCGATATTCAAATTATCGGAAATAATCTGCAGGCCAACCGGCAATTCGCGGACAAGCTGCTGGAGAGGGTCAAGTACGTTTCGGGAACAACGGATCTCCGCATTCAGCAAACCTTTGACCAGCCGAAGTTTCACGTTGATGTGGATCGGACGAAAGCTCGGGAAATCGGTTTCACCCAGCGGGAAGTTGCCAGCAATCTCTTGATAACCCTGAGCGGTAGCTTCCAGACTTCGCCGACTTTCTTTCTGGACCCCAAGAATAGCGTGAGTTACCAGATCGCGACGCAAACTCCGCAGTACCGGGTTCAGTCACTCCAGGATCTGGAGAACATTCCGGTTACGGGCACAGGTACCGCTCCGCCCTCCATACTCGCGAGTCTCGCCTCCTTCAGCCGCAATTCCGAGTTGAGTGTGGTCTCTCATTACAACGTGTCCCCGGTCATCGATATATTCGGTTCCGTCCAAGGCCGTGACCTCGGAGCCGTTTCGAAGGATATCTTCTCGATCCTGAGCACCAGTCAAAAGGAGCTTCCCCGGGGTTCAAAGATCATCGTACGCGGACAGATCCAGACGATGAAATCATCTTTCTTGGGATTGCTGACGGGGCTCCTATTCGCCATCGTCCTGGTTTACCTCCTCATTGTCGTGAATTTTCAATCTTGGCTCGACCCATTCATTATTCTGACCGCCCTTCCCGCGACGCTCGCGGGGATCGTGTGGTTCCTGTTTGTGACCGGCACGACGGTCAGCGTGCCCGCGCTTACGGGCTCGATCATGTGCGTTGGAGTGGCCACCGCCAACAGCATCCTGGTAGTTAGCTTCGCGAAAGAACAATTAGGTGCAGGGCACTCTGCGGCCGAATCGGCCGTGCAGGCAGGGTTCGCGCGATTCCGGCCGGTGCTGATGACCGCTCTGGCCATGATCATCGGAATGATGCCTATGGCCATCGGGTTGGGTGAAGGTGGAGAACAGAATGCGCCTCTCGGCCGCGCCGTTATTGGCGGGTTGCTTTTCGCCACGGTGTCTACGCTGTTTTTCGTTCCTACGGTGTTCAGTATGGTGCATAGCCTCCGTCATCGCCCGGTTGAGGCCGGAATTCAACAATAGAGCTCTTTACGAGCAAAAAGGTGTGTCAATGTCGCAAGAAACACAAGTTGTCAAGAACGGGCCACAAATTCAGAGCGCCTTCAGCGGGAAGCATCGCGCGAGACGTGGATGGCTCGCCGCCGTGATAGTTTTTCTGGCGGTCGCAGGGATTTTGGTTTCCGGCATTCTTCGGCGCGTTCGGGCGCGTGCCGCCGTAACTGCCGAAACTTCTGCCATGGCCGTGCCCGTGGTCAACGTCGTTACTCCGCAGCGTACCGCACCGTCGCACGAGATTGTGTTGCCCGGCAACGTAGAACCCTACATGACGGCTCCGATTTACTCGCGCACCAGCGGTTATGTGAAGAAGTGGTACGTCGACATTGGGGCCCGCGTGAAAAAGGGCCAGCTTCTCGCTGAGATCGACACACCAGAAGTCGACCAGCAGCTGCAGCAATCACGCAGCAATCTCGCCACAGCAGAGGCCAATCTCAGGCTTGCGGAGATCACCAAGAATCGCTACCAGGATTTGCTGAAGACCAATGCAGTTTCTCAGCAAGATGTCGACAACGCCTCCGGCACTTACAATGCCAACAACTCCATCGTCCAGGCCAATCAGGCGAATGTAAAGCAGCTCGAGACGTTGCAATCCTTCGAGAAGATTTATGCTCCTTTCGACGGCATTGTTACTGTGCGTAACGTCGACGTCGGCGATCTCATCAACTCCGGCAGCGCCCCAGGCACGAGGACCGACCTCTTCCATATCGCGCAGCCCGATAAATTACGCGTGTATGTCTATGTACCGCAGGAGTACTCCCAAGCTGCCGCGCCGGGGCTGACGGCAGAGCTGACACTTGCGGAGTTTCCCGGACGGCCCTTCCCGGGGAAGCTGGTGCGAACCGCCAATGCCATCAACAACGTAACCCGCACCTTGCAGGCGGAAGTTGACGTCGACAATCCGACCGGCAAGTTGCTCTCCGGTTCCTATGCCGAGGTCCATTTGAATCTGCCGGGGCTTGCCTCCACTCACCTTTTGCCCGTTAACACTCTGTTGTTTCGATCCGAAGGTCTTCAGGTCGCCGTTGTGAAAGACGGCAAAGTGGTGCTTACACAAGTAACGCCTGGTCACGATTTCGGGGATCAAATCGAAATCCTATCGGGCCTGAACGGCGATGAATCGGTAATTCAAAATCCATCAGATTCCATTCTCCCCGGACAACAAGTGCAGATCGCAAAGGCTGCAGAGCCAAATGGCGCAGGAGGGGGCCAATGAGTTTACGGCGCAACCCGAATGCAGAAATTCGAGTTTGGAAGTGCGCTCTGGCCAGCGTCGGTTTCGCCAGCGTGCTCTCAATTGCGGGTTGTGCCGTCGGGCCAAAATACAACCGTCCGGCAGCCGAAGTCCCGCCCGCCTACAAGGAAGTGGGTGATTGGAAACCCGCTCAACCGAACGAACAGAATCTCGGTGGAGCCTGGTGGCAGCTCTTTCAGGACCAGCAATTGAACGCCCTTGAGGACCAGATCAATGTCTCCAACCAGAACCTGAAGGCGGCCGAGGCCCAATACACCCAGGCTCGTGCCGTGCTGCGCTACTACCGGGCCGACTACTACCCTTCGATCACCGCTGGCGCGGCGGCAACACGAAACAGAATCTCCAACAACCGCCCTCCCAGCCTGACCACGAATGGGAAAACCTTCAACGACTACCAGATTCCAGTGCAGTTGTCCTACGAACTGGATGTGTGGGGACGTGTCCGAAAGACCGTCGAATCGCAACGCGATCAGGCACAAGCCAGCGCCGCGGACCTCGCCACCGTCAATCTAAGCCTGCATGCGCAGCTCGCGCTGTTCTACTTCCAGGCCCGCAGCCTCGATGCGCAAGAGCAACTCCTGAACTCCACCGTCGCGCAATACGAGCAGGCATTTCAATTGACGGATAGTCGCTTCAAGGGAGGACTTGCCTCCGAAGTGGAAGTCCAGCAGGCCAGCACGCAACTGGAGACGACGCGTGCCCAGGCCATTGATGTCGGAGTGCTCCGGGCGCAGTTCGAGCATGCCATTGCCACGCTGATCGGGAAGCCCGCTTCTTCATTTCATCTTTCGCCGCTTCCTCTTACTTCACCGCCGCCTTCGATACCGCTGGAAGTTCCTTCTGAACTTCTCGAACGCCGCCCCGACATTGCGGCAGCGGAAAGACGCATGGCCGCTGCCAATGCGCAAATCGGTGTAGCCAAGGCCGCTTATTATCCGAACATCAGTCTGGGTGCTACAGGCGGATTCGAAAGCGGTGTAATCACCACGCTCCTGTCTGGCCCGAGCATTCTCTGGTCGGTTGGTGCGTCGGCCATTGCGCCCATCTTTGATGCGGGTCGCCGCCGGGCCAGGACGGATCAAGCCATTGCTGCCTACGACCAGACCGTCGCCAACTATCGCGAAACCGTCCTGACAGGTTTTCAGCAAGTCGAAGACAACTTGGCGGCGCTTCGTATTCTCGAGAAGGAAGCAGACACACAACAGCGTGCGGTCGTCGCTTCCCAAAAATACTTGGAGCTGGCCCTCACTCGCTATCGAGGCGGCATAACGAGTTATCTGGAAGTGACCACAGCACAGAGTGCAGCCCTTACTGACGAAGTGATCGCAGTCAATATTCTTGGCCGTCGCATGTCCAGTGCCGTCCTCTTGATTCAAGCGCTCGGCGGCGGCTGGGATAGCTCCTCCTTGCCCGCACGCCCCGAATGCTGCGGCAAGCTGGCAAGCAATACGAGGTAATGCTGTCCTACGTGCCGAACGGTGATTTACATCCATAACCCTGCACTTCGCACAGCAGAACATTCATCAATCTCAACAATCACCCACAGGGGGATTTCAATCACGCTGGGCATTCCCGCTGATGTTTGCTACCGCCTTCCTTTCATGGAGATTCGCGCCCGGCATTCTGACACCACTGCCGCGATATGGACGTTCCGCGAGGGAGTCGCATTTTGCGAAAAATGCGCAACCGGCCTAAGTCATTGAAATGACGTTCCTTTCGGGCGCGCGTCTTCGATGCGGTTTGGTATCAAGAATGCCTTTCTATTTCACGAAATAAATTCCGCTGCGATATGAACTATGAAGGGCGGATCTCTAAGAAAAGGAGACTTAACTATGTACCGCAAAATGTTCACTGGCATGATCAGCCTGATGCTGTTGGGAATCTTTTTTGTCCCCAAGGGCCGGGCCGACGAATCGGATAAGAAAACGATTGTGACCGTCAAGGAATCCATCCAGGTTCCCGGGAAAGTTCTTCCCGCGGGCACCTACGTACTCAAGCTGCTGGATTTCAACCATCCCACCCTCGTCGCAATTTACAACGCTGACGAGACGCATTTGATTACCACGGTCCAGGGTATTTCGGACTCGCGGCTGGAAACCCCAGGCAAACTAATCCTTCAGCTCGAAGAGCGAGCCTCCGGCCAACCGGAAGCCCTGAAGGAATGGTTCTACCCGGGTGATAACACCGGCGTCGAATTCCTTTATCCAAATCAGTAAAACTAGGGTCTATCCAAATCAGTAGAACTAACGTTTATCCAACGCAGAAATAATCAGTAAGACCTAGGCTCTCGCACCTGGCGCTGCACACCGCGCCAGGCGCTTCCCGGGTCCAGTCCAATGAACCGTACGCGACGTCGGCGGGTGGTCCGGACAATAAATCCGGAGACGAATTTGGGTGCCCCACACGTCGGTTTTACGTGTGGGGTTTTTGACTTTTCCTCGATCATCTCGCTCCGACCATTTCGACACTTCCGGCGGCTCGCAACCTCCTCGTTCTGATTCCGGCCTCTAAACATTCAAACCTTCTAACCTGCAAACCTTTCAACGTTTTACCGCCCGTTTGCGCCCTTTGTATCCCGGTGGTTTTTACCGGGACGAATGATACCCAGAAAGTAATTGACATGTACTGTACTTTCATGCTATTCTACTCCATATGACCCCAAAGCCAGATACAAGACCGCCACGCCGCAACTCTGCCAGCCAGACCGCACTCCCTGCGGCCCAGCTTTCACGATTCACGAGTCACGAATCACCAGTCACTAAATCTTCTGCAATCAACATTTATGAAACCGCCCGTAAGTGTTGCAAGCGAAGAACTTACAGGATCGCTAAATCCTTTAGATGCAACACTTATGAAAAACAGATGGGGGTGGGGGTGTTATGGTTAACTAGATTTTCGGCGAGGGACCCAGCTTCTCAGCTGAGAGCAGCGCGCAGCTCCCGGCCGCTTGACTTCCAATTACCTGGCGTGCCGAAGCGCAATCTCTTCCGCCGCTCCGCTCTCTTGAGGAAGTACTGGTCCAGTTCGTGCCGCATTTTCGGTCGGGCTTGGAAGATCCGCGCCTTTACGGCGGTAGCGGAAATGCCCAAGGCTGCTGCGATCTCCTTCATCGAGCGCCCTTCCAGTTCATACAGCTCAAGGACGCGCCGTGCATTGGGCCTAAGCTCGGCAAGCGCTTCCCTCAGAATTCGCGATCTTTCTTGGCGTAAGCAGTGCTCCTCGGGGTTCGGCGCCAAGTCGGTTACGGCATCTCGAAACGACATGTCCTCCGATTCGGAATGCTCGTCAATCGAGAGCTCCACTTTCCGCGCCTTCTTGCGGAGCTTCATCAGAGCCACATTGATCGCAATGCGCGAAAGCCAGGTGGAGAAGCGAGCGCTGCCCTCGAAATCCCGCAGATGAACAAATGCCTGCTGGAAAGCTTCTTGCACGACGTCTTCGGCGTCCTCGTGGTTTCGCATAATGCGTTGTGCGAGGTGAAAAATCCTCCGCTTGTAGCGATCGAAGAGCTCGCCAAAGGCGACCGAATGGCCGCTCTTCGCCGCGGCCAACAGCTGCGCGTCACCGCCCCGCCCGGCTTCCAGTTCAGCAGCCCGCTGGTTGCTCTGGAGGGCGGCTCCCTCAAGCGTCTGGATTGACATTGCTCTTCGCCTTTCTGGTTTCATTCCTCTGAATCCAACTAGCCCCGCGGCGCCGACCAGGTTCGTCTGGTGGTCGTTGACCGGCACTCTTTAATCGCTCCGGACGTTGGAGTCCTGAGCCGTGATCTTTACTGTGTGGCGCTTTCTTTTCGCACCGTGAGTAAAGGCACCCTTCGTACCAAAACCGATGCGTGTTACATCGCCGCAAGTAGTTGATTTAGAAGGAAGATCCGAAAGTAGAGCCGAATTCGAGTGTCGGAGTGTCGGACACAGAGACACCTCTTCTGACACCTCTCCTGACACCGTCCCCGCGATAACAGCGGTGTTTCTCTCCGACCATTGAGGGCAGGTCGCGGACTCGCCAGCCGCCGCAACGCAAGCATTGACTTTTTGGGCCGAACAGCCGATTGTTGCTCCCCTGATACCAGGCGGGTTCTCAAGTCTTTGCGTGACCCAAACCTGCTAAAGCTGGCCGAAACAGGTCAAGGAGACTGCGATGGTCTTTCGTTCGGTGCAAACCGTCACGATGGCTCTGCTGGGCATCGTGGGATTCACGGCGCCGCCGACAGTTGCGCAGCAACCGGCTACCGGCACCAAGGTTGTGCAATTCATGGGGCTGGAGGGCGTCAAGGCGAAGTCGAGCGGGCGGCTCACCCTCGAAGGCGGCAACCTCCAATTTACGAGTTCCAACGCGAAAGCCAATGTGCCACTACATTCCATTGAAGACGTTGTTACAGGAAATGACAGCCAGCGCGTGTTTCGCGGAACGATTGGGACGCTCACCATGTTTGCGCCTTACGGGGGCGGCCGATTCCTGAGCCTGTTCCGTTCCAAAGTCGATACGCTATCGATCCAATATCGCGACGCGGAGGGTGGATTGCATGGCGCCATCTTCACGATGGCCACTGGCAAGGCGGATGCGCTCAAGAAGGAGATGGTCGCGCAAGGAGCACACACGAGCATTCCGATCCAGGATGACGCAGGCAGACCGGATGCGAAGCCGGCTGCGGCGAAGGAGAAGACGCCATGAAGCGCGTTCTTTACGCCATGGCGATTTCATTTTTGTTGCTGGGTGCCCAGATCAAGTTGGCGGAACTCCGCGCTCAGTCTGCCCCGACGCCAGCAATGAAAGCGTCAGCGATTCAGGTTTTGATGATTCAGTCGGACGAGATCAAGCTGCCTGCGGACTTCCAGATTTCACTTTACGAGAATCTGATTCAGCAGCTTCAGAAACAGGGCGGGTTCCAGCACGTGTACCGCGAGGGCGACCGCAATGCTGCCGGGACAACGGACCTGGTCGTACTTCAGAGCACGGTTCGTGGGTTCAAGAAAGGCAGCGAGATGGCCCGCAATATAACAACAGTCACGGGGAAGACCTCGATTGACGTTCATTGCCAGTTTACCGACAAGGACGGCAAGACCGTCCTGGAGCGGGATTTGAACGGCAAGGTGCGCTTCTTGGGCGGAAACCTCCGGGCCACTCTCGATTTTGCAAAAAAAGCGGCAAAGCTGTCTCATGACAATTTCGCCGCGCGTCCCGTATCCTAAGGCAGAGGAGAACGCCCCTTGAGCCGGCGCAATTTGCTGCTGAAAATGGAATTGCGCAGTAATCCGGAGACGCTCTGCGTGGTGCGCGGCGCGCTGGCGCAACTCACGGAGCGGCTGGGATTCTCCGAGCCGGAATGCCGAGCCGTGGTGCTCGGCGTCGACGAGGCGCTGACGAATATCATTCGTCACGCGTACGGAGGCCAGCCCGACGGGCCCATCGAAGTACATTTCAGCCGCATTCAGGCTTCCTTGTGTGGGAAAAATGGGGAAGCGCTCGAGATCGTGCTGGAGGATCGCGGCAAGAATGTGGACCGCGCAAAATTGTGCGGACGCGCGCTTGAGGACGTAAAGCCCGGAGGGCTGGGACTGCATTTCATCCGAGAGAGCATGGATGCGCTAGAATTTCGCCGCAGGGTTGGCCGGAATCAGCTGCGGCTTGTAAAATTTCTGCCTAAACCGGATCCCCCGGCGGGTTCCTGAGGAGAACGAACAGTGCAGATTTCTGCGCGTCACCTGGACAAGATAACGATTTTCGACATTTCAGGAGACATTGACCTCGCGACTTCGCCGGAGTTGCGGAAGCCTCTGTTGCGCGAACTTCGTGAGCTGCGTACGCCGCGGGTGGTGCTCAATCTCAAGGCCGTGCGCTACATTGACAGTTCCGGCGTGGCGTCCCTGGTGGAAGGGCTGAAAGCCGCGCGCGATGTGGGCGCTCGTTTCATCTTGTTTGGCTTGAACACTACCGTCCGGGAAGTCCTTCAACTGTCCAAGCTGGTGAGAATTTTTGAAATTTGCGAGAGCGAAGAGCAAGCAGTGGCCACTTGAGGCTTCCCCGGCCTCATACCACGGAAATTTGTTAAAGAGATTGTGGAACTAGCGACACAAATTGGCGGATCGGTTCTGGACGGGCTTGCGTATCTGGGCGCGCTGGCCAACCTGGGTATCCGTGCCGCCTATTTCACATTTGTGGGGCCGTTTCGCGGCAGGCCCTTTCGTTTTCAACGGGCCGTCTCGCAGGCCATGCAGGTCGGCGTCCGCGCGCTTCCCATCCTTTCCCTGATCACTTTTTTCATCGGATTGATCCTGGCGCTCCAAAGCGCTTATGAGCTGCGGAAGTTTGGCGCAATCAACATTGTGGCGAGTGCCGTGGCCATCTCGATGACGAGAGAGTTGGGGCCGTTGATTACCGCCATTGTCGTTATCGGGAGGTCCGGGTCCGCGTTCGCAGCGGAGATCGGCACCATGAAAGTCACGGAAGAAATCGATGCGCTGGAAACCATGGCGATCGATCCGATCCACTTTCTCGTGACGCCGAAATTCGTTGCCATGATGATTATGCTGCCGTGCCTTACAATTTGGGCAAACTCGATGGGCATACTCGGCGGCGCTCTTTTCGGTGTGACGCAGGCGGGTTTCACGGTGCAGCGGTACGTCATTGCTTCGCTGGACGCGCTGTACTTTAGGGACATCGCGTCCGGGCTGATCAAGAGCATCATGTTCGGAATTACGATCACCGCCGTTGGATGCCATGAAGGACTCTCGACGGGCGCCGGTGCGGAACAAGTGGGGCGCTCCACAACACGCGCCGTTGTGGTATCTATTTTTCTGGTGATTCTGGTAGACCTCGTGTTTACCGCGCTCTTTTTCTTTTTGAGCGAACGATAGGATTCGAACTGGCACCATGGACCAGAGCGAAAACACGGGCTGGCAGTCCGAAGCGGTGATCTCGCTGCGGAATCTTCGCGTGAGCTACGGCGAGCACGAGATTCTGCATGGGATCAGCTTTGATGTGCAGCGCGGCGAGACGCTGGTGATTCTCGGCGGTTCGGGCTCAGGCAAAAGCACGCTTCTGCGGACGCTGGTGGGTCTGGAAAGCCCGACTTCCGGCGAGATTTGGCTCAAGGGAAAGAATATTGCCGCCATCTCCGCCGCGGAGATGGACGAAATCCGCAAAAAAGTCGGAATGTCGTTCCAAGGTGGTGCGCTGTTCGGCTCGATGTCGGTGGGAGAAAATGTTGCGCTGCCACTTCGCGAGCATACCAAGCTGGAAGATTCGACCATCGAAATCATCCTGCGATTGAAGCTCGATCAGGTGGGCCTGGCCGGATTTGAGAACTACATGCCTTCGCAGCTCAGCGGCGGGATGAAGAAGCGTGCTGCGGTGGCTCGCGCCATGGCCATGGATCCGGAGATTCTTTTTTTCGACGAGCCGTCGGCGGGGCTGGACCCGATCATCGCTGCAGGCGTGGATCAGTTGATCCTGGACTTGAGAAAAGCTTTTCATATGACGATCGTGGTGGTCACGCACGAATTGGCGAGCGCATTTCTGATCGCGGACCGCATGGTGTTGATCGACAAAGGCAACGTCGTCGCGATCGGCACGACGGCGGAAATGCGTTCGAGCACGCATCCCCGCGTCCGCCAGTTTCTCGACCGCATTGCGGAGCCGGAAGTTTCCCAGGAATTGGACTATCTGCAAATGCTGACGGAAGAAAACCCCCGCCGGGGCTTTTGAGCGGCGAAGAGCGAGGTAAGAGATGGGAACGAAAAGCGAGCAGGCCATGGTGGGATTGTTCGTCTTGATCGCGGGAGCCGTGCTGGTCGCGACGGTGTTCGTGCTTGGCGGCGCGTTTGGCGGTTCGGCTTCAACGTACCGCGCCTATTTCCCGTTTGCCGGAGGGCTGGAGCCGGGCGCCACTGTTCGTTACGCGGGCGGGCCCAAAGTAGGGCGCGTGGAAAAATTGCAGCTCGATCCGAAGGATTCTTCGCGCATAGAAATTACGTTCAGCGTCAAGTCCGGTTTGCCCGTGAAAACGGACAGCCACGTGAAAATCATGAGCCTGAGCCCGCTCGGAGAAAACCATCTGGAAATTGTTCCCGGATCCGATAGAGCCGCGCTCGCTGCGGCCGGCTCGATTCTGCCCTCCGATTCCTATGTAGACTTCAATGCATTGACGGCAAGGATCAATGACCTCGCGCCGCAGGCACAACTGCTCTTGAAAACACTCAATGATCGCGCCACGGAGCTGAAAGTGACCGTGGATCGAATCAACGATCTGATGGGCGACCAGAACCGCGCCAATCTTGCGGGCACGCTTGCCGAGACCCGCGGCATGCTCGCCGAAAACCGAGCCCCGGTGAAAGCGACGGTGCAACATCTGAACTCCGCGACCGAAAAACTCGAGCCCTTGCTCCAGGATTTGCGGAAAACTTCAGCGCAGGCCAATGAAACCTTAAGCCATGTGGATTCCCTAATCGGAGAGAATCGCGCGGACGTTCGCCAGGCGGTCGTCGAGCTGCGGAAGTCGCTGACAACCATTACGGACCTTACCGGCAAGCTCGATCAAACCCTCGATGTCAACTCTGAGAACATCGATGAATTGCTGGAGAACCTGCGTCACGTGAGCCAGAACCTCAAGGAATTTACGAACACGATCAAGACCCGGCCGTACACCCTCATTCGGTCGAGCACGCCCCGCGAGCACAAAACAGGGGAACCGCGATGATCCAGGCGCGAGATGTAATGAAAACGTCATGGGCAGAAAGGACGCTAGCGGAGCGAAAAAGAGCCGCTCGGGTTGCCGCCCGAAAATTCCAGGTCAGTGCGCTGGCACTGCTGGTTGGATTTCTAGCCGGATGCGGGGCCGCGCGGCCCAGCAAGTATTACCAGCTCACGGTTCCGAGCAATGCTGCTTCAGTCGAGAAAGCAGATGCAGTGCCAGTGACGCTGCTCTTGGGCGGGCTGATGACGTCCCATCTGTATCGCGAGGACCGCATCGTCTACGGCCACGGTGCCGAGCAGCTAGGCACCTATGAGTTTGAGCGGTGGGCCGAACCTCCGGCTGAACTGATCGAAGGAGTGCTCCTGCGGCGGTTGCGTGCATCGGGCCGCTACCGTGCCGTATATTACCGGCGCAGCAATATGAAAGGCGATTTTGCAATTCGTGGCCGCTTGTATGATTTTAAGGAACTGACCGGCGCCCAAATATTGGCCAGAGTCACGCTGGAACTTGAGATGCGCGATCTCAATACCGGCGGAACGGTTTGGACACACCACTACACGCATGATGAGCCAGTCAATGGAAAAGATGTGCCCGCAGTAGTCGCGGCACTCGATCGGAACGTTCAGAGGGCTGCGGCTGAAGTGATTGCGAGCCTTGACCAGTACTTCGCGGCTCATCCGGTGAAGTGATGACCTCACAGTCTTTTCGGCTCAAGCCTGGTGGCGCGAGCAGCTGTCTGGTAATTGAATTGACCGAGCTCAGGCTCGAGAGTTAGCGAGCTGCCGCTTAAGTGTAGTCCCGCCCGAAGTAAGTAACTTGCCGACGCAACAGTAGCGAGAGCCAGTTGAAAAAGCTGTCTTTCACCCTCTTCTCATTCCCCTGTCATTCCGCGTTCACAAATCTAACGTCTACTTCCTTCGCCGAGTCTTCGGGGTGACCTCAGCAGAGTGGACGCTGCTCCCCTCCCGGCGTGCAATTGTTGCGGACTACCGCTTCTGATCCGAGACTCGAATCGAAATATAAGTGGAAGGACTAATTATGCGAAGTCCCGTGAATTTCCAGTCCATTGTCGTGTGTACACTCTCGTTGATTTCAGTTGTACTCTCCCTACCGGATCGCAGCGCCGCGCAGGAACACAAGGGCGGCATCAGCGGCCGCGTCACGGATAATTCCAGTGGCGTGCTGCAGGGCGCACAAATCGAGTTACAACCAAAAAACGTGAGCCTTGCTTCGAATGGTCAGGGCGAGTTCTTCATCAACGATCTTGAACCGGGAAATTACACCATCGCAGTCACTTACGTCGGATTCAAGGCCTCCACGACACAGGTGACTGTAGTCACCGGCCAGACGGCGAATGTCGAAGTCAAGCTCGAGGTGGAGTCCCAAAACCTTCAGGTTCTCGTGACCGCCGAACGCGCCTATGGGGAAGCCGAGGCGGTCAATCGCGAACGCAGTGCAGATAATATCGTCCAGGTGCTCCCCGCAGATGTAATTCGTAGCTTGCCTAACGCCAATATGGCCGATGCTCTCGGCAGGTTGCCCAGCGTGACGATTGAACGGGATGAAGGTGAAGGAAAGTACGTACAGGTTCGTGGCACCGAACCGCGCCTGACCAATACCACCATCGACGGTGTCAATGTTCCTTCACCGGAAGGTAGCGTCCGCCAGATCAAGTTCGATGCCATCCCTGCCGACATCGTCGAGTCCGTCGAAATCAATAAGACACTGCAAGCCAACATGGATGGGGACGGCATCGGCGGCTCCGTGAATCTTGTCACCAAAACCGCTGGAGAGCGCCCCACTTTCAATCTTAGTGGCATGGGGGGATACACTCCCATTCTCGGTGGGCGCGGGCTCGTTGAAACAGCCGGTACCGTTGGCCAGCGCTTTGGTGCGAACAAACGCTTCGGCCTCCTCATCGGCGGCTCTTATGATTGGAACGGGCGCGGAATTGATGACATTGAGCCGGTGCCGGACCTCTCCGCAGGGCAGCGCACCTTCGACTCCATCGACATCCGAGAATACCGATACTACCGGAGCCGATGGGGAATTGCGGGCAGCGCCGACTACAAGCTGGCTGAAGGGTCGAACCTCTACCTTCGGGGTCTCTTCTCTGATTTCAAGAACTATGGGGACCGCTGGGTGTATTCGCTGAACGATGGCGCCCCACCGAGCTTTGGCACGCAGCTTCGGCGGCCGGATTACCTGATCAGCAGCGTGGTGCTTGGCGGCAAGCACGTGTTGACGACGACGTGGTATTCCTGGGATTTGTCGGTATCGCGTTCGCGTCAGACAGGGCAGGTGGGAGACCGCAACGCATCGTTTGACGCCACTGGCCTGAACGGCATCAGCAACTGCCATTACGATCCGGCGAACACGACGAATGTCTATCTGCCAGAGTGGACGCCTGCTTGTTTCACGGAGGCTAACAACCCGGGGAACTTTACCTTGAGCGACGTCAACATCAACAAGGGACTGACGGCGCAGCTCAACCTGCAGGCCACGGGCGCAATGGCCAAGCGCTATCACATTGGCTCGCGTCTTGCGTGGCTTGAAGTCGGCGGGAAGTTCCGGAATGCGCACAAGTTCGACAACACGTTCCGTGTGGACTATGCACCTAATGTGTCGGTGCCGATGACGCAGTTTCCGAGCAGATTCTCAAACAGCGATTACTACAACGGCGCATACAAATTGGGGCCGAACCCGGCGTTTCAGGACGTTTTTGCGTTCGTGAACAGCAATCTGAGCAGCTTTGCGGTGAGTGACGACTCGGGGGGCAATTCTGCAAATTTTAGCTTGATTGAGA
>JBARRT010000002.1:0-1834 GCA_049644365.1 Candidatus Acidiferrum sp. | reverse complement strand
ACCTTGCCGAGGGATTCACGATTGATGGAGCCGGGGCCATCCGAATAGGGACAGGTAACAAACACGCGCATTCCCTCTTCGTAAGCCTGGTTCTTGGAGACGAAATAGACGCTGTCACGGGACGTGTTAACGGTTGGCAGAATCTCATCAAAATCGAGGAGGCGAGGATCAGAGGGTCGGACGCGTACCGTCTGTGGGAGCCTCAAACGAGATTTGCGACGACGCTCCTGAGCAGGCGGACGAGCCATAGTCAACGGAAAGCATAGCTTAGCTGACGCAGACGATTCCAACTTTCTTGCGGAGTCGTTGCAAAGCGCCACGCGCCTCGCCCGCCAACGCCAGGCGCCATGAACAACGTGCGGCACAATCCAGCCTCAGCTCTTCACTCCACAACGCCGAGGATCTACCGCGCGCGCGTCTCTGATTTCTGAATCGCGAAGGATCCGTCCTGCGTATATGAGACTTCGGCGGAGTACTCGAACTGGCGGCCGTCTTCTGCTTGGTAAGGAATTCGGACCTCGATTCGCAGCTTTTGTATTCCCTGTTGAATCTGCACCCGGTGCGTCGGCATCGATAGCCGTACGACGGATTCGATTTCGTCCGACGGGAAGATTTGGACCGCAGCGGGCTCCGTGATTTGCGTGAGGCGAGTATTGCCCGCGAAAAACTCAATCATCGCTGCCACATTCATCGCGGGCAAAGTGCCGTAGTTTTTTATCGCTAGAACAATGACCCACAGGTCCGTTCCCCAACCGGTTTTGAGTGTAACCCTCACTAGGCCCATGAAGGGCCGGTGAAGAGCGGCTGCCATATCGGCGGATTTTTTTGCCGCCAGCGTGGCCTCCCTTGCCGCCTCTGCGGATTTTCCCGCAGCCTGCGCCGTTTTCTCAGTTGCCTCCCACAGCCGCAACGCGAATACCACGTAGGCGACCGTGGCCACCGCGATGACCGCCGCGAAAAACGCTATGGCTTCGTTTGCCATTGGGGCGCCATGATATCAGAAGACGTGGGCACGATGGTCTCCTGGATTCGGTCCCGCGTGAGCCCGCGCAGGGGTCCGCATCAATAGAGCATCACGATGATGCGAAAGGGGGCAACGCCAGACGACTTTCTCGGCGGGCACGCGCCCACGGCAGCAGACTTATAGCGCCTGGATTGAAGTTCCTTTTCTAGACCTTCAGGCAGCTGCGAGATGTCGGCCGTTTCGTAGTGCGCGATGTACCGGGGCTTGCTGCTTCCTGCATATTCGCGGTCGAGCTCGCAACTCTTCCGAGCGTCATCTCCAATCTTGAGCAAGCGCAAGCCGCGCGCGGCGAAGAGCTTCCCGATCCGTTTTTCTTGCTCCTCGATCGAGAGAAGCGTGACTACGCGGGCAAAATCCTCTACGGCGAACAACTGCTCTCCGCCATCGACCACCGCGATCCCGATGGAATCGATGGCGGCATCGAGGATATTCGCGCGGTGCCCGGGCGAATGCATCCAGCCGCCGTGGAACCCGCCGGCGTACGCTGCCATGCCGATATTCTCTGTAATGTGACTGAAACTCACTCCGGCTTCTCGTGCCCGAGTGGCTAGGTCGGCCTCGCCTGGCAATCGGTGCAGAACCAGGTACTGCTCTGCCATGAGTTCGGCATGTTTGCGCGCGGCGCGGGCCAGACCCTCATCCCATTTCAAGAGCGGCAACTCTTTTGCCGCCCGTTCGCGATTCACGGAATCGAACAGGAGTTTTTCTGCGTCGGAAATCTTCTCCTGGGCCAGGCAAGCGTGTGAAAAAAGACACACAATGGCGAATGTCAGGGCTGTTCTATTGCCCAGAGAATTCTTTCTCATTTGC
>JBARRT010000001.1:0-35728 GCA_049644365.1 Candidatus Acidiferrum sp. | reverse complement strand
GACAAATGGATTGTTTCCGAGTGCGCCGTCAACCGGGAGCTATCGCGATCACTTCCCATAAGCCGACTTCCCGGTACTAATCTCCTCGATGAGTGGATTGGCGATTTAGCACTCATCGCGGAGGTCGTAGCAAGCCAATTGGCAAAGATCACTTGCCCAACGGGCCGGCAATACATCGAGAACAGGTTCCAACGGCAATCCGCATCCCCCGGCCCCTGATGCCAGGGCCTCCGCCGTGACGGCTCGCGCTCCTGCGCAGGTTGCGGTGGCACTCTAATCGTCAGGTTAATGAGTAATTGCTCAAGGAAGCCTATTTGTTAAACCATGCACCCAGCTGCGATACGCGGCGCATGGGGAAGCATAAATTAGCGCAGGTGTCAGGGTTCAGGGATCAGGAAACAGAAATCGGGAACTCCAAAATGCACACTTGACATCGACGGATAATTCACTACCATATGGTTGTGGATAAGTTAGATACAACATTTGCGGCTCTGTCTGATCCAACCCGCCGGGCGATGATTGAACGACTCTCCCATGGTCCTGCCTCTGTGCATGGATTGACGGAACCGTTTGCACTCTCGCAGCAGATGATTTCAAAACACATTGCCTACCTGGTGCGGGCTCGGATTGTGATCAAGACGAAGCGTGGAAGAGAGAGCGTATGCACGCTTAGGCCAGAGGCGATAAAGACCGTCAGCGACTGGGCGATTAGCTATCGCCGATTCTGGGAAGAGAGTTTCGACAAGTTGGATGTGGTTGTGAATCAAATAAAAAAAGCGGAGGTCAGAGATGACAAAAAACACGGTTAACGAGACAGAGCGGATGATTGTCACTAGAGTGTTTGATGCCCCACGCGCATTGGTTTGGAAGGCGTGGACAAACCCGGAATATGTGATGCAGTGGTGGGGGCCGAAGGGTTTTACTGCACCTTTTTGCAAGATGGATTTTCGCGTAGGAGGAAAATTTCTCTGCTGCATGAGAACGCCGGATGGGCAGGAGTTCTGGAATGCTGGGGAATACCACGAGATTGTTCTGCACGAGAAGATCGTTTACTCCATGTACTTTTCCGACTCCAAGGGAAACAAGGTTGAGCCTGCGCACTATGGAATAGAACATGAGGCCATAGACGACGCGCACGACGTGGTTATTTTTGAGGATTTTGGAAACGGCCAGACGAAACTCACCCTCATTGGAAATGAAACCATGGAGAACGCAAAAAACAGCGGGCAACTAGAGGGCTGGAATCAGATACTCGATAAAGTTGCCGCAGTTGTTGCGGGGCTAGCGCAGGCGAAATAAGAAGTTGAAGTTTTGACGATCGTCATGCGCGAGATACAGCTAAGGCTGGCGGCGGAGGCTTGGTTAGAACGGCTTCTCGCCGCTTGGCCGAATAGCCGCATTTCCGGCTAAGTGACCCTTGGCTTACCTGTTTCCTTCAGGCCAATGCGCTCAGCGACCAATGTTTACCGAACTCAATATTAGTCCTGTGAAACGCGCTTGTATTGAGTGGCCCAGCCAACTTCCGGGTGGGTCAGCTACTCGGAATTTTGTCTCTGGGTGCGCCCAGGGGACCGCGGAGGAGAAGCGCGTTTTTCAGGCGGTTTTGGGGCGGTGGGAGAGAGGGAGAATACCGGGGGCGCCGCCGGCCGCGGCGGCGGCGGCCGCGCTGCGAGGCTCTTCGCCGGACTTTGAAGCGACAGGAGCTTCGGACTCAGGCGTGGACTTCGCGGGAGTGGAGGTCGTATCGATGGTGGCGCCTGAATCGGGCTTTTCCTCGATGCGCACGAGGTATTGATAAGGAATTTCCCAGCGAAAATGCTTGTGCTGGCCGCGCTGCTCGAAATTCTGCTCGAGGAAGATGGAGCGGCCGGAATCGGCGACGAAGATGCCGGAAGCGGGCAGAAGGATATCGCCAGCGCGATATTGCACCTCCACACTGCGCCCCAGAAAGGCGGAGAAACGAGCCATACTGTCCGTAGTTTCCGTGCCGGATGGTAACAGGGTCAATAGTACGGAAGGACCCCCCCTCTGAGGATTGTGGAAAAGCGGGCCCTCGAAGGTCAAAGCAGCTCGCGCGTTTGGGGCGTACTTGCAGATATAGTTTTCACGGAGATTTTCGCGCGGTGTTTTCGGAGACGCCATGTTTCGTCTTTCCATCGAGAGCGAATTAACCCGGGCCAACCCCGCTGGGCGAGTGCGAAATCCTTGACATTTGGTGGAGACGGGCTATTGTCGGCGTTCCGGGGTCTCGATTCATGGCCGAACTGAACGAAACGGTGGCTGACGGGCTGGCGGCGTATTACGAATATGTTGCGGCCCAATTGCACAATTGGGTGGACCCGGTTTCGAATGAACGGTTCTGGCAGCGGCCCTATCCGTACGGAAATAGCATCGGGCACCTGGTGCTGCACCTGACCGGCAACTTGAATTACTACATTGGGGCGCGCGTGGCGGAAACCGGATATGTGCGGGACCGCGAAAGGGAGTTTACGGACAAACAGCCGCCAAGCAAAGAGCAAGCGCTGCGCGCGTTTGACAAGACGATCGCGATGGTGCTGGCGACGATTCGAAAGCAGACTGCGGAGGACTGGGGAAAAGCGTACACTGCCGAGCGCGAGCCGGAAGCCGGGGATCGAATGCAAATTTTCATTCGTTGTGCGGGGCATGCGTATCATCATGTAGGCCAGATGGTGTACCTGACGCGAGAGTTGGCGAGAACTTAAGCTCAGGTAGAAGCGCCGGCGCGATGCAGAGTGGGCCTCACGGCGGCGAGAAGCGAAGCGCGAGTGGTCGAACAGAAGCGACTGACGAAGGGCAGGGCTGCCCTGTTGCTGGTGCTTTCCGCCCTGGGGGCGGTCGTTTCAGCAACGGTGCTGCACGGATGGCGCGTGTACCTTGGTTTTGCCATCGTGGCAATTGGTCTTTTCATCGGGTTCACCCGCTGGAATCGCAAATACTGAGTGAACGTCTCTTGAAAAAGCTGGGGGTATAGGGCGATGCGAAAGGTGTGTTTGATCGCAGTTGCGATGGCCGTTTACGGATGGGCGGGAGTCCGCGCCGTGGCGCAGGAAGCGCCGAAGTCCACGCTGGCGGCGGTTTCCAAAACGCCGACGATCGACCAATCGCTGGAATGGAAAAGCGCGTTCAATCCAAAGATTTCGCCGGATGGACGCCGCGTGGTGTACGAACTGCAATCGGCGAACTGGGAAGACAATGCGTTTGACCGGAATTTGTGGATCGCGGACATCGCGAACGGAGAAGTGCGGCAGCTGACTTCCGCGAAGAAATCGAGCACCGGCGCGAATTGGTCGCCGGATGGAAAATGGATCGCGTTTGTTTCCGACCGGCCGGCGCAAATTTCCGGCTCGACCGCTGATAAAAAACAGTTGTACGTGATTTCGGCGGATGGCGGAGAGGCCCAGCAGCTCAGCAAATCGGAAACCGACGTTAGCGCGTTTGAATGGGCGCCGGACTCGCGGCGAATTGCATTCGCCGCAACGGATCCCGAGCCCAAGACGCTGAAGGACCGCAAAGAAAAATACGGCGAATATTCCGTAGTGCATGCGGACTATCAGATGGCGCATCTTTGGGCGATGGATCTCCCGGATGGATCAACGAACGCGGCGCCGGAAGCCAAGCGGCTGACGGAAGGAGAGGCATTCAGCGTGGGAAGTTTTGCGTGGTCGCCGGATGGAACGCGCATCGCGTTCAGCGCCCAAAAAGACCCAGATTTTATTTCGTCTTTCTCCAGCGACATATACATCCTGATGGTGGCGGACAAAGCGGTGAAAAAAATTGTGAGCACGCCGGGTCCGGATACAAATCCGAAATGGTCGCCGGACGGGAAGAAAATCGCGTACCAGACAGCGGCGGGCTCGAAATATTACTTCTACACGAATGGTCGAATCGCGGTGGTGCCGGCCGAAGGAGGAACGCCGGAAGTGGTGACGGCGACTTTCGACGAGGATCCCGATCTCATCGATTGGGGGGCGGACGGAATTTATTTTGAGGCGGTGCAGAAGACGTACGTGCACCTGTTTCGAGTGAATCCCGAAACGAAGGCCGTGGAAAAACTGGACACGCCGGATCATGCTGTGGCATTTGGATTTTCGTTCACGCGCGACTTCAAGCACGCGGCGTTTCGCGCGGCGATGGAAAACGAGTACGGCGAAATTTACGCGGCGAGCGTCGCGCCGTGGAAAGCGAAGAAGCTGACGTCGCTCGGAGAACAGTTGAAGCCATTCAAGCTCGCCCATCGTGAAGTGATTTCGTGGACATCGGCGGACGGAACGAAAATCGAGGGCATTCTCTACACGCCAAGCGATTTTGATGCGAAGAAAAAATATCCGCTGCTGGTGGTGATTCACGGAGGGCCGACCGGGGTGGACCAGCCGGTGGTGAACGCGGACCGGTATTATCCGATCGAGCGATTTGTGGCCAAGGGAGCGCTGGTGCTGCGGCCGAATTACCGGGGCTCGGCGGGTTACGGAGAAAAATTCCGCGCGCTAAATGTTCGCAATCTCGGCGTCGGAGATTATGCGGACGTGATTTCCGGCGTGGACGCGCTGATCGCGAAGGGCTCCGTAGATAGGGAGCGGGTTGGGGCGATGGGCTGGAGCCAGGGCGGGTACATTTCCGCGTTCATCACCGCGTCGAGTGACCGCTTCAAGGCGGTATCGGTCGGTGCGGGAATTTCCGACTGGATGACCTATTACGTGAATACGGACATCACGCCGTTCACGCAGCAGTATCTGCACGGAACGCCGTGGGACGATCCGGAAATTTACCGGAAGACTTCGCCGATAACTTACGTTGCGAAAGCGAAAACGCCGACGCTAATCCATCACGGAGAAAATGACCGCCGCGTGCCGATACCGAATGCGTATGAATTGCGGCAAGCGCTGGAAGACCGGGGCGTGCCGGTGAAAATGGTGGTGTACAAAGGATTCGGGCACGGGATCAACAAGCCGAAGCAGCAACGAGCAGTGATGGAAGAAAATGAGAAGTGGTTTGCGCAGTATATCTGGGGCGAGAAGCCCGCGCCGCTTGCAGCACCTGCGGCAACGGAGAAGAAAGAAAAGGAATAAAGCGGAGTTGTGTCAGGTTTCGCGTTTGCGAAGCTCGACGGTTCGTTTCGATAGCGATTAGAATTGTATGCGCACTGCATGATATCTTCGGCGGAACTTCCAAACAGATTGAAGCGCGGTACAACTTCCCGCGAGTGGCTCCTGGCACTGGGCGTTTCCCTGGGGACCGCGCTGCTGGTGATTGCGCCATTTTTCTGGCTGGGAAACGCTTCGGGACATGATTTCGGATTTCATGCGGCGTCCTGGCTGGATACGGCGGGCCAGTGGAGAGAAGGGATCGCCTATCCGCGATGGACGGAGTGGGCAAACCACGGATTTGGCGAGCCGCGGTTCATTTTTTATCCGCCGCTTTCGTGGATGCTTGGTGCGGCGCTGGGCTTTTTGGCGCCGTGGAATGCAGTGCCGGGAATATTTATTGCGCTGGTGCAGACGATCGCGGGCCTGTGTTCGTATGCGCTGACGCGGCGTTTTGCGACGCGCGGCGCTGCACTGTTTGGCGCGGCGGCTTATGCGGCGAACCCTTACGCGCTGCTGGTCATTTACATGCGCAGCGATTTTGCTGAATTGCTGGCGTGCGCGCTGATGCCCGTGGTGCTGCTGGCAGCGCTGGAAGTCTGCGGACTGGTGGAGAATCGCGGACGTTCCCAACCGCGAGCGCTGGCGTTATTCGCGGTGATGTTTGCGGCGGTGTGGCTGTCCAATGCGCCTGCCGGAGTGCTGGCAAGCTACAGCGTGGCGCTTTTTTTTGTGTGGGCCGCATTCGCGGAGAAGTCATCGCGACCGCTGTGGCGCGGAGTGGCCGGTGTGACACTGGGCTTTGCCCTGGCAAGTTTCTATCTCTTCCCTGCGGCTTATGAACAGCGATGGGTGAACATCACGCAGGCACTCTCGCCGGGGCTGCATCCTTCCGACAATTTTCTCAATACGATGACCAACGATCCCGAGCACAACGTGTTCAATTGGGTCGCTTCGAGTGTGGCGATCGTGCTGATGGTGATGACAGGGATCGCGAGCCTCGCGGCGCACCGAAGAGCGGGCAAAAACGAAGAGACAGAAGAAGCAAGAAAACTGTGGCGCGTTCTGCTGTTTCTTTCGGCGGCGGCGATTTTCATGATGATTCGGCCGAGCTCGGTTTTCTGGGAATACCTCTTCAAGCTGCGTTTTGTACAATTTCCGTGGAGGTGGATGTCCATCCTGGCGGTGCCGTATTCCTGTTTTCTGGCGGCCGCGATGTCGCGGCGGCGCGCCTCGTGGATCCTGGGCGCGGCGGTGATTGTCGTTTCCGCGGCAACGGGTGCGTTCCTGGTGCAACAGACGTGGTGGGATTCGGACGAAATTCCGACATTGCGAGAAGCGATTGCGAACGACCAGGGGTTTGAAGGCACGGATGAATACGATCCGGTGGATGACGACCACACCAATTTGCCGGAGAAAGCGCCGCGGATTGCGATTCTGCCGGCTGAGGAAGAGGGGGGAGCGGCGCCGCGGGCAGAGGTGCACATCCTGCGTTGGAGCGCGGAAGAACGGGAGCTGCAAGTATCGTCGCCGAAGCCGGTGCGCGTGGCGCTGCGGCTGGTGGACTATCCCGCGTGGCATGTGGAAGTGAACGGGGCGGTGGCAACACCGCAGCACGCAGAGACCAGCGGCCAGATGATGCTGCGGCTGCCTGCGGGCACGCAACACATCGTCGTGAAATTTGTGCGGACGCCGGACCGCATCCTGGGGATTTTCGTTTCCGTGGCGGGGTTGCTGGCGCTTCTCGCGTTGTTCAACGCGGGAGGCCAGCGTCTCCTTTCGGCAAGTCCCTGACCAAGTCCGCTGCGACACCGAACTTAGCGCGGGCCTACCAGTTAACCATAACACCCGCCCCCACCCCCTGTTTTTTCATAAGTGTTGATTCTAAAGAGAGTTAAAGTTGTTTGTTTTGATAGACTTTTGTAAGTGTTCATTCTAAAAGAGTTAGTGACTCGCGACTGGTGAAGGCTACGCTCAGGACAAGTTCCGATCGGCCAGTACACTCTGAGCGAATTCGGTGCTCGTCGGAGGCAAGGGGGTGTGTAGGGCTGGGGCTGGCTGGGGATCCTCGTCCTCTTGCGTGGCGGCAGGGGCGAAGGAGGAGGCCACCATGTCACGCCAGGAATTGGTGCCGAACGCGTTGATGTATTCGTGCTGGGCGAGCTGGATGGTCTGATTCAAAGTCTGGCCGAGATAGGCGAGGGTGGAGGCGGTTTTGGGTTTGACATGGCCTTCGGCGACGGCGGAGAAGACGCGGGCCAGGGCGGAGCTGAGATCGCAGGCGGAGAGATAACTGCCGGAGAGGAAAGAGGATACGTCGCGGCCGACCTGCTGGGCGGCGAGGGATTGCGCTTCCCTCCTGGCGTGGAAGCAGCAGAGGCTTGGGTGGCCAGTGAGCAGCGGAGTGCGGCAGCGACGGCCATCAGCAAAGGTGAAGGCACACAAGCAGGAACGGTCGTTTTTATGTGTGACCGCAAAGCGGTCAACTTTATGCGTGACCGCAAAGCGGTCAACGGAGCGATTGGTGGACATGGAAGTCTCCAGAAAAGAAGGATTTAGATTGTAAGAGGGTCTCGCGGAAGCCGAGGCAGACTACTTTACAAAGATTGTATACCAGAGTCGTGCCCGTGTTGTCAACAAGAATCTGCTGGAGGCGTGTGAGAGGGCAGGCTGGAGGCGATCTGCTCATAGGATTAGGGATAGAAACGACAATCGGCGACAACCGTGTCTAGTAAGCCGAATGTCGCGGGATGTCGCTTGCCAATAGTTCCGCCGAGGGACATTATTCCCGCAGACCCTCAAAGCTCAAAGCAACTGGAAGGCGGTTAGACCTGAGCTACCTTTTATCAGGTGCGTCCCTTCCGGCAGCCAGAGTGACCAGCTGAAAGGAGAGAAACATGATCCAGCCAAGAGGAAGACACTCGCTAGTGGGGCTCGGGCTCGTGCTGATTCTGGCGGCGACCGCTGCGGGACAAGAAGGCAAGAGCGTCGACCAGAGTACAAAACCAATCGAGCGCGGTTCGCGGATCTATATTGCGCCGATTGAAGGTGGTTTCGATACATTTCTGGCGGCGGCCATCGTCAAGAAACAAGTGCCCGTAGTCGTGACCACGGACCGGACGAAGGCTGACTATGAAATCACCGGCATCGCCAGCACGGAAAAGGCGGGCTGGGCGAAGATGCTCTTTATGGGCATCGACAATTCGAACGATCTAGCCAGCATCAAGGTGGTGGAATTAAAGAGCAGTGAAGTGGTTTACGGGTACGCCGTGCGCAAAGGGAATTCCTACAGAGGAAAGCAAAGCGCGGCGGAAGCGTGTGCGAAGCACCTGAAGGAGAAGATGGTGGTGAAATAGATCCTCCGCAAACAACCGGAGGGAATCTTGCAGAGAGGATGGAAAACGGAAATGAAACATTGGAAATTGTTCGGAGTGCTTTTGTTGTTGACGACGGGGTACGGCGAATCCGCGCGATCGCAACAGCCGCCAGCCCAGACCCCGCCGCAAGCCCAGGCAAAAATACCCGCGGGGGCAAAAGTGTTTATCGCCCCGATGGGGGGATTTGAAACTCCATTGCGAAAGGCCATTGCCGACAAGAAAGTGCCGCTAGAGATCGTCGAACAGCGCGAACAGGCCGAGTATGAAATCACCGGCACTTCCGATAGCAAGAAAGCCGGCACCGCCAAGAAAGTCATCCTGGGGAGCTGGCATTCCGACGAAGAGGCCAGCATCAAAGTGTCAAGCATGAAGACGGGCGAGATGGTCTATGCCTACGCCGTGCACAAACAGGACTCGGCGCACGGAAAGCGGAGCACAGCAGAAGCGTGCGCAAAACACTTAAAGGATGAGGCGGTCGCGGCCAAGTAGCGCAACCTGCGAGCCGAAATTGTGAATCAGCGGCGGTCGACGGTGGGGTGGCGAACGTCCTGGCCCTGGACGAGGTAGATGACGTCCTCGGCGATGTTGGTGGCGTGGTCACCGATGCGCTCGAGGTTTTTGGCAACGAGGATCAATTCGAACGCGGGGAAGACCACGCTGGAATCGCCCATCATGTAGGTAAGCAATTCGCGGAAAATCTGGTCGCGGTAATGGTCCACGCGGTCGTCGGTGGCAAGGACTTTTTGCGCGAGGTCGACGTCGCGGCGAACGACGGCATTGAGAGCGTCGCGGACCATTTCTTCGGCGAGCTCGCTCATGCGCGGCAGGTCGACGTAAGGCTTTACGCGCGGGTGGCGAAGGATGCGCAGGGCCCCCTGGGCGATATTCACGGCCTGATCGCCGATGCGCTCGAGGTCGATGTTGATGCGCGAAACGGCCAGCGCAAAACGAAGATCCACGGCCATGAGCTGGTGCAAGGCAAGAAGCTGAACGACGCGATCGTCGATTTCCAGCTGGAGCTCGTTGATGGCGTCTTCTTCCTCGAGGACGCGCCTGGCGAGCGGCTCATCGGATTCCAGGACAGCGCCGACGGCCTGGTGGACGGCGCGCTCGGCGAGGCTGCCCATCCAGAGGAGCCGCTCTTTCAGCTCGTTGATGTCTTTTTCGAAATGGCGTTCCATGAAAGCTTTCCCCTAGATTCCAAGAGCCAAACAGCAGATTCCTCGCTTCGCCCGCCACGGCGGGCAGGCTCGGAATGACAACCAAAACGAGGCGTCATCCGAAGCGACCGGTGATGTACGCCTCCGTGCGCGGATCGCCGGGCGTGGTGAAGAGCTGCGGCGTCGGGCAGCATTCGATCAGGTGTCCGTTGAGCAGAAAGGCGGTGAAATCACTGACGCGCGCGGCCTGCTGCATGTTGTGCGTGACGATGACGATGGTGTAGTCCTTCTTGAGTTCGACCATCAGCTCCTCGATCTTGGCGGTCGAAATGGGGTCCAGCGCGGAAGCCGGCTCATCCATGAGCAGAACCTCGGGCTGGACAGCGAGCGCGCGCGCGATGCACAGACGCTGCTGTTCGCCGCCGGAGAGCATCATGGCACTTTTCTGAAGGCGATCCTTGACGACATCCCAAAGCGCGGCGTGCCGCAGGGCTTGTTCCACGCGCTCGACAAGGACGGAGTGGTCCTTCACGAGGCCATTGATGCGCATGCCGAAGGCCACGTTGTCAAAGATGGACTTGGGAAACGGATTGGGCTGCTGAAAGACCATGCCAACGCGGCGGCGCAGGCTGATGACGTCGGACTTGGAATGGTAAATGTCTTCGCCATCGAGGAGGACTTTGCCCTCGACGCGAAAGCCCGGGATGGAATCGTTCATGCGGTTGAGGGTGCGCAGCAGCGTGGTC
Organism: Candidatus Acidiferrum sp.; assembly: GCA_049644365.1. Lineage (GTDB taxonomy): Bacteria > Acidobacteriota > Terriglobia > Acidiferrales > UBA7541 > Acidiferrum. Next base: position 25,343 of record JBARRT010000001.1, on the reverse strand, counting down.
TTTCCGCAACCGGAGGGGCCAATGATGGCGGTAATCAGTTTTTCGCGGAATGGCATGGTGACCTTATCCACGGCGAGCCGTTTCCCGTAGTAGGCGTCCAAGCTGTCCACGGACATCTTGGCGTCCGCCGAAGCGAGAGCCGGGGCGGACTGCGCTTTGACTTCCGTCTTCAATAGAGGAAATTCATTTGCCATGGTGGCGCCTGTGCCGGACGTGCTCATCGTGCCGCTCCGGAAAGAACTCGCAACCGCGCGCGCACGACGATGGCCACGACGTTGAGGAGAAACGTCAAGCCAAGAAGCACGAGAACCGTTGCGTACAACAAGGGCTTGGTCGCCTCGACGTCGGGCGACTGCGTGGTGAGAACGAAAATATGATAACCGAGCTCCATGAACTGGTCGTTCAATTTAGATGGCAGGTGAGGGAGAAAATAGGCCGCGCCGACGAACAAGATGGGAGCGACCTCACCTGCACCGCGGCTCACGGCGAGAATACCACCAGTGAGCACCCCGGAGACAGCGTCAGGGAGGACAACGCGGAAGATGGTCTGGCTCTTGGTTGCGCCGAGCGCGTAGCTGGCTTCCCGGAAAGATTGAGGAACGGCGCGCAGAGCCTCCTCGACGCTGACGATAACGACGGGCAGGGTTAAGACAGCCATGGTCAGGGCGGCCCAAACAAGGGCGGGCTGACCAAAGGCCAGATGGCCGCCGAAGAATACTTTATCCACGCCGCGACCGACCCACTGGACAAAAAAACCGAGGCCGAAGAGGCCAAAGACAATGGACGGAACACCGGCCAAATTATCCACCGCGGAGCGGGACCAGCGGTAGAGCATGGAGGTCCGATTGGCGTACTCCGAGAAATAGATGGCGACGAGAACGCCGAGAGGCACCACGAAAATGGACATCAAGAGGACGAGAAGCGCGGTGCCAAAGATGGCCGGGAAAATGCCGCCCTCGGTCATCCCTTCACGCGGGTTGCTGCTGAGAAATTCCCAGGAGATGCGGGTCAAACCGTTGGCAACGATGTTGCCGAGAATCGTGAAGAGAAGCGCAAGAATAATCAGGACGGCGAGCCCGGTGAGACAGACAAACGTTTTGTCCATGAGCCGGAGCTTCATACGACGGCTCCGGAGAGCTGGCGGCGCAAGCGGTTGACGATGCGAGTGCCGAGCCAGTTGAGGACAAAGGTGATGGCGAAAAGCAGGGTGCCGAGGAAGAAGAGAACGTGGTAATGCGGGCTGCCGAACACAACTTCGGCCAGTTCAGCAGCGATCGTTGCAGAAATGGTGCGGACTGATTCCGTGAAGCTCCAGGAGGTGATGGCGGCATTCCCCGAAGCCATAAGGACGATCATGGTTTCGCCCATGGCGCGGCCGAATCCGAGAATGAAACCCGCGAGCACGCCGGGGAGGGCGGAGGGCAGAACGACTTGCCAGGCCGTTTGCCAGGGCGTGGCGCCGAGGGCCCTCGCGGCGTCGCGCTGTTTGCGCGGCACGGCGGTGAGCGCGTCTTCCATGATAGTGAACATGACAGGAATCACGGCAAGTCCGAGGGCAATGCCGGCGTTGACGGCATTCAAGCGGTAATCGAAATCAAAAAGCTTCTGGATCCAACTGGCAAGGACGATGAGGGCGAAAAATCCGAGCACAACGGAGGGGATACCCGCGAGCAGCTCGATAGCGGGCTTGACGATTTCGCGGATCCAGCGCGGAGCGAATTCGGTGCAATAGATGGCCGCGAGAACGGAAAGTGGGGTGGCAAAGAGCATGGCCATCAGCGTGACTTTGAGGGTCCCGAGGAGGAGGGGCATCAGGCTGTACTTGGGAACCTGTGAAACAGGTTGCCACATGTAGTGCACGGGAGCTTCGGGGCTGCCGTAATTCTGCGGCAAGATCATCTTCTGCAGGGTGACTTCCTGATGGACTTGGGCGCTGGTGAAAACCGGGAGGGCTTCCTTGCCGACAAAGAGAAAAATTAGAAAGATGATGGTGATGGAAACGAGGGCGGAGGCATAAATGAGTTTTTCGATGATGGTATCGGTAATCCGCCGGTGGCGGATATCGGTGGCTTCCAGGGGAGTGATGGGCCTGGCGAGAGTGCTCATGGGTTTCTCAAGGACAAACGCCCGGCTGTATGCAGCAGCCGGGCGCCTGCCGGAAAGGATTACGATCTAACTCTTTTTCTTCGCCGGGGCGGCAGCGGCCTTCATGGAACCGCCTGAAGCACGCGCAGCGAAATTCGAGCGATCGGTCTCGGTCAATGGGTAGTAGCCGACCTTCTCCACGATTTCCTGCCCTTCCTTGGAGTAGACCCAGTCAACGAGTTTGGCAGCGTCCCCCTGAGGCTGGCCGGCAACATACCAGTAGAGATAGCGGCTGATAGGATACTTCGCGGCCAGGACGTTTTCCATGGTGGGTGCAACGGCCGGGCTGTTCGCATCTTTCTTGATATTCAGATGCTTGATGCCCTTGCCGTAAGCGATGCCGCCGTAGCCGACGCCGCGGGGGTCCTTGGCAACAGCATTGATGACCGCCGCGGTGCCCGGGAGGGTCTGCGCCGTCGGGTAGTAGTCGCCATTTTCAAGGACGTGCTCCTTGAAGTAGACGTAGGTGCCGGAATTGTTTTCGCGGCTGTAGAGAATGATCTTCTGGTCGCTGCCGCCGACATCCTTCCAGTTCTTGACGGCACCGGTGTAAATGGACTTGATCTGCGCGAGCGTGAGTTCAGTGATGGGGTTGGCTTCATTGACGTACACCGCGAGGCCATCCACGGCGACCGGCAATTCGATGACGTCCTTGCCGCGCTTGGCCTTAGCATCGGCCTTTTCGGCGTCTTTCATAGGGCGGGAGGCCTCGCAGATATCCGTGGTTCCGTTAATGAGGGCGGCGATGCCCGTTCCGGAGCCGCCGCCGGTAACCTGAATGGTCAAGCCGGGATTCTTGCTCATGAAGACTTCGGCCCAGCGCTGGCCAAGAATAACCAGTGTGTCCGAACCCTTCACAGTGATGTTGCGGCCCTCGGCCATCAAGGCTACAGCGCCCGTGACGAGCAAAGCGGCAGTACCCAGGGCCAATTTCGAGATTTTTCTCATCTTCTTTCCTCCTTCGTATTCGTGCTCAAGTATGGACCCCAATTGTTTCAGTAGTGTTACAGCCGTCGAACGCTAGAACTTGTAGACGACGTCAAACTGCAGGCGCTTCAGCCACGGCTCCGGCGCAGCGCCGGCGGCGACATGCCAGTTGAGCGGGCGACCGATCAGACCGGTGAAGGCCAACTGAACGTTCTTGTAGGCCTGGTAGAAGACTTCGACGCGGTGCTGGCTGACGTTGCTGTTCTGGCGCAAGTCGCTGAAGTTGAACGCGCCCATGACGGCTTCGCGTTCGATGAACATACGTGTGTAGGCGAACTGAAGATCCTTGGCTTCCGATTGGCGGCCAATGCGGCCTTCGAGCCAGTAGCCACGGCGCTCACGGGAGAAGCAGGCCCCGCCAGATCTCGTAACGGTGGTAATCGTACTGGCAGTGGTCGTGGTCCCCAGCGCCGGGAGATTGCCAACATTGGCGCAGGCCCGGGTGTTCTGGACGTAGTCGCCAAGGATAACGATCGGCAGGCGAGGCATAGATGTCTTGATGTCAAAACGCGCGATAGCATCCAATAATCCGAACTTGGAAGCGAACTGCGCGTTGGTGATCGTCTTGACGCCAGTGTTGGTGACCGTCGTAACAGGAAGCCCGGTAACTGGGTCAGTGTCTACGTCGGTCACTATGTTAGTCACCGTGGTCGTGGTGATAGAGTTCTGGACGCTGGCTCCGGCGAGAGGAAGCAATCCAACAAGCGGGGTCTGCGGATTACCGCCCGCGACGGCAGTGGCGAAAGCGATGGGATCAGGATTGTGATAGTTGTAGAAAGCGCCGTAGGTGCTCAATCTTATCCAACTGCCCAATTGCCATACGGCCTGGACCTGGCCACCGTACACTTCGCTTTCCACGCGGCTCCGGTTTACCCCAGTAGTGTGCGTGATCTCGGTGAAAGGCAAGGCAAAGCCAACAACAGCAAATCGCCGGATGACCGGCGTGCTATCGTGAAAATTCCATTGCAAGGTTTGCGCGACGCCTTCGGGGTTAAGGTCGTTATCCCAGACGAGTTCCGTGCGATAGAAAGGATAAGCAATTTTACCGCCGGTGAACACCAACGGCTTGAACTGGTGGGGAGTGTAAGTGATGAAGGCGCGATCAATCGCGATCGGCTTGCGGGTATAGAACTGGATGTCCGTCTGGTTGGTCGAAATCGGATCATTCAAATCGCCGGAGGCCAGCGAGAACCCGCCGCTGATGTCGTCGTTGAATTTTGCGTTGATGTTAAAGCGAAGGCGGAAGCGCATGCGATTGCGCACCTGAGAATCGCAATTGGTGGCTGTGCACGGCCCGCCGATGAAGGGCTCATCGCGCACGCGCATGTCGCCGCTGAAACTGAATGGGCCAATGGCCTTGATCCTTCCATCGAGGGACTTCTTCTCGCCCTGGTAGTCCTTGTCAAGCGCGGCAACTTTCTTGGTGAGGTCACTCGTAGCGTCCGCGACAGCCTCCAACTGGCCTTCCGTTACCTTGGCGTTCCCCTGCTCCGCCTTGGCTTCCTGGGCCGCCGCCGCCGCTGAAGAGGCCGCGGTTTGCGCGGAACGCAACTCTTCGGTCAGCGCATTGAGCTTTTCCTGCTGCTCGCGCATCATTTTCTGCTGCGCTTCCATCTGCTGCGACTGCCGCGCCATCATCTGGCGCAACTGCTCGACTTCGGCGCTCAGGGCATCCGTTACAGATTTCTCGGCGGGCTTCTTCGCCGCAGTGGCCGGCCTCTTTTTGGCAGCCGTCTGTGCCGGGGCTTCTTTCGCCGCAGCTTCCTTATCCGGCCCATCCGTTGCCCGAGACGGCGCCACTGTCACGAGAGCAGATAACAACAAAGCAATCCAGGTCCTACGCATCTATTCCTCCGATTTGATTCGAATCGTCCTAAGCACACCGACTGCACCGCATCACGAACGCGCACAACCCGATAGAAGCGAACTCGATTGATGTGGGAACTCTAGAGAGGCAGGGTCAACAGACCTTGAATCGCATGTGAATATTCTGTAACACGCGGGTCATCCCAGATTACAAATTGAAGTTTCTGAACCGGAGATGGGTTGCTTCGGTGCGGGAGGGAGGAGAAGGGGACCGGAGCCAGGGGTGCACCGGTCCCCAAGGTAGGACTTGGAGTGAAGATCAAGCTTGCTCAGTGTGACCGACGGGGGTCACAGCTGAATGAAGAGAACGTGAATTCTGCGTAACGTTCGAATCGTCCGCTGCCGGAAGCGTGGACGGCTCTGAGAGCACGGCGACGCCGCGGCCGTGGCGGACATCGAGGCCACGGACCCAGAAGATGATGTCTTCGGCGATGTTGGTGGCGTGATCGGCGATGCGCTCGAGATGGCGCGTAGCCAGAATGAACTGCAGGCCCGGACTCACGAGCGCAGGCTCCCGGGTCATGCCCTGAAGGAGCTGCTCGAAAATGCGGTCGCGGTACTGATCGACGACATCGTCACTTTCGAGGACCTGAGTGGCCATCTCGACGTTGCGAAAAATGAGCGCGCCAAGGCTCTTGCTGACCATAGCGCGCACGGCGGAGGCCATAGGGGCGAGTTCCTGCGGGACTTGGGCACCAGTCATTTCGCGGAGCGAGATGACGCCCTGGGCGAGATTCACGGCCAGGTCGCCGATACGTTCCAGGTCATTGGTAATTTTCAGAGCAGCGACGATCAGGCGCATTTCGTCATCCGAGTACGAGCCGCGGCGGAGAAGCCGGATGGCGTGCTCGTCGATAACGATTTCCATTTCGTTGATGCGCGGCTCGAGCAGAAATACCTCGCCGGGCAGAGCCGCGGTTCGGGGGCTTTCCAGGCTGACAATGGCGTCCAGTGCGCGGTTCATCGCGCCCTCGACGGTACGGGCCATTGAAACCAGGTAGTTCACCAGCGTGTCGTAAAGCACGACTTCCGTGAGTCCAGCGGCTGAGGCCATGAGTTCCCTCGGAGCGGAGGTCAAGAAGTCACAGTTCCGCTCGTAGGCAAGAGTTTGATTGGAAATGATTACAGTTTGTTCACAAAAGTGTGAAAATGCGGGAAAAGGGAAGGCGCGCTTCGCTCAAGCTGGCGAAGGCGACGGGATCAGCCCTGAAAGCATGGGCGTTCTCGTGGTGAGAAGTGAGTCTAGCGTCCGTTGCGGGAGGAGGAGCGTTCCGAATCGAAGATCGGAACTGTGAAATAAAACTGCGAGCCTTGGCCGACTTCGCTCTCCACCCAAATGCGGCCGCCTTGGGCTTCGACGAGATGCTTAGCGATGGCCAAGCCGAGCCCCGTACCGCCAACTTCGCGGGAACGGGCTACGTCCACACGATAGAAGCGTTCGAAAATGCGAGGCTGGTCAGCCTGGGGAATGCCGATGCCAGTGTCCGAGACCGTGAATTTGACTTCGCCGGGGTCGGCCGAGGCGCTGAGCATGATCTGGCCGCCGGGCGAGGTGTATTGGATCGCATTGTCGAGCAGATTCTGTAGAACTTCGGCGAGACGCCGGCGGTCCGCCGCGATATCCGGCAACCGTTCCTGCAAATTCACAGAGATGCGCAGGTCTCTTTCGGCGGCAGGACGCTGGGCAGTTTCCACACAACTTTCCACAAAATGGGCCACGCCCAGGCGCTGAATCTCGAGCTCGAGCCGGTCCGCATCCATTTTCGAAAGCCTGAGCAAATCGTCGGTCAGACGGGCGAGCCGGCGCGAATGATCGAGAATGATCTCCAGAAATCGGCCGCGGTTCTTCGGATCGTCAATGGCGCCGGCAAGGAGCGTTTCCGCGAAGCCCTGAATGGCGGTGAGGGGAGTCTTCAATTCGTGAGAGACATTGGCGACGAAATCGCGCCGGACGCGCTCGAGTTTACGCAGTTCAGTGATGTCGTGCAAGACGATGACGGCGCCGGAAGTTTCCGCGGCGGTAACGGCGGCGACGGTGACAGCGAAGAATCGCTGGCGCAGCGTGCCGGTGACGATCTCGGTTTCGACGCGCGGCTCTCCCTTCAAGACCTGGCGCACCGCTTCGAGCAGTTCCGTTTGTCTTACGATCTCCACAAGCGCGCTTCCCGATTGCGGGGGCACGTCGAGATCCAGGATTTCCTCAAACCCTGGATTGGCGAAGAGCAGGCGTTCCGAGGCGTTCACGACCGCGACGCCCTCCACCATGCTGCCGAGAATCGCGGAAGAGAGATTGCGCTCTTCGGTGAGCGTGAGGATGGTGCGGTCGAGGCGTGCGGCCGTCTCATTCAGGGACACCGCCAAAGCTTCCAAGGCGTCGCCGGAACGGTCTGCATCAATGGGACGAAAATCGCCTTCGGCAACGCGGCGAGAAAACGCAGTCAAACGGTCCACGCGATCCGAGAAAGAGCGGGAGATCAGCAGCGCGGCAGCCCCGGTCACGAGAAGCACGACGAGGGAGGCGAGCCAGAGGCGTTTGCGGAACTCCCACAAGACCTCGTCCACCGTCTGAAGAGGCAATGCAAAACGCAGGACCACCGGAGTCCCGCCGGACACAGGCTGGCGCACGGCGTAGTACAAGAGGTCACGATTGATCGTGGCGCTGCGGCGAATGGATTGCCCGTGACCCTTCGCGAAAGCATCCTGAATCTCCGGGCGTCCTGCGTGGTTTTCCATGGTTGACGGATCGGACTGAGAATCCGCGAGTACCCGACCATCCGAAGCGATGACGGTGACACGGACGCCGCTGGCAGCCAACTGCGCAACCCAGTCAAGAAGTGGCGCACCCTTGGCGGGCACCTGGGAGATGAGATCCGCCGGTTGCGGAGGATGGGCCAGTGCAACGCGCGCGATGGCGGCGAGTTCTTCGAAACCGGCTCGTTCGTAGCCACGTCTCAAGGCCCGCTCGGCATAGAACTCGACGGGCAGCAGGACCGCGATCAGCAGAGCGAAGAACGCAAAACCGAGTTTCCAGAAGAGATTAAGCCGCACGGGTTTCAAACAAATAGCCCGCGCCGCGAACGGTCTTCAAATGCGCGGGATTTTCGGGATCGGATTCGATTTTTTCGCGCAGCCGGCGAACGTAAACGTCCACGCTACGCGGCGTGACAAACCGGTCCGTGCCCCAGACAGCATCGAGGAGCTGATCCCGCGTAAAAACGCGGTTGGGGCGCGAAGCAAGATAGTAGAGCAACCGGAATTCGAGCGTGCTAAGCGGCACGGGCTTTCCGGAATGGCTGACGCGATAAGAGGCCGGATCGATCGCCAGTTTCCCAATTTCGATGACGCGGGGCGTATCGCTGGGCGGCTCGGCGCGGCGAAGCAGCGCCTTGACGCGCGCGAGCAGTTCGCGAGGGCTGAACGGCTTGGTCACGTAGTCGTCAGCGCCCATCTCCAGACCGACGACGCGGTCGGCTTCCTCGCCGCGCGCGGTAAGCATCAGGATGGGCAAACGATTGAGTGAATCGTCCCGGCGAACTTCGCGGCAAATTTCGAGGCCGGAAAGTTTCGGGAGCATGAGGTCGAGAAGCAGGAGGTCGGGCGGAGTCTTTTTCAATGTGCTCAGGCCGGTGCTACCGTCGTGAGCAGCGCTGACCTGATAGCCTTCGTTGGCTAGATTGTAGCGCACGAGCTCGACGATATCGCGATCGTCTTCGATAATCAGGATGCGTTTCATGGTGATAGAGCGCATCGCACGCCGGCCTGTCGAAAGTGTACCGTACGGCGCGGGATTGCGATAGGCATGGGGAGAATTGTGATCATTCGGGATTTTACGTAACACGCCTGATTATCACAGGCGCGCGCCGCGGCGTGGTAACGCAGTGTTTACATGAATGTGAATGAAGTGTGAATGCTAACTGCGGTGGTTGGAGCCTCCTCGGACGCTCCTCCGCGAACCTAGTTAGTGCTCGAGGTGGTGAAAGCCAGGGCGAGGAGCGTCTTTTGCTCCAATTCGTGCGCTTTGGCGGAGCCCGTAGCGGGGCTGGCGCTGCCGGAGCGCTTCACCGAACGCACGCGCAGGCCGCTGGCTTTGGCCAGGCGCTCCAGCCGAGGCAGGACGTAGAAATGAGCGCCCATATTGGCGGGTTCTTCCTGGACCCAGACGATTTCGCGGGCATGGGGATGCTCGGCGATGGCGGCGGTGATTTCCGCGCGCGGCAAGGGATAAAGCTGATCAAGGAAGAAGATCGCCGTGCTCGTGTCTTTACGGCGGCGGCGTTCGCCGCGCAGCTCGTGGCCGACCTTGCCGCTGGCGATCAGGATGCGCCTGGCGTCCTGTACTTCGCGATCGGGGACGAGCGGCAGAAACCGGGGCCGCGTGAATTCTTCGATCTTCGAGCTGGCGTCGGGATGGCGCAGCATGCTTTTTGGCGTAAAGACGATCAGCGGCTTGCGCCAGGGGCGGCGCACCTGACGCCGCAGCATGTGAAAATACTGCGCGGCAGTCGAGGGCTGGCAAATTTGCATGTTGTCTTCGGCCGCCAGCTGCATGAAACGCTCAAGACGGGCGCTGGAGTGTTCCGGGCCCTGGCCTTCGTAGCCGTGCGGGAGAAGCATGACGAGACCCGCCGGCAAATTCCACTTGTCCTCGCCCGCGCTGATGAACTGGTCGATGATGACCTGAGCGCCGTTGGCAAAATCGCCGAACTGCGCTTCCCAGAGCACGAGGGCTTCGGGATAGTCGCGGCTGAAACCGTATTCGAATCCGAGGCAACCTGCTTCGGAGAGAGAAGAGTTGTGAATCTCGCAAAAGGCCTGCTGCTTGGAGAGATGCGAGAGCGTCAGGTAGTTGTGCTCGGTTTGCGTATCGATGAGCACCGAGTGGCGCTGGCTGAATGTGCCGCGCTCGGTATCCTGGCCCGTGAGGCGCACGGGATTCCCTTCGAGAAGCACCGAGCCGAAAGCCAACGCTTCGGCAAAGCCGTAATCGACGGCACGTTTGCCGTGGCCCATTTCCGCGCGCTGTTCGAGGAGCTTCGCGATTTTCGGGTGGAGGTGAAAACCCTCCGGAACGCGCACAAGGCCATCGGTGATTTCCGCGAGCTTCTCAGCAGTGAGGCCGGTATCGACTTCGTAGGAAACGTTATAACAGCCATGCTGGTAGGGCGCCCAGTAGTCCGGCAACTTGCGCAAGTGCGGTATTTTTCTCAGCGCGCGCGCCTTGGTTTGTTCTTCTTCGTATTCCTTCCGGACGGTTTCGACCATCTGGGTCGAGTCGATGCCGGCGTGCTCGGCGTAAATTTTCCAAAGGGGCGGATGATTTTTGATGCGCTCATAAAGCAGCGGCTGGGTAATGGTTGGATCGTCGACTTCGCTGTGGCCGTGGCGGCGGTACCCGATGATGTCCACGACGACGTCGCTGCCAAACGTGGCGCGATACTCCGCGGCAAGCTTTCCGATGCGGACGACGGCGTCCGGGTCCTCTCCGTTCACGTGGAAGATCGGCACGGACTGGCGCTTGGCGAGATCGGATGCGAAGCGCGAGGAGTGTTCCTGCGCGGGGCGGGTCGTGAACCCGATCAGATTGTTCACGATGATGTGAATCGTGCCACCGACGGTATAGGCCTTCAAGTCCGCGAAATTCATCGTTTCCGCAAAAACGCCCTGGCCCGCGAAGGCCGCATCGCCGTGCATGACGATGGGGACGACCTTGTTCAGTGTTTCCGGCGAACGGTCCACGTAAGGGCCGCGCAAGCCGTAGCGCGTTTGCTTGGCGCGGGCGCGGCCCACGGCGACGGGATCGACGGCTTCGAGATGGCTGGGATTCGAAACGAGATGGATGCCGATTTTTTTGCCGGCGCTGGTGACATAGGTGCCCGTCGCGCCAACGTGATATTTCACGTCGCCCGCGCCGAGAACGCTGCGCGGGTCGACGTCTTCAAAACCCGCAACAACTTCGTGAGGCGTCTTGCACGCGGCGTGCACCATCACGTTCAGGCGGCCGCGATGACTCATGGCCATGACGGATTCGACGGCGCCACTCTCGGCGGCGGAGTCCAGGATGGAATCCAGCAGCGGGATCAGCGCGGTGACGCCTTCCAGGGAGAAGCGTTTGGTGCCGAGATAGCGGGCCTGCAAAACCTGTTCGAAAAGATCGGCGCGAATCAGGCGTTCGAGAATTTTTTGCTGATCGACTTCTTGCGCGGGGGCTTCGATGCGCGCTGCAATCCAGCGCTGGCGATCCAGTTCCGGCAAGTGCGTGAAATCAGCACCGATCGTGCCGCAGTAGATGCGCCGCGCTTCGTCCGCGATTTCGCCCGTCAGGGCCTCCAGGGAGGGATGTTTGAGGCGTTCGAACAAGCCGAGGGGATCGAGCGTTGCTTCCAGATAGCCCCAGCGGCGGAAGGCCTCAAAAATGCTCTCGCGTTCGTCGTTGCCGGCTGCTTTCGCGGTCCCGCCAGCTACGGGCTTCTTGGCCGGCTTCGACGCTTTTGCGGGTCGCTCTTCTTCCAGGGTTGTACGGTGTGCCATAAATAAGCTCTATGAACTTTCTATTTTGCCACAGAACGCTTTTTGAAGCCGCCCTACCGAGAATTGTGGACAAGTCGTAGCGGAGAATCACTCGACGCAGGGTCATTCCTTTCGGCAGAATGGAGAAATCTGGCTGAGGAGGCATCATGCAAGAGAGCCGTTCTTCCAGGATTCGACGAAGCGCTGTCCTGGTTTTGTGCGTGGCGCTTGCGTGCTTCGGGTGTAACGGAGGCTCGATGACAACGCCGCCTCCGCCTCCTCCCCCACCGACACTGCAGGTGGAATTGGTCCCCGTGGCCAGCGGCTTTTCGAGCCCACTCGACATCCAACAAGCAGGTGACGCTTCGGGACGTCTCTTTGTCGTCGAGCAAGGCGGGAAGATCAAGATTATTCAGAATGGCAGCGTTCTCGGGACGCCGTACCTCGACGTTTCCAGCTTGATTGTGTCCGGCGGCGAGGAAGGCTTGCTGGGGCTTGCTTTTCATCCGAGTTACAGCACGAACGGGTGCTTCTATGTCAATTACACTACAACGCGCTTGAACGGCACTCTCCAGACGGTCATCGCGGAGTTTCGCGCAGCGCCAGTAGGGGCGAACACTGTAAACGCATCCAGCGAGCAGCGTCTGATTATCGTCGATCAGCCGGAGACGAATCACAACGGTGGCGGGCTGGCGTTCGGCAAAGACGGATTTCTGTACATCGGTCTGGGTGACGGCGGAGGAAGTGGGGATCAGCACGGCACGATCGGCAACGCGCAGGACCTCACCACGCGGCTGGGCAAGATGTTACGCATCAGTGTGACCTGTAACGGAACATTTACTGTGCCGAGCGACAATCCGTTTGTCACGAACACCACTGCTGCGAAAGAGATTTGGCTCTATGGTTTGCGGAATCCCTTCCGCTTTTCTGTCGATCAAGCGACAGGAAATCTATGGATTGGTGACGTCGGCCAGGATTCGTTCGAAGAGGTGGACCGGGTGACACCAACGCAGGGCGGGTCGAACATGGGCTGGCGCTGCAAAGAAGGCACGCATAATTTCAATTTCAGCGCCAACTGCCAGGGCCTGACGTTTCTGGATCCAATCTTCGATTACGATCACTCGCAAGGCGACGCAACCGTTATCGGAGGCTACGTCTATCACGGAGCAAACATCGCCGCACTCGCCGGCAATTATGTTTTCGGTGATTTCATCAGTGGACGTATCTGGTCTCTCGCGCAAAACGGACAGGGCCAGTGGGTGCGAACTTTTCTCGTCAACGCCGGTGGTGGAGACCTGGCTGGATTCGGCCAGGACGCGAATGGCGAATTGTATGTGGCGAAATATTCGAGTGGAGCTGTCGCGCGGCTCCATCAGGTCGGAACGCCGTAGACCCTAGCATGTTTGAAAGTACGCACTACAAAGTACGAACCACGTCCTCCAGTTTTCTTGCGACAGCCTCGGCTGAAGTACCCAGAGGAAACGAAACAGGCGCGCCGATTCGAACGGTGATCTCACCGATGTGCGCGAGGCGGCGGCGCTCGCGCTTCATCTGCCACACGCCGTCGAGGCGCACAGGAATAATCGAGAGGCCAAGATTTTCCGCGAGCAGGCCGATGCCGCTTTGGAACCGGGCCATCTCGTCGGTTGCCGTGTTGTTCACTTCGCCTTCGGGAAAAACCAGCACGCTGTAGCCTCGGTCGACGGATTCGCCGGCAAAGCGAAAGCTCTCGCGAAAGCCGGAAAATTGCGGGAGCGGAAAGACGTTGAAGAGGGCGGTGACGAGCCAGTAGCCGAGTTGGTAGGCCCAGCGCTTGGCGATGAACCAGTCGCGCGGCGGATGACGCATTTCCTGAAGTGTTTCTCCGCCCATGGCGATGGCCAGGCGATGGCGGTAGCGCGCCGGCAGGGCTGCGAGAATCAAGCCAATATCAGCGCGGCGGGTGATGTGATTCGAAACGATGAGAACCGGACCGCGCAAGCTGCGGAGATTTTTGCGGCCCAGAATGCGGGGATGACCAAGAATTTGTGTCGCGGGCCAGACGAGCGCGTAGTAGACCGCGAGGCGCAGCCCGCGGACGGGTTCGCGCTGAGTCCAGCGAGGGTAGAGGTATTCGGTGCGCTGGGCCGCGGGTTGCTGCAGGAGGCGCTCGACATCGGCGACGGTCTTTGCGCTGGAGAACTCGGTTTCGTTGAGTTCCACGTGGAACTTTTCCTCGAGTGCACTCATCAACTCGACGCGGTCGAGGGAAGAGAGATTCAGTTCCTTCTCGAGATGAATCGCCGCAGGAACAGCGGATTGCGCGAATCTTGAGAGCACGTCGCGCAACGGATTCGGCGCTTCGTTGGTGGCATTGTCTGGCGGCCCACCATCTAGAATTTGCACCGCGCGGCTGGCAATCACCGAGAGCCGCGGCTTGCCGGTAGGCGTGCGCGGGAAATCCGGCTCCGACCAAATAATCCAGGAGCGCATGCGCTGATATTCGGCAAGACCGGAGTTAGCAGATTCGATGGCGGCTCGTGCCGCCGCGCCGCCATTCGAATGCGGAGGATTGAGAAGCAGGACGGCGCATGGCTCGGCATTCCCGCCGCGATCCAGCGGAACGACCACGCAATCACGAATCGCCGCGTGTTTCTTGACCGCGGTCTCCAGATCTTCGGGATAGACGTTGAGGCCGGCAGGCGTGACGATCACGCTTTTCTTGCGCCCGCGGAAGCGAAGATTGCCCGCGGCGTCGAGTTCACCGAGGTCTCCGGTGCGGAGCCAGCCGTCAGCTTCATTCGAGGCCTGCTTCGGCGCACCTTTTTCCCAGTAGGCAGCGGAAACGTTTTCGCCGCGGACCAGGATTTCGCCGTCCTCGGCGAGCTTGAATTCGCGGCCGGGAAGAATTTTTCCAACCGAGCCTTCCGTGGCGCGGAACGGATGATTGAGACTGATCAGCGACGCGGTTTCGGTCATCCCGTAGCCCTGAACGACGGCGTAACCCATGCGCTTGAAAAAATCCTCGGTGTCATTCGAAAGCGCCGCACCGCCGGAGATGAACGCCCATAATTTCCAGCCGAAGCGGCGATGAATGCGGCGAAACATCCAGGCGCGCCGGAGGAATTTCCTGCCCTTCGCGCCTTCGAACGTGCGTTGAAACCATGGCGCCCGGCCACGGACTTCCATTTCGCCATCGATTCCCGTGCGCAATGCATCGAGCATGCGTGGAACGGCGATCAGCGCGGTGGCGCGTTCACGTTTTACGGTTCGAATGATTTCCGCTGGACTCGCGGACGGTTCGAAAACAACCGTGGCGCCCAGCAGCGGTGGGACAAACAGCGTCATGAATTGTCCAAAAACATGGCTCAGTGGAACCAGCGAGACAAAGCGTAAGGGATGGAGCCAGCGCTCGTACGTGCGGTAGGGATCGATTCCGCGCTCCAGCGGTTCGAGATTTGCCAGGAAATTGCCATGCGTCAGCACGACGCCACGCGGCTCGCCCGTCGTGCCGGATGTGTAGAGGATTTCGGCAATCGTGCTACGCATGGATGCATCACCCGGGTCTACATCAGCTTGCAGAGAGGGAGGAGGGCTGGCCACGACATCTTTGAGATCATTGATGACCATCGACGGTGGCGCGCCGGAAAGCTCCGCTTGCTGCCGGTCGCGCAAGATGAGCTGGACCCCCGCGTCTCTGATGACGCGCTGAACGAAATCGGGCGACGCTGCAGAATCCATCGGCACTACGATGGCACCGCGCAACAGAATTCCCCAAAAGCACGCAATCCACCCTGCGGAGTTGGGGCCCCAGAGGAGAACGCGGTCCCCGGGAGAAATTCCGTGTCCGGCGAGAACGTAACTCCAGAATAGAACGTGCGAATAAAGCTCTCCGTACGTCAGCTTTTCCCGACGGTAGCCGCGCTTTTCGACGACAGCGGCATCTCCAGCGAAGCGCGCGAAGTCGGCGAATAGGCTGAGCAGATTCTTTCTTGGCATGGTTGCCGTGGTTCCCAGAGGCCTTTAGATAGCTCGATTCTACGCCCGCCGTGGCGGGGCAGGCTCTCGTCCGTACAGGCTTCTGCGGTGCACAGGCTAAAGCCTGTGCTACTAAAATGCACGTCCCGTGCCACCGAGGAACAGTCCCTTGCATCTGAGCAAAGGACACTCAGCGATCCGGTACAATGTCGGTTACAATAGACAGGGCGGGGGCTTCAGAGAGTTCCCCATTCCTTTTGGATTGAAGCGGAGACGATGCCAGTACCCATTTCACAAGCGTGGACGGTTGCAACGTACGTCCTAAAACAGAAGCTCGCGGGTCGCAAGCGCTACCCGTTTGTGCTGATGCTGGAGCCGCTCTTTCGCTGCAACCTGGCCTGCGCGGGCTGCGGCAAGATCCAGTATCCGGCGCACATTTTGAAAACGGAATTGACGCCGGAAGAGTGCTTCAAGGCCGTGGACGAATGCGGAACGCCGATGGTTTCGATCCCCGGCGGCGAACCGCTGATGCATTCGCAAATCGACAAAATCGTCGAGGGGCTGGTTGCGCGGAAAAAGTACATTTACCTCTGTACGAACGCGCTGCTGCTGAAAGAAAAGCTGCATCTTTTCAAGCCCAGCAAGTACCTGACCTTCTCGGTGCACGTGGACGGGCAGAAAGAACACCACGATTTCTCGGTTTGCCGCGTGGGTGGCTATGAGCTGGCGCTCGATGGCATCAAGGAAGCGCTCAAGCGCGGCTTCCGCGTTACCACCAACACGACCCTTTTTGATGGTGCAGATCCCAAGAGCGTTCGCGCGTTTTTCGATGAAATGATGGAGCTGGGCGTCGAGGGCATGATGCTCTCGCCCGGCTATTCCTACGATAAAGCGCCGGACCAGAAGCACTTCCTCGGGCGGGCCCGCACGCGGCGGCTGTTCCGCGCGATCCTCTCGAATCGCAAGAAGAGCTGGCAATTCAATCAATCGCCGCTGTTTCTCGAGTTCTTGATGGGCAAGAAGACCTATGCCTGCACGCCCTGGGGCATGCCGACCTATAACGTCTTCGGCTGGCAAAAACCTTGCTACCTGCTGCAGGACGGCTACGCCGACACGTTTCAGGAAATGCTCGATTCCACAGAGTGGGAAAATTACGGCACGGAATCCGGCAATCCCAAGTGCGCCAACTGCATGGTGCATAGCGGTTATGAAGCTTCGGCCGTGGATCACACCTTTAGCGGCATCCGCGGACTCTGGGCAACCGTGAAGGCCGGCTTGACCACCAAGTATGCCGATCCCGATGCGTTGGCGATGTTAAACGAGCCGGTCAAGCCCGTGCATTCCTACAATCCGCTGGTGCAAATCGACGCCGGCAAGAGCCAGCTCGAAGAGACCCGCGCATGACCGGTCCGCGCCATGCGGACCGCCCGAGCCACGTCGCTCGTTTTACGAGCGCCAGTACATCCGAAGGATCTCCGCTCGACCCCGACAAGCTCGAAGTGGCTCCCGGAACTGTCCACGAAAGTGTGCAGGGCTGGGTGCCGGAACTCGCGACGGAAGAAGAACTACGGATCGCACTCGAGAAGGCTTTCGACTATCGCGGCGATGTTACCCTAACCCTTAAAGACAATTCAAAAATCGAAGGTTACATTTTTGACCGTGTGAGCGGCGCAGCGCTTGCCACGAGCTTTGTGCGCGTGCTGCCCAAAGACTCCGGCCAGAGGTTGAAGATCGCCTATGCCGATATTGCGGCAATTGCCTTCTCGGGGCGGGACACTGCTGCCGGGAAGAGCTGGGAAGCCTGGGTTCACAAATACTGGGAAAAGAAGGAATCCGGGGAGGCCGATTTGAACCTGGAACCGGAGTCCTTGGAGTAGGCACTTTTCGACGATTCCCTGGGGCCAGCCCCGCACGCTTATCGAGTTAAGTATAATAAATACAATAGTTTACGGGAATAATCGCCTTCCCGCAAAAGCGTGTCCTGTAGTGGACAAACCCTTCTTTTTATAGTATTATACTCGTAGCCTTTGTTGCTCTTGTATGGCCTTTTGACTCGTTCGAGGAGGCTGCAAGGACGCTCTTTGCGGCCTTTTTTTGCGGGCTGGGGGAAGTTACGGCGCTTGGAGAAGTGGGCGGCAGTCGTTTCGCGATTGCCGGTAGCAAGCCGCACCGCCATCACCAAGAAACGGACCAGGAGAAGCAAAGCAATCCCATATCGAGGTAGTAGAAGTGAAGGAACAAGGAACAGTGAAGTGGTTTAATGCTTCAAAGGGCTACGGATTCATCCAGCGCCAGACAGGAGAAGATGTTTTCGTACACTTCTCCGCGATCCAGATGGACGGTTACAAGTCCCTGAACGAAGGCCAAGCGGTGGAATTTGAAGTGACGAAGGGTCCCAAAGGCCTTCAGGCGGAAAACGTTACCAGCCTCTAGCCTAGTGATTGGGGAGCCCCAGCAGCGACCGGGGCTTCCGCAAGACAAGTTTCGAATCGAGATTTCAGCGAGAGTGGCCAAGGAGGACGTTGTGCAAGTGATGCAAGAAGGTCAGACCATCAAGCACGAAGTGTACGGCCTGGGAATCGTTACGGCTTCCGACCAGGAACGCACTGCAGTGGATTTTGACGATCACGGCGCCAAGCTCTTCGTCACCAGCATCATGACGGCCGAGCTGATCGGCGAAGCACCGGCCACACCGCCGAAGACCAAGCGTCGCCGCAAAGCGTCGACCGCTGCCAAGGCCGCCAAGAAAGCTGCTGCTGCAGCAGCAAGCCGGTCGTAAAGCTCCAAGTCCCTCCATTTCCAGATCCCTGCGCCAGACCGGCGCAGGGGTGTGTCCGCTTGCTTTCCTCGCTCGGAAATCAAAGGTTGTGATAGGTTTACATCCATGAAGCGCTTCGTCATCATTCTCGGCGTCATTCTTCTGGTCTTGGGTGTAGTGGGACTTGTGCACCCAGTTTTCACGTACCACCAGAAAGAAGAAGTAGCGAAGATCGGCCCCATCCAAGCTACCGTCAACGAAGAAAAAGAGGTCCAAGTCCCGGCCGCCGTTTCCATTGTTTTGCTCGCCGCAGGAATTGGGCTCGTTCTGCTCGGGCCCCGCATGAAGAAGTAGCTGCTGCAACCTGCCTTTTCGACCGGACCCCGGAGCACACCTTAAACGAATCTTCCGCGACTGCACCGCCGCAGACTTTCGTCTGGATGGTGTGCAGCGTCGATGCCCTACTGTCTGAATGGCTATGCTAGCGAACGGCCGACTCAGCTTGGTCGAAAGCGTGGTAGGACGAGCGGACCAAGGGGCCGGCTTCGACGTGCTTGAACCCCATAGCTTCGCCGAGGATCTTGTATTCGGCAAACTCATCAGGATGAACGTAACGCACGATCGGGAGATGTTCTCGCGTGGGCTGGAGATATTGACCGAGGGTGAGGATGTCCGTGCCCTGAGCGGCGAGGTCCTGCAGCGTGGCGAGCACCTCGTCTTTTTCTTCGCCGAGGCCGAGCATCAGGCCCGTCTTGGTGGGCACTTCGGGATGCGCTGCTTTCGAACGGCGGAGCAGCTCCAGCGACCGTTCGTACACGGCGCCTTTACGCACCTGGCGATAGAGGCGCGGCACCGTTTCCGTGTTGTGGTTGAGGATATCCGGCCGCACGGTAAGCACGACATCTAAAGCGTCCCAGTCCCCGCGAAAATCAGGAATCAGGACTTCCACTTTGCAGCCGGGGACGCGGCGGCGAATTTCTTCGATGGTGCGTGCGAAAATGTGCGCGCCGCCGTCGGGCTGATCGTCGCGATTCACGGAAGTTACGACCGCGTAGCGCAGTCCCATCTTTGCCACGGCTTCGGCCACGCGAAACGGTTCATCCTCGTCCGGCGGGCCAACCGGCTTGCCCGAAGGCACGGCGCAAAATCCGCAGGCGCGCGTGCAGATATCCCCGAGGATCATGAACGTCGCGGTGCCATGCTCCCAGCACTCGCCCATGTTCGGGCAACGCGCGCTCTCGCACACGGTGTGCAGATCGAGCGTGCGCATGATGCGTTTCAGGTCCTGATAGCGCTCACCGCCGAAAAACTTCACGCGCAGCCAATCCGGCCGCGGGTGCACGCCAAGCGCGAAGACCGGCGGCGCCGGCGAGTTCGAGATGATGTTGAAGGGTGAGGCCATGGAGTCTGCGCGAAACCCCTATTTTACGCGCTTCGCCTGCAACTCACAAATGGCACTTTATGGCGCTTTTATGATTTCCGTCGAATCACCTGTTTGATGATCCTTGATCTGAAAGCGCAGGAAAGTATGCACGGCTTGCAAGGCCTCCGCGTCCTTGGTGGTAATGCGAATGCGCGCGCCGTTCGCAGTGTTTTCCAGGTTATATTGAATCTGCTCTCGCAACTGTTTCATGGCTTCCGTTCTCGGAGGATTCTGCGAGTGGATTAGCATTGGCGCAGAAAAATCCCCTTCCGCAAACATCTTGACGATATGCGTGAAATGCGACCGAATGGCGTCCCGCGTGGCGGCATCTTCCGGTTTGTTGGCCCGCACGTCGATCGCGCCGCCGTCCGAGTACAGCAGGAAATGGTGCGTGGCCTTGTCGTGTGAGAAGCCCATCACATGGTCTCCGCGCTCGACAACGCCCTGTTTGTGCGCGTCCTGCGCCGCCGCTTTTTGCTGTTCATGCATGGGACAAGAAGACATGTCGTGCGACGATGGTTTTTCCTGGGAGGCAGGCTTTTCCTGCTGTGGCCCGCGGGCCAAACTGAAAACCAAAATTGCTGCTGCTATATTGGCGTTCATATTCGTGAAAATCCTTTCTTTAACCTTTGGGTCAGCCCGCCGCCGGACGGACTCTCATTGAGAGATTCGATGAGCCCCGCCATGCGGCCTGCCCGAGTCTTGACCAAGCGGCGGTCCCAATCGTGAAGGGTCTCACAAAGTTGCCGGCGCAACGCCTTCATCTCCATGAGGCTTTGTTCAATTTGGCGAAGCTTCTTTTCGGCAAGAGCTCGCACCTTTCGGCAAGGCGCCTCACCGCGGTCCCTTATCGCGAAGATGCGCGCCAGCTCGGGCAACGAGAAACCCAGCGTGAGCGATCGCCGCGTCGCATGGACACGATCGAGGGTTGTTGCCGGGTATTGCCGGTAACCGTTCAACGAGCGTTCGGGACGTGGCACGATCCCGATGCGCTCGTAGTGGCGCAGCAAATCCGTGCTGACTCCCGCCAACCGGGCCAGCTCGCCGGATCGAAGCAGTTTCCCATCCATGCGACATCTCCTCGGACTGCGGCAGTGTCAACCCTGGAATGCGTTCCAGGGTCAAGCACTTTGTTGGACGGCAAGAGCTAATTCTGGATAGGAACAGTGAAGTTGCAATCGAAGAGGAATTGGATGTTTACAGCGGCTGGCGGGAGGAGCGGATGAAATCGCGCAGAACGGTAACGTTGGGCCCGTACACGCCGATGCGTCCGGCGTCCACCGGCAGGCCGAGGCGTTCGGCCAGGTCGAGATCCACGCCGGCGTCGTCCAACTCAGACAGGCTGAACCCCTGCGCCGGCAGTACGCGATTCAAACCCGTCGGATAGACAGGCCGCGGCGGCCGGTGACGCTGCCAAGGGCGGCGCGCCAGCTCGTAAAATTGTTGCCAATCGCGTTTGTGCCAGGTCGTCATGCTATTCCGTAATACGTCTCACTCAATCTTTTGGATGCGCGGCCCGCCCAGAAGGTTCACCGCGTTTCCGCCGGGCATTGCTCCTGAGGAAATCAGCCTCGCCAATCTCCGCGCTATTCATATACTTCACAATGCAAGCGGCAAGGGATTTTCCTTGCCTATTGTTTCAAACACGTTACGGGGCCAATTGTTTCGCGAGACAGTCTTCCCAAGGCGAGGCGGGGGAGCGCCCCTGCATCCGGCACTTTCGATCCGTCAATAAATCGCGGGGATACTACACGCGATTGCAGGGATTGGCCAGAATCAAATCATACCGATAACTTATCCATCCCGCCGTTGTCGCTCTACAACCGGATTGGACGGCCCAGCGGAGCGAAGGTGAGAGGCTCCACGAATCCAGTTAGGCGCAGAACTACCGCTTTGAACTTCTTGAGAGGAGTGACGCGCCCCGGATCAGCAGGAGCGCCGCGTGCTCAGTTCCGGAATGCTTGCTTACCAGCGGTTACCGCGGTCGCCGCGATCTCCGCCACGATCACCGCCGCGTCCGCCACCACCGCCGCCTCGTCCACCGCCGCCACCACCATGGCCGCCGCGTCCGCCGCCGTACCCACCACCGCGTCCGCCTCCACCACCGCCGCCGCGCTCCGCCTGGGGACGCGCTTCATTCACAACGAGGTTTCGCCCGCCAAAATTCTGTCCATTCAGGGAATTGATCGCGCGGTCCGCGTCTTCGTCGTTCGTAACCTCGACGAAGGCAAAACCACGTGATTGGCCCGTGAATCGGTCGCGGATTAGATTGACGCCCGAGGGTGTGACGCCAACCTGCGAGAACCACTCGTTGAGCTGCTCTTCCGTCGCGGAAAACGGAAGATTCCCGATATAGAGCTTCTTCACCTGCCCACTCCTTCTGTCCGGAACCCACTTTCGAGTCGCGGAGCGCGCTGAAGAAGCAGCAATCGTTCACGGGCAGTCGGGAAACGCCGAGCCACCGCGGGCGCGAGACTGGGACTTCAGCGGTCTGTTGCATGGTCGCGGAAATTGACCCCTTTTGCAACCTCAAATTGTCCGCCAGCCGACGACCATTTGCAGCCGAGCGAGCACCTCGCCCTTTCCCAATCCCTTCCGAATAATGGTAGGATTCGCTCAATTTGATTCCCGCCCGAGAGGCGCTATGCGCGGCACCATGATGGATTTCCCCTTGACGCTGCCCACAATCCTGGAGCGGGCCGGGAAGATCTTTTCGCGCGTTGAAATCGTCTCCCGCAGGCCGGACAAATCCATCGTTCGCACGTGCTACGGCGAATTCTATCGGCGAGCGCGCCGCCTGGCTTCCGCGCTAACGGCGCTTGGCATGAAACCCGGTGACCGCGTCGCTTCGATGATGTGGAATCACTCGGGCCACCTCGAAGCCTTCTTCGGCGTGCCGTGCGCCGGCGGCATTTTGCATACGCTCAACCTGCGGCTCCATCCCGACGAAATCGCGACCATCGCGAACCATGCCCGTGATCGCTTTCTCATCATCGACGATGTGCTTCTCCCGGTGTACGAAAAGTTTCGCGACGCCGCCCCTTTCGAAAAAGTCATTGTCGTGCCGTACGGTTGCGGCAGCGTCCCGGAAGGTTTCTTGAACTATGAAAAATTGCTGGCCGACGCCGGCGACGATTTTCAATACCCGTCTCTCGACGAAAACGACGGCGCTGTCATGTGTTTTACTTCCGGGACGACCGGCTGTTCGAAAGGCGTCGTCTACTCCCACCGCGCTCTCGTGCTGCACTCCTTCGCTTGCGGTCTGAGGGAAGTTTTTGGCTTGCATCAATTCGACACCGTGCTGCCCGTTGCCCCCATGTTCCACGCCAATGCCTGGGGCCTGCCCTTCGCGTGCACCATGCTCGGCTCACGCCTGGTGCTCCCTGGCCCGAATGTGGACCCGGAAAGTATCCTGGGATTGCTCGTAACGGAACGTGTGACCGTCGCATGCGGCGTTCCAACGGTCTGGATCGCCATCCTCGAAGCACTCGAGAAATATCCGGACCGCTGGAAATTTGCCGCGCCGGTCAAGATCGTGTGTGGAGGAACCGCGCCACCCCTCGAGCTCATGCGACGTCTCGATCGCTTCGGCCTGCACATCCAGCATCTCTGGGGCATGACGGAAACGACGCCCATCGGCACTTCAGGGGGCCTCCGTCCGCATATGCAGAATTGGCCCGACGAAGAGAAATACGCAGTCCGCGCCAAGCAAGGCTGGCCCGCGCCTTTTGTAGAGATTCGTTTGATGCGGCCCGAAGGACAAGCCCCCCGGGACGGAGTGACCTCCGGAGAAATCGAAATCCGCGGACCATGGATCGCCGATAGTTATTACGAAGCGCCCGATCAAGCCCATCGCTGGTCCGCCGACGGTTGGTTCCGCACTGGAGACGTCGCCACCATGGACGAGGACGGTTACATCAAGATCGTCGACCGCGCAAAAGACCTCGTGAAGTCCGGCGGCGAATGGATCAGCTCCGTGGACCTGGAGAACACCTTGATGGGCCACCCCGCGGTGAAAGAAGCCTGCGTGGTCGGCATCCCACACCCGAAATGGCAGGAACGTCCGCTCGCTGCCGTCGTTCTGAAAGATGGCGCGCAGGCTACGCCGGAGGAGCTTCGTTGCTTCCTTGCGAAATCCTTCGCAAAATGGCAGCTCCCGGACGCTTTCGTCTTCATCGACGCGATTCCGCGCACCTCCGTCGGCAAATTCAAAAAGCTCGCGTTGCGCGAACAATTTGCCGATTGGAAATGGGAGTCCTAACGCATTGCTGGCGATAACTTCGCGCGGCGCTCCTCGATGAGCTGAAAGAATTGGGGCTTTTCTTTCAGCCACAGCGCCTCAAGTTCTTTGCTGAAACCTACCAGAACCCAGGGCATGCGCCGCTGCAGGGACTCCAGTAGTTTGGGAACAGAGTCTTTCTTCCCGCTGA
The DNA here is from genome assembly GCA_049644365.1 of Candidatus Acidiferrum sp. Classification (GTDB taxonomy): domain Bacteria; phylum Acidobacteriota; class Terriglobia; order Acidiferrales; family UBA7541; genus Acidiferrum. The sequence goes on along the minus strand of JBARRT010000001.1, from coordinate 1,270 downwards.
TCTCCAAGGACTGCCCCTTGGAGTCGTAGATCATCGCGGAATAGCTTTTCCCCGTCGGAATTCCGTTGTGATAGTGCTTCGTCACTTTGGGATAGACCCACACGACATCTCTTGTCGCCATCACGTTTGTCTTGTAGGCCGCCGCGTGGATCAGCCAGTTGGTTGTGATTTGCATCGCGCCGAACTTTTCGCCTCCGCCTTCGCTGTGAATCTCCGAATCGATGCGCATCCGCACGTCCTGCAGCCCGCCGTATTTGGCGAGTACTTTAAGCAGGGGATGGTTCTCCGGCTGAAGTTGTCTGCGAAGGGAGAGTCCCGTCAGGAACACCCCGAGCAGGCCAAAGCCTGCGCCGGCAATCGCCACCCAAAGGTTGTCGCCCTTTCGGAAGCCGGTTGCATCCAGCATAAAGGGAAGAAATACGCCCTTTAACTCAGGATTTTTCGCCTCCTCCTTGCGGACCAAATCATTGAGAAGCGCCGTGGGAACTGCCGTCAGAATGCCCGTAAATTCAAGCTGGTGATTGTCCGCCGGCGTCTTCACCAGCAAAAGCCGCTTTTCGACAACAAGAGCAACCACTTCCGCGCGAATCTTGTCGTGATTGCCCGCGTCGACTTCCCGCATCCCGGTCGCAAAAGACCCTGCGCCTCGCACTTTCAAGAAATAGTGCTTCGGCGCGTCGGGACTAGAGATGGCAACCAGTTGCGAATTCTGAACCGGGAATGGGCCGAAAATGAAGTTGTACGTGTCGCGCCAGCCCGCTGCCAGCAGTAGTCCAAGGACGGTCAGAATGCCGGCACCGATTAGGAGAAGATTGCGATTGGTCCGCCGGATTTGCCGGCTGATGAAGTCATCCCACATGAGGTCACCTCGTTTTCGCCCCGAGAGGCAAACTATGGTTCCGATAGCTTCCAAGCTATCGGCCCATTTCGATGTGACGCAATAGAACTCCGGTCTCTCGTTCGCTTGCGGGTTACTGTTCCAAAGGACGGGTAGCCTCTTCCCATGCAAGTTTCTACCCACCACCCTCCTGGTACAATTTTGTGCCGGCGACCCACCTTTCGGGGTTGGCTACGCAAGGTTGGAAATTTGACTTCGGCTTTAACCGCCAGCAATTTCAGCGTCTTGCGGATCCATTCGGACGATAACAAGAAAGTAATTGACACGCAGTGTACTTTTGTGCTATTCTCCCGCGTGTTTGCCACTCGCAAATCACGGCCTTCCCTCCTCGCGCCATTTCCATTTCTGCCTTCCGCTCACGCAAGTCTTTTC